>NZ_OY782770.1:600000-1200000 GCF_963678245.1 uncultured Sunxiuqinia sp.
CCACCATTTGTCTCCACTCGGGCAAAACATCCCATTTCAATAATGTGTGGTGCTACTTTTACTAATTGGTCTACGCGTGGCAGGTATTTCCCTGACGACTGCCACATATCGCGATAAACCAATGAAAATTTGATTTTTCTTTTTTCCATAAGGCTATAATAATTTTATATGGTTTTATTGGCTTGCTACAAAGTTTGGACTGAAAAACGCTTATAGCTTTTCAATTTTTGTAACTTGTCCTTTCCCTTCGGTAACTATCTTTACAGCTGAAACAATAGCTACAACTTTTTTGCGATTGAAATCAGTTGCCTGAATTGTTACTTGTTGAACTTTCTTACTTACTTCTTCGGGGAGGTATTTATTGACAAATCGAATAATCAAATTACCAATCAAAACAACTAGCGACAGAATTAAAAACACGGTAATCATTCCTATTCCCATCAATTGCAATGCAAATCCTAAGTCACTCATCTTTTCAATATTTTTTTTTTAAAATTCTTCCCATGATATGGATAGATAACAATGATACCAATTTTTTAACCGAACAAAAATGTTTAAAAATATATGCGAAATACAATTATTAATTAATTAACATTGATTTTTGTCATTTCGAAATCCATCAATACATACAAGCATACAACCGAACAACAAACTTTCTCAAATCCCAATCCTCAAGCAGCAATCAGAGGATTTTCTCAGTTAATACATTTCAGAAAATAATAGTTCTTTATCGCTTTTTAAACCCGCTTTCCCGGCCTCCAGAAAGTTAAATTTATCCACGACAAATACGTTGAAAATTGTCACTCTTCTGTTAGAATTGCTTTTACTTTACGACCCAAAATTTTTTATTCTTAAAACTTAATCTCTATTTTTAGAGAATTCAAAACTGAACCTGATCATACATTCATTATCAACCTAATAAAAACAACTATAATGAAAAACCAGACTAAACGTTCGATTTCACGAAGACATTTCCTTAACACGGCAGCCATTGGAATGGCCGGTATTACTTTTTTACCTTCAATAAATGCGTGTACATCAAAAAATGCGGCAGATGACAGTATTCGCCTTGGCTTTATTGGTATGGGACGACAATCTATGTTCCTTTTAAATGGATTCATGGAAGTTCCGAGAGTTCGTGTTGTTGCAGGGTGCGACGTGTACGGACGCAAACGTCAGCGTTTTGAAAATATTGTAAATGAATTCAACACAAATAATAACATTGAAAAAGAAGTAAAAACCTACGAGAGATACGAAGATTTGCTTCAACGTGATGACATTGACGCCGTTGTAATTGCTGTCCCCGATCATGCCCATGCAATGATAGCCATTGCTGCTTGCCAAGCAGGAAAAGATGTTTATTTGGAAAAGCCAATGACCTTTACCATTAAAGAAGGGCAGGAGCTAAAACGAGTAGTTCGCGAAACGAACCGAATCTTAGGCATTGGAAGCCAGCAACGGTCAGATCCTAGATTTCAGCATGCTGTTAAAATGGTTCAGTCCGGCAAATTAGGAAAAATGCAAAAAGTAAATGCCTATGTTGGTGCTCCGCCAACACCCTACGATTTACCAGAGGAATCTGTTCCGGAAGATTTAAATTGGAATCGTTGGTTGGGACCACTACCTGATAATATTCATTTCAATAATGAGTTGAATCCACCAATTTCGCTTGATCCGGTCGAAAATGAAAAAATATGGGGAGCCTGGCGTTGGTATAAAGAAATGGGAGGCGGATTCACTACTGATTGGGGTGCTCATATGTTTGACATTGCTCAATGGGCACTGGGCATGGATCGAAGCGGTCCCGTAGAAATATCTCCTATTGGTGATGGCACTGAATTCATGATGTTTAAATATGCAGATGGGGTTGTTATGACATCGGAGCCATTTGATGATAAACTAACCAAAGGGGTGAAATTTTGGGGTGAAGACGGCTGGATCGAAGTATCACGCGGTCATTATCTGGCTTCTGATGACTCATTATTACCTCCCGAATCAGCAAATGAAGCAGATGATGATACTCCTTATGAAACTAAAATTCCTCACCAAATTAACTTCATCGAAGCTGTTAAAAACCGGATTGACCCAATCGTTCCGGTAGAAATTGGACACAGTTCCTGCACAGTTTGCACGCTTGGAAACATTGCTTGCGATCTGAAAAGAACCATTCATTGGGATCCCAAAACAGAAACGTTTGTAGACGATGAAGATGGAGAGGCAACTGCTAAATTGCATTACCATTATCGTGATGGATGGAATTTACTGTAGTTTTTAACTATTTCTTTCTTAAAGCTGTCTTGGATAAGGTAGCTTTTTTTTCGCAAAAAAAAAGATCGAACCTAACGAAACGACAGGTCATAATTGTAAACACAAATAAAAAGGAGGTAATTATGCCTGAAAGCGTTTATAAAATTGTAGAACTGGTTGGAACCAGCAGTGAATCAAGAGAAAAAGCAGCGACAAACGCTATTTACAAAGCAGCTGGATCGCTACATTATTGCTGTATTGCCGAAGTATCCGCTATGAATATAAACATTAACGACGGCAAAATCGAAAGCTATCGCACTAAAGAGAAGGTGTCCTTCATGTTTGACGGACATCATGTAAAAATCACAACAGACTTAAAAAATCTGCTACAGGGGATGGAAGAACAACTTTCATTCTGTAAAGAATACGGCAAGAAAAACGAAGCCAGGCATCAGTTCTCAACCGTCTAAGGCTTTTATGCAGTTCCGTATATACCAGTCAAAGATTAAAAGAATCCCTTTATTTTTGCTAGTTAAAGGCAAAAAAAAGCCGCTTCGAAAAAATTGAAACGGCTTTAAAATATTATAAGTAAGAATTAAGCTTCAGCTGTTGGTCCTCCAAAGTTCATCGGTGGAACCATTGGATTAGCACCGCTAACTTTTATTGGCCCATGTTGTTTCTCAAACTTGTCAACATTATCCTGCAAAGCTAACAGTAGACGCTTTGCGTGTTCCGGAGTCAGAATCACTCTGGATTTAACGTTCGCCTTTGGAACTCCCGGCATAATGCGTACAAAGTCGAGAACAAATTCTGAACTGGAGTGAGTAATAATAGCTAGGTTCGAGTATGTTCCCTGAGCCACTTCTTCACTCAATTCAATGTTCATCTGATTTTTATTCTTATTTTCTGACATAATTACTTCTCTTAACTCTGACGTTCAGTTTCCTTCACGTCAACGATTCGATCGTACTCTTCACGAGATCCGACTACCAAATTCTTGTATTCTTTCAATCCAGTACCTGCAGGAATCAGGTGACCACAAATAACGTTTTCTTTCAATCCGTCTAAATAATCAACTTTTCCTTGGATAGCTGCCTCGTTCAATACTTTAGTAGTTTCCTGGAATGATGCAGCAGACAACCAACTACGTGTTTGAAGTGCCGCGCGTGTAATACCTTGGAGAATTTGACTTGATGTTGCTGGAATCGCATCACGAGATTCAACGATTTTCTTGTCTTTACGACGTAGAACTGAGTTTTCATCACGTAAACGACGCGCAGTGACGATCTGCCCAGCACGCAACTCCGAATCACCCGGGTCAACGACAACTTTCTTGGCGTAAATCCAGTCATTTTCATGAGCGAATTCGTTCTTGTCAACAATTTGTTTCTCAAGGAAGCGAGTATCACCAGAATCAATGATTTCAACTTTGCGCATCATTTGACGAATAATCACCTCATAGTGCTTATCGTTAATACGCACACCCTGCATCCGGTAAACGTCTTGCACTTCGTTCAAAATATAATCCTGAACAGCAGTAGGTCCTTTAATTGCCAGGATGTCAGAAGGCGTAATTGCACCATCAGACAGTGAAATACCAGCGCGAATGTAGTCATTCTCTTGCACCAGAATCTGTTTAGAAAGTGGTACCAGATATTTTTTCACTTCGCCGCCTCGTGATGTTACGATAATTTCGCGGTTACCGCGTTTTATTTTACCGAATGAGATCTCTCCATCAATTTCAGAAACAACAGCTGGGTTAGATGGATTACGGGCCTCAAACAACTCGGTTACACGTGGAAGACCACCGGTAATATCTCCTGCTTTTCCAGAAGCGCGAGGTATTTTAACCAACACCTGACCAGCGCTAATCGTATCTCCATCACTTACAGAAATATGTCCGCCTACCGGCAAGTTATAAGTACGAATCACCTCACCACTTTCGTCGAGGACTTTTAATGATGGGTTTTTCGTTTTATCACGGGTTTCAATAATTACTTTTTCTTTATAACCAGTCTGTTCATCCGATTCTTCTCGGAAAGTAACTCCATCGATCAAAGCTTCAAATGCAACTTTACCTTTAAATTCAGAAATAATTACCCCGTTATAAGGATCCCATTCACAAATCTTCTGTCCTTTAGTTACCTCTTGTCCATTCTCGATGTACAATTTCGATCCATAAGGAATACTATGATTCGACAATGGGATTCGAGTATTTTTATCAATAATTTTCAATTCGGCTAAACGTCCGATTACGATTGAAGTCTTTTTGCCTGTTTCATCTTTAGTTTCCACCGTACGAAGCTCTTCGATTTCGGCAATACCGTCGTAACGAGACTCAACCATCGACTGAGAAGAGATGTTACCGGCAATACCTCCAACGTGGAAGGTACGGAGTGTCAGCTGTGTACCAGGCTCTCCAATCGACTGTGCTGCAATTACACCAACAGATTCTCCGCGTTGTGCAAGATTTCCTGTCGCCAAATTTCGTCCGTAACATTTACTACAAACTCCATTTTTGGCCTCACAGGTTAATACCGAACGAATTTCAACACTTTCAATTGGCGAATCTTCAATTTTCTGAGAAATTTCTTCGGTTATTATTTCACCAGAAGAAATAATTAAATCTCCAGTAAGAGGATGATAAACATCGTGAACCGTAGTCCGACCAATAATACGCTCTGAAAGTGATGCGACAACTTCTTCGTTGTTCTTTATTGCAGAAGCAATCAATCCTCGAAGAGTACCACAGTCTTCATCAGCAACAATAACATCCTGCGAAACATCTACTAAACGACGTGTTAAGTACCCAGCATCTGCCGTTTTCAAAGCGGTATCCGCCAAACCTTTACGAGCACCGTGGGTAGAAATAAAGTACTCCAATACCGAGAGGCCTTCTTTAAAGTTCGCCAAAATTGGGTTTTCAATAATCTGCGCTCCAGTAGAACCAGACTTTTGTGGTTTCGCCATCAACCCACGCATTCCACAAAGCTGACGAATTTGCTCTTTAGAACCACGAGCACCAGAGTCAAGCATCATATACACAGAGTTGAACCCTTGTCTATCAGTACTCAACGTTTTCATTACCGAGCTAGTCAGCTTAGCATTGGCATGAGTCCAGACATCAATCACCTGATTGTATCTTTCATTATTGGTAATGAATCCCATATTATAGTTGGCCATCACTTCTTCAACTTCTTGATAACCACCTTCAACAATACCAACTTTATCTTCTGGAATAATAACATCGTTTAGGTTGAACGACAGACCACCATGATAAGCAGCCTTATAACCCAAATCTTTCATGTCATCCAAGAATCGCACGGTAGTTGCGTTTCCAGCTTTCTTGAAAATATCGGAAATAATTGTACGTAATGACTTCTTAGTCAACAATTCGTTGATATAACCAGCTTCACGAGGAACCACCTGATTAAATAACACACGTCCTACAGTGGTTTCAACGATATGCTTGAAATATTCACCATTGTCGTCAACATCTTCCACTTTTACTTTAATAATGGTGTGCTTCTCTAAACGTCCTTCGTTGTATGCAATAATAACTTCTTCTGATGAGTAAAAAGTCATTCCTTCACCTGCAGCCCCCTCACGTGGCTTTGTCATATAATACAGACCCAAAACCATATCCTGAGAAGGTACGGTAATAGGAGCACCATTCGCAGGGTTTAATAAGTTATGAGAAGCCAACATCAACAACTGGGTTTCCAAAATTGCAGCATTTCCCAATGGCAAGTGAACCGCCATCTGGTCTCCATCGAAGTCGGCATTGAAACCGCTACAAACCAATGGATGTAACTGAATCGCCTTTCCTTCAATCAATACAGGTTGGAATGCCTGGATTGATAAACGGTGAAGGGTGGGTGCACGGTTAAGCATCACCGGGTGTCCTTTCAATACGTTTTCAAGGATATCCCAAACCACCGGATCTTTGCGATCAACAATCTTTTTAGCAGACTTAACAGTTTTTACAATACCTCGCTCAATCAACTTACGAATGATAAATGGTTTGTAAAGCTCTGCTGCCATATCTTTTGGAAGACCACACTCATGAAGTTTCAACGTTGGTCCTACAACGATTACTGAACGAGCAGAATAGTCAACACGCTTACCCAACAAGTTTTGACGGAAACGACCTTGCTTACCTTTCAACGAATCAGATAGTGATTTCAAGGCACGGTTATTCTCCGTTTTAACAGCGTTCGATTTACGTGAGTTATCAAATAATGAATCAACTGCTTCCTGAAGCATCCTTTTCTCATTACGAAGAATTACTTCGGGTGCCTTGATTTCGATTAATCGTTTCAACCGGTTATTACGAATAATAACACGACGGTATAGGTCATTCAAATCGGAAGTAGCAAAACGACCACCATCCAATGGCACCAACGGACGTAAATCCGGCGGAATTACAGGAACAACTTTTACAATCATCCATTCCGGACGGTTGATATTTTTGCTCGCACGGAAAGCTTCAACAACCTGCAAACGTTTTAAAGCTTCGTTTTTACGTTGTTGCGATGTTTCGGTGCTTGCTTTATGTCTTAAATCATACGAAAGTTCATCCAGTTCGATACGCTCAAGCAAACCATAAAGGGCTTCAGCTCCCATTTTGGCAATGAACTTATTTGGATCGTCATCATCCAAATATTGATTTTCTTTTGGAAGCGTATCCAAAATATCCAGATACTCTTCTTCCGTTAGGAAATCCAATTTTTTAATTCCATCCTGGCCTTTAATACCCGGTTGGATAACAACATATCTTTCGTAATAAATAATTGTATCTAGCTTCTTAGTTGGTAATCCAAGTAAGTAACCAATTTTGTTTGGTAATGATTTGAAGTACCAGATATGCGCCACAGGGACTACTAATGATATGTGCCCCATACGCTCGCGTCGTACTTTCTTTTCAGTTACTTCAACTCCACAACGGTCACATACGATCCCCTTGTAACGAATACGCTTATATTTACCACAATGACACTCATAGTCTTTTACTGGCCCAAAAATCCGCTCGCAGAACAAACCATCTCTTTCTGGTTTATAGGTTCTGTAGTTAATGGTTTCAGGTTTTAGTACCTCTCCGTGCGAACGTTCTAAGATCTCTTCTGGAGAAGAAAGACTAATCGCTATTTTGGCAAAATTACTTTTAACTTTATTGTCTTTTCTGAATGCCATATATCGATGTATATTTAAATCAAGTTAATAATAGGACTGCGGTATAAACCTGAAATTAATCCAGTGTAACACTCAAACCAAGTCCGCGTAATTCGTGGAGCAATACATTCAATGATTCAGGAATACCCGCTTGCGGCATTGGTTCTCCTTTTACAATTGATTCATATGCTTTAGCACGCCCAAGTACATCATCCGACTTCACTGTCAGAATTTCCTGAAGGATATGAGAAGCACCAAATGCCTCAAGTGCCCAAACCTCCATCTCTCCAAAACGCTGCCCTCCAAATTGTGCTTTACCACCAAGAGGCTGCTGCGTAATTAAAGAGTATGGTCCGATAGAACGAGCATGCATTTTATCTTCAACCATGTGCCCCAGTTTCAACATATAGATAATTCCTACAGTTGCAGGCTGGTCAAATCGTTCACCGGTTTCTCCATCATGCAAATATGCTTTCCCGTAAGCTGGCACGCCTGCTTTGTCGGTGTAGGCAGTTACCTCTTCAAGACTTGCACCGTCGAAAATCGGAGTGGCAAACTTCAATCCCAGTTCTTTACCTGCCCATCCAAGAACAGTTTCGTAAATCTGTCCAAGGTTCATACGCGATGGTACACCTAATGGATTCAGAACAATATCTACAGGAGTTCCATCAGCAAGGAAAGGCATATCTTCATCACGAACAATACGTGATACAATACCCTTATTACCATGTCGTCCCGCCATTTTATCACCAATTTGAAGTTTACGTTTTTTCGCAACGTAAACTTTTGCCAATTGAATAATTCCGGCTGGAAGCTCATCTCCAATGGTTACATTGTAACGTTTACGACGAGCAACGGCCTCATGTTCCTTATATTTTTGGATATAATTAACAATTAGTCTGAAAATCAAATCATTCTTCGACTGATCGGTAGTCCACTTGCTAGGGTTAACTGTCAAAAAGTCTATGTCCTGAATTTGTTTCAAGGTGAACTTAACACCTTTCGCAATAATATCACCACCGTAATAATCTTTCACACCCTGGCTGGTTTTACCATTCACCATGCTGAAAAGCTTATCTTCCAGTTTCGCTCTCAATGCACTTACTGCGCGTTCAAGTTCTTCATCAATTTGATCAAGTAATGGCTTAGTAGCCGCTTTACCTTTTTTATCTTTTACAACTCGCGAGAATAGCTTTTTATCGATAACAACACCTTTTAATGACGGAGAAGCTTTCAACGAAGCATCTTTCACGTCACCAGCCTTGTCTCCAAAGATAGCACGAAGTAATTTTTCTTCTGGTGAAGGATCTGATTCTCCTTTTGGAGTAATCTTACCAATCATGATATCGCCCGGCTTAACATTCGCACCAACGCGAATCAAACCAGCTTCATCGAGGTTGCGAGTCGCCTCTTCGCTAACATTTGGTATATCGGAAGTAAATTCTTCAACTCCACGTTTTGTATCACGAACTTCAAGAGAATACTCGTCTACGTGAATTGAAGTAAAAATATCTTCGCGAACTACTCGCTCAGAAATCACAATTGCATCCTCGTAGTTATATCCCTGCCAAGGCATAAAGGCAACTTTCAGGTTACGTCCTAAAGCTAATTCGCCACCTTGAGTAGCATATCCTTCAGTTAGTACCTGACCTTTAGTTACACGCTGTCCTTTGCCAACAATTGGCTTAAGGTCAAGCGTTGATCCTTGATTTGTTTTTTGATATTTTGGTAATTTGTATGAAATAACTTCCGGCTCGAAACTAACGAACTTCTCGTCATCGCTCATATCATACCGAACAATCACTTCATTAGCATCGACATACTCAATTACTCCATCACCTTTAGCTGAAACAAGAACGCGCGAATCGCGAGCAGCACTACCTTCCAGACCTGTTCCTACAATAGGAGCTTCAGGTCTCAATAATGGTACTGCCTGGCGCATCATATTCGATCCCATCAATGCACGGTTCGCATCATCATGCTCCAGGAAAGTAATCAACGAAGCAGCAACTGATGCAATCTGGTTAGGACCAACGTCCATCAACTGAACTTCTTCTTTTTCAACAACAGGATAGTCTCCTTCAAGACGTGATTTTACTTTCTGATTGACAAAGTAACCTTCGTCATCGATTGGTGCATTCGCCTGCGCAATTACTTTTCCTTCTTCCTCTTCCGCTGTCAGGTAAACAACACCATCTTCAGATAAATCAACCTGTCCATTCTCAACCTTACGGTACGGAGTAGAAATAAATCCTAAGTCAGTTACCTTAGCAAAAACGCATAATGAAGAAATCAAACCAATGTTTGGTCCCTCTGGAGTTTCAATCGGACAAAGACGTCCGTAGTGAGTAAAGTGAACGTCACGCACCTCGAAACCTGCGCGCTCACGCGAAAGACCTCCCGGTCCCAGAGCAGACATACGACGTTTGTGTGTCATCTCTGCCAATGGATTCGTTTGATCCATAAACTGAGACAGAGCATTGGTTCCGAAGAATGAATTAATAACCGATGACAAGGTTTTTGAATTGATCAAATCAATTGGAGTGAAAACCTCATTGTCACGAACATTCATTCGCTCACGAATGGTACGTGCCATACGTGCTAATCCAACACCAAATTGGTTATACATCTGTTCGCCAACTGTACGAACACGACGGTTACTCAAGTGGTCAATATCATCAACATCAGTTTTTGCATTAACCAGCTTAATTAAATATTTGATAATCTCTATAATATCTTCCTTCGTCAATACCTGAGTATCCATCTCGATATTCAAGCCTAACTTTTTGTTGATACGGTAACGTCCTACTTCTCCTAAGTCATAACGTTTTTCAGAGAAAAACAATTTATCAATAACATCGCGTGCAGTTGCTTCATCCGGCGGTTCAGCATTACGCAACTGGCGATAGATATGTAAAACAGCTTCTTTTTCCGAGTTACACGGATCTTTTTGAAGTGTATTATATATAATTGCAAAGTCTTGCAGATTCTGATCTTCTTTATGCAACAAAATTGTTTTGGTGCCTGAATCCAGAATTTCTTCAATATGATCATTCTCAATGACGGTTTCACGGTCGATGACCACTTCATTCCGCTCGATCGAAACAACCTCACCGGTATCTTCATCAACAAAGTCTTCAACCCAGGTTTTCAAAACACGGGCTGCTAACTTTCTTCCTACTACTTTCTTTAAACCGGATTTGGATACCTTAATTTCATCAGCCAATCCGAATATTTCGAGAATATCTTTATCGCTTTCGTATCCAATGGCCCGCAACAATGTAGTTACAGGTAATTTCTTTTTACGGTCGATATAAGCAAACATCACAGAATTGATGTCGGTTGCAAACTCGATCCATGACCCTTTAAATGGAATAATACGTGCCGAATAAAGCTTTGTACCGTTAGCGTGTAAGCTTTGTCCGAAGAAAACCCCCGGAGAACGGTGTAGCTGTGAAACAACAACACGTTCGGCTCCGTTAATAACGAAAGTTCCTCTTTCTGTCATGTAAGGAACAGTTCCCAAATACACATCCTGAATAACCGTGTCGAAGTCTTCGTGTTCAGGATCAGTACAGTACAACTTTAATTTTGCCTTAAGCGGAACGCTAAAGGTTAAACCTCGTTCAATACATTCTTCAATCGCGTACCTTGGCGGGTCAACCTGGTAGTCTAGAAATTCAAGAACGAAATTATTTCGAGTATCCGTGATTGGAAAGTTTTCTTCGAAAACCTTGTATAAGCCTTCAACGGTCCTGTTTTCAGGAGTTGTTACCAACTGAAAGAAATCGATGAATGACTTTACTTGAACTTCCAGGAAATCAGGATAATCAAATTTAGTTTTTGTGGAAGAGAAACTAATTCTCTGATTTTCAGTATTTAACGACATGTATCAACAAAATTAAGTGAACTTAATACATCAATATACAAAAAGGCTTAGAACCCCACTTATGTGAGGTTCTAAACCATTATTCAGACCATTCTTAAAGGTCTTAAGTCTCTTATTTAAGTTCAACTTCAGCTCCAGCTTCTTCTAACTGACTTTTTAATGCTTCTGCTTCGTCTTTTGAAACTTTTTCTTTGATTGCCTTAGGTGCTTCGTCTACAACAGCTTTTGCTTCTTTAAGACCTAAACCAGTCAATTCTTTAACTAACTTCACAACTGCAAGTTTTGAACCACCAGCTGCTTTTAAGATTACGTCGAATTCAGTTTGCTCAGCAGCTCCAGCTTCTTCACCACCACCAGCGGCAGGTCCAGCTACAGCTACAGCAGCTGCTGCAGGTTCGATTCCATATTCTTCTTTTAAAATGTCAGCTAATTCATTGACGTCTTTTACAGTCAAGTTTACCAACTCTTCTGCAAGTGCTTTTAAATCTGCCATTTCTTCTTAATTTTTATGCTATAAAATTGTAACTAAATTTATTCCTTTTCTGAAAGTGTCTGAAGGATTCCATGAATTTTGCTTCCTCCTGATTGCAATTGGCCAATAACTGTTTTCATTGGTGATTGTAACAGGGCAACCAAATCTCCAAGCAATTCATCCTTAGACTTAATTGTTGATAATGCTTCTAATTGGTTTTCGCCAACATAAACTGATTCTTCAACATAAGCCGCCTTCAATAATGGCTTTTTATGTACTTTTGAGAATTCTTTAATCAGTTTAGCCGGAGTATTTCCAACTTCACAAAACATGATTGAAGTACTACCTTTGAGAGTATCGAAAAGTTCGTCCGTATTCTTTTCAGAATTTTCTAACGCTTTTCTTAATAGTGTATTTTTAACTACAACCAGCTTTACATCTTTGGTAAAACATAGGCGCCTTAAACTACTAGAGTCTTCTGCATTAAGGTCAGCAATATCCGCCAAGTAAAAGTGATTGTAAGAATTGATCTGCTCAGTCAGATTGTCAATAATCGTTAATTTTTCTGATCTTTTCATCTTGCAATATTTTACTAGTCAGTGACTGACTTTAATTCGACTTGAATTCCAGGACTCATTGTGCTTGACAGGCAAATACTTTTTACGTAAGTACCTTTCGCAGCAGTCGGTTTCAATTTGATAATGGTGTTGATAAACTCATGGGCATTTTCAACAATTTTATCAGCAGTAAAGGAAACTTTACCAATTGAAGTGTGAATAATACCAAATTTATCTACTTTAAAATCAATTTTACCTTGTTTAACTTCACCGACAGCTTTGCCAATATCCATAGTCACGGTTCCGCTTTTTGGATTAGGCATCAAGCCTCTGGGTCCTAAAACCCGACCTAACGGGCCAACCTTTCCCATAACTGGAGGCATGGTAATTACCACATCGAAATCAGTCCATCCGCCTTTGATTTTCTCGATGTACTCATCAAGACCAACAAAGTCAGCACCAGCTTCTTTGGCTTCTGCCTCTTTATCAGGCGTAACCAATGCTAATACACGGACTTCTTTACCAGTTCCATGGGGTAAGGATACAACGCCTCTAACCATCTGATTGGCTTTTCTCGGGTCTACTCCTAAACGGACATCAATATCAACTGACGCATCAAACTTTGTAAAAGTAATTTCCTTCAGCAAAGATGCAGCATCAGATAGTGAATATATTTTATCCTTTTCAAGTTTCTCCTGAGCAAGCTTTCTATTTTTTGTAATTCTGCCCATTTTTAAAATTTTAATTAGTTATTTGATGGAAATTGACCTGTTACGTTAATTCCCATGCTTCTGGCAGTACCAGCAACCATCTTCATAGCAGACTCCACTGTGAAACAGTTTAAATCAGACATTTTAGATTCTGCAATCTTTTTTACCTGATCCCAGCTTACTTTACCCACTTTTTTAACGTGTGGTTCAGCTGATCCTGATTTCAATTTAGCGGCTTCGAGCAATTGAATGGCCACTGGGGGTTGTTTAATTACAAAATCAAACGATTTATCCGCATAAACAGTAATAATTACAGGAAGCACTTTACCAGCTTGGTCTTGTGTCCGCCCGTTAAACTGTTTGCAGAACTGCATGATATTAACCCCTTTGGCACCTAATGCTGGTCCTACCGGAGGTGAAGGGTTAGCTGCACCCCCCTTAATTTGTAACTTAATTAATCCAGCAACTTCTTTAGCCATAATAAAATCAATAAAAATTTAACTACTCCTTTTCAACTTGCATAAAGCTAAGTTCCAAGGGTGTTTTACGTCCAAAAATTTTGACCATCACTTTCAACTTTTTCTTTTCCTCATTGATTTCTTCAATGATTCCATTGAATCCGTTAAAAGGACCATCAGTAACTTTCACAGTTTCACCAACAACATAAGGAATATTCATTTCCTCTTCATTTTCAGCCATTTCATCAACCCTACCCAAGATACGGTTAACTTCAGTCTGACGCATTGGTACAGGATCTCCTCCTTTGGTGTCACCTAAGAATCCGATCACGTTGGTAATACTTTTCAACATGTGTGGAATCTCACCTACCAGAGCAGCCTCTAACAAAAGATAACCAGGAAAGAAGTTACGCTCTTTGCTCACTTTTTTCCCGTTACGGATTTGATAGACCTTTTCAGTTGGAATTAGTACCTGTGAAACATACTCTTGAAGCCCAGCATTTGCAATTTCGCTTTCGATATATTCTTTTACCTTCTTTTCTTTCCCACCAATAGTCCTAAGAACATACCATTTTTTTACAATTTCGCTCATCTAGATTCTCCAATCGTATTAATAAAATAAACTGTACACAAAGTTCATAATGTTCTCAAAAGAGATGTCCATTACGAATACAACAAGTGCTATAATAAAGGAAGCAACCATAACGATAAATGCACTATTTTGCAACTCTTTCCAAGTTGGCCAAGAAACTTTATGAACAAGCTCATTATAAGCTTCTTCTAAGTATAATTTAAGTTTCATCTATATTGTGTTTTAAGTTGTCGAATGGCAGGAAATCGAACCTACTTTATAAAAGCATAAAAAACTCCCCTTTGAGTTTCATCCGGAAAGAGTCCCGAACCTTTTGGTTCGGGACATCCTACTTCTTATTTTTTTGTATTATTCTACAATTTCAGTGACCTGACCGGCACCTACTGTACGTCCACCTTCGCGGATTGCGAAACGAAGACCAGTATTCAATGCCACTGGGTATATCAAGCTTACGTTGATTGTTACGTTATCGCCAGGCATTACCATTTCGCGTCCTTCTTCCAAAGTAATCTCTCCAGTTACGTCAAGGGTACGCAAGTAAAACTGAGGACGATATTTATTATGAAATGGAGTGTGACGTCCACCTTCTTCTTTTTTCAATACATAAACCTCAGCTTTAAACTTTGTATGAGGAGTGATTGAACCAGGTTTAGCCAAAATCTGTCCACGTTTGATCTCTTTTTTATCAACACCTCGAAGCAACAAACCAACATTGTCACCAGCTTGACCATCATCCAAAATCTTACGGAACATTTCAACACCAGTACAAACAGTCTTACGACCTTCAGCACCTAAACCAATCAACTGCAATTCATCACCTGTATGAACAACACCTGTTTCGATACGACCAGTAGCTACTGTACCACGACCTGTAATTGAGAATACATCCTCAACCGGCATTAGGAAATCTTTATCAACATCTCTTTTGGGTAGTGGAATCCAAGTATCACAAGCGTCCATTAATTCAAGAACTTTTTCTTCCCATTCTGGTTCTCCATTAAGGGCACCAAGAGCTGAACCTTGAATAACAGGAGCGTTGTCACCGTCAAATTCATAGAAGTCCAATAATTCACGGATTTCCATTTCAACCAGTTCCAACAATTCTTCATCTTCCACCATATCAACTTTATTCATAAAAACGACCAATTTAGGTACGTTTACCTGACGAGCCAATAGAATATGTTCACGTGTTTGTGGCATAGGACCATCAGTTGCAGCTACTACAATAATAGCTCCATCCATCTGAGCAGCACCAGTTACCATATTCTTAACGTAATCGGCGTGACCCGGACAATCTACGTGCGCATAGTGACGCGTAGCAGTTTGATACTCAACGTGAGCAGTATTAATCGTAATACCACGTTCTTTTTCTTCAGGTGCACTGTCGATTGAATCAAATGATTTAATCTCAGAGAAACCTTTCTTTGCTAATACTGTTGTAATAGCAGCTGTCAGGGTAGTTTTACCATGGTCAACGTGGCCAATAGTACCAATGTTCACATGGTCTTTATCCCTATTAAAATGTTCTTTAGCCATAACTCGTAATTATTAATTATCTTTTTTTTATTTATTTATCAGTGAGCCGAGGACGAGAATTGAACTCGTGACCTCATCCTTACCAAGGATGCGCTCTACCCCTGAGCTACCCCGGCAACGAATAATTTCGTTAAAAAAAATTGAGCGGGAGACGAGATTCAAACTCGCGACCCTTAGCTTGGAAGGCTAATGCTCTATCAGCTGAGCTACTCCCGCAAAAAAACCCCGTAAATATCAACTTCCTAATTCAGAATTCCAAATTAAAAACCCTGTTATTCAAAAACGATATTAAAAGAGTTGTGGGGAGAGCAGGATTCGAACCTACGAAGACATAAGTCAGCAGAGTTACAGTCTGCCCCAGTTGGCCGCTTTGGTATCTCCCCAACAATATTTTTAGAACGTTATGAGCCGAATCTCAGATTCGAACTGAGGACCCCGAGATTACAAATCACGTGCTCTGGCCAACTGAGCTAATTCGGCAACATTTCTCTCCCATTCTTTTGGTCAAATCAAAACCCCGGCAAACGACCAATTTCGTATGTTTACTGAGGTTTATCATGTCCAAGCGCTGACTAACCAGAGACTTGTCCAAAAAGGGTTTGCAAATGTATGAATATTTTTAAAAAACTCACAAGAATCAAAGTTTTTTTTGAAATTATTTTTCCTTCTTCTTTTCTTTGAATTTAGTAAGCTGCTTACGAATGGCATCAGCAGCTAAATCAATAGCTTCTTCAAAAGTTGCCGCTTCTTTTTTTGCAAACAAATATCCATTAGAAGGTATCGAAAGCTTGATTTCTGCCATCTTGTTATCGACTGCCTCAGGCTTGGTCACCTTTAAAATTAATTCTGCGGATATAATTCCCTCAAAAAAGGTATCTAGTTTATTTAGCTTTTTATTCGCAAAACTGACTAATTTCTGATCTGGTGTAAAATGAACTGCATTCAAATTAATGTTCATGTCTTTTCCTCCTTTAATTTAGGCTCTCGGATGAGCTTGTTTGTAAATGCTTTGAAGTTTATCCGTCGTTGTATGAGTATAAACCTGGGTAGCAGCAAGATTACTATGTCCCAGCAACTCTTTAACGGCGTTCAGATCCGCCCCCCGATTCAACAAATGCGTTGCAAAACTGTGTCGAAGTACGTGCGGACTCTTTTTCTCAAGTGTTGTTACCAATGTTAGGTACTTTTTTACGACCCGATAGACCAATTTCTCATAAACCTTCTTCCCTTTTTTCGTTGCGAAGAAATACGACATTTCTCCGCCAAACTCCAATTCCCTCAAAACTAAATACTCTTCAATCAAGGTATTCAAGCTTCTTGGATAGGGCACAATTCTTTCCTTGTTGTTTTTACCCAACACCTTTATCAGGTATTCCGAAAGAAAAATTTGGCCACGGGTTAAGCTAACCAATTCTGAAAGTCGAATCCCTGTTCCATAAAACAGGCTTAGGATAAGCTTGTCGCGAACTCCTTCAAAGTCTCTCGAAAAATAACCGTCATCCAACAAATGATGCAAGCTATTCTCGTCAACAAAAATCGGGAGCTTTTTAGGAACCCGAGGTGTTATCACTCCATCAACAGGGCTTACCGGAATTATCTCTTGCCGCAGCAAGTATTTGTAAAAAGCTTTAAGCGAAGTAACTTTTCGAGTTACCGTTTTTGCCGTTAGCCCTTGACTCATTTGATAAACTACCCAGCTCCTGATCAACCTTGTATCTACCGTTTTAACATCAAAATCCCCGACCGTACTGAAGACAAACTCTTCAAACTGATCGAGGTCTTTCTCATATGCTACAACGGTATTCTTTGAGCACCTTTTCTCGAATTTCAAGTATTTCAGAAATGATTCCCGATTTGACATTTAAAAACGTCTTTTTTATTGCAAAGGGAATCAGGCTAAAGTAATCTAGTCTTCCTCGCGTTGCAATTGTTCAATATAGATAGCCTTTTTCACTTCAGCTCTTCTTTCTACTGAAGGCTTCACATAGGCCTGTCTTCCACGTAACTCTTTGATTACGCCAGTTTTTTCAAACTTTCTCTTGAATCTCTTAAGGGCTCTTTCGATATTTTCGCCTTCTTTAACAGGAATAACGATCATATAATTTTAATTTTAAGCTGTTTAAATTTCGAGCCGCAAATTTATGAATTCTATGATAGTATTCAAATTAATCTCATAAAAAAATAAATATTTAAATCGTAGTGCTCTTAATAGGCTAGTAATTAAACAACTTCAATCAGTTTTTAGTTTTCAAATAAGAGGTGATTTTTTTGAATTCTTCCTCATTCATCAAATTGTTTAATCGTATTGTTCTAACATCTTTAATAAATCCGTTTTTCGAACGGAAGTCTAAAATGGCGTTTGCCTGATCCCAGCTTACGTATGGATGTCTTGCAATCTCAGTAACATCAGCAAAATTAACGTTTATCTTTCGAATAGTTGCGGTGTCTATTTTCAGATACGGAAGTATGTTATTAATGGTTTCCGGTTTCAAGCCATAAACTTCATGAAGTTGCTCCAACGTATAAAAACCACCAAGAAGTTCCCGGTACTTTACTATTCGCTTCGACAGCACATTGCCAATACCACTTAACAATTTAAGATCTTTTGCTGTTGCTGAATTTATTTCGAATGTTCGTTCAAACTCAACTTTGGGAGGGGTTTCTTTTGCTACCGTGCTGACCGTAGGCTTCTCAGAAATGAAGGAATTAGCATTCTTCTTTTTTACTATCTGTTTCTTTTTAATGGAGACATAGGGATAAACTGCGTCAAAAATAGAATCGTTCATCCCATATATCTTCCGGATATCTTCAGCCTTATAAAGGCGCCCTCCTTTTTGTCGATACTTCAGTAAGTTTTGCTTGACTCGATGCGGTAAGCGTAAACTATCCAATTGAATAGAATCGATCGTATTGGGATCAAACAGAAAAAGTTCCCCCGTTTCCAGTACTTCATTTTTCTCATTTTCCTCTAGCATCGCAATGAGCTGCTTAAACTTTTCAGGATCGGCTTCCCCGGGAGTCTCGAAATAAAAGATGAGTTGATTGGCCAGTAGAAAGAATAAAATCAAAAATAAAAGGACAAACAAGCCACGTCGCTCATTTTTGGTAAACGTAAAATACTCCAGGATTATGCGGTGTAGTTTCACTAGGATATTCTTTTGATCAGACTTTAGCTTTCTTCAGCTGGATAACAAAATCTTTTCAAAAGTTACAATAAAAACATTTAGAATAAAAGCTATATTTTCAGCAATCCTATTCCACTGAGAAACACAATGGCAATCGCAATGGGCGCAGTAAACTTCACGAGAAAGATAAAGCCAGAAAGTAGCAACTCAGAAATACTTCCACCATTTTCAATCTCTGCTCGTATCTTTTTACGGCCAAATTTCCAACCGATAAACAGCGAAATGAAAAGACCGCCCAACGGTAAAAGTAAGTTTGCAGAGATCCAATCCAACAGGTCGAAAAAGTTCAGATCGTAAAATGTATAATCTTTGAAAATACCCATCGACAAAGAACAAATTACACCTAACAGCGCAATTAGTGCCGTGGCAAAAATCGTTGCAATCTTTCTTTTCAATTTCAGTTCTTCATGAAAATAAGCTACAACGACCTCTAAAATAGAAATTGATGAGGTTAAGGCAGCAACCGTCAACAGTAAAAAGAAAAGGATTGCAAAAATGTAGCCACCTGGCATTTGCTGGAAAACATTGGGAAGAGTAATAAACACAAGTCCCGGTCCACTGCTGGGTTCAATTCCAAATGCAAACACCGCAGGAAAAATAGCCACTCCTGCTAAAATAGCAATCAGGGTATCAGCTATCGTAACTTTAACCGCAGTATTGAGTAGATTATTCTTCTTGTCAATATAAGATCCGTACGTGATAAGAGTTCCCATTCCTAAGCTGAGCGAAAAGAATGCATGTCCTAAGGCACTTAAAACCCCTTCCCCTGTTAATTTTGAGAAATCCGGATGAAACAAGAAACGTAGGCCCTCTCCTGCTCCCGGTAACGTGACTGCCCGAATATTTAAAATGATGATAATTACGACTAAAACAGGCATCATTACTTTCACATTGCGTTCAATCCCATCTTTGATTCCCAACATAACAATAGCGCCAGTTAGCACCATAAAGAGAAGTTGATACATAACAGGCTGTATTGGAGACTCAATGAAGCTCGTAAACATGACAGCCAATTGATCCGGACTTTGATCTTCAAATCCATTCGAAAGCGCTGTAACGATATAATCAATACTCCAACCTGCAACCACCCCATAAAATGCCAGAATCATGAAAGCAGCCCCGACACCTAATATTCCAACATATTGCCAAAGAGAATTTGGCGCTAGCTTTTTAAACGCACCAAATGCATTGCGGTGCGACTT
The DNA here is from genome assembly GCF_963678245.1 of uncultured Sunxiuqinia sp. Taxonomy (NCBI): domain Bacteria; kingdom Pseudomonadati; phylum Bacteroidota; class Bacteroidia; order Marinilabiliales; family Prolixibacteraceae; genus Sunxiuqinia; species uncultured Sunxiuqinia sp. The sequence goes on from NZ_OY782770.1 coordinate 620,021, forward strand.
ACGTCCAATGATGAATTCGGAAAGCATGATCGGCAGACCAATTGCCAAAATAAAGCCGAGATAAACAAACAAAAAGGCTGCTCCACCATAAACTCCGGTTATATAGGGAAATTTCCAAATATTACCCAAGCCAACGGCCGAACCTGCTGCTGCTGCTATTACTCCAAATGAACTCGAAAACTCTGCCCGACCCTTTTTCGACTGCTTTGACATAAACGATAAATAAAATGGAAGTGAGTGTTTACTATTCTGATTAGCGGTAAAAATGCGAAATATTTCCTTTCACTCAAAAAAAACAAGTGTATTGGCAATGGAAATTAATGATACAAAAAAAGGCCCTCCAAAAATGAAGGGCCTTTATATCTATCTGGTAAAAATTAGTTTTTTCCAATGCAGTTCAAGTCTTCGAAAGCACTTTTCAATCGAGCAATTTCTGCTTCTTCGCCTTTACGAAGCCATACACGTGGATCGTAGTACTTTTTGTTTGGCTTTTCGTCTCCTTCAGGATTACCAATTTGAGCTTGCAAGTATGGACGATTAGCAGCTTCGAATTCACGAACGCCATCCCAATATGCCCATTGTGTATCTGTATCGATATTCATTTTGATTACACCGTATGAAATAGCTTCACGGATTTCGGCATTTGATGAACCAGATCCGCCATGGAAAACAAAATTCACAGGTTTTTCTCCCAAACCTAATTTCTCAGAAATGTATTTTTGAGAAGCATCCAAAATAGCTGGTTTCAAAACAACATTACCTGGTTTGTAAACACCATGTACATTACCAAACGAAGCAGCAATAGTAAAATTAGGTGAAACTTCGCTCAACTGCTCGTAAGCATAACAAACCTCTTCGGGCTGTGTGTAAAGCAATGCATTATCAACATCAGAATTATCAACTCCATCCTCTTCACCACCGGTAATACCCAATTCAATTTCCAGAGTCATACCGATTTTGCTCATTCTTTTCAAATACTCTTTACAGATTGTGATGTTTTCTTCAAGAGGCTCTTCTGAAAGATCAAGCATGTGAGAAGAAAATAAAGGTTTGCCTGTTTCAGCAAAATGCTTTTCACCGGCATCTAACAATCCATCAATCCAAGGAAGTAATTTTTTTGCAGCGTGGTCTGTGTGTAAAACAACTTTTACGCCATAGGCTTCGGCCAACAGGTGAATTGCTTTTGCTCCGGCAACAGCTCCAGCAATTGGTGCTGCTTGTCCTTCTAATTTTAAACCTTTACCGGCAAAAAATTGTGCGCCACCATTCGAGAATTGAATGATTACAGGAGAGTCAACAACTTTAGCAGCTTCCATCACTGCATTAATAGTACTTGAAGTAGTTACATTAACTGCAGGCATTGCAAATTGCTTTTCTTTTGCAACTTTAAATAAATATTGCAAGTCGTCTCCGGTTACTACACCTGGCTTGATGTTATCAAAAAGTTTTTCGCTCATAGCTATTATTTTATTAAAAAATTAAACGGGATAATTTCAATTTGAAATCTTAATTATTTGATCGGCTGCAAATTTAAGAATAAAAAAACAAAAAACGGAGCAGCTATATTAATTGCAGGTTAAAACGGATAACCAATGGCGAAGGTCAGGTTAAAATGCTCAGCTGAGATTGGATAATTCCCAATAATGGAACGTTTACCTGCTTGCAAAGAAGGATCACGAAGCTTCATTCCCAAGTCTAATCTGAAAATAAAATAGGTGAAGTCGAACCGAAGCCCCATTCCTGTTCCAACGGCAATTTGCTTATAGAAACTATCAAAATAAAACTGCGCTCCAGGGCGGTTGTCTTTTTTATTGATGGCCCAAATATTTCCGGCATCCAAAAAGAACGCACCTTCAATTCGCCAAACAAAACGATAACGATATTCCAGATTGGCTTCCAGTTTAATATCTCCCGACTGGTTCGGGTAAGCATCGCTCGGTGCATCGTATGTTCCCGGGCCCAACGAACGAACCTGCCAAGCTCTGATTCCATTAGCTCCACCGGAGAAGTACTTTTTTTCAAAAGGTAACACATCAAAATTGCCATAAGGCATAGCAACTCCTATAAATGCACGTCCAACAATGGCATTGTAATCATCAACCATGTGCCCATACCGATACTCAAAATCACCTTTCAGATATTGAGCATATCTTACTCCGAGCATTTCGTGATAGCTTGTTTCCACGCCGAAAATGGTATCTACTGAAGTTTCCTTAGTGCGATTTAACAGGTTCGAATAAGCAGAAAGCAAATTACCGGCAGATTCAAACGACCATTTCATATAACTATAATCTGCCCTACGTTTTAGGTTTTGATTGTTATTTATCTGGGTATAATTGAGTGCTGAAATGAGGTGATCAGTAAAACTACTTTTAATGTATAAATCTCTAATTTTTTTAATAAAATCATCATCAAACTCATAAAGGTTAACAAAATTGAAATCTAAAAGATTCAGAAAGTGAGACCGGATGGGCGAAGACTTCCAGTTGTAGCCATATTTCAAATTAGTAATAGTTCGGGTGTAGTCAGGACGGCGTTGGTAATTAAACCCCAGACTAAAAATTGTTTGAGGAACCTGATAGCTAAACAATCGTCCGCGTTTTATAGGATTTAAGAACTTAGGAAGTGTTAGCGATCCTTCCAAACCAAATTCCCTAGTGTTAAAGTCCAGGTTTCCGTCATCGCCAGAGCGTTGTTGTCTCTCAACCGCGCCCTTTAAATTTAGGTTAAATATCTCGGCACCCCGAAATAAATTACGGTGTTGGTAATTCAAATTTCCGGCTATTCCTAAATTTCCCGACGAGTTCGTACCTTCTAAGTCAATCGAAAAACCTTGCCGGGGTAGTGCTGTTAACTGAAAATTACTTTTCAATATGCCGACGGTATCACTCACAAGCGTATCAACCTCTTCGAAGCTAAGATTCACAACCCGAAACTGCCGAAGCTGAACCAACGAGCGATAGGTTTTTTCAACATTAGACAGTGAGTAGTAAGGATCATCCTCAATTCGATTGATATTGTAAAAAAGGTCGGGCTTATGCTTCAGTTTATCGCGATATAAAAAAGTATAAGGTGGATCAACTAAGGTATCCTGATACGTCGCTTCTTTTGAATCACCAATCGGCACCGGCACAAAGTCAGGAGTAATCAAATACGATTCGACCCGGTATTTTTTATGTGGTTGAATCGAATCGACCTCATCTTCCAAATCGTTGTCGGCAATTTCAATAAGCAGATCTACCAACTTAGGGTTTCCTGTCAAACTCGTATCAGCCAGGTAAGTAATATAATTTTCTGAAAAATAGTAATAACCAAAGTTCTTTAAGTGGTTGGCAATGCGAGTCCGTTCGTTGTTCAACACATCAACATCAAAAATATTTCCTCCACCAATCAGCTGATCTGTCGTATCCCTTAAAATCAGGGACTCAATATTTTTATCCTGAATTTGATATGTGTAGTTTCGAATCCGGTAAGGAATTCCCGGTTCAATGTGATAGGTAACGTTAACCTTTTGCTTTTTCCCTTTGTAACGAACACTCGAGCTAACTTCTGCATCGTAATACCCTTTATTCTTTAAGTAAAGCTTGAGTTGCTCTTTTGAACGTTCCATCATAAACTCGTCATAAATTACAGGAGCTTCGCCAATTCGTTTAAACCACCCTTCCCCTTTCTTTTCAGATGATAAATTGTATAGGCCAAGATGAAATTTTAGGAAACCCAATATTTTGAGGTTTTCCTTTTGACGAATCTGAGTCCGTAATTCTTCTTTATTGATTGACCGATTGTCTATTTCAACGTCAGTATCATTCAGTAAATACTTATCGTCGGGAACAAATTTAGTGGAAGAACAAGAAAAGAAAGAGACTGTAATCAACAGTTCAATCAAAAATAAAAACAATTTTTCCTTTCTCATTTTTCCATCTAAGTAGTGCGAATAATTTAGTGTCATGCTTCGAGTCTTTAACAATTTGTGATAGAAGCGAAACCGAAAATACCAAATGGGTCCGTGACCTTAACGCAGTTTACACAAAAATAAACACTATCGAACGCAAACAAATCGATTAGGCTTTTTTATTTTTACAAAATGTTTGCCAATCGCGATGCTAAGTAAAAATAAAATAAAATTCATCCACTCGCTCAACCGAAAAAGAACGAGAGAAAACAAAAAGTTATTTCTCGTTGAAGGAAATAAATTGGTTCTGGAAGCCATTACTTCCAAGCTACCTCTAAAACTATTGGTTGCTACCAGTGATTTTTATGAGCTGAACGAGCTTGACTGCAACATAGCGGAGGAAGTCGTTGAATGCTCAGCAGAGGAACTTAAGAAGACCAGTATGCTTCAAACTCCTCAGCAAGCAATGGCCGTCGTACACATGCCAAACAATGTCTTGCATCTAGATCAACTTACAAACCAGCTTTCTGTTGCTCTCGACTTTGTTCAGGATCCTGGCAATCTAGGAACCATTATCCGAATAGCAGATTGGTTTGGGATTAAACACCTCCTCTGCTCTACAGATACGGTAGATTGCTACAATCCCAAAGTTATTCAGGCAAGTATGGGTGCCATTCTTCGTGTTAAGATTCATTACCTCAATTTGGAAGCAATACTTGACAATGCACGCAACTCTCAACTGCCGGTTTATGGCACTTTTTTGGAAGGTAAAAACATCTACCAATCAACGCTCTCGTCCAATGGGATTTTGGTTATGGGAAACGAAGGAAATGGAATCTCACCCGCGATTTCCGATAAGATTAAACACAAAATTCATATACCTTCGTTTGCAATTGGTGGCTACGGATCGGAGTCGCTAAATGTGGCTACGGCTGCTGCAATTTGTTGTTCGGAGTTTAGAAGAAGAACTAGTGATTGACCAACGATTTTTTCAACTCTGCCAATTTTTCAAGAAAAGGTAGAATGGGGCGTTGGACAACGCTGTCTTCTGATGAAGTTCCATACCGAATTTCATGTACTTCTGTACCCAAGCGTACCCTTACAATAGTCACACCCATCGACACAAACATTGCAAGTATTGATGTCAATGGATGAAAAGTCATTGAAATCAAACGTTTGAATCAATTCATTCCAGCTATCGGCGAGTTGATATTTTCGGAAGTACATGGGTTATAATCTTCATAGTAAAAAGCGTCTTCAATCACAACAAGCGAATCGGCACCCGCACACCACCCACAAACAAAACCAGTGGTTATTTGTACATCACCGTACCAATAATCAATCTCGTATCCACGTTCATCTTTATTGCAAGAAACAACTACAAATCCAACCAAAATAGAAAGTGTGATTAACTTTTTCATCAAACTGAAATTTAGGTATTTTCATCAGGTAGATCAAACTTTCAATCAACTGGTTGTGTCCTTGAATAAATTAGAATACCATTTTTGCCACAGCTTCCGCACACCGCTCCCCGTCAATGGCTGACGAAGCAATACCTCCGGCATATCCGGCACCTTCACCACATGGAAACAATCCTTTAATGCGGATGTGTTGCAAATTATTTTCATTTCGGGGAATGCGAACCGGAGAGGACGTGCGCGACTCGACGCCAACTGCCGTAGCTTCTTTTGAAAGAAAACCTTTTGCTTTTTGATCAATTTGTTGGATGCCTTCGCTCAAGCGGCTGGCAATACGCTTCGGCAACTTATCGTGCAAAGCAGAGGCAATTAATCCCGGACGATAGGATGATTCCGGCAAGTCGCTTGATTTTTTGCCTGCAACAAAATCAGTTAATCGTTGAGCCGGGGCAAATTGAGTATTTCCATTAATCATGAAACAAAGCTTTTCTATTTGCTTCTGAAATTCCAATCCGGCAAAAACCCCATGGTGCTGATATTCGCGTAAATCCTCTGGTCGAACTTCAACCACTAAACCAGAATTGGCAAAAGGTGAATTTCGTTTGGACGCCGACATGCCGTTAACAACCAATTCCCCCGGAGCTGTCGCTGCTGGAACGATGAAACCGCCCGGGCACATGCAAAATGAGTAAACACCCCGATCCTTCACCTGCTCAACAAACGAATAAGTTGCAGCCGGCAAAAATGGTCCTCTCTGGGCTTGGTGATATTGAATAGTGTCAATCAATGCCTGTGGATGCTCCACGCGAACGCCCATCGCAAAAGTCTTTGCTTCCAGATTTATCCCTTTACGGTTCAGCAACTCATAAATATCGCGAGCAGAGTGACCTGTTGCCAAAATCAACGCATTAAAATCATAAGACTCGCCATTGTCCAATTTCAGACCTGTACACCGATCACCTTTCAAATTGATGTCGGTTACCCGACTATTAAAATGAATTTCTCCTCCCGATGCGATAATTTGCTTCCGAATTCCACGTATCACGACAGGAAGCTTATCGGTACCGACATGCGGATGAGCATCAATTAAAATTTCCGTATCAGCACCAAACTGAACCAAAACCTCCAGCACCTTCTGCACACTTCCGCGCTTTTTTGACCGCGTATAGAGTTTCCCATCCGAAAAAGTACCGGCTCCTCCCTCACCAAATCCGTAATTGGAGTCGGGGTCAATGATATGCTCCCGGTGAATCAGCGCGATATCGCGTTTTCGGTCGCTTACATTTTTTCCTCGTTCAAAAACGATGGGTTTCAGGCCCATTTCGATTAAACGCAAGGCAGCAAATAAACCGGCCGGTCCGGCACCTACGATGCCAATGGCTTGTTTATGCTCAACATTTTGATAGTTGTAGCTTACGGAAGAAACTTCAGGCTCTTCACCCAAATAAACAGTCACACCCAAATTAATTCGGATCTGTCGTTGTCTGGCATCAATGGATCGCCGACGAACAACAATGGAAGTGATATCGCTATCGGATACACCCAATTTCTGAGAAATTATAGGACAATAAAATTGCTCATCCGATGCCTGTTTGGGGGTCAGTGATATATTGAGATCTTTTTTCACGTGTTTATACTCATTTATTTTTTGCAACACATGGAACTCGTTTTAAATATTCATGCTTCAGTGTGTGAATATTTTCAAAGGCTTGTTTCAACTTATTCGAAATGGAAGCTTAACGTGAATACGTTCGAACTCAGCTTTTCTATTGCTGACGTATAATACTGACGCTGCGTTTCATCGGGTCCACTATTCAATATGTTTCCGACTCCCAAACTCACTTTCAGCTCAGTTGATAAACGGAAAAAGCGCAAATAACTATCCCAGCCAATTCCGGCTTCAAGATAAAAACCGCCTCTTTTAACCCGTACTAAATCTTCAACCCCGGTTTTCGAAATATCTACTCTGAAAGCCGGCCCGGCAATCAGGTAAGGGCGCTGATTATTCAATCGGCTTGATTTGTATTTCACTAATAATGGCAAATCGATGTAAGTTGATTTAATTGAATAATACTCCTGCCGAGCAGAGCTTGGGGCATTGATATCGTATATTGGAACATTGTATACCAAGCGACGTTCTCCGAATGACAGACCGGGCAAAAAACGCAAATCAAAGTACTCTCCCAAGCGCAGGCTGGTTACAATTCCAACAGTCAGCCCAGGAACCTGCTCAGCAATATCAGCATGAACTGTATCGCCATAGCTAATTTCATTTCCGTCGATGTTGTTCCATTGCTTTGGCACAAAATCAGGGTTTTCGCCAATTGGCCGAAAATGTTGAAACCGAAAATCCAAGGTATTAATTGCAATGGTAAACCCAAAGTGCAATTGCTTCTCATCAAAGGTTGTCAGGTTCTTCACCCGTTGAATTTGAGCGAATGAATTAATCGCCAAATAAAGAAGCGCTATGCTAATGAAGAGTTTTTTCACTGATTCTGATGAATTTATTGTCCTAAATCAAAAACCATCTAATTCTCAAAATATTGCCCATTTCAGGATGCGAATCATCACATTTATTTTTGAGCGACGTATATTGTTGCAATTCCCATGGTTAGCCTTCGTTGCTGAACCTGGCGAAAACCGGTATCCGACAATATATTCAACATATCCTGATCATCAGGAAAAGCCATCACCGATTCGGGCAAATACGTATAAGCTGAAGAATCTTTGGAAACCAGTCCACCGACAAACGGCAAAATATGGAAGAAATAAAACTTATACAACTGTTTAAACGGGAAATATTTGGGTTTTGAAAACTCCAGAATAATGGCAACCCCACCATGATGGAGCACCCGATAAAATTCATCCAATCCACTCTGTAAGGTTTCAAAGTTACGAACCCCAAAAGCTACTGTGATGGCATCTATCGAATCATCTTCAAAAGGCATACTTTCCGAATCACCTTTCTGAAATCGAATGAGAGAATCCAGTCCTAATTTTTTAACCTTTTCCTCTCCTACTCGGATCATTTCACCCGATAGATCGTAGCCAATAATCTCATCAACATTTAACCTGGAAGTAGCAATGGCGAAATCACCAGTGCCTGTGGCCACATCTAAAATCCGCTTTGGGCTATATTCACGGAGAATTTTAACGGCCTTTTTACGCCATAACCGATCGATTCCCAGACTTAAAAAATGATTTAAAAAATCGTATTTTGCTGCGATATTATCGAACATCTGCTCGACTTGTTGCTTTTTATTTTTATCAGAATTTTGATAGGGAGCTACTGTCATTCAGCTTGTGGTATCATTTTATCAATATAACCCAACGACTCATCATCAATACGAATTTCGCCTTTAGTAACATGCCCAAGTGTAAAAAACGGTAATTTCGTACCTTGCATAAAGTCGACGAAGTCATCTTCACTCTCCTGAGGAACACCAACTATTATACGTCCCATTGATTCGCCAAACAGAAAGGCATCGCTTCTAATTTCGGCATCTGTTGTAATATCAAATCCAAGTCCTGCAGGCATTCCGGCTCTCATCAGGGAAAAGAAAAGTCCACCTTTTCCGATAGGACTGGCAGATGTTATTAGTTGTTTTGAAATCAAGCCCTTCATCGCTTCCTGCAATCGAACTTCTACATCAATATCAAACTGAGGAAGAGGCGAATCATACACTTCGTGGAAAAACTCAAGATATTCTGATGAATTGATATCATCGTAAGATTTTCCGATTACAAAAATATTGTTCCCCTTATTCTTCAGGTTATGCGTAATCACTTTGTCTTTATCTTCCACACTACCCATCATACTAATAATGATCGTGGGTGTTAAATCACCATGCCCGGTAAAATAGTCGAACCTGATTTTGCGATCGGCAACTTTTATATTGAACTTTTGGCAAGCATTTTCCAAGCCCTGTTTTGCACCCGAAGCAATAAACTGGCCATTCGGATGGGCAATATTAATGTGGTACAAAAAAGCACTCACCGCTTCCGGTTTCACTCCGTAACAAGCCATTCTTCGAGCCGCCCGGCTAATCAGAATTTCAATCGCTTTTTGAGGGTCAGTGGCTAAGTGATGGTGAAAGGCATGCGTTGTCATGGCCATCATCTGTCCATTGTCAGCAGTAAAAATACCAGTTTCATCCGAATCTCCATTGGCCACATTTTCAAGCTCCAATCCTTCCTCACTAAAATCATTAAAGTAGTTAACCGGGGCCAAGTTGGGATTGACCATTAGGTTAAAAACAATTTCATTAATATCTTTGGGCTCTTCAATCTGATCAATAGAGAACACCTCTTGGTTTTCAACTGTTTCAGCCATAATTTTTAATTCTTTACTTCTTATAGGAAAACAAAAATAGTCAAGTAGTTGATTTTTTCATAAAAAAAAGGGAATTTTAATTTCTTTGAAAAGACAGAAAAATACCATGAAACAAAAGATTGCGTTAATTACCGGAGCAACATCCGGCATTGGACTGGAAACCGCTAGGATACTCTCAAAAAATCATTTTAACCTTATCATAACAGGACGAAGAAAAAATCGATTGAAAGATTTAAAACAAGAACTGGAACATGATAATTGTGTGGTCTTCACCCTTTGCTTTGATATTCAATCGAAAAAAGAAGTTGACCAAGCACTTTTGTCTTTATCAGGAGAATGGAAAAAAGTTGACGTTTTAATCAACAATGCCGGTCTTGCAGCAGGTTTTGATCCGATTCACAAAGCTAAAACGGAAGATTGGGAAAGCATGATTGACACCAACATTAAGGGTTTGCTTTATGTAACCCGTGAGGTATCGAACTGGATGATAAAACGAAACGAAGGACACATTGTAAATATTGGATCGATTGCAGGAATTGAGCCTTACCCAAACGGAACGGTCTATTGCGGAACCAAACATGCTGTAATTGCGATCAGCAAAGCCATGCGCATTGAGTTGGCTCCATACAAAATCAAAGTGAGTACGGTGAGTCCGGGAGCTGTTGAAACCGAGTTTTCGCTTGTTCGGTTTAAGGGTGAAAAAGAAAAAGCCCAAAAAGTGTATGAAGGTTTTACTCCTCTTAATGGCCGTGACATTGCAGAAAGTATTTACTTTGTAGTGTCGAGACCGGCACATGTTAATATTGATGACCTTTTGATCATGCCTACGGCTCAGTCTTCGGCAAGAGATGTTTTCAGAAAATAACAGAAAAATGACGATAAGCTCAACATATCTTAAAGAATTTACCCAACAGGTTTTTGAAAAAATAGGATGCTCTCCGGCAGAAGCCGAGTTAGCAGCTGATTGCTTAAATCAAGCCGATTTGCGTGGCGTTGATTCACACGGGGTTGCCCGCCTGAGTGGCTACATCAGATTGTGGGAGAAGAAAAGGCTAAATACCAAACCCGATATGAAAGTGGTTCATGAAACACCATCAACCGCAGTGCTGGATGCTGATTTGGCATTGGGATTGGTTGCCGGACCCAAAGCCATGCAAATAGCTATCGACAAAGCTAAACAAGTTGGTAGTGGCTGGGTGGCTGTAAAAAATTCTAATCATTACGGAATTGCAGCCTATCATGCAATGATGGCGCTGAAGGAAGACATGATCGGCATCTCAATGACCAATGCCAGTCCGCTTGTTTCTCCTACTTTTTCGAAAAGTCGTTTTTTGGGAACTAATCCGATTGCCGTTGCCATTCCGGCCAAAACCGAACCTCCCTTTATAATGGATATGGCTACCACAACTGTTGCCAATGGCAAACTGGAAGTTTTACAACGCAAAGGCGAAGATGCCCCATTCGGCTGGGCACAGGATAAAGAAGGGCAACCAACAACAGATGCATTTACACTCAAGAAAGGTGGAGCGATGCTTCCGCTTGGTGGCGACCGGGAACACGGAAGCCATAAAGGCTATTGCCTCGGCGCTATGGTTGATATCTTCTCTGCTGTTTTATCAGGAGCCAATTATGGGCCCTGGGTTCCACCGTTTGTAGCCTTCCTAGATCCACCAACAGATCCGGTTGGTGATGGTATCGGCCATTTCTTCGGTGCATTTCGGATTGATGCGTTCCGACCTGCTGAAGATTTTAAAAATCACATGGATAATTGGATACGAACGTTTCGCAATGCCGAAACGGTGAATCCTAACGATCAGGTTTTAATTCCCGGTGATCCGGAAAGGAAACTAACCGCTGAACGTCAACAAAAAGGCATACCTTTGCAACAAGCTGTTGTTGAAGACTTAAAACAATTAGCTGCCAGCCTGGAATTAACCTTTAATCCGAAACAACATGCCTAAAACACTGGTCATAACTCCGGTTAAAGACTCGATTGACACAACGCTTCAAACAATCGAAGCAATTCATGCGGCAGAAGGTGATCATCTGCACTATGTTTATAATGATTTTAGCACCCCCGAGACAAAAAAGATACTTGAAAAGAAAAAGAAAAAGTTTGGATTTGAGCTGATCAACCTCGAAGAAATCACAAATACCCCATCGCCCAATTACAACCTGGTGCTTCAAATGGCACAGAAAAAAGCAATTGAATTAAAAGTGCCCTTAGTGATCGTTGAATCAGATGTGATTATCAAGCGTGACACCTTAGACAAGATGTACGAGCTCAGCCTGAGTACGCGAAATTGTGGTATGCTGGGAGCAATTACGACTGATGAATCGGGACAGGTTAATTTTCCATATCTTAATTTCAAAGGAGAAAAAAAGGAGATTACAGATACATCACACAGTCTGAGTTTTTGTTGCACACTGCTTAGTTCAAAACTTCTGGAAAGCTTTTCGTTTAAAGAGCTTTCCAGTGAAAAGCATTGGTACGACGTATTTATCTCAAGAAAATCGAAGTTACTCGGTTTTAAAAATTATCTGGTTACAAGTCTTCCGGTGGTTCATAAACCACATAGCAGCCGCCCTTGGAAGCAGCTCAAATATACCAACCCGCTAAAATATTATTTCAATAAGCTAATTAAACGAAAAGATCGTATTTAATGGCTCTCATAAAAAACTACCAACGTTTCAAAGTATTGCTACAGCTACTCTTTTGGCTTAGCAGTTTCACTTTTGCGTTGGCGTCCTTTTATGTGGCTTCCGATTTTCATTTCAACCTAGCTAACGACACGCTACGAGCGTTAATTCTTAACACGGGCTTTGCTGTTGGAGTATACGTCAATCTCCGAATTCTTATTCCCAGGTTACTCAAAAAGAAATTCTATATTTTTTATGCGTTCTGGTTAATTATTACGCTGGCAATCTCCTCCTTAATCATTCTGACCCTTTTCTATTTCTTGCTTCACTTTAACCGTCCGCGGTTGTTTTCCTCGTACTTCTTCACTACGGCTTTCTATGTTGGAGTAACGTCGCTGGTCAAGTTTCTGCACGAATGGATCGAAATGCAGGATATTGCACTGCGTTACAATCAGGTAGAACGTGAAAAACTGGAGGCAGAACTAAACACTCTGAAAGCCCAGATCAACCCGCACTTTTTGTTTAACTCTCTGAATAACATTTACTCTCTTTCTCTGATAAAATCGAAAGAAACACCCGGTATAATATTGAAGTTGTCAGACTTAATGCGCCATGTATTATATGAGTCTCGAGAAAATTTCATTAGCCTGAAAAAAGAAATTGAGTTTATTCAAAACTTTATCGAACTGCAACGCATTCGGTTATCGAGTAAAACAGATATTAAACTTCAGCTCAGCGGAGAACCGAATAATAAACTCATCATCCCCTTGATTTTTGAGCCTTTTGTCGATAACGCTTTTAAGCACGGAAGTAAGTCGATTCAGAATAATCCGTTTATTTATATTGAAATCGAGATCAAAGAGCACTCACTGTATTTTAAGGCAACAAACAGCTTTGATGAGACGAGCACTCACTCAAATCCAAAAGCGTCCGGTATTGGTCTTAAAAACGTAAAAAAACGACTAGACTATTTATATGCAAAGGATGAATACGATTTAAAAATCAGTGAAAAAGAAAACATCTTTAGCGTGGAGTTACAACTGACTTTAAAAACAATAAAATGATCAGAGCAATAGTAGTTGATGACGAACCGTTGGCGCAAAATGTAATTAAGCAGTTTGCCAAGGATATTCCGGAGCTTGAAATAGTATGCTGCTGCAACAATGCTTTAGAGGCCAGCAGCCTTCTAAAAGACGAACATGCTGATTTAATGTTTCTGGATGTTAATATGCCAAGATTAAGCGGCTTAGATTTTTTGAAAAACCTTACGAATCCTCCATTGGTCATTTTAACAACGGCCTACGCCGATTATGCCATGGAAGGGTATGAACTTAACATACTCGACTACCTGAAGAAGCCCTTTTCATTTGAACGCTTTTATAAAGCTGTACAAAAAGCTGACGAACAGTTAAAATTGATGACTGCTCTGCACCACGAAGAACACAACGAGGACTACATATACATAAAGGCCAACAAAAAGGCTATCCGGGTTGAATTTAAATCGATAATTTACATCGAAGGTCTGGGAGATTACATTAAGGTCCATTTGAAAGATAAGCACCTGGTGACCAACTTATCCATGAAAAAAATGGAAGAACTACTTCCTGCAGCCGAGTTTTTCAGAATTCACAAATCATACATCATACGTCTTGATCAAATCCAAAGTATTGAAGGCAATCAGCTTGAAATCAATGGACAAAAATTACCAATAGGCAATAACTTCAGGCACGATTTTCAAGAACTGATTAATAAGCACATCATCAAATAACCGGACAGCTAAATATTAAATCCCTGCTCTCTTAAGGTTGCTAGCAGCTTTTTAGAGAAGAATTCACTATCAACCTTTTTATAACGTACATCGGTAAATACCTGTGCCAGGTTATCTTTCTCATTTTCTTTCACAAACTGTTTTGAACTTGGCAAATTCTCCTTTTCTCCATGTAAATCATTAATCTTCTCAGGCGTATAGTCTTTATATCTTTCTGAATGAATAAGCCCATCCAGCGGCAAACGATCAGTTAACTCTGGCTTGTGATCAGGATAACCTAAAACAATCGCTGTAATCGGAATAACGCCCTTAGGAAGCTCAAGAACATCTATAAACTCTTTGGCATTGTATAGCGCAGTTCCAAGGTAACAAATACCTAACCCATGATACTCTGCTTCCACACACAAATTCTGAGCAAATAATGAAGCGTCTATCGTTGAATTCATCAACCACAACAAGTTGTTATAACCGGCATCAGCATTTCGTTCCTCGCACCACAAACTAAACCGATTGATATCAGCACAAACAGTTAGTAAAACGGGTGCTTGCTTCACCATTGGTTGATTAAAGTGTAAAGGAGCGAGCTTCTCTTTCGCCTTGATGTCTTTAGTAATAACAACACTATACAGTTGCATATTGCCTGTATTTGATGCTCTGGTTCCAGCCTCAATAATCTCAATCAAGACTTCTTCCTCTATCGGCGTTGATTTATACTGACGAATAGATCGGTGTTTAAAAAGTATGTCCATAATTGTTGATTTTTAGAAATACAAAAATACAAAAAAAGGGGAAGCCAACTGGCTCCCCCTTCTTAATCAATCAATTCGGCATTACTTTTTAACAAGCCTTTCAGTTTTGGCAACTACATCATCTTTAGTAATTAAAGTCATGAGATAGATACCACTGCGTAAGTCACCCAAGTCAATGTTAGTGTTAGGGCTAACAATGTCTTTCACGCGTTGACCAGCAACGTTTGTTACAACAATTCGTGAAAGTTTGTCTGCATTATCAACAGTAACAAATCCATCAAATGGGTTCGGATACACCTTGTACTCGAGAGAACCACTTGGCTCTTCAACACCAGTAGCAAAATCACCAGTAATGAAGTTCCATACTGTATCGTCAGTCAGTCCTAAGCTTTTATTACCTGCAGCATCAGCTACAAGACCAGCGTCGAACGTCACATAGTATTCTGTATTTTTATTCAATCCACCTACTTCAGGATCGTAAGTATAATCTACAGTAACTGTTGAACCGTCAACCATACCCGCAGTTAATGGAATAGTAAGAACAGGAGTTGTTCCACCAACTTTAGTAATGTAAACATTACCGCTTCCTGCCACAACATCTTCATTAAATGTTACTTTAAGTGTTGGGTGGTTGTCAGCGATTGTAGCTCCATCCTCAGGAGTATAAGTAGCAGGCATTGGACCAGTGTTATCACCTATCGTGTAAGTGAACGTAGTTCCAGCAAATGCATTTCCACCCATATCCATAATGGTAGAACCAACAGTAAGCGTCAAGTCATCTCCATCAGCACCTGTCATCGCAACTGTAAATTCTGTTCCGGTTCCAGGAGTCACGGTACCACCAGTGATGTCACCATCAACGATTGTTACTTCACGGTTGAACGTTAACACAACGTCGAACTCTTGTGCCATTGCATCACCTGAAGCTGGATCAGCAGTAACCATAAGATCTTCAATAGTTACTGTTGTGTCAGCAACACATTCGTGAGAATCCATAATTGTGATAACATTAGCACCAGCAATTAATGAATCAACCACTACTTCTTCGCCTACTGCACCAACATCAACTCCATCAACCATTAACATATATGGAGAAATACCACCATCGATATCAGAAATAGTCAACACTGTTCCATCAACAGTAAATGTAGCAGTTAACTCATTTTGTACTGGAACAAACGTCTCAAATACAACTTCAGATATACATCCAAATTCATCTTTCACCTGGAAGTTATAGTGACCATCACTTTCGTTATCATCACCATAGGTCAATCCAGAACTATAAACATGTGTTGCAGTACCATCTTCCTCGTTGAATGCAGTCCATGAACTCCATGGTCCAACGGTGCTGGCACCTTCAACTTTTTGATAACGAACCATCAAGTCACGTCCTTCTTCTGCAGTAGCTGTAATACGTACAGTTGGTGAAACTTCACCATAGCAAGTCAAGTCCCTAATGTCAGCAATAACAACTGGCTCAGGAGTTTCGATCATGATCGTGTCATAAGACATACAACCGTTATCATCCTCTGCTTCTACGATATATTCATAACCAGACTCAACAACATGTGAGTTATTAGAAGTCCAAGTTCTAACCAATACATCATTGCGATATACTTGATACATAAATGGACTTGTTCCACCACTTACTGTTACAATATCTAAGATACCTGAAAGGTCATTAGCACAGATAAATGCATCTTCGTCAATAACTGCTTCAATTACGAATTCTTCAGGTTGTTCAACAGAAACATAAATCGGATCAGATTCACAACCTAATTTATCGATCGCAGTTACAGCATACATCTCTGAGTTATTATCCGGATCTGGAAGAGATGCAAATACACCACTCAATGTTGCTGAACTTGTATATCCATTACCATTGTTAGTAAACATGTACGAAACAGTTGTTCCATCATATTTAGGACCTTCAACTTTGAAGGTATAAGGTGATCCATTTCCGCCAGTAGTGTAATCGATATAAATCTTTCCATCTTCTACACCATAACAAGTTGCGTCCATAGTACCATCAAGGTCTAAATCAATTTCAACAGGTTGATCGATTACAACGCGATGTTGATCAATAACAGCACCAGAAGAACGAATTTCTCCACCTTGGAAACAACCGTTAGCATCAACGACCCAAGCGATGAATGTACCTGAAGTTACATCTTCAAACACTGGAGAATCCTGCCATAAGCTAGCGTCATTTACATCAGGCATCATTTGATAAGGATGCTCTGGATCAGGAGAAACCTGAGACTCAGTATATGCATATAGATATGGAGCTGTTCCACCTTGAACTTGAATTTCGAATGATCCATCATCACCACCGTTACAAGTTACATCTTTCAACCACATTGTTTCTGTGATCTCTAATGAATCAGGCTCTTCAACTTCCCATGACTCTAAAGCACCACAAGAAGAAAGTGTATAGCCTGCATCATCGCGAATATATAAAGTATAGTGACCTGCATCTAACGTATCAAATGTATATTCAGTTACATACATTGCAGTACCACCAGAAGTTTTTGGCTCCCAAAGATCATCATTAGTTGGCTGATAACTTGTATTATTATGACTTACTAATTGGAATTGGTATTTACCTGATCCACCAGTAACATCAGTAATAATCATTTTACCGTTATAGTCGCCATGGCATTTTGCACTCTCGATATTTACGACATAGGCAAATTCAGAAGGCTCTGTTAAAGTTTCTGTTGCCATTCCATAACAAGCAGCTGTGTTAACATCAACAGGGAATGAACTGTTGCGAACCATAATATCATATTCGCCAAATTCGATTCCGGTGAAAGTATGGGAATCTCCAGTTACTGAAACCCAGCTACCGTTATCCAATTTGATTTCCAAATCCTCTCCTGGCCATCCACCTTGAATGTCAACAGTAATCGTACCATCAGCAGCACCACAGTCAGAAGGCAATGTGCTGGATGTAGTTAATTGCCACATATCTGGCTGTTCTACCATAACAGAATCAATAACAGAACATCCGTGAGCGTCTTGTATTTGAACGACATACTTACCTGCGGCTACCTGAAATGTTTTACTGTTTACATCATCAGCAAAAGAGTAGGTTCCATAAGAAACACCGTTTGGATCAGTATTATTAATCGTTACTTTGTATTTATTACCATCAGTTGTATAATCAGGATCCTGATAATTATTGGCATGGTCCTCAAAATATCCATAAGTACCACCTACACCACCAGAGATTGTTACCATAATCTCACCATCTTCTTCTCCATAGCAGCTAACATGTAGACTATCTAAATCTAACGTTAACTCACTTGGTGTATTTACAAATAGAACAGTAGTATCTGCAGGACAAGAAACTGGCTCAGTTGTGTCATCTACTACTAACTTGTAGAAACCAGCAGCGAGGTCACTATAAACTGGAGAAGCTTGCTTTGTTGATCCAATCATTGAACCAGTACTAGAATTAGTATGGTCATAGTTATATAGCGTATAACGATAATCGCCATTACCACCTATTACTACTCCTGTTACATCAATCTCACCATCTTCTTCATCGTAGCATGTAACATTAGTTATTGCAACGTCACCAATAGTGATCGACTCAGCAGAAGTAATTGTAATCGCTTCAGTTTGTACGATATTTTGACAAGAGTCGCGAACTCCAATATAATAAGTTCCTTCTAATACTTGAATAATAGTCGTACTATCATTGTCGGCATCATCATTAAAGAATGATTCCCATGAAATAGTAGATCCTGGATTACTGAAGGCTACAGGGTTATTGGCAACTGCATATTCGTAACGATCGGTAGCACTAATAGCTGTACCCCCAGTTACTTGAACAGAAATAAATCCATCCCAATACTCATTACAAGTCGCATTTTGAACAGTAACATCAACTAGTTCCAATTCTGGACTTTGCTCAATTACCAATTCAACTACATTTGACCAACATCCGTTTGGACTCATTGACGAAATGTAATATGTTCCGGCAGGGAACAAGTCAGCATTAACACCTTCATCTGCAGGTTTAAATTCAACACCTCCTGTTTCATCGACAGTATTCACATACAATGTATAGTAATCTGGATTGAACGCATATGATTGAGAAACGATTGAAGTATCAATAGCTACCACATCACCATAACAATCAATGAAAGGAGCCGAAGCAGAAATAGTTTCCGGATCTAAAGCGTCTATTGTAACAGTTGTTGTTTCCTCACAACCGTTCATATCTTTTACACTGATATCATGATCGCCTTCTGTCAATGCAAAAGTTGGGTTACCGACAAAATAAGGAGCACCATCAACTGAGTACATATAATAAGGATCATCATTAGAATCCAGAAATGGAGTACCACCAGAAACATCAATACTCACGTTACCGTCGTTTCCTTTAGGACAAGTAGGTTGATTGTCTTCAACTAATGTAATTGAGATTGCAGACGTAGGTTCTTCAATTATTATAGATTGACTAATTTCACAACGATCCGTATTGTCAGCATCTCTAACATTTACGAGGTAAGTTCCAGCCGCAAGGTTATCATAAATTGATTGATCAGCAGACCAAGAACCACCATCCAATTGGAATTCGTAATTTGCGGCTCCTCTTAAGCTTGTCAACACAATTTCTCCAGTTGAAGAACCATTACAATCTACATATGTAACCACTGGAGTATAAGAAATCTCGGCAGGTGACATTACCGGTATATCGTCTGTACCATCAGAGTTCATATAATCATATGTACAACCTGCAGCATCAGTTAATACAAGCGTATAATATGCAGGATCCAATCCCGCAAGAGTATCACCAACCGTAGTAACGCCTTCACTACCACCTAAAGCATTAAATACTTCGAAAGACCAAGCTGCAGAGTTAACATCATCAACAGCTACGCCATTGATCGTGTCAACCCAAATCTGTCCGTCAGGAGTAACATTACAAGCTACATCTTTATAATCAATAGTAAAAGTAACAGCTTCTGGTTGATCTACATAGAATTCGAAATCACGAGAACACAAGCTGTCCATTATAGTAACAGTATATGATCCAGCTAAACCAGAGTATGTTTTTGAAGTACCAACAGCAGAGCTACCACCATTCAATTTGAATGTATAACCTGCAACTTTAGGAGCCCCACCTGTTGCTGTTACCGAAATTGAACCATCATTTCCACCATAGCATGTTACATCAACAACTGCAGCAGAAGTCGTATCTATAATAGATTCTTCAGCAATGGTTGCAGTCATCCAGTAAGTTGAAGAGCCAGTTTCAGCATCGTTCAACAACTTAGCGCAACCGTTAGCATCATCAACAGCGATATAATACATCCCCGCTGGGCGTAAAACAGTAGCAGCTGAAAATTTATACGCATCTAAAGTAGCGTCGCTGGGATTGTTTATTAACTTGGTAACTACAGCTGAAAAATTAGCAGCAGGCACAACCCAGTATGTATAGGGAGCTGTACCACCATCAGTTAAAAACTGAATCTCACCGTTTCCACCATAACACTCAGCATCAGAACTATCAGCATCAAAAACCAATGGGTCAGCTGAACCTACATCAAAGGTTAACATGTGAGAGATACATCCTGTATCCGTATTTCTTGCAATAACAGTATTATTAACTGAAGGAGCAGTAACGTTCAACTTTGCATTTGAAGTCCAAGAACCACCAGCAATATCGTTATCATTGAATAAATATTCAATATTTGATCCTGCAGGCAACGTAACTTCTACATCAACGTTTCCACCAAAGCATAAAGCATCACTATCACCTACATCTACAGCAGGTGTATAAATTTGCTTTGCATTTAAAACGCCGCCAATAAATTCAAGACTATTAACAGCCTCCTGACCAGCGTCTCCTTCCCAGTAATACTTACTTTTAGCAAGATCCCAAGACATCGTCGTTGTGTATACAGTTTTTGGAGTAGCATTAACCACCTGAAATTCCAATTCAAGAATTGCAACTTCACTGTCATCCGGTTGAATTTCATGATGAGTGGCTACATTGTCAGTCCACACAATACGAACTTCTCCGGGAGTTGTTTCCGTAACTGAAGTATACGCAGGAGATGCATCTAATGGAAGACCACTGGTCGCACCAGCAGATAACCATGTTGCACCAACGAAGTCAAAATCGCCGAGCGTATAATCCAACACTAAATCCAGGCTGTCTAGATTCACAAAATCTATAACAGAGACCTGTACCTTGTAACTATTGTCTTCGTTGTAACATACGGTTGTTACATCGTCGACGCTAGTTGTAATAGTTTGTTGCGGAGGCGTACCGATTGGCTGTGCCCAGCTTACAGCTGTAACAGCAAAGATCAGCATTCCCATCAGCATAAAACTAAAGAGCCGAGTAAATGATTTTCTCATAGCATTTGTTTTTTAATTGTACTTAATTGATTGATTGATTGTATTATATCATTCATATTCATAAATCTCTAATACGGCCAAGGCGTAACTTTCGCCAAGACTTTACAAACCTATAAAATTTATCAGCAATGTACAAGCGTTTTTTCGCATAAAAACAAAGATTTTTTACACAAATTAGCAAACACCAAAAACGCCCAATTGCGGAGTATATGCAAAGTTCCCAAGTTTTCCATTTGAAGATTAACTTAATAATATAACTAGTAATCGGGATCTTACAACTTCAGTGAACACCCCAAATCTTCCTTCAAATTCAAAGAAGCTCCACCTGAAAATAACACACAATACAATATTTTTAAGATATCTTTGTTTTTACAAAACATGGAAAAAATGAAGTTAAAAGCAACTAATAAACTGATGGTTACAATTGTAGCAGGCCTCTTATTTGCAATTTCGTCATGTAAAACCTGCAAATGTCCGGCATACAGCCAACGGTTGGATGAGAAAGAGAAGATAAAACTCACCACCCCTTCAACGGTTGATGCAAACTACACAGAGAAACTGATTTTAAACGACATATCCCAAATTGAAAACAAGCACTCCAATTTATAAGTTTTCAGAATCTTTTTTAAATGTGTTTTAAAACACATATGCAATTAAGAAAAGTATAGCACAAACCAATTCATGCATTTTTCGGTCTATACCCGGATGAAATTATCTCTACAGACCACCGTAAAGCCCATTATTATTTCCAATTTCAAGACGGAACTCCGCACCACCTGCACAGTTCACTCGCAAACTCGAAAGCTAAAAATCATAATAATTCAATATACTTCAACAACTTAAGCGATTTTAAACCCTCTGAGAATTCAATATTTAAAGCAAACACGTGTAATTGCACAGAATTTTTATTTTAAAACCACTTATTCGAAGCTTAATTTGAGTAGCATATACAATTATATATATAGCCAATAAAACACATCGAATAATTTGAGACTGTCATTGAGTTCATCATGAAACAATCAATGACAATGAAATGAAAAAGGAATAACTACTTTCGACTGCTTTAGAAAACTCTATAGGCAAATATGCAGGAAATCATTACGCAAAAAAGAATCAATTATACAATGAACTCAATTTGAAGTTAAAAAAGGAAACATTAACTGAATTTTAAGCTCTCGTGAAAATAAATAAATCAAAATCGAAAAATTTGATCATCTAGATTTTAGTTAGTTATTTTGTGGGGCTTTGAAAAAAATTAGATAAAAGCTAATAAATCAAAAGAATAATCTTTCATTAATTTTAAATTATCAACTATGTCAAAAATTAAAATCGGTATCAACGGATTTGGTCGCATCGGTCGCTTTGTTTTCCGTCAAGCTATTGCAAAAGGAACAATTCAAATTGTAGCAATCAACGACTTGATCGATGTAGACTACATGGCTTACATGCTTAAATATGATTCAACTCACGGGCAGTTTGACGGTGACGTTGCTGTAAAAGACGGAAAATTGATCGTAAACGGTGATGAAATCCGCGTAACAGCAGAAAGAAATCCAGCCGACATTAACTGGGGAGCTGTTGAGGCTGAATACGTTGTTGAATCAACCGGTCTTTTCTTAACGAAAGAATCAGCTCAAGGTCACTTGGACGCAGGTGCTAAAAAAGTAGTCATGTCTGCTCCTTCAAAAGACGATACTCCAATGTTCGTTATGGGTGTTAACAATGCATCTTATACAAACGAAATGAATTTTGTTTCAAACGCTTCTTGTACAACAAACTGTTTGGCTCCTGTAGCTAAAGTATTGAATGACAAATTCGGTATCAAAGAAGGTTTGATGACAACTGTTCACGCAACTACTGCAACTCAAAAAACTGTTGACGGTCCTTCTATGAAAGACTGGAGAGGTGGTCGTGGAGCTGGTCAAAACATCATCCCATCTTCAACTGGTGCTGCTAAAGCTGTTGGTAAAGTAATTCCAGAATTGAACGGGAAATTGACCGGTATGGCTTTCCGTGTTCCTACTCCTGACGTTTCAGTTGTTGACTTAACTGTGACTTTGGAAAAAGGTGCTTCATACGAAGAAATTTGCGCTGCCATGAAAGAAGCTTCTGAAGGCGAATTGGCTGGTGTACTTGGTTATACAGAAGACATGGTTGTTTCTAACGACTTCGTTGGCGACACTCGTACTTCTATCTTCGACGCTGGCGCTGGGATCTCTTTGTCTCCAAACTTCGTAAAAGTTGTTTCTTGGTATGACAATGAAATGGGTTACTCAGCAAAAGTTTGCGAATTGATCCAATACATGGACTCAGTAAAATAATTACTGAAACCAATTAGAATATTGAAAAGGCATCCTTTTGGGTGCCTTTTTTTGTTTGAAAACAGTTTTACTTCAAATACGAGTTTACACAAAAGTATTATGCTTATTAATGGATAGGATTTACTTTCAGAATTATAAAAGCAGCCGGTAAGCTATTTTTGACTCCCTTCAAATTATTTTAATAGTTCGCCTCCTTTTTTAAACCAATCGTAGATCATCGCTTTTTTCAAAAAGTACTATTCCAAATTAATACTCTCAATGACAGCAATAGATACTGAATTAAACAAGTGTAACAACGTATTAACCGAAAGAATGTTATTCATATCTCAAACTTTCAATCGGATCCATACGTGCTGCCTTTTGCGCAGGATAATAGCCTGAAATAATTCCAACAGCAAAACACAACAACACCCCGGTAAACATCCACAACCAAGGCACAATAAACTGACTATCAATCATCATCGAAATGATATTGCCGACCAGAATTCCCAAAATAATGCCTACAACACCTCCAATTTGCCCTATCACAACAGCTTCAATTAAAAACTGCTGACGAACTAATGAAGAATTCGCCCCAATTGCTTTCCTGATACCAATTTCGCGAGTTCGTTCTGTGACCGAAACCAGCATAATATTCATCAGCCCAATAGCTGCGCCAAAAAGAGTAATGAATCCAATGATAGTTGCTACAAGCGTGATATTTCGAATATTATTCAATAGCATATTAACCAAATTATCACTCTTTTCAATATTGAAATCTGTTTCATCAGTAGGTCGTAAATTTCTTACGTTTCGAAAATCAGCTTCAGCCTGACCGATCGCAGCCTCAAGCAATTGACCATTGTCAACCTTAATCTGAATATTAAAATTCATTTGTGGCCTGGAAAAATAATTCCGCACCGTGTAATACGGTAAAAAACAAATCTCATCTCCACCACTGCCAAAGCCGCCACCTTTTGGCTTGAGTGTGCCGACTACCTCATAACGCCCGGCTCCAATACTTACCTCTTTATGAAGCGGATTTTCATTCTTATCAAACAGCCTTTTAACCAACCCACTACCTAGCAACACCTTATTTAAGCCTGACTCGATATCCGTATTGGAAAAATTACGCCCTCGTTCTATTTCAAACCCTGATGTTGCTAGGTAATTTTCGTCAACTCCACGAACGTTAACATTCGGATTCGATTTCTTTGTTTGAAACTTCACCGTCGCATTTCCGGTACCATCAACCGAAATGGAAACTAAGGCAGGAAAACTAAAGTGCTCCTTAAATCCCTGTGCCTGATAATAACTAATGTATTGATGATTTTTTTTCCGCACCCGACTTTCACCTTGCTGAACCTGTATTGCCCGTGAAGTAATTGTAAACGAATTCGCCCCCATAAAGTTAAACTCATTAGTAATAGAAGCCTTTATTGAATCAATAGCAGTTAGTATTCCCACAAGTGCTGTAATTCCAATTGCAATAATCAAAACGGTTAGAATAGTGCGCAATAAATTCGACTGAATGGCATTCAACGAAATTCTCAAATTCTCATGGACTAATGTTTGATATTGCATAATAATATTTTTCGAATCGGTAAGATCACCAATTAAAAATACTAAAACAATGCATTCATCAATAAATTTTTCGAATTTAAAAGACCATTTTTCATCGAATATACGAAACTAAAGTTCAATTTTTCGTTAATCGGACCAATCAAAAACCCAAACAACCCAACTTCAAGTCACTATTAACCAAGACAATAAATAACAAAAACTTTCAATTAATCTTTTTTAACATTTATAAACTAACCTTTTGCAACCTCTCACCGTTAAAAACACCTGTGTGCTTAAACAACAGCTTTTATTGCTAAAGAATTTTTTTGAAAAGATAACTGCATGATATATCAGTTTAAAATAACTTCTATTGAAAATTCGGAATTTTTACGCGTAATTGAAATAGATGCGGAAAGAAGTTTTGCTGATCTCCATTGGTGCATTCAAAATTGTTGTCAGTATGCTTCAGATCAACTTGCCTCTTTTTTTGTTGCGGGTGACAATTTCGGAATACAAAAGGAAATTACATTCCTAGACTGTGGCAAAAATGGCTCCCGGATTGAGGTCATGGGAAAAACCAAGCTACATGATATCCTCTCTGACACAGGGCAGCGATTGCTGTATGTGTTCGATTTTTTTTGTGACAGATCTTTTTATATTGAATTAACTAAAATTTACATGAAAAAGCATCTTCAAGAAAACCAAGTCACCGAGATACAAGGTGATGCCCCTGCACAAGTACTGGAAGAAGAACTCCAGGACCAGGGTCAAGTAATTCTCGAAACGGAGAATGGTTACCAAGATTATGGTGATTTAGATGATTATACCGAAATTTTTGGAGAAATGGAGGATCTAATCGAAGGGGACTAACAGGTCCCCTTCCTGTTTTTAGGTAAAACCTTTACCTTTGGCCCTTCAACTATTCAAACAATGCGCAAAACACTAATTGTTATTCAAGGGCCTACTGGTATTGGGAAAACAAAACTAAGCATCGAACTTGCGAACTATTTCAACACCGAAATAATATCATCCGATTCCCGTCAAATATTTAAAGAGCTATCGATTGGAACTGCTGTTCCTTCTCCAGATGAGCTGAATCAAGTTCCTCATCACTTTATCCATTCACATTCCATTCACGAAAACTACAATGCAAGCCGCTTCGAAAGCGAGGCCATAAAATTAATTACTGACTTATTTGAAACGCATTCAACTGTGATTATGAGTGGTGGCTCCATGCTGTATGTTGATGCTGTATGCAATGGAATTGACTTCCAGCCGGACGTTGATCCTGAAATTCGTAAACATCTAACACGTGAATTCGAGGAAACCGGACTGGAGCACCTCAGGCTGAAACTGAAGCAACTCGACCCAGCATATTACGAAAAGGTCGATTTAAAGAATCCCAAACGTATTATACGGGCTCTCGAAATATGCATGATGACCGGCAAAACCTTTACTTCTTTTCGAACTAAAACCGTAAAACAACGCCCATTTAAAATTATCAAAATTGGTCTGAACATGGATCGGGGGCAACTTTACAACCGAATCAATAAACGCGTTGACCAAATGATGGAAGAAGGCTTGGAGGACGAAGTACGCCAAGTATTTCCTTACAAAAATCTCAACTCATTAAATACAGTCGGATACAAAGAACTATTTGCCTACTTGAATGGCGAGATCACCAAAGAAAAAGCGGTAGAGCTGATCAAACGAAACAGCCGCCACTATGCTCGTAAGCAGTTGACCTGGCTACGGAAAGATGAAAACATACATTGGTATGAGCCTCATCAAGCAAATGAAATCATTAAGTTTATCGAAAATAGTATTGCAGAATGAACCGGCAAGCCAACGCAAAATTCAATATTCGTGTTTACGGACTCTTTATGAATGAAAAAGATGAAGTATTATTGACTGATGAATTTCAACTCAATACAAAAATGACGAAATTTCCCGGCGGTGGGCTTCAATTTGGAGAAGGCACAATTGATTGCTTAAAGCGTGAAATGTTGGAAGAGTGTAATCAGTCGATTGAACAAATAGTGCATTTTTACACCACCGACTTCTATCAGAAAGCACGCTATTTTGAAAATCAACAACTGATCAGCATTTATTACGAGGCGAGACTAAAACCACCAATCAACTTTAAAATCTCAACCAAAGCTTTTGATTTTCCTGAACTAAAAAATGGGAATCAATGCTTTCGCTGGGTTAAAATAAAAGAGCTAAAAGCTGATGAATTATCTTTCCCAATTGATAAACATGTTGCAAATTTGCTAGTCCAACAAACATGAGAATAAGTTTATCCCAAAACCATGATCAAAACTGTAAAAATAATTGGCCCGGCCTATCCGTTCCGTGGAGGACTAGCATCCTACAATCAACGGTTGGCAGAGGAGTTTCAATCACAGGAAATGGAAGTTGAAATTGAAACCTTCACAATTCAATACCCAGGTTTGCTATTCCCCGGGAAGTCGCAATATGTGGATGGACCTGCTCCCGACAATTTAAATATCAAACGAACCGTCAACTCTGTAAACCCGGTTAATTGGATTAAAGTTGGTAAACGTATTCAAAAAGAGAAGCCCGATCTACTAATGGTTCGCTACTGGCTACCGTTTATGGGTCCGGTTTTGGGTACAATTTGTCGTCTGGTGAGAAAAAATAAACACACCAAAGTTATTTGCTTAGCCGACAATATCATTCCACATGAAAAAAGGCCAGGTGACAAACCTCTTACAAGCTATTTCATGAAAAGCATTGATGGAATGGTTGCCATGTCGCAATCTGTCCTCAACGACATAGATACCTTCACCCCCGAACTTCCTCGGAAACTTTGTCCTCATCCACTGTTTGACAATTTTGGAGAGAAAATTGAAAAAGAAAAAGCCAAAGAATTACTTCAACTTGAGCAAGGAGTTAGTTATTTGCTTTTCTTTGGTTTTATTCGCGATTACAAAGGACTAGACCTTTTATTGAAAGCAATTTCGGATGAACGAATAAAAAAGCTACCGGTCAAACTAATCATTGCCGGTGAGTTTTACACAAAGCCCGAACCCTATCTGCAAATGATAGAAAGTCTCAGATTGAAAAATCATGTTTTATTACATACCGACTTTATCCCCAACGAAAAAGTAAGCCAATACTTTTGTGCATCCGATCTGGTGGTACAGCCCTACAAACACGCCACCCAAAGTGGCGTAACTCAAATTGGCTATCATTTCGAAAAATCGATGCTGGTAACCGATGTTGGAGGCCTTTCTGAGATTATTCCTGATAAGAAAATTGGTTATGTAGTCACTCCAAATGAACAAGCGATAACCGACGCAATATTGGATTTTTACGATAAAAATCGTCAGCCAATATTCGAAAAAAATATCATTGAAGAGAAGAAAAAGTTTTCGTGGACCAATATGGTAAATGCTTTTATCTCCGTTTACAACAAATTAAACCAGACCGCATGAAGCAAATAACCGACCGAATCGAGCAAGCCATTGAACTAAAAAAAGCCTTGCTTTCAAACGAAAAAATTTTGAATGATATCAAACGAGCTATCGACGAACTGGTTTCATGCTATCAAAAAGGCGGCAAAACACTTTTTTGCGGAAATGGTGGTAGCGCTGCCGACGCCCAGCATCTTGCAGCTGAGCTGGCTGGTAAATTTTATATCGACCGACCTCCGATACAGGCTGAAGCCTGTCACGTCAATTCTTCATTCATCACGGCTTATTCAAACGATTACAATTTTAAAGTGGCTTATGCTAGATACATTTCCGGGGTTGGAAGAGCAGGCGACATCTTAATTGCAATTTCAACATCAGGCAACTCTGAAAATGTTGTCAATGCAGCAAAAGAAGCTAAAAAAATCGGTATGAAAGTGATCGCCTTAACCGGAAAGCTTGGCGGCCAACTAAAAAGTGTTTGTGATATACTTATACCAATTCCATCAGTTGACACCCCCAGAATACAGGAAGCTCATATTTTTGTTGGGCATATTATTTGCGAACAAGTTGAAAAAGCCTTGTTTGACAAGCACCAAAAATCCTAAAAACTGAACAAATTTGACCAGTTAATACTTTATTAATGATTAGTGAAATTTAATTTGAGTTACGGAGATCGGTCTCTGTTTTCGAAAGAATTAAAGTATATTTACTTTTTACAAAAGAAAATAGCTTTTCGAGGGATTGAAGGATGGATAAAAACAAACTACAGACACAAGCTGAGCAACGGTTAATTGCTGATTACTATGAGAATCTTACAAAATCATTTGATCAGCGAATCACCGAGGAGGGAAGAGAACGGATTCATAAGGCATTTGAATTTGCGAATAGTGCTCATGCAGGTGTAAAACGAAAATCAGGCGAGCCATACATCGTTCACCCTATTGCTGTTGCAAAGATTGTTTCTCAGGAAATAGGACTCGGAGCAACTTCCATTATTTCGGCCATTTTACATGATGTGGTTGAAGACACCGATTATACAACCGAAGATATTAAAAACCTATTTGGGGAGAAAGTGGCAAAGGTCGTTGATGGCTTAACCAAGCTTTCGGATGAAATCACCTCTCAACACGACTCCAAGCAGGCTACCAATTTTCGAAAAATGCTAATGACCCTTTCCGATGACATTAGGGTTATTTTAGTTAAGCTGGCTGACAGACTGCACAATATGCGGACTTTGGACAGCATGCCAACTCCCAAGCAGTTAAAAATTGCAGCCGAAACACTTTATATTTTTGCCCCTATGGCTCATCGGCTCGGGCTGTACTCCATTAAAACTGAACTGGAAGATCTAAGTCTGAAATACAAGCAACCAGAAACGTATAATCAAATTGTATTTCGATTAAGAAACCAACAGGAACGAAGAGAATATTTGGTTGATGAGTTCGTCCAGCCCATCCAAAATCAACTCCAGAATGAAGGAATCGATTTTACAGTCTCCGGAAGATTGAAATCCATTTTTTCAATCTGGAATAAAATGCAAACCAAAGGGATTTCATTTGACGAAATATATGACTTACTCGCTATTCGCATTGTATTCAAGCCAAAAACAAACATATCTGAAAAACGACAGTGCTTTGACATCCTCTCTCTGATAACCGACATCTACAAACCCAAACCCGACCGTATCCGCGATTGGATCACGATCCCAAAAGCCAATGGATATGAAGCGCTCCATGTAACCGTAATGGGACCTCAAGGGAAATGGGTAGAAGTGCAAATCAGAACTGAGCGAATGGATGTTATCGCCGAACGTGGTTTTGCTGCTCATTACAAATACAAAGGGGTTCATTCGATTGAATCGGAACTAGATAAGTGGCTGGAAAAAATCCGAGAAACACTTCGCAATCCGGAGTCTGATGCATTAGAGTTTTTGGATGAATTTAAAATGAACCTCTATACTTCGGAAATTGTCATTTTCACCCCAAAGGGTGATATGATCCCCCTCCCGAAAGGAGCAACAATTATTGACTTAGCTTACGAAATTCACACCGATCTTGGAAATCATTGCATCGGAGCAAAAATCAATCATAAATTGGTTCCGGTAAGCTATGTACTGCAAAGCGGAGATCAGGTTGAAATTCTGACTTCAAAAACTCAGACGCCGGATCTGGAATGGCTCAAGTTTATGAGTACTGCGAAAGCGAAAACAAAAGTCAAACAAGCATTCAAACTTGATAAAAAAAGACACCTGGAGAAAGGTCAGGAGATCATTGAAGAAAAGCTCAAACAATATAAGATAAAACCCTCGGCTGATACCTTGAAAAAACTCGCCGCGCACTACAACTTATCTAATAAAGACCAGCTTTACGCTCATGTGGGAATGGGATTTATCCAAATCGACGATTTAGAAAGTATCCTCAAAACGCGACGGGAAAACAAATTAGCAAAGTATTGGAAAATTTCATTTGGGAAAAATAGAAACAATAAGGGGGGCGAGTTGGAGCTCATGCTACCCAAAACTCAAATCAACAAGAAAAATACATTCTTACTCAAAGAAGATCCTGATGAACGCAATTACACTCTGGCTAAATGTTGCCAGCCAATTCCAGGTGACGATGTTTTGGGTTACATGACCTCGAATAACCACGTAATTATTCATAAAACAAAATGCCCGGAAGCTAATAAATTAATGTCGCAACACGGCGATCGGATTATCACTGCCGAATGGACTAATTTTAAAAAGCGCTCGTACCTTACCCGCATCAAAGTGAGTGGATTCGACCGAATTGGAATTGTGAACGAGGTGACTAATATTATCTCGAAACAAAATAACATCAACATGCGAACGGTGATGTTTGACACCCATGACGGTATCTTTGAAGGAGACCTATATATATACATTCACAATCTCGGTGATTTAAACAAATTGATCGCACGACTAATGAGAATCAAAGGGATAGATACTATTGAAAGGATCGAGAATATTGAAAATTAATTTTTATTTAGTCTAAACAATCTTAATTTTTTACTATTTTTGAGGCTACAACACAAAACTGTTTTGAGTATGAATAGCCATAAAACAAAAGATACTGTGAAAAATATGTTCACAGAATACTTGGAGAAAAATGGTCACCGGAAAACCCCCGAGCGATTCGCTATTCTTGATGAAATTTATTCCCGCGAAGGTCATTTCGATATTGAGTCACTTTATATTTCAATGAAAAATAAGAATTACCGGGTAAGTCGGGCAACCCTCTACAATACCATTGACTTGTTACTGGAATGTAAATTGGTTGTAAAACATCAATTTGGTAAAAACATCGCCCAATTTGAAAAGGCTTTCGCAACTCTTCAACACGATCACCTCATTGATACAAGCACCGGAATAGTAAAAGAATTTTACGATCCACGAATCCGAGAAATCATAGAAGAAGCTTGTTTAAAGTATAATTTTAAACTTTCGCATCACACGTTATACATCTATGGTGAAAGCCTCGACTCTTAAAATATATCGTAAACTCATTATAAATAAATCGCCTCTGATGAATCGGAGGTTTTTTTATGCCTAAATGAAAAAATAATTTGTAATTTTATTGGCCAAATAATTTTCATTTTGGCACCGTGGAAATCAGTCTAATTTCAGGCTTTATTTCTGCGGTTCATTATGTTTGAAATATTGTAAACTACATAAAATGAAAGTAGATGTTATCTTAGGCCTCCAGTGGGGAGATGAAGGAAAAGGAAAAATTGTTGACGTCTTAACCCCTAAATATGATGCCATTTCAAGGTTTCAAGGAGGACCAAACGCTGGACACACACTTGAAATCAACGATTTCAAACAAGTTTTACACTCAATTCCATCAGGAATTTTCCACGAAAATAAAGCTAACGTTATTGGAAATGGAGTTGTTCTTGATCCGCTTGTTTTTAAGAACGAAATTGAGTCGATAAAAAAACATGGTATCGACCTGCATAAAAATCTATACATTTCGAAAAAGGCACACCTGATTTTGCCAACCCATAAATTGCTTGACGCTGCCTCGGAAGCCGCAAAAGGGGACACTAAAATTGGTTCAACCTTAAAAGGAATTGGCCCAACGTACAAAGATAAAATTGGACGAGATGGCCTTCGGGTTGGTGATTTGGTTGAGAACTTCGACGAAAAATACAAAACTCGCATTGATGCGCACAAAATAATTCTGGAAAAACTTTACCAGTTCGATTATAAACAATTACTTGAAGAAGTAGAAAAAGAATGGTTCGAAGGCATTAAAGTACTGAAAGAATTCACCTTTGTTGACAGCGAACACATGATTGACGACCTGATACAAGATGGAAAATCAGTACTGGCAGAGGGTGCACAGGGAACCTTGCTTGATATTGACTTTGGTTCTTACCCATTTGTAACCTCATCAAATACCATTTGCGCCGGAGCATGCACCGGATTGGGGATTGCGCCGCAAAAAATTGGCGAAGTGTTTGGTATCTTTAAAGCATACTGCACCCGGGTTGGCATGGGACCATTCCCGACCGAACTACACTGCGAAACCGGACAAAAGCTGCGTGATGCCGGAAACGAATATGGATCAACAACAGGCCGTCCTCGTCGTTGTGGCTGGTTAGATTTAGTCGCTCTAAAATATTCGATCATGATCAATGGCGTAACCCAACTTTTCATGATGAAAGGAGATGTATTGGATAACTTCGAAACCATTAAGATATGTGTTGGGTATGAGATTGATGGCGAAGTGGTTGACAAATTCCCTTTTGAACTGGACGACAACGTAAAGCCAATTTATGTTGAAGTTCCGGGCTGGGAGACAGATTTAACAAAACTGACTCACCAAAATGAATTCCCGGAAGAACTAAACAACTACATCAGTTTTATTGAAGATGAAACAGGGCTCCCAATCACCATTGCATCAGTTGGTCCGAACAGGGCACAAACAATTCATATTGAAAAGTAAACAAGGTATTTTCATTCCGATAGTTCAAAAGAGCCTCCAATAGGGGCTCTTTTGTATTTTAAATTGATCTTAAATTCATTTTTCAGACTTTCAATTCTGAAGTTTAAATATTACATTTAGGCTACTTATTTCAGATTGCTTGAAAAGAGATTGAATCTAAACCTCAAATAATGAGTTATCATTGTGTGGATAACTTAATTATTTTGATCGAATTGAGAACGAACCAATTGATATATAAATATATCAGTGATAAACACATGTGGTTTGACTACAATAAAAATAAGATGGCTCGTTTTATTTTGAGTACTTTCAAAAGCGTCATCACAACATGTAATTTGACATACTAATACTTACTATAAAAAAATCAGAGACGTTTATGGAAATAGTTCGCCCAACGCTGATTCTCGATAAAGAGGTTTGCTTAAACAACATTAAAAGGATGGCTGCCAAGGCATCGTCAAAAGGTGTATTTTTCAGGCCACATTTTAAAACCCATCAATCAGCAGAAATTGGAGCGTGGTTTCGCAATTTTGGTGTTCAAGCCATCACGGTATCATCAGTGGAAATGGCTGAATACTTTGCCGATCAGGGTTGGGAGGATATCACCATTGCAATTCCAGTAAATATTTATGAAATCAATCAAATAAATTCGCTGGGCCAAAAGATAAAACTCAACTTACTAATTGAGAATAAAGATATGCTCATTCAGGTTGATAAATTTATAAAATCACCTGTTGGAATGTTCATTGAAATTGACACCGGACACAATAGAACAGGCATAATGGCCAGCAAAACAAACCAGATCGATGCTTTAATCCAAATTATCTCCAAAAACAAAAACGTCAATTTTAAAGGTTTTTTGACGCACGGTGGGCACACGTATAAAACGAAATCCAAATATGAAATTTTCAACCTTCATTTTGACGCCTTGCTAAAAATGCGTTCGCTAAAAAACCGCTATCGCAAGGATTATCCAGACTTGATGGTTTCTCTGGGCGACACTCCTTCGGCTAGCATTTGTGATAATTTTGACGGAGTTGATGAATTACGACCGGGCAATTTTGTCTTTTATGATTTAATGCAATATAATTTAGGGAGTTGTTATTTCAATGATATTGCCATCCGGTTGGTTTGCCCGGTTATTGCCAAGCACGGATCGAGAAACGAAATTACCATATACGGCGGAGCCATTCATATTTCAAAAGACTCAATTATCAACGTTGATGGAAAAAATTTATATGGCCAAATCGTTATAAGAAAAGGAAATGAAAAGATTTTGCTGAGCGAAAAAAATTATCTCTGGGATATGTCGCAAGAACATGGCATTTTAAAAATGACTTACAAAGATTTTGACTTAATTAAAGTTGGTGATTTGGTTGAGATCATTCCTGTTCACAGCTGTCTCACTGCAAACCTGATGGGTAAATACACAACAACTCACGGAGAAGAGATAACGACCATCCAACAAAAATTACTTTAATTTTTCAATCGCTCTGCTCAGTGCTTCCAGATAAAAGCTTAATGGGTATAATTTTTCGTCGTACCAAAGCGATGCAAAATAAAGACCTATGGGAGAAGGCCTCAACCCATTTCGTTTAAAAGAAAAATCCAACCACTTCAATCCATCATCACACGCTTTTTGATGTTCGCTCCCCGTCAATGCCGAAACAGCCAAGGCAGTCTCCTCCATTGTGCCAACAACACTTTTGTCACCGCCCCAGCTTCCATCTTCGTTCCGGGAATGCACTAAAAATTGTTCGCCCCGACTAATCAATTCACTTACTCTGGATTTTAAATTTGGATTTAGCCATTGATGACGACTGGCATCTCGTAGATAAGTTAATACCCTAGCCGTTCCGTAAACCGGATTAGAATGATCGCTGGTTAATTGATTGCCAAACCAAAGAGGAATCCAACTGCCATTTGCTTGTTGGTTTTTCTCCAAATACTTTATCGCCCCTACAATTGAAGTACGGAACATTTTTGATTGTTTACCATTCACCCCATCACCGACCGCCTCTATTGTTGCGGAGATCGCCAATAAAGCATGCCCCGTCAAATCAGCACAGCTTTGATCAAAAGGCAATTTGCTCCATCCTCTTGAGAAAGTCGGAAAGCCTCCATCACGGTTTTGCAAACCCACCAGCCAATCGCAACCAGCAACAGCAGGTGCCTGAACCTCGCCAATTGGTTTAAGCTTCAACAAGGTCAGAATTGTCCCGGGAGTATCGTCTCCATCTGGAACCGCGCCTGCATGGTTCGTCCATCCCCAACCACCTGGCTGACTCCCATTAAATGGATGAACCTGCTTATTTTGAATCCGTACTAAGTGATTCGCGATCTGGTCTTGCACTTCCTGAGAGAGCACTTTGTCCTTTTGATTCCGTAATGCCCGAACTGACAGTCCGGTTACCCAAGTCGACAAATCCACATCAATAGGCCAGCTTCCATCACCACGTTGCGTCTGTTTCAAAAAACCGATTCCTTTTTTTACGACCTCCAAGTCTCCATAGCCTGCTTCAATTAAACTTAAGCACACAAAAGCCGTCAATGGTATTGCCTCCAAAAAACCTCCGCTGGCAGGTGCCAAACGATCAAGTAACGCAAGTGATTTCCTGACTGAACGATTTCTTACGAAGCGACCAAAAGCACTCGATTTCTTCTTCTTGAAGATTACAATGCCAACTGCGATCAAAGCAGGAATAGCATAGCTCACCACGCTTAAATTAAAAAACCGATAAAAGCCTCTTGGCAACAAAGCCATTTCAAATGGCAGTTGTGGAACACGATCAAATGCTCGCTCATCAGGCACTCCACACAAGCCGCACATCGTTAAAATTGGAACCGAAAAAGTATAATCTTTTCGATAGTGCTCTAAAATGTAGTCGGCAACCTGCGATGATTTTGTATCAATCCCCTCAGTCAATAAATACTGTCCAACTTTGGACTGCAATAAGGCCACATCAGCCTCAGAACTTGAGTATAGATTTGTCGCGCCATAAACCAACAAACTGGTGCTTACATTTCCCGGACTTTGGGGAGAATCACCAAAACTGCCATCGGCGTTTATATTATTTTTCAACCAGTCAAAACCCTTAGCAATTTCAAGTTTAAATTGTTCTGCATCATAAAAATGAAAAGCGGCAATAGCGACAGCCACACCAAGTGCGCTGGATGATAATTCACCGGACCAAAAACCCTGCGGATTCATATCCTTCACCAGAATTTTGGCCAACTCATCAAACCTATTTTGCAGCTCTTGTTTTTCCATATAACCAATTGATTAAGCTAAACTACCCAACGCCAGTAAACCATAAAAGGTGTATTCCAAATCCCGGGTAGGGTCTCCATCACCAGACAGAAAAGCTCCTCGTTCATAGTTACGCTGAATAAAATCAAGACACGCAGGAGCAATGATGCGACTATCAAACCCTGTTTTTTGAAGCACATATAAAGCAACTCCCGTTGAAAGAGTGTCAGCACTTACTGTTTGTTGAAAAGCCTTAAAGCCCGTTGAATTATCAAAATAGCTAAGCAAATGCTGTTGCTTCCGGCTTACATTTCCGCCGAGCTCAAAAGTCGCTACAGTAATCGCAGCCCATAAGCTACTGGGTGCTCCAGCGGGTGGTCGATAAAACCAAAGACCTATTTTCCCAATCAACATGAGCCACCATTTTCGTCCAAACCACGCATCAAAAGCCAATAGAAACAAAAACAATCGGTACGAAAAATTAGTCTTGAAATCTCGGCCAAAGAACAAAGACTTCAATTTAGGCGGCTTTGTCTTAATATTTAGAGCTTTCTTCAGCAATGACACACAATATTTATTAACAAGCTGTTGCGGTTTTGTCCGCTCATTATCGGCGATAAAATTCCTTAGTTTTTCCAGGTTTTCAGATAACTGCAAGGCCGATGATAACCAATATCCGAAGAGTGAATAATACAAATCGCCCTGCCCCCCACGGTCGACAAATGCTCCTGTTGCATCTTGCCGGCTATTTACAAATAGCTTGATTTCTTCTTGTACTTCAGGCCCAAGCAGATTAAAGCCTTTTCTCACAATCTGTACAATGTCAGCGTAAACGGGAGTATGGTTTTCTCGAAAGCCCATAGCTGTTTTCAGAATATTTTGCCCATCACTCCGTATAAACTCAACTTAAGTTTTAGATTCCGGAGCTGAGCCAATTCGTAATAACATTTATCCACATACAGCTTTAAGAAAGCATCTGCACGCCGATCGATTTCCTCCTCAAGTAAAACCTGATGCAATTTCGCTGAATCCAGTTGCTCAATTGAAATAAATCTTTTTATTTCACCATCCGCAATCAATTTCTCTTTCAACAAAGCCAATAGAAATGGGAAATGGAGAGTATGCTCAGGCTGATGATTTTCACGAAATTCGTTGAGATCATCGCGAATCTGGTAGGCAATACCAAACCAATCAGAAAAAGTCTCCAGACACATTAAATCTTCTTTCGATGCCCCTCCGTTAATCGCACCGAGCAACAGCGCGACCTTTAAAGCTTCCCCTGTCTTCTGTGTAAATATATGTAGTAAATTATCGACTGCATACGATTTCAATTGACCGCCAAGATTTAAGTCGGCCCCCTGCCCTTTTGATAAATTTACATGCGATGAAGAAACGACTTGCAGTGATTTGGCCAACACGCCAGAACTTACCTGTAAGCTGGATAACAATTGGTAACCTTTGCCGATTAAAAAGTCACCCACATTAATGGCTACCGGAATTCCATGAGAACGGTGCAGTGTTTCCTGATCATACC
Source organism: uncultured Sunxiuqinia sp. (assembly GCF_963678245.1). NCBI lineage: Bacteria > Pseudomonadati > Bacteroidota > Bacteroidia > Marinilabiliales > Prolixibacteraceae > Sunxiuqinia > uncultured Sunxiuqinia sp. The sequence continues at coordinate 658,256 of NZ_OY782770.1, forward strand.
TAAAATCGTCATCATCCTCAATGTCATCATGAATGAGAGAGGCTTTATGAAAGCATTCAATAATTAATGCCAATGCAGCCTGAAGCTCATCGTTCGGTTCACTTGCATAGGAGCGATAGGCCAGGACAGTCAGCAACGGTCGAATACGTTGTCCTCCCATAATCAACATACGTTTCGCCAGCTTCTCCGTTTCATCATTCGGATTGAAGTAATGTTGAAGCGTAAATTCAGTAAAATAATCTTGCACCTGGTCTTTCAATAGAGAAACTGATAGTGGTTGCTTTTCATCATCGGGTTTCAAAAGATGCATCTCTTCAAACAACCAACCATAATCCACATTGGTATTTTCGCAGCCGTTATGCAAAAGTGGCAATCCCATAACCGGAACTGCTGCTCGTGAAACAGGCTCAAATGAACGCTGCAAAACCGGCATACAACTCACACCAATCACGGCATCAATAGCTCCTTCCTCAACCAACCCCACGGCAACCGTAGTTCCTTCTGCCACCAAGGTTGTGTATCCCAAGGCTTCCGCTTTACTCAATACGCTGTCAATCTGACAACCTTTGCATCCGGCACAAATTAAGCCAAGTGAATCCATGTCGCCCTCGCAGGATTTCGAATTTTTCAGACATTGAGGCAACAACAACAAGCGACGCTCAAATGGGGTGGCTGCAATAACGTCTCGCCACAATTCATTTCCACATAGCACAATGGTAAAGTCCAAAAATTCCTGATCAGCAGACAAATTTGCAAGTACCTCCAAAGCCATTTCTTCCAACAGCGAAAAATCAGCAGGCGGAAGCATTCCTTTCTGCATAACCAAGCGCTTGGCCTCCTTTCGAAGAAGGCTCCGAAGCTTAATATCTTGTGGAACTTTTAATATGCGTTGTGTTTTTATCATCGTTGTTTATCCGTACGCACCCAAACCGAAAAAAGCCCGGTTCTTTGCAAATTTATAAATCCATTTTTTCTCGGGAATTGGCTTTCCTGCCCCGTGACTGGCAACCGGAGTCATCCACCTCAATCGTTCAAGTTCATTATCTCTACCTGAAGTGTCATTGGCCTCATGTTTTTCAACAAAATTGGCCAACCACTGCGGGTCTTCCATAATAATACAGCCTGAAGTTTTCCTGGGTATTTCAACTTTCAAGTCTCTTAAAAATTCCGAAGACTGGTAAATTTCAGCCAACGGTTTATCGCCAACTTGGTCCTTGGCAAATTGAATCACGGGACAAGGTTCAATATCTCCCGATGCGTTGATATGGTGACTCAACCCGGAAGCAGCTGGACATAGCCCATTCCCTTCACCATCCCAGTAAGCATCGATAATAGCGATGTTGTATTTTGTTCGCGCTTCAACCATGTGCAAGCGTAACTGTTGTATTTGTTGTTTGCTCAAACTTAATTCGATGGTCGCATTCTCCCCAACCGGGCGATAAACATAGTACCACAAATAGAGCACTCCTTTGTCAATCAGCGACTGGATAAATTTTTCAGACAAAGCCAATTTCAAATTTGATTTACACACACTCATCGCCACACCAGTAACTAAACCGGCATTCGTAGCGTGTTGAATGGCTTCTTGCGTACGATGAAAAACATCGTTTCCGCCACGACGCACATCTGCGACTTGTTCATCTCCTTCAAAACTAATCAGTGGTGTTACATTCGCACACTTCCGAAGCTTTTCAGCAACTTCCTCGGACAATAAAGTTCCGTTGGTAAACAACTGAAAATAGCAATCCTGATGTTTTTGAAAAATATCAAACAAGGGCTTATATAACAAAGGTTCTCCGCCCAGAATCCCGAAGAAATAAGATCCATGAGCTTTCGTTTCTGTAATAATTTGATCCAACTTTGCGACCGACATTCGGCTGTTTTTCTTTTTCCCCATCACCCAACACCCCTGGCAATTCAGGTTGCAATCATCGGTTACAGAAATAAAATGGAAAGCTGGGAAAAATTCGCCCTTTTTTAACCGTTTCTGATAACGATTAAAGCTTATAGTTCCCTTCACTCCCATATTGTAGAAGAACTTATATAAGCATTTCCTATCGGTTTTAAACAGTAATTGTTTCAGCATACTATTCTTTTTTTCCTTCACTCTTTCTAAACTGTTCTAATGCATTTCGTCTTTCTTCCTCAGCCATTTGAACAACCCCCTGCTTGAAAATATTCTTACGAACTTGATTTCGTTCATTTAATCGGACAAATAAGCTACTCTGCTTACTAGCTCCCGACTCGCTTTCTGTTTCAGGTTCTGCTCCAGCCAGAGTTGACTGTTCCTCCAATCGTGGAAACATGATAGCCAACGTTGGACAAGTTCGTCCGCATGCCGGACAATTATTCTTACAAGCCAACGGATTAATTACTTTTAAGGCCTTTTTGTTATAGCTGTATACACCAAATAAGCAAAACCGGGCACACTGCCCGCAAAGCGTACATCGGGACTCGTCAATAACCGGATACCACGCCGGTACATCCAAATCGGACACTTGGACCTGATAGCGGGCTTGTCCATCACTCAATTGAAACGTCCCGTGCAACTGCTCAAGAATTTCATCCACCGAAAGTTCTTTAAAGTTCAGCACGTCATAACTACCAAGCTCTACTCCTCCTTGTTTAAACATGTTCTTAACGGCTCTGGGGTAGCAAGCTACAACGATTTTGTGGGTGTAGTTTTTCCCAATAGTATGAAGTACATCCTTTTCATGAACTGAAAAGGCACACAGATCCTTCAATTCAAACACATCAACATCCAGCTTACTAAAACGATCTGCTAATTGGCCTGTTTTTGATGATGAAATGACATTTGCCCCACACCGGCAAAAAAGGATACATGTTTTTGCAATCATACTCTTTGTCAATTGAATGAACTAAGTAAATTAAAATCTTTGCAACCGGGAAATCCAAATACGAATTCTATGGCAGCATTAACAAGTTTTCACAAAAAGTATAATTATTATTCTTTGAATATATTTATTATGTCATTACATCCTTGCAATCTCAACCAAATATCAGTAGTATTATAGTATAAAAATTATCAATCACAATCTGTCTTATGGCGACTGCAAATACGATTCATTGGAAGGATAAATACTCCATTGGAAACAAGTCCATCGACTCAGATCACATGAAATTATTTGAAATATATAATCAATTGGTCGAGCTGGTAAATATGGGTTACAACAAGTCGACGTTTTCGGAAGCACTTTCGAAGATGACTGACTATAGCATCTATCATTTTAAAAAGGAAGAAGAATACATGGAAAAAATGATGTATCCGGACCTTAACATGCACAAAAAAGAACACCGCTCATACATTTTGAAAATTTCCTATTTCAACGCGAATTTCAGCACCAACAATCCTCCAAATGCGCTTCACATTATGAAGTTTATAGAAGAATGGTGGAAAACTCATATTCAAAAGATCGATCCAGAATACGAATACTTCAAAAAATCAAATCACCTTAAAGTTCGATACCAAACATTGAAGTTCTAATTGACCAACTATTTAGGCTAAAAATTATGCAACAATTACGCGATCTACCCAACATCGGAACAATAGCTGAAAACAAATTAAGGGAAGTTGGAATCGAAACCCCTGAACAGCTGAAAACAATTGGAGCGGAACAAACATTTACTCGTTTAAAGACAGTCGACAAAGGAGCCTGCTTAAGTATGTTGTGTGCGCTGGAAGGAGCAATATTGGGGATCCGGTGGCACCAGTTACCTAAAGAACGAAAGCAAGAACTTAAAGAATTCCTGAACATGCGAAATATACAACAATAGAATTATGAAACCACGTTTAAACATTGTTACAATTGGCGTAACCAATCTCAAAAAATCTTGTGAATTTTACCGAAAAGCTTTGGGCTGGGAAACTGCAAAAGGAAGCTATGACCAGATCGCTTTTTACAACCAATCCGGCATCATATTTGCCTTGTATCCTTTGGATAAATTAGCAAAAGACGCAGAAATACCGGCAGATCGAAGCAGATTTTCGGGTGTTACTTTAGCAATCAATTTGGAATCAATAGAAGCTGTAGACCAGCTTTACAAACAAGTCATTGAAAATGGAGGAAAATCATTGGTTGAACCCAGAAAAACTTTCTGGGGCGGATACGATTGCTACTTTGCTGACCCTGATGGTCATTCGTGGGAAATAGCCTGGGCTCCGTTTTGGAAGTTTGACGACAATGGGAATTTGATTTTGTGATAAAAAATGCAACATCGAAAATCAATAACATGAAATAGACAAAGTAGCTACACCATATTGAATACTCTTCTACAACTCAATCTATCTTCAATCAAATATAACCAGCACTTAAGTTTACGCACAGACAGAAGCATAATTATTTCAGGCGAATTCCGAGTGTAGCTATTACAAATAAACAATCACAAAACATGAAAACAACTAAGCTTATCAACTACCTACTTCTATCAGTTATAGTTCTTTCTATAACCGCAGCACATTCGATAGGAGCACCCACAAAGTTTGGGAAAATCGACATTGAGAACCTAAAAAAGAACTCATGTCCAATTGATTCCAATGCTCATGCTTATTATATATTTGATATTGGAGAGTCTGAATTCAAATACAACACGGCTAATGGAGACGAAGGTTTTCAAATTGTTTTCACACGCCATTTTAGAATCAAGATACTTGACAACCAAGGATTTTCCTTCGGAAACATAAAGATTCCATTATACCAATCAAATTCGGGAGAAGAAAACATCGGCACTCTAAAGGCATATACATACAACCTCGGAAAAGGGAAAGTTGAAAAAGAAAAACTTGACAGGAAAGACGTTTTGTATGAGCAAACCAGTGAAAATTGGGAAACTCAAAAATTTGCAATGCCAAATATTAAGGCTGGTTCAATCATCGAAATCGAATACACAATCACGTCCGACTTCCTATTTAATCTTCAGGAATGGTATTTTCAGAAAAGCATTCCTGTTATACATAGCGAATATAAAGTCTGCATTCCAGAGTACTTTAACTATAATCAAACAGAAACCGGGTATTTCCCGGTAAACAGGGAAGTTGGTTCAAGACCAAACTCAGTAACATTCAACAGCATGATCAGAAGTACTAACAACCGTGTAACAAGCTCAAAGTCTTCATCCAGCACCATTAATTATATAGAAAATACTTATCACTTTCGAGCCGATAATATTACTCCATTTCCAAAAGAAAAATATTTAAAAACAGAAGATAATTATTTATCGAAGATTACCTTCGAATTGCAATCTACTAGATTTCCTAATTCACCACTAAAATATTACACGACCAGCTGGGAAGAAATAGATAAAAACTTGAACGATAGTGAATATTTTGGCAAAACACTTAGCAGAAATAATCACCTTAAGGATGAAATTGCTTTGCTTAAGTCTAGCGGCGAAATAGATGAAGCATTATTAAATAGTGCATTCAACCACATTAAAAAGAAAATAAGTTGGAACGGAAAAAGAACTAAATATGTTGAGTTCTCATTAAGCAAAGCATATAAAAATGGAGAGGGAAATTGCGCTGATATCAATTTAAACCTTGTAGCGCTACTTCGAGAGTTAGGTTTTAACAGCTATCCCATTATTTTAAGTACACAGGACAACGGAATTATCCATCCGGCACATCCATCATTATCAAGCTTTAACTACGTCATAGCTTTGGTTGAACTAAATGGGAAAAATTACCTAATGGACGCTACTTCTCCGATCTCTACGATCAATCTAATCCCAACCCGTTGTTTAAACGACAAAGGACGTATTATTGGTGATGTAGCTGAAAAATGGATTAACCTAATGGATTACAAATCATATACTGTAAAGGCAACCTACCAGATAACGATTGACAGTACGCTGATTCTAAATGGCGCGATCAAAAAAAGATTGGACGATTACGGTGCATATAACTATAAGGTAAAGCTTGAGGAAACAAACGACGCATTGGCTTTTATTTCGAAAGATGAGGGAAAAAACTTAGGGGTAGAAGTTACGGATATTGAAGTAGAGGGGCTCGAAAACCAAGGAAAGTCTCTAAACATAAAATACAAATTTACTGAAGGGAAAATGCTTAACAACGCTGGAGGAATGATCTATTTCACTCCCGTACTTGATCCATTCTTTAGTGAAAATCCATTCAAATTAGAGAAGAGAGAATTTCCGGTAGAATTCAACCATCCATATCAATTTCTAAATATCTACAACTACTTTCTTCCTGAAAATATGGAAGTTACTGAATTACCCAAACCAATAGCCGTTACATTACCCGAAAATAACGGAATGTTCTACTATAACATTCAACAGATAGCGAACATTCTTACGATCACTTCTACCATGAGAATTAATAAAAGCCTTTTTCTTCCAAATGAATACGAATACCTAAAATCGTTCTTCCAACATATCATAGATAAGCAAAATGAGCTTGTTGTTTTAAAAAAGATCTAACTCACAGGAAATTAAAGCATATCATATAAAAAAACTACCTGAATGAAAAAGTCAATCTTTTTTCTTCCATTCTTTTTTCTTCTGTCAGCTTATTGCTTTGGACAACAAAAGTTTAACGTTTCCCTGATTGCTGATTCTTTAATAGAGGAAGCTGATGCTGTTATACGGTATTCAGACACCAAATACATAAGAAATTCAATTGACCATTATCAGAAATCCGTTTATTTTGTTGCCACTGTTTTAAATGCCAACGGCCGTTCTTCTTCAAATCTAAATATCTACTACGACAGGAATTCAAGTATTAGTTCAATAGAAATCAACATTTATGACGAAGCCGGAAATCTCGTGAAAAAAGTCAAGAAAAAGGACATAAACGATTACGCCTATAACAATAGTTACACATTGATGAGTGATAGCAGAATAAAATATTACTCGCCATCGCAAAATTATTATCCGTACACAGTCGAATATTCATATACGATTGACCACAAGAGTGTCGTTGGATTTAAGAACTGGCATCCGACTGATTGGTTTAACAATTCTGCAGAAAGCGCTCAGTTAACTTTTGAAACACCCGGAGAGCTAAAACTGAACTACAAAGAGCTAAATGCTGATTTTAAAGCCAAGCTTGAAGTGCGGGGAAATACGACTATTTACAGATGGGAAATTAAGAATCTAAAGGCGATTAAAGAAGAACCGATGTCTCCTCCTTATTTAGATCAGCTCCCGACCGTGATGCTGGCTCCTTCCGAAGTTTCATTTGAAGGATACACCGGTGATTTTAGCAGTTGGAAGAGTATGGGACACTGGACTCTAGGACTCATGAAAGACAGACAGGAGCTACCAAACGAAACGATTACAAAAATCAAAGAACTAACAGATACAATCGAAACCGACAGGGAAAAAGTTAAAGCGATTTATAAATATATGCAAAGAAAAACACGGTATGTGAACATCGCCTTAGGCATTGGAGGTTATCAACCACTTCCGGCTTCCGCCGTCGACAGCAAAGGATATGGCGACTGTAAAGCATTAAGCAACTATATGCGCTCTTTATTGCAGTGTGTGGGGATCAACGCTCACTACTCTGAAATTGGAAGTGGGAAAAACCAACAAATCAAATATCCTGAATTTCCCAGCACGAATCAGACTAATCATATTATTGTGTGCGTTCCACTGAGAACTGATACAGTTTGGTTAGAATGCACCAATCAAAACTTCCCGTTTGGTTATATCGGCTCAAGCAATTCAAATAGATTTACGCTACTTATTACTGAAGCGGGAGGAGTGCTCGCAAAAACACCAACTTACGAAGCAGAAAACAATTACCGAAAATCCACAATAGACATCAAGCTAAATGAAAATGGTGGAGCTGACTTTACTCTCAATTCCCATTTTTCAAATTGTTCCTACGAAGATGTTTTTCCATATATCAACAGGTCTATAGAAGAACAAAAGAAATTCCTTCTAAGATCACTTGACGTTGATGCACTATCAATAGATGATTTCTCTCTTCTGGATACGTCTAACGATCAAGCCTCAGCTCGCTTAAGCTTGGATGGGAATAACAAAAGTTACTCCTTAAAAGCCGGCACTCGTCTGCTATTCCAACCTAGTTTCATTTATTCAAATGACTTTCCTCTAATAATTAGCAACGACCGAATCCAAAGCATTTATGAACCAATAGGATACACATATCAAGATAGCATCACAATATCAATACCCTCAACCTATGATATTGAATTCATCCCACATGATTCTAAATTGACCTCAGTATATGGAATACACCAACTTTCATACTCTGCTGTATACAATCAAATGATTACAATTAAACGATCAGTAACAATAAATCAAGGTCAATACCCTCCCTCCTCTTTTGAAGAAATAAATCGATTCCTAAAAGAATGTAGTTCTACCGAAAATGAAAAAATAGTACTGAAAAAGAAATCAACTTAGATCATAAAAAACAAAACATTAGAGGCGCATAGCTATTTCAATATAAATTATTTGTCTGCTTGTCCTTCAAAATATTCTCAACCAAAAGCCCTCAAAAACGTTTTGATAGAATAAATAAATACAGAAACTATGTACACAGGTTTATTACACTTGCATAACTCCTTACGTTGGTTGATTTTATTGGTTGCTTTGGTGACCTTGGTAAAATATTTCATGGGCTGGTTCAGCCAGAAAGGCTGGATGAAATCAGACAACATCCTGGGGATTTTGTTTACAGTAATCATGGACATTCAGTTAGTCGTTGGACTCGTTCTTTATTTTGGTTACAGCCCAATTACGAAGGCTGCTTTTCAGGATTTTGGTGCAGCAATGAAAAATGCCGACTTACGTTTCTACGCGGTCGAACACTTCATCATGATGATAATCGCTTTAGCCTTGGTGCATATTGGTAGGAGCAAGACCAAAAAAGCGATTTCAGCGCGAAGAAAGTTTGGTATTTCACTCGTATTTCTTGGAATCGCTTACATCATCATTTCGGCTGCGATACCATGGAGCAGGGTAATTGCATAGGCTAACGACCAGTTTAAGATTGCCCATATTTTAAAAAATGGAACTACAGGTAAAAGATAAAGTTTTCATGCTCGCTGCGTCCAGCAAAGGCTTGGGATATGGAATTGCCCGCGAACTGGCAAAGGATGGTGCCATTGTATGCCTGGCAAGCAGAACAGAGACTGAGTTGAAGCTAGCGGCCAAAAAATTGCATCAAGAAACGGGAGCAGAGGTTTTCCCTTTTGTTATGGACGCAGCGTCACCTGATTCTATTTTGAATTGGACAAACGCGGTGATAAACCGTTTTGAACGCATTGACGGGCTTTTAGTGAATGCAGGTGGCCCTCCGGCTGGCGGATTTCAGGACTTTACGGACAATGACTGGCTAAAAGCTTTTGAGCTAACCCTAATGAGTGCCGTTCGGATGATACACGCAGTTTTACCATCGATGAAAGCAAATGGCGGAAGTATTCTGACAATTACATCCATGTCGGTAAAAGAACCAATCGAGACTCTGCTTTTGTCCAATGTATTTCGCTCAGGGGTCACCAGCTTGGTAAAATCACTCGCTAAAGAACTTGCTCCCCACCAAGTCCGTGTCAACAATCTGATGCCTGGCCGAATTGATACCGATCGGGTGCGCTCACTCGATCAAATTAAAGCGCAACAAAGCGACCTTCCTGTTGAAGATATTCAAAAGGCGAATTGCAAAACCATTCCCTTGGGACGCTATGGGAGTACGGATGAATTTGGAAAAGCCGGTGCTTTTTTGCTTTCCGAGGCAGCGTCATACATTACCGGAGCGAGTTTACAAGTCGATGGCGGATTAATAAAAACCGTTTGGTAGACCCTATCTTAAAACCTTAGTTTTTTGAGTAGTTCATTTGAGTCAAACCGAAGATTAACTTTCATTTTAGGCAGTTTTAACCCACCTCCTCCATTGTTCGATTTTGAACTGGCATAGATTTCATCGATAATGTGTTGATACTTTTTCGTTACGAAATTACGCTTCAATTTGAGTGTTGGCGAAAGCTCTCCACTTTGCGGTGTCCATTCTTCACACACCAGGCGAAAACGCTTAATCTCTTCATGCTGCCCCAATGATTTGTTGATGATTGACACCTCCTTGAAAAACTGGGAATTCACTTCCTTTTTTTGCACCAAGTCTTCGTTGTCACGAAAATGGATTTTATGCTGAGAACACCAGTCGTGCAAATACTCAAAGTTGGGAGAAATTAAAGCACTTCCAAACTTTTCATTTTCGCCAATCACCATGGCCTGTTCAATAAAGAAAGACTCTTTTAACTTATTTTCAATCATTTGAGGGGCGATATACTTTCCGCCCGACATCTTAAACATCTCCTTTTTCCGGTCGGTAATTTTCAAAAAGGTTCCTTCGTCCAAAAAGCCAATATCCCCTGTGTGAAACCATCCTTGCTCGTCAATTACCTCATCGGTTAAATCGGGTGCTTTATAGTAACCTTTCATAACTGATGGTCCTTTACAAAGAATTTCCCCGTCATCAGCAATTTTTACCTCCACACAGTCTAACACTCCGCCAACAGTGCCGATTTTCATTTCTCCGGTAGCCGGATTGTTAACCGCTATTACCGGTGAGGTTTCAGTCAATCCGTAACCTTCAAGAACCTGCATGCCAGCCATGCCAAGAACTCGGGCAATTCGGGGTTGCAAAGCAGCTCCACCAGAAACGATATAAGTAATATTATTTCCCAGTGCCTCACGCCATTTCGAATAAACAAGTTTATCGGCTAACCGGATCCTCAACTTCAGAAAAACAGAATACTTTTTATTATACTCAAAATGACGAGTTAAGTGCAATGCCCAAAAGTATATCACCTTTTTGATTCCTGTCAACTCCTTCCCTTTCGATACAAATCCATCGTAAATACGTTCGAGCAGGCGTGGCACCGAGTTAAAAATATGAGGTTTAATTTCCTTAATGGCCGGCACGATCTGTCCTAGGTTACCAACGTAATAAACGCCCATTCCTTTATACTGAAAATGATAGTTCACACTACGCTCATAAACATGGCAAAGCGGAAGAAAGCTAATCACCCGGTGATCAGCCCCCAAGTGGTGTACATTAACGTGCGATAAAAAATTTGAAACCAGGTTTCGATGAGTCAGCATCACTCCCTTGGGAACTCCGGTAGTTCCTGAAGTATAAATCAGCGTTGCAATTTCTTCGGGACTTACAGACTGCTTTATGTGTTCTAACTGATCGGTCTGTTCATCCTTTTTAGCCTTGCCGATCTCCAAAATTTCTCTGAAATGAGCACAGCCCTCAAAATCTTCAAAGGCATAAATTCCCTGAATTGACTTGATTTCTTTCGCAACAGGATAAATTTTGTCAAATAGCTTTTTATCCCCAACAATCAGGTATTTGACTTCAGCGTGCTCTAAAATATATTGATACTCGTCTTCTCCGATTGTCGGATAAATCGGGACATGAACCAAACCTGCCATTGCAAGTCCCATATCCACAAAGTTCCACTCCGGACAATTAGTTGTTACCGTGGCAACTTTATCACCTTTGTTTAAGCCAAAGGATAAAATTCCTTTTGCAAACTCATCTGATTTTTGTTTATACTCAGCCGTAGAATAAGTATACCATTTTCCATTGGCCTTACCTCCAAGGGCATCTTCGCGAGGATAATTCTTTTCACAATAATCAAGAATATCAAAGGTTCTAGTAACGCCTTGTCCCATAATAAAGTGTTTCGTTTTTTCCAATCAACCTCGCAAAGTTAATATTTCAAACTTTTAAATATTTGTGTTTTACAACTTCTGAAAAAAACCGATGTTGGGAGAAAAGAAACCTTTTCAAGCGCCTTACTGTCTCTATATCAAGCTATTCGATCACCTCTTCATATTTTTTATATTTGATGTATGACCAAACAGCCAGAATAGCTATCACCCCAAAAGCAACGTAAACAGCCCAATGAATACCATTGGCCGATCCTTTACCATAAGAGTGCATGCCCGATAAAAAGTAGTTGACACCAAAATAAGTCATCAGCACAGAGGTAAAGCCGATTACCGTTGCCAGATTATAATTATAACGGCCTTTCAAGGAAGGAATCATTCTCATATGAACAATAAAAGCAAATATGACTACAGTAATTAAAGCCCAGGTTTCCTTGGGATCCCATCCCCAGTAGCGCCCCCAACTTTCGTTAGCCCAAACACCTCCCAAAAAGGTTCCAATGGTAAGCATGTAGAGTCCGATGGTTGCCGACAACTCGCTGATGGTTGTCAGCTGATCGATAAAGTAGGCGACATTTTCTTTGTTACTTTCCTTAATAAGCACATATAAAATCAGAACCAAAATACCCAAAAATGAACTTAGGCCAATAAACCCATAACTTGCAGTAATAATAGCAACATGAATGAGCAACCAGTACGATTTGAGCACCGGTACCAAATGAGTAATTTCAGGATTCATCCAGTTCAGATGAGCAACAAACAACGTGATACCAGTCAAAAAAGCGGCTGTCCCGAGAACCATCGGATATTTCCGGCCAAAAATAACACCAGCCAGCATAACTGCCCACGCAACGTAAATCATCGATTCGTAACCGTTACTCCATGGTGCATGACCGGCAATATACCAGCGTAAAATCAGTCCACCGGTATGAATCAGAAAAATAAGAAAGATCAAACCGGTGAAAATATATTTAGTGATATTGCCAATCGTTTTTCTGCGAAAGACATTCACAAAAAGAACTGTTAACAACGTAAATCCGATTAGTAAATACCACGGGAAAATGCGCTTAAAAGGCTGATAACTGTTGTATAATATTTCTGCTAATTTCCGTTGTTCTGATGGTAAAATCTCAGCTCCAAACTTTTGCTGAAATGAAGCGATCGTAGCTATAATTTGCCGTGGCTGAATCTCCGATTCTGTTTTGATTGACTCGGCCAGCAAATTAAAGCTGCGGTTCACAAACAGGGAGTCGGCTGAAGGATATCCCGTTGGATTGCTACCCGCCGGCCACCAGGCATCGGTTTGATTTTCGGGCGGAAAAAAAGTAAACAAGTTACCACTGAATATCATAAAGCTGATATTCAATCGTTCGTCCAAATAAATGTATTCTTTTTCCAATTTATTCCTTAAAGCTGGTGCTTTTGCAAAAGCTGCTTTTACCTCGTCGGTAATTTGATATTGTCCGCTTTCATCAAACAAATCGAGAATTTTAGCATACTTATGAATAACGCCAAGAGTCTTCGCAATCTCAGGATCAATCTTAATAAATGGAACTGTTTTCCAATAATCCGGATAAAGATTCATGCTCAGCACAACTTCGTCTGACGACATGCCATTCAATGATGATTTCCGGCTTAATTTTCGTAAGATTTCGCTCGACAAGGTTGACATGGGCTCGATACGTCCGTCACGCCCATGCACCCACAGCTCTGAAAAATCCTCGACCAGCTGCTCATTCAGCGGAGGAATTATATTGGCAGAGCTCTCCTGAGCAAAACTCTGACTTCCGACCATCGTAAATCCAAAAAGTAATATGGCCATTTTTGTATTAGCCGATGACTTTAGATGACGTACTAAAAACTGGAAATACGAATTTTTATTGAATAATGATAAGATAAGCGCCACCGTCAAAAGCAAATAGCCAATGTATGTCACTAGAGTTCCCCAAAAATCCTTGTTGACAGAAAGAACTGTTCCCAACTCATCCTGATCGTATGAAGATTGGTAAAAACGATAGCCTCGATATTGCAATGTGTTATTCATAAAAATCCGCACATCCCGCCTTACGTTTTTTTCGGGATCAACTAATTCAATTTCACTCGCAAATGACGATGGGCTTTCTGAACCTATGTAACGTTCCAATTGAAAATCTTTCAACCCCAAACTAAATGGCAAATAAACGGGCTGAGAACCATAAGTAAGTTCAATCGCTGTATTTCCAACCATATAGGTTACGGGATCTCCAATTTGCCCGGCACGCCCGAAAACATTAATAACAGCCTGTCGCTCCCCATCCGAAATTTCAACAATAACTGCATCTTCCTGAGCATTTCCCGTTTCATCTTTGCTAACTCGCAAACTAGCTGTCTCATAATACTTCTTCATTAGTAACATATAATTATCAAAGGCATATAACTGCATGGTTTGTAATTCTGTTCGCGACCCGGCAGGAATTAGTTTTGATTCACCTCCAGTCATCGAACGTAGCTCCAAATCCCTGTCGGTCACTATGAAAAAAGCTGAGCCTTCCTGCTCAAAACGAATATCAGCATTGCCTTCGAAGCCGACAATGGCCGCCCCTAAGTTTATTGTTTCTCCTTTCCCAAAAGTAAAGCTCTGCATACCTTGTCCTGCTGAAACCACAAAATCCACCAATGGCACCCCATTTGGATTTTCCACAGGAGTTTTAACAGCATGCTTCACAAAGCCGACAGACTTAACACTCACCGATTGACCTTCAAGGTCGATACTTTTGCTAAACTGATTTGGTGTTAGCTCCGAAAAAATAACTTTCTTTTCAATTTCCTTCTCCGGTGTTTTTAGTGTGAAATAAGAGTCAGTTGAAACAATATAATTGTTTGAACTTCCTTCGCGAATATGCATTACCCCTTCAAAACTAATGTAACGAGTAACGGCTGCTCCCAGAATGATAACGATGAATGACAAGTGAAACAATCCAATAGTCAGCTTCTTTTTGGTATATAAACGATAGCGTAAAAGATTATGCACCAAGTTAATTCCCAACAATAAGAATACAAGCTCGAACCAATGTGTGTTATATATCAGCGATTTTGCTGCCGGAGTGCCATAACTACTTTCGACGAAAGTAGCTATAGCCATTGAAAAAGCAAGTACCAATAATAAAAAACCCATAAAAGAAGTGGAAACCAGAAATTGATATATTTTCTTCATCAGAAGTATCTTTGAATTACTAAAGTCAATATAAAAGCATGATGCAAAAGCGCAGCAACATTAATGTTAGTCAAATAAACAGATTTTTAGATATTTAGTTTAGCTTGATTTTATGCTGAGAAAAAGTCTCCGGATTTTTGCATATCAAAATAACGACCTACTTGTCTTAATATTGCAATAACTACTATGCTATTGGCATCAACAAAAGTTTCATGCAAAATCGTTAAAAAAAGTGCAGTCTAATCTTCTGTGGATATGAAAATTCAAACACCGAGCTCAGCAGAACCTGTTATCGCTGGCAATTTTCAAATCACACCTGAAAAGTAACAAAATTCACCATTCTCAGTATAAACCTTTATTATTAAACCTAAAAACAAGAACAATGAAAAAGAACATGGGAATCGCCGATCGGGTCATTCGGGCAACTGTAGCCGTACTAATTGCTATTTTATATTTTGCCAATATTATTACGGGCACACTTGCAATTGTTCTGCTAATTTTTGCTTGCATTCTACTACTCACCAGTGTGGTTAGCTTTTGCCCGCTATACATGCCATTTGGATTGAGAACCTGTAAAAAAGAGAATTAAATAAAATTATCAAGATCGACCTTGATTAAACTGGGTAGATCTTCTTTTGCTCTCTCATTTTTCTTCTTTAGAGGAAGATATGTCAAGTCGATATAATTCCTTAAATTGAATGCTTAAAACTATAATCTTCATCCATGATCCGAACACCAGACAGGGAAACAGTTGTCGTCTTTAGAGGCCATCCAATGAAAGCTGAAATGGTCCATGAACTCTTAAAAGGTCACGAAATAATAAGTTTCATAAATAACGAACTTATGGGAAGTATTGCACCTTGGCAAGTATCAGCGGGTGGATTTCAACCCGTTGAAATTGTCATCAATAAAAGAGATGAGCCGAAAGCCATTTCTTTGATTGAAGAATTTCAGTCGGCGACATAAAAAAAGCTCCACCAGAAAATATCAGATGGAGCTTAAAATATCTTTATTGTAGCTTTTTAACCTACAAATGATTCTGCTTTGGCAATCGCTGCTTCAAGTCCGGCAACATCCTTACCTCCTGCTGTCGCATAAAATGGTTGACCGCCACCGCCGCCTTTCATTTCTTTAGCAGCTTCGCGAACAATCTGCCCAGCATTTAAACCTTTTCCTTTCACCAGATTGTCAGCAATCATAATGCTCAAACTTGGTTTTCCTTTTATTTCAGCTCCTAACACCAGGAAAAGATTATCAACTTCGCCTTTCAACTGGAACGCTAAATCTTTAATGGCTTGCGGCGAATCTAAATTGACCTTAGCCGCAATAACATTTACCCCGTCAAGTGACTTAATGTTTTTCCTCAATTCATCTTTCACTCCAGCTGCAGCTTGCTTCTCAGATGCCTCCAATTGCTTTTTCAGCGCTGCATTTTCGTGCATCAAATCATTAACTGATTTCGTTAGGTTTTTGGTGTTATTGAACAAGCCCCGTAATTCAAGAAGCTCATCCATATTTTTATTAATGTAGCTTTCTGCTTTATCAGCTGTAATTGCCTCAATACGACGAACACCGGCAGAAATAGCACTTTCGGAAGTAATCACAAAATAGCCAATTTGCCCGGTTTTCGGAACGTGTGTTCCGCCACAAAGCTCCACTGAGTCGCCAAACTTAATTACCCGTACATTGTCGCCATATTTTTCACCAAACAAAGCAATGGCACCCATTTTCTGAGCTTCAGCAAAAGGCACATCCTGCTTTTCTTCTTGCTCATAGTTTTGACGAATCAGCTCATTTACACGAGCCTGAATTTTATCCAGTTGTTCCTTGCTTACTTTCTGAAAATGCGAGAAGTCAAATCGTAAGTAATCCGCATTAACCAACGACCCTTTTTGCTCAACATGCGTCCCCAGTACTTCCCGTAAAGCTTGATCGAGCAAATGCGTTGCCGTGTGGTTATTTGCAGTCAGCTTACGTTTCTGATTACTGACAATTGCTTTAAAAGTTGCTTTGGGATCAGATGGTAATTCCTTTGCAATATGAACCGTCAGGTTATTTTCCTTTTGTGTGTCGATGATGCTTGTTTTAGCACCGTTAGCTTCGATATAACCGATGTCTCCTGCCTGACCTCCGGACTCACCATAAAATGGTGTTTGGTCGAAAACCAGATGATAAAACTCCTTATCTTTTTGTTTCACTTTCCGATAATGGGCGATTTGAATATCTGCTTCAAGTGTTGTGTAACCCAGAAACTTCACTTCATCAATTTTCTTTAATTCTACCCAATCGCTGGTTTCCTGAGCCGCAGCGTTTCGCGAGCGATCTTTCTGCTTTTTCATTTCCGCCTCAAACTCAACACGATTAACCGACAAACCATTCTCACGTAAGATCAGCTCCGTTAAATCCAATGGGAATCCGAATGTATCGTAAAGTTCAAAAGCGCTTTTGCCTGACACAATCGAAAGCTTTTCTTTTTTAGTCTTACCCATCACATCATCCAGCAGTCGAATTCCGGTTTCAAGGGTACGCAAAAAGCTTTCTTCTTCCTCTTTAATTACTTTCTCTATCAACTCCTGCTGCGACTGTAACTCAGGAAATGCTTCTCCCATATTCTCTTTCAATGCTTTAACCAGCTTATGAATAAAAGCCTCGCGGAAATTTAGGAAAGTATAACCATAACGCACCGCACGACGCAAAATTCGGCGAATCACATACCCGGCTTTATTGTTTGAAGGCAACTGTCCGTCAGCAATAGCAAACGCAATAGCTCTCAAGTGGTCAGCAATTACGCGCATGGCAATATCTTCCTTCTCACTTTCGCCATACTTTTCGCCACAAAGCTCAGCCAGCTTGCTAATTACCGTTTGAAAAACATCGGTGTCGTAGTTCGACTTTTTATTTTGCAGTACCATACACAAACGCTCAAAGCCCATTCCGGTGTCCACGTGTTTTGCCGGCAACTCTTCCAGACTGCCATTGGCTCTCCGGTTAAACTGAATGAATACCAGGTTCCAAATTTCAATCACCAACGGATGATCTTTATTCACCAAGTCAGCGCCGGGCACTGTTGACCGTTCCTGGTCATCCCGCAAATCCACATGAAGTTCAGAACAAGGGCCACAAGGACCGGTGTCGCCCATTTCCCAAAAGTTATCCTTCTTATTTCCGTTCAAAACATGATGAGCAGGTAAATGTTGTAACCAAAG
Source organism: uncultured Sunxiuqinia sp. (assembly GCF_963678245.1). Classification (NCBI taxonomy): domain Bacteria; kingdom Pseudomonadati; phylum Bacteroidota; class Bacteroidia; order Marinilabiliales; family Prolixibacteraceae; genus Sunxiuqinia; species uncultured Sunxiuqinia sp. The sequence goes on from NZ_OY782770.1 coordinate 676,343, forward strand.
ATGCTTGGCTTCTTCATCCAGCCCTAACTTATCATCAGCACTACCCTCGAAAACAGTCGCATACATCCGGTCAGGATGAATCCCCATTTTGTCGTGCAAAAATTCCCAAGCCCAGTTGATCGCATCTTCCTTAAAATAGTCGCCAAACGACCAATTTCCGAGCATCTCAAACATGGTATGGTGGTAAGTATCATGTCCCACCTCTTCCAAATCGTTATGCTTACCGGAAACCCGCAGGCATTTTTGGGTATCGGCTACCCGCACTGATTTCGCCGGCTGATTGCCCAGAAAAATATCTTTGAATTGGTTCATCCCGGCATTGGTAAACATGAGTGTTGGATCATTTTTTACCACCATTGGGGCTGAATCGACTATGGTATGTTGCTTTGAAATAAAAAAGTCCAGAAAGGCCTTTCTGATCGCTTTGGAATTCATCTCCATCGTTCGTTAATACGTTTAAAATTTGTTAAAAAGTGCTTCACAGCGCAATGATCAAACTAATTAAACCAATAATTCAATTACTTTTGCATTGAGTAGTTAATCTACCTGATTTTAAAGTCTTGCAAAGTTAGATTAATTACTTAAATTTGTTATACTTCAGAAAAAGAAATTGGTTTTTTATGGCAAAAGTTAAGTATAAATTCAACCCCGAAACCCTCAGTTACGATAAGGTTGAACGCAACTTAAAATCTAAAGTCAACCGCTTTTTATTGTTATTCGCCGCCAGCTTGGTTATGAGTATTATTTTGGTTGTTGTTTTTCTTCAATTTTACGAAACACCTAAAATGCGGAACTTGAAGCAGGAAAACCGAAGGCTACTCATGCAATACGAATTTATGTACAAGAATCTGGAAAGCATTGAAGATGTTCTTGCAGATATTCAGCAACGAGATGACAATTTGTATCGTGTTGTATTTGAAGCTGATCCTATACCAAACTCGATCAGAAAAGCAGGGTTTGGTGGAGTAAATAAGTATGCAAAGCTGGAAAGTCTGGACAATTCTGAACTGGTGATTAACACAGCCCGGAAGCTTGATGTAATAGCAAAAGAAGCCTACATTCAATCCAAATCATACGATGAAGTTTTAAAGCTGGCCCTGGATAAAGAAGTAATGCTATCGAGTATTCCGGCCATCATGCCGGTGGCCAATAAAGATATGAAACGAACTGCGTCGGGCTGGGGATTTCGCATTCACCCGATATATAAAATTCGCCGTTTTCACTACGGAATGGACTTTACCGCACCAATTGGCACCGAAGTTTATGCGACGGGTGACGGAATTGTAAAAGAGGTAAAAAGATCTCATACCGGTTTTGGACAGTGGATTGTGATCGACCATGGATTTGGTTACGAAACCCTGTATGGTCATTTAAATGAGTTCAATGTGAAAAGAGGCCAAAAAGTGAAGCGCGGAAATGTCATTGGTTACGTAGGAAGTAAGGGAACCTCTTCTGGACCGCACCTGCATTACGAAGTACACAAAAACGGCAAAGCAGTGAATCCGCAATACTACTACTTTAAAGACCTGACACCACAAGAATACGAAAAGATGATCGCGATTTCGTCAAACATGGGCCAATCGTACGACTAACCTATTAAAAGTGTGCCATACAAAAAGCCCAAAATAGAAAAAGTCTTTTATCCCATTGGCGAAGTGGCAGAGATGTTTCAGGTCAACAAATCAAAAATTCGCTATTGGGAAAATGAATTTGACATTCTAAAACCTCAAAAAAACAAAAAAGGCAACCGCCTGTTTACCAAGGAAGATATAGAAAACATAAAGTTAATCAATCATTTGACCAACGAACGAGGATTAACCATTAAAGGTGCTAAGCAAAAATTAAAAGACAATAAAGAAGATACGTTAAAGAAGCACGAATTGGTGGACCGATTGCAAACCATTAAGCAAATGCTAATCGACATCAAAGATAAGATGGGATAAGAATTGGCAGAGAGATGGTAGTTGATGAAATTTAAAATTTTGAACTCGAAATTCGAAACTGAGCAAATGAAATTAAGCGAAATTACAACATACCTCGAGTCGATTGCCCCATTGGCTTATCAAGAATCATACGATAATGCCGGACTATTGGTAGGTGATCCCCAAAAAGAAATCAACCAGACGCTAATAACACTGGATGTTACCGAAGCCATTTTGGACGAGGCCATCGAAACAAAAAGCGATTTGATTGTCGCCCATCATCCGATCATCTTTGGTGGATTGAAAAAAATAACCGGTAAAAATGAGGTTGAGCGATGCGTAATTAAAGCAATTAAAAACGACATTGCCATCTATGCTTCTCATACCAATTTGGACAGCGTACTCGGTGGCGTTAACAGTAAAATATGCGAAAAACTGGGGCTCGAGAATATTCAGATTTTAGCTCCCGTTTCCGGCCAACTTAAAAAGCTGGTCACCTTTATTCCGTTTGACCATGCTGCAAATGTGCAACAGGCAATCTTTAAGGTAGGTGCGGGACATATAGGAAATTACGATTCCTGCGCTTACTCAATCCCCGGCAAAGGGAGTTTTCGGGGAGACGAAAAAACCAAACCATTTGTGGGAGAACCCGGAGAAATTCATTACGAAAATGAAATTCGTTTTGAAACAGTCTTCCCGGCGCATATCCAAGGGCAAGTGATCCGTGCATTAATTGAGGCTCACCCCTACGAGGAAGTCGCTTATGATATTTACTCGCTGGATAATGAAAACCCGCAAGTTGGGATTGGCATGATCGGGGAACTTACAGCACCAATTGAAGAGAAGAAATTTTTGCAACAAACAAAAAAAATATTTGGACCCGGCGCGGTAAAACACAGTCCGTTGATCGGGAAAAAAGTTAAAAAAGTAGCCGTTTGTGGGGGATCAGGTAGCTTTTTAATTCGTCAGGCCATTAACTCCAAAGCAGATATATTTGTTACCGGAGACCTGAAATATCATCAGTTCTTTGAGGCTGACGGCAAAATTGTACTAGCTGACATCGGTCATTTTGAAAGTGAGCAATTCACTAAAGAAGTTTTTTATGAATTACTTACAAAAAAATTCCCTAAATTTGCAGTCCGTTTATCGGAGGTAAATACCAACCCGGTAAATTATCTGGTTTAAAAAGAAAATTAGAGCATTCAAAATATGAATACACAGCATCAAGAAGACAAATCAGTTCCAATTAGCGAGAAGCTAAAAGCACTTTACGAGTTACAAACTGTTGTTTCTGACATTGACAAAATTAAAACCCTTCGAGGTGAGCTTCCTTTGGAGGTTCAAGATTTGGAGGATGACATTGCCGGATTGACAACTCGTGTGGGTAATTACAGCGATGACATAAAAACGCTGGAAACATCAATTGCCAACCGTAAAGCTGCCATCAAGGAATCGGAAGCTTTAATTGCCAAGTATACCGAACAACAAAATAATGTTCGCAACAATCGCGAGTACGACTCTTTGAGCAAGGAAATTGAATTCCAAAAACTGGAAATTGAGCTTTCAGATAAGAGAATCAAAGAATTTACAGCTGATTTAGCTACAAAAAAAGAAGCGGTTGATTCTTCTAAAACTCAGTTAGCAGAGCGTCAGGAAGACCTTCAACGCAAAAAAAGAGAATTAGAAGAAATTACAGCTGAAACGAAAATTGAAGAAGAAAAGCTAAAAAATAAAGCAGAAAAAATTGAAGGCATCATTGAGCCTCGTTTACTAACCGCTTTTAAACGTATCCGCAAAAATGCCCGTAATGGACTGTCAGTAGTTACCGTACAGCGTGATGCTTGTGGTGGTTGTTTTGCGAAAATTCCACCGCAACGTCAGATGGATATTGCCAACCGTAAAAAAATTATTGTTTGTGAATACTGCGGACGTATTTTGGTTGACAAAGACATCCTTGAACCAGAACAACTAAGTGAAGAAAACAAATAAGCCAATCGCTTATTCAACGATACTATAAAACCTTTAGATTGATTTCTAAAGGTTTTTTATGTCATGTTTATTGATCGGATGGCTTAAAGTCACCTATCAATTTAACTCAAATCCGAGTGTTGTTGGTTCCATTCCTCGACATGTTCGACCATCAGCAGATCCCGATCCGCTGTATCCCAAACAAAAATCCTATCTTTTCGAAAAAGTAGGATTTTTATCAAGGGAAAATATCTTATTGCTTCGAGCGAGCGTCTACCAACTTCCACCGGCACCGCCGCCGCCGAAGCCACCGCCGCCAAATCCGCCGAAGCCACCGCCGCCAAAGCTGCCGCCGCCACTGGAGAAATTACCAAACGAGCCGCCATGACTACGACCAGAGCCCATCATACCACCCATTAATAACCAAAAAGGCAAACTACTACCACGACTGGTCGCACCGTAATATCGCTTTCGTCCGCGAAGAATTGGAACCACAAAAAAGAAGATCACAAAGAGGAAGATAATAACGCCCAGGCCTCCGCCACCTCCACTACTGGCTTTTTCATGGTATTCAGCTGCTGAAAATTCGCCTTTAGCTAATGATTTGATCACTTGTGTTCCGGCATGCAACCCACCATAAACATCACCTTGTTTAAAGTGCGGAATCATTTCATAATCGACAATGTCGCGATTAGCGACAGCATCCGGAATAGCTCCTTCCAGCCCATATCCTACGGCTACAAACACCTGCCCTTTCGAATCGCTGGTCTTGGGTTTAAACAGCACCACTACTCCATTGCCTTTGTCCTTTTGTCCAACTCCCCACTCTTCTCCTAATCGAAAAGCAAATTCTGACGCCGGATAGCCCCCCAGATCAGGAACGGTTACAATCGCGATTTGGTTAGAAGTTTCGCGAGCAAATTGCTCCAACTCCATCTCCAATTGTTGCTCCTGCCCATTAGAAAGCACGTCGGCCATATCGTTGACCAACTGAGGAGGATTGGGTCGCTCAGGAATATCCTGCGCGAAAGAACTCAGAGAAATAAAAAGTGCTAGTATTATTGTGATTTTTTTTAACATACTGCTTTATTTTTTTCCAAATGAAATTTCATCGGACAATTCGTTAACATCATCTGTTTGGTGAGGGAAATTCGACTTGAGTTGTTCGCCAGCCATTAAAATACCTTCGGCTAAACCAGCTGTATACAGCCCTTCCTTAAATTTTGAAAGCATATGTGCTTTGATCTTTTCCCAAAAGTCGCCAGGAACTATAGCATTAAGTCCTGCATCGCCCAAAATGGCAAACTTCTGATCACTCACAGCCAGATAAAATAAAACACCATTTCGTAGCTCTGTTTTATGCATCTCCAGCTTTTCAAACCAATAGGCGGCCCGATCGAGCACATCTTCAGGACATTTTCTCTCCACATGTAGACGAATTTCACCAGAGGTATTTAACTCCGCTTTTTTGATCGCATCGGTGATCTGTTTCTTTTCTTCTTCGGTAAAAAATGATTGTGCTGACATCGGTTTTCCTTTTTTAATTTTATTCAAAACTTACCTCTGGAGCTTTTTCGGCACCCTGCTCTGCTTCAAAATAAGCTTTCTTTTCGAAGCCGAACATATTAGCATAAATATTTTTTGGAAACGAACGAATGTAGGTATTAAACGAGCGGGCACTCTCATTAAATTTCCTGCGCTCGACAGCAATACGATTTTCCGTTCCTTCCAGCTGAGCCTGTAAATCCAGAAAATTTTGATTCGCTTTCAAATCAGGGTAGCGCTCAACAACCACCATCAATCGACTTAAGGCCGAGCTCAAACCCGATTGTGCCTGTTGAAACTGCTGCAAGCTTTGTTCATTCAGGTTTTCAGGATTCACATTTACCGAGGTTGCTTTCGAACGGGCTTCAATTACCGATTCCAATGTCTCCCTTTCGTGGGATGCATAACCCTTTACTGTATTCACCAAGTTTGGAATCAGGTCAGCACGCCGTTGGTACACGTTTTCTACCTGAGCCCAGGCAGCGTTAACCGATTCATCTTTTGTTACCATTGTATTGTAAGTCCCTTTAAAGGAAGAGTAAATAATCAAAATAACTACAGCAATAACTGCTAGAACAATCCAAGTTTTCTTCATGTGTTTATATTTTTTATTTTAAGTTCGTACAATTTCCGTATTTCTCTTTAGTACCTCCTTGTAGTGGAGCAAAGTATGGATTTTCCAAATGATCGTCCTCCTGTGTGAGTAAAATTTTGATCATGGTTCTCATCGTTCTGAAAATTTAATGTTTCACAAATTTGATAAAATAGGTCAAAGATCGCTTCCCATTATCGGGGAATGTCACCTTTTTGTCGTTAGGCTTGTTCTTTCAAATGGTGAACCAAAAATAAATGCTTTGGCAGAAATGAATAAAAAGAGCTGTCCCGGGAGCCATAGAAAAGTGAAGCTCAGCCCCAAACAAGAACCAAATACATACATAACAACACGTTATAAAAAAAAGATACCACTGACCTATATTTTGGATAACAAAATTCTGTTTCATACCGAGCAATCAGATTATGCCATTTTGGCATCGAAGCCTATCGAGAATAAATATCGTTTTAAGACTGAGGCTACTGATATTTCTTCAAAGTAAAAGAGAATTTACTACCTGTATCAACAACCGATTGAACTTGAATATCTCCACCATTTACCTCAACAAACTCTTTACATAGAATCAACCCTAAGCCAGAGCCTTTTTCGTTGTTTGTGCCATAGGTTGATAAAAGATCGTTCCCGTCAAATATTCGGGGAATATCCTCTTTTTTAATACCAACCCCTGTATCAGTAATGCTCACTTCATAAAAATCATCATCCTTCTGTTGAACTCTCACCCATATCTTGCCCTTTTGAGGGGTAAATTTCAACGCATTTGACAGCAAATTCCGAATAATAAGGTCAACCATATTTTGATCAGCAAAAACAAAAACACGATCTGATACTTCAGATTTCAAGTCAATGGATTTTTGCTCAGCAATGCGGGTATTTAGTATGATGTTATTCTTTATAATCAGACTAAGCTTCAACTTTTCGGGCTTAAACTGAATACTTTCCTTTTGCGTTTTAGCCCAAAGCAATAAGTTATCAAGCAAAAAATAGGTGCCCTCAGCTTCATCTCTTAACTCCTCCAGTATTTGTGTTCGAAGTTCTTCAGTAAACATGTCAGGGAATTCTGCGAGCTGGCTAATCATGTCTTTAAACGCGCCAATCGGGTTTCTCAAATCATGCCCGATTATTGATAAAAATCTGTCTTTTGTCTGATTGACCCGTATGAGTTCTTCATGCTGACTAAGGATCTGCTCATTTTTCTGTTGCAACAATAAATTTGCCTTCTTCCTTGATCCGTTATAAACTAACGACAAAGCGACAACAATGACCAGCAGCGCAATAGCAACTATTAATGTACGAGCTTGAGACTTTTGTTTAATTAACTGCAAGTCCTTTATCTCGTTGTTTTTCTGAAGAAGTTTAATTTCATTTTCTTTATCCGCAATATCCAACTCTGCCCGATGCAGCGCTAACTGATGAGCCTGATTTTCTTTGCTCAATGAATCACTTATCGCAACATAGCTTTTATAATTTTTAAGTGATTCTGCATAAAGGTTCATCCGTTCCAAGATCTGAGCTTGCAACAAATAAGCCTTTAAACTAAGTTCCTTTAATCCTACTTTTACCGACTCTTCGATACAATATTCAGCATGCTTTCTGGCATCTCGCAGTTTTCCCTCTTTCATGTCGACAAAACCAAGAATGAGCTTTGCATTAATGACTCCTTCTTCCATTTTTGCACGTTGAAATACTTCCAAAGCTTCTTCAGCATATCGCCTGGCCGAATCTAATTTCTCGATCTTTGAGAAGGTTTCAGCATACCCAACCTTTCCAACAGCAAGATAAAATTCACTAATTTCATTGGTTTTTGCCAACTCAAATATTTGGTTATAATATTTGAAAGCCATTTTATACTGGCTCTTATCTTTATAAATCTCTGCAATATTGTTGATTACCACTACTTTCCCCAAAATATCTCCAATCAACTCGTGTTTACGAAGAGTTTTTCGGTAATATTCCAATGCCAAATCATACTCTTTCCAGGAATGATAGTTTACCGCAATGTTGTTCAATATTCTTGCTGTAACCGATACATTGTCGGTCGATTCAAAATACAGTAGTGCTTCGATCATATTTTTAAGCCCACCTGCCCGATCTCCTTTATTCGTTAAAATTGAACCGATATTAAACTTTGCTCTTGCTTTCCATCCCGGCAAGTTGGCTTCCGTTGCAACCCGCAAAGTTTGTTTGAACAAGCTTAATGCTTCTTCGTAATCTCCCATATTCATTCGGTAGGCCGCTAAGGAGCTCAAGCCAATACTGATGTATTTCTGATTATTTAACTTTCTGGCAAGTTCTAATCCCGGAGTTAAATACTCTTTCCCTTTTTGAAACTCCCCGGTAAAAATATATCCGGTTCCAATTAACAAATTGGCATAACAAGATTGATCATTCTGAACAGAATCACCCAAGATGACCAGTGAACGCTCGGCATATTCTATTGACTTAACCGGAACGATATACATGTACTCTTCTGCAAGAGTAAGGTATACATCCACCAGCTCAGCACCTTCAAATTGGGGAACCAACGCCTCTAAACTATCGATTTTTGATTTTTCTGACTGAGCATTATGAAAAAGGCCAGTGAGAAGAATAACGAGTAACAATATATGTCTCAATGCAAAGGCTTTTGTTTAATAAGTAAAAATAGCCTTATTTATGAGTTTGTCAAAATTATTTATGTAAACATTACACGATACAGACGGGCAATCTCATCCTGCAGTTCTGCGAGGCTAAAACTACGGCTTTTGCGAAGGTATTCATGTCCTCCGAATACAAGCTGAATAGTTGGCACTGCGAATATCCTATTTTGTGCCGATAGTCTAGGAGAGGTGTTTAAGTTGATATAAAACAATTTGATTTTTGGAAAATTGTCACTCAGCAATTCTTCAATTTGGGGCTTTAGAACTTTACACACTTGACAATCGTCGGTAGAAAAGTAAAATAATAACGCCTGTTCTTTTCGAATTAGCTCGTTATATTTTTCGAGTGTTTCAACAGGTGTGTACATTTAATAGGCTCCAATACTCAACAACACCAAGGTACAAGCTTCCTGAACTTCGATGCCCTTATCGGCCAATCGACCAGCAAGTTCTTCGTTCTCAGTTCCCGGATTAAAAATCACACGCCGAGGTTTTAGGTCGATCAAATAATTATAGTAGCCAGATTGATGACGAGGCCCGACATAGAGTGTTACTGTATCGAGGTCATCATACAATAACCTGTCGGTGTCAAACTCAACATCATCAACCCGCCCAGCTCTCGGAGCAATGGCAACTACCGGATGCTGATGCTTTCTCAAAGCCCTGATTGCTTTGTTGGAATATCTTTCAGGTTTCTCACTCGCACCAATTACCAATGTCTTTTTCCCCATCACGTCTTTTTCATTAGTAAAACAACCGCATGAGCAGAGATTCCTTCTTCACGCCCTTCAAAACCTAATTTCTCAGTGGTGGTTGCTTTTATTGAAATTGATTCGGTGTCGGATTGAAGCACTTCTGTAAGTGTTTTTTCCATTGCCGGAATATGATTCATCAACTTGGGTCTTTGAGCAGCAATTGTAATGTCGGCATTGCCTAGCACATAACCCTTCGATTCAACCAGATCCTTTACTTTAGCCAACAGCTTTTTACTATCAATATTTTTGTAGTCTGCTGAATTATCCGGAAAATGAAACCCAATGTCACGAAGTTTTACTGCACCCAACATGGCATCACAAAGCGCATGAATAAGCACATCGCCATCTGAATGAGCAACAGTTCCTTTGTCATGCTTAATTTGAACACCGCCTAGCCAAAGGCTTTCTCCATCTGCCATTTGGTGCACATCGTAGCCATAGCCAATTCGAAAAGGGTTCATCTTCGTTGATTACTAAACGATTCGAAATCAAACGAAAGTGTAAATCTCAAGGTATTTGCCAGCGGATGATTTTGCTCCGTAGGCATGAGGTACGAAAAGTCCAATGCAAATACATTCAACTTTAGTCCTGCTCCGGCAGAAAAATATTTTCTGTTACCCTTATTCTCATGCTCATAAAAATATCCGGCACGTAAGGCAAATTGCTTGTTGTACCAGTATTCGGCGCCAAAGGATAGGTTAACTTCCTGAAGTTCTTCAGAAAATCCGCCCGGAGCATCGCTAAATGAACTAAATATACCCGCAATAGGAGACTTATCTTCACCATAACGATCGCCGAAAATATCGACAGTATCCAAAGCTGGTGTTGGAACAAGTAGTTTATTAATGTCAAAATAAAAACCAATGGTATTATACCTGTCCATTTCGGTTTTATAACCAACCCCTAACCTTAAGTTTGTAGGAATAAAATCTTTCTGCTCACCATCAGTATACGATATCTTGCTACCAATATTAGTGATTGCAACACCTGCTGAGATAGTTGATTCTTTGCGATTCACCCTCATATCATTTTGGTAATAAAAAGAGATATCGGCAGCATATGAATTTCCCGGTGTAATTCCTTCCTGTCCGGGAGCCAAATCAGAATGAATATACCTCAAGGCAACAGATCCTGAAAAGTAGTCGGATAACAAACGGGTATAGGCAACATCAAATGCAAATTCGTTCGGACTTTGTGTTCCCTGAAATGTACCTTCATTGCTCATAAAAGAAATGTCACCCAACGAAAAATAACGAAGAGATGCACTAAACGATTGCAAGTCATCTAACTTTTTATGACCAACCAGATATGCCAAATTAATATCATCAACCAGGTTTCGCAACCAAGGAGTATAGGATAAAGCAACTCCCATCTCACTTTCGATGAAAGCATATTTAGCAGCGTTCCAATGTTGAGAGTTCATATCAGGTGTTGTTGCAGCACCAACATCTCCCATCGCACCTGCACGCGAGTCGGGAGCAATTTGAAGAAATGGCACACCTGTTAAAATTGTATTCGCACCTGTTGTCGATTTTTTTTGCGCAAAAGTTTTGTTTGTCAATAAACCTAGTCCAATTAAGGTTATAAGAACCACGAATCGTCTTTCCATTATTTCTATTTCAAAAAATTGAGTTGCAAATATATATCATTGCAGCAGAGTTACCAAGCTGCAAGCACAAGATTGAAAACGTAAAAAATTCTTAAAAAGTATGTATTCGTCAGTACTAATATCTGGAAATAATTATTTTTCCTGATTTACTGGCAGAATATCCGTCGTTGGCGATAATGGTTACGCGATATAAATATGCACCATTTCTGATTAATAATTGGTTCTCGTTGATTTGCCATTTCAGAGGTAAACTTTCGGCACCATTTGATGCCAATTGCTGCTCTAACACTTCGACGAGACTCCCCGAAAAATTAAAAATCTCCAACTTGGCATCGAAGGATTCATCTGGTCGGTTATGTGTGAAAACAATATTTGTAAATTCGGTAGCCGGATTAGGATAGGCCTCCACTTCTACAATTTCAAGCTTATCGTCCACCACAAATTGAATTTCAACCTCTGTTGAATTATTGAGTACATCCCAAACTTTAAGTTTTAGTGTGTGTTCACCAACTGATAAATCATTAAGCGGATAAATGATCTGTCCTTTTTTATAACTATCCTTTTCGCTTAAATAATAATCATTCAGCACTTGGATGTTTGAATAATCATTATCCAAAATAGCCGTGATATCATGTCCAATGCCCACACCAATTGTATTAATTCCGTTTTCATCTTTAACATCAGCTATTAGAATTGAGTTTTTGCCAACCTCGTCTCCAGATTGAAAATTTTCATCATTCAAATACAAATTGACATTCGGCCCCTGATTGTCATTTATTGTGTTATTTGAAGCACCACCAATATAAAAATCCTCCAAAACACCCTGAGCATCAACCTCTCCATTATTGGCATAATAAGATATCTTCCCTTCACCCACAGCATATGAGATATCTTTTGGAACGATAAAAGTAAATTCAAATTCTCCTCCGGACACTGTAGTTACTCCTTTATAAATGATACGATCCTGAACCTTAAAATTGAATGGTTTCTCTCCTCCATTACCAAGTGTTTCAACATCATATTCTTTATCGTAAACCTCGATAACTAAATCACCTTCAAAACCAGCTAGCAAAGCTCCGGTCTGATCAGCAACCTGGCCGGTAATTGTAACCGTAGACAACGAACCTATGGTATCAGTCATTTGAGCAACCGGCACTCCATTGATAGTTTCGGTTTGAACTCTATATTTCGGAAAAGCTAAACTCAGCGCAGGATCAGCAAGAAGTGTGAAATTTCGCTTATTAATTCCGGTATTAATTCCATTTTTTGAAAGCCTCAACATATCTCCCATCCGGAGTTTATCTCCATTTTGATCTTGACTAAACACATGTTCATAGAATTCCTTATTTATAACGAAATTAGGACCTGAGTATACTACTCGAGTGGTACTAAACAATCCGATACCCCCACCATTAGGATTAAAAAGGATATGCTCACCTCCCGAATTTTCTTCATCATCGAATCGACTGATTTCGCAAGTAGCAGTCACGAAGATTGGCAGTTTATTGTAATTCGACCACTTGTCAATATCTGTTGTTCCAAGAACTTTTTCATGAGCCAACGAAGTTTCACTTGCGTGTCCGGTATAATTTAAAATCAAAGCTCCTTCTTTTACCCGATTGTTGATTGCTTCGGTAACCCCAGGATAACGATCTCCTGCAGTCGTTGACTTTTCCTCAAAAGCATCAAAATATATTTTGTCGGTATAAAATGCGGAATTCTTTTCATTAACAATATCAGCCAACTGATTGGCTTGCCTCATATGTGTGTTGCTATCTTCATCGTCTCCAATTAAACAAACTACATTTCGCCACTCCCCTAAGGCAGCAGTGCTTGCATAGCTTTTTATTTTTGAAACCACAATCTGGGCTTCGTCAGCTGTTTTAACTGGCAGCCGCCCAATTCCCAAATCAATTTTCCCGTTATATTCTCCTTCGCCATCATCCAGCAATACAAAGAAATCGTCTGTTACAAATGACGAAGTTGGCACCAACGAATTCGGCGATTGGTAAGTTAGAATAAAATTATTTGCTTCACCACTTACATTTTTATTATCAAAACTTCCGTCGCCAAATAACAAAACATACTTTAACGACGATCCGGGTTTATCATAGAGCATTTTTAGAAAATTCCTGATTCCCGCAACATCAGGCGCTCCACCTGAAAATTCGTTGTATATTTTTAAAGGCGTTACAATTTGAGTTGATAACTGATCCGTTGCTTGATGAAACTGTGCCAACTCTGTGGCCTCATTCAAAAAGTCAGGATGTGAAACGATAACCATGTCCATTCCGGAAAGTTGGTGTAAGTTTTGATTGTCAATCGCTGCAACATATTCAGGTTCCGGCAGATTCCCATTGGTTTTAAACGCTACAAACTCGTGCAAAGATTCAGTTTCAATTTTAAAAGATGTTTGATTTCCACTAATCGAAAAAGGGATCGATACAGGACTCGTATAGTCGGTGACATCCCAAATTTTAAGTTTGGCACCGGAAGCCGATAGGTTAAACTGAGTCACCCGATTTTCTCCATTACTTTCAATATCCCGAAACGACAATTGATCGCCAACGTCAAGCGTTCGTTTATAATTTACAGTAATGTAATCCAACCATCCGTTCGTGTTGCTACTAGCTGCCACATATTTTAAATCCACTTTCAGCGAATTTGTCGGGTTACTAAGCTCATATTCATTACTTCCCAGATCTGCATAAAGAACTAAAGGATCACTTGTATCAACCGAAGAAAAGTTTAGTGCATCAACCGAAGAATTATTCACCTTCACCTCCATCTTGGAGCTACTTCCCGAACGACCAGCCGCCTCAATATCTATCTTTGCAGATACTCCATCAACAATATTTTCCAATTTCAGGGTGACCGATTTAGTTTGACCGTTGATAAACTTTTCTCCAAACCACCGCCTTCCTGATTTAATCAGGTTATGATCTTCCGACTCATGAAACACATGCTCATCAGAATAATTAACCTGATTTGTTGCCGCTGCACTCACAACTTGTGCTTCCTCAACGATCTTTTCACTTCCTTGGTCGCTCAAAAAGTAATACGCATAGTCTGAATAGTCATTTAACTCTTGAAAAAACTGACCTTTTACTTCATCTAAATTCCAACGAACGGTGCCTGTTGAGTAAAAGAAAATACAATCATTTCCGCTTCCGTCTTCACCATGATAAATGGCATTCTGTTGTAGATCATCAAAGTAGAAGTCATCGTTCATTTTCGGCAACATATATCCACCATTGCCATATAAACACACAGCTCCGGGATTCGAAAAGCCCCAGCTTTGAAGTTGAGAATAGGTGATTTTATGAATTCCCGCTTCCGAAGTTCTCAGCTTTACCCACTGACCCGATGCCAAAACAGAAGAACTTTTCCACTCTTCCTGACTTAAAAGGACAGATTTCTTTTCATTTACCGAGCGAACTTTAATATTGAAAGAAACCAGTCGTCTTGCCATAACTCTGTTATCAACCACGATTGGAACGAAATCAAGTATCGCCTGAAAGCCAGATTTTGACTCAATATATTCAATGGAAATATCCAACTGATCATTTGTTGAAAGCTCAGCTACATCGTTCGCGCTTTGAAATATTGAAAAAACTAAATCAGTAATTTCAATACGTTCGTTCGCATCACACAACTCAATAACCTCCTGATAATGAGGAATATTATTGTCATCCAAAATAGCATCAACAAACTGTCCAAAAGGAGCATTGGTGTTGCTACCAGCAGAGTCAACCCACGATATATAACGACTCTGTTTTTTACCCAAAACAGCGGCTGACAACGAAAAAAACAGAATAAAAAGTAAACAATTCTTCATTAAAATAAACTCTCAGATTATAATGATAAACGCTTCAATTCTTACAATATTGCAACTAAAGTATAGCGATTTCCAGACTTCATACAACAATACTTCTTTTTGAAAGAAAGCAAAAATACAAAGACTAATGGATTATTTGATATTAAAAAGTTGTTCTGTCCAAACAATAAGAATAGAACAATTTAGTTATATTTGTGCATATTAAAACAAACTGAAAATACTGATGATGAAATTTAAAGCCATATTATTTTTAGGTTTGGCTGTCTTGGTGGCAAGCTGCGGAATGTTGGGCAAAGGAGGAAAAGGAGGCAATAAAGCTTCCAGTAAAACGGGATGGGAATACAACAATCCAGACAATGGAGGTTTCCAAGCTGATGGGGACTTTAACCAAGTAACCGGACCTGGCTTAACATTTATAGAGGGGGGTACTTTTACCATGGGACGAGTTGAACAAGATGTCATGTACGACTGGAACAACATGCCTCGCAGGGTTACAGTTGCTTCATTTTACATGGATGAAACAGAAGTATCCAACCTTGATTACCGCGAATATATTTTTTGGTTAAATCGTGTTTATCCTGAAAGTAAGGAGAAAATTGAGCAAGCACTGCCGGACACGCTCGTTTGGCGAAAAGAATTGGCTTACAACGAACCTTACATTCAAAATTATTTCAGGCATCCTGCCTACAGCGATTATCCTGTTGTCGGTGTTAGCTGGGAGCAAGCAGAAGCTTATTGCAAGTGGAGAACCGATCGTGTAAACGAAAAAATACTGGTCGACCGTGGCGTATTGCAACATGACAATACTCAGGGAGGACAGAATGTTTTTACTTCGAATACATATCTGGCCGGACTTTATCAAGGTACTGAAGGCGACGACCCAGTTGAAGATGCAGCTGGAAATCCAAGAAGATTGAAATGGGAAGACGGAGCCTTATTGCCAAGTTATCGGTTACCGACCGAAGCAGAATGGGAATACGCTGCTTATGGTCTCATTGGGAATGCAGATGGTGAACTACTCACCGAACGAAAACTATACCCGTGGAACGGAAGCTACTTGAGAGATGATTCGAAAAAAGATCGTGGACAAATGATGGCTAACTTTGTTCGCGGACGTGGTGACATGATGGGTATGGCCGGTGCATTAAATGATAATGCAGATATCACGGCACCTGTCAATTCATACAATCCAAACGATTTCGGGCTATACTGTATGGCTGGTAATGTCAACGAATGGGTCGCTGATGTATATCGTCCATTAAACCAACAAGATGTTGAAGAATTTCAACCATTTCGAGGTACAGTGTATACCGAATACAAAAGAGATGGTGATGGAAACTTAATTCGAAATGAATTCGGTGAGCTTATCGCAGATACAATAGCGGACTACAGAAATTACGAAGACGGCGACTATCGCTCTCAAATTATTGAAGGTCCGGACTGGGAAGCTATGGAAGATCAATTATCTACTGAAGATATGTATATAAAAGGAGAAGAATCAGGCGAATTCACTTCCCTTATCTCCGACGAAGTGCGTGTTTATAAAGGTGGATCATGGAGAGATCGTCCTTATTGGTTGATACCTGGAACAAGAAGATATCTGGAGCAGGATAAAGCCACCAACGATATTGGGTTCCGTTGTGCAATGACAAGAGTTGGAAGTCCAAAAGGATTCTAAAAATATATTTATTTAAAAACCTAAACCTCATTTGTAAAAATGGGGTTTTATTTTTTCCAGAATATGAAGATAGAACAGCTTTATGAGCTATTTTTAAACCATCCGGCAGTTTCAACTGATAGTCGGAATATTGAAAATGGGGGGCTCTTTTTTGCACTAAAAGGTCCTAACTTCGACGGGAACAAATATGCTGCTGACTCACTCAGCAAAGGAGCAGCTTTTTCGATTGTGGATGATAATAAGCTACCCGAAAATCCAAATTTCATTATGGTAGAAGATGTTCTGCAAACGCTGCAAGAATTAGCATCTTATCATCGTAAATCGCTCGGGATCCCAATTTTGGGAATCACAGGCAGCAATGGCAAAACAACAACAAAAGAACTGATCGTTGCAATCCTCCGAAAAAAATACAATGTAAGTTCCACCAAAGGGAATTTAAACAACCACATCGGAGTACCACTGACGCTATTAGAGATGAATAAAAATACTGACGTTGGTATTGTGGAGATGGGAGCTAATCATCCCGGAGAAATCGCAGAGCTTTGTCAAATTGCAAATCCTGATTTTGGTTTAATTACCAATATTGGTAAAGCTCACTTAGAAGGCTTTGGATCGTTCGAGGGTATCATCAAAACAAAGTCGGAACTATACAAGCACCTAAAACAGAAATCAGGCTCAGCTTTTATACATATTGACAACGAAATACTGCAAAATCAAGCCCAAGGACTTGAACTGTTGACCTACGGACGATCAGACCAGGCTCAGCTGCGCGGAGAACTGCAGGAGTCCGCCTATTACCTTACCGTAAAAGCACTCTTCCCCAAAGGCTGGCTCTATCTAAAATCAAAACTAATTGGTGCCTACAACTATGAAAATATATTGGCTGCAGCTCGTGTTGGCTTACATTTTAAAGTCGATCCAATAGCCATACAGGATGCCGTTGCGAACTATTCTCCGATGAATAACCGATCACAATTGGTTGTAAAAGGCAAAAATAAAATTATCATGGATGCCTATAATGCGAATCCAACAAGTATGGCTGCATCCTTATCAAATTTTGACGCAATCAATCAAAAAGGAAAGATGGTGATTCTAGGAGATATGCTGGAACTTGGAGATCAAACTGATTTTGAACACCAAAAGATTGTTGATATTTTAGGTGCGATGAATTTGGATAAGATATTTTTGGTGGGAAAAGAGTTTGCAAAAACTTCGTCTGACGCAAAGACAAAGAAGTTTGAGACTGTCGATCTTCTTTCTGACTACCTCCATCAACAAAAAGAAACAGAAATTAATTTTACCTTAATCAAAGGATCTCGTGGAATTAAGCTCGAACGAATCCTCGAAACACTTTAATATCAACCCAAAACGACAATTGGGCTTACCACCAAAAACGTTAGTTGTGGAGTATCGCAGTACGAAATTAAATCTTGCTAAAAGAACCCCAACTCCAGGCGAGCTTCTTCACTCATCATCGATTTTTCCCAAGGCGGATCAAATGTTAACTCCACATGGGCATCATCTACTCCTTCGGCCGTTATAGCAGCTTGCCGGGTATCTTCTACCAGCATATCGGCAACCGGGCAACCGGGGGCAGTAAGGGTCATAATTACACTAGCCTTATTATTTTCATCAACATCGATGTTATAAATCAGGCCTAAATCGTATATGTTTACCGGAATCTCCGGATCATAAACTTCCTTTAAATTTTCTATAATTAAATCAATTCTTGCATCCATGGCTTCTCCTCCTAACTAGAAATCTTGTTATAAGCAACAGCATATAACTTAATTTGTTTGATCATTGCGACCAGTCCGTTTGATCGTGTTGGCGACAAATGTTGTTTCAACCCAATATCGTCGACAAAATGGAGTTCGTTATTCATTAACTCTTCTGGCGTACGCCCCGAAACAACACGTAGCAAAAGAGCAACCAGGCCTTTCACAATCACAGCATCACTCTCTCCCTGAAAATAAATCTTCCCATCTTTAAATTCAGGAGCCAACCACACACGTGACTGACACCCTTTTATCAAATGTTGATCATTTTTTAATTTTGGATCCAACTCTTTCAAGTCATTTCCCAATTCTATCAAGTAACCATATTTGTCCATCCAGTCCTCGTAAATTGAGAATTCTTCTACAATTTCTTGTTGTATATTTTCTATCGTCATGAATCTTTCTTTTTAAAAGATGTAAAGGTCGTAATTTTTTTACGAATCACACAAAATTCACTTTCACCTCGAGCAAAGAATTATACTTAATTTAAGAAGCAGTTTTGAGTTTCTTTGAATGATTCTAAATTCTACCCAAAATCAGCTTATCCTCTGACAATTGCTTATCTTCACATTCCTAAAAATCAACAATCATAATTATTTAAATAAAAAATCATGACTTCAATAGTTGGAACACAAACAGAAAAGAATCTCCTAAAAGCATTTGCAGGTGAATCTCAAGCAAAAAACCGCTACGAATTTTTCGCCAAACAAGCACGCAAAGAAGGACTGCATCAGATTGCCTCAATCTTTGAAGAAACAGCCATTAACGAGCAGGCGCACGCGAAACGTTTCTTTCGCTTTTTAGAAGGTGGCATGGTTGAAATTACAGCGAGCTACCCAGCCGGAGTAATTGGAACCACCATGGAAAACCTGACCGCTGCTGCAGACGGTGAAAACGAAGAGTGGAGTGATCTTTATCCTGAGTTTGCCCGAGTTGCCGAAGAGGAAGGTTTTAAACTTATCGCAGTGGTTTTTAGAACCATTGCCAAAATTGAAAAACACCACGAAGAACGCTACCGCAAATTGTGTAAAAATCTGGAAGAAGGAAAGGTCTTTGAGCGCGAAGGAAAAGTAACCTGGAAATGTCGTGTTTGTGGTTTTCTTCACGAAGCAAGCAAGCCACCGGTTAAATGTCCATCTTGCGAACACGCTCAAGAATATTTTGAAATTGAAGCAACAAACTACTAGGCTTTGAAGCAGAATTTGCAACCAGCAGATTAACGATAAGCTGTTTAAAACGTTTCTCTCCGTCATCATGAACTTGTTTCAGTATCTGTGTAGATTAAAGGAAAAATCCTATATAACCAGACTCCGAAACAAGTTCGGAATGACTTTTTCATTTACGTTTTAAACAGCCTATCTCTTTTAATGAATATGAATCTCACGAACCTGCCCGGCACCTCTTGGGTAGCGAATACTTTCGGTCAAATCCTGAACTAATTTAGGAGGCGCAGCAGTTATTCGTGAAACAACCATCGCGACTACAAAATTCAGTATCATTCCCAAGGTTCCAACTCCCTCAGGAGCAATGCCAAACCAGTATCCCTCAGGCGTGCCCGGCCCTCCCAGTTGCGGCTTGAAATAAACGATATAAATTGCTGTAAATAAGATCCCGACAATCATCCCACTGATTGCACCCTGCCTATTCATTCGTTTATCGAAGATGCCCAAAATAATAGCTGGAAAAAACGAGGAAGCAGCTAAACCAAATGCAAGCGCTACAACCTGAGCAACAAAGCCAGGCGGATTCAACCCGGCAAGTCCGGCCGCAACAACAGCCACAGCAATGCTGCCACGTGCAGCCCAAAGCTCACTTCGTTCCGAAATTCCAGGCATTAAGTAATTCTTGAGTAGGTCATGCGAAATCGACGTGGAAATAACAAGCAACAATCCGGCAGCAGTTGACAAAGCTGCAGCCAAACCGCCAGCCACCACCAAGGCAATTACCCAACCGGGGAGGTTGGCAATTTCGGGATTGGCCAACACAACAATATCCCGATCAATAATTAATTCGTTCTTTTCTTTGTCCGCTAAATATTGAATTTTACCGTCATTATTTTTATCATCAAAGGCCAGCAATCCGGTGTTCTCCCAATTGGTAAACCACTCCGGAACATCTGCATATTCTCTTTCAGAAAGCGTATTGATTAAGTTCGTACGGGCAAATACCGCCACCGTTGGAGCAGTTGTATACAACAAAGCGATAAACAACAAAGCCCAGCCCGCCGAAATTCGGGCATCTTTCACTCTCGGCACGGTAAAAAAGCGAACAATCACGTGTGGCAATCCCGCTGTTCCAAACATTAAAGCAGCCGTAATAAAAAACATATTTACCGTATTTCCCTTATCAACCTTGGTATATTCATCAAAACCAAGATCTACCGAAAGTTGATTCAGTTTCTCAAGTAGATAGGTTCCATCCGCTGTTTTTCCTCCAAATCCAAGCTGCGGAATAGGATTTCCGGTCATTTGCAAGGAAATAAAAACTGCAGGTACAGTAAATGCGAAAATGATTACACAATACTGAGCAATTTGAGTGTTGGTAATTCCTTTCATTCCACCTAAAACAGCATAAATAAATACAATTCCGATGCCAATTAACACTCCCGACTCAAACGACACATCCAGAAAGCGGGCAAAAGCCACCCCCACTCCTTTCATTTGCCCAACCACATAAGTGAAAGAAACAAATAGAGCACAAATTAAAGCGACTAATCGGGCATTCTTCGAATAATACCGTTCGCCAATAAAATCCGGCACCGTAAACTTTCCAAACTTCCGCAAATACGGAGCTAACATAAGAGCCAGCAAAACATAGCCACCGGTCCAGCCCAGCAAATACTGGGATCCACCGTAACCCATAAAAGAAATTAAGCCGGCCATTGACAAAAAAGAAGCTGCTGACATCCAGTCGGCAGCGGTTGCCATTCCGTTTGCTATTGGGTGGACACCACCACCCGCCACATAAAATTCTTTTGTCGAACCAGCTTTCGACAGACCTGCTATAATGATATACAAAACAAAGGTCACCCCAACGATGACATAGGTCCAGATTTGAGAATCCATAATTGATTTAAGTTTTATTGTTCGTCAAGATCAAATTCTTTGTCTAGCCGATTCATCAGAAAAACGTAGATAAAGATGATGGCTACAAATACGTAGATCGCCCCTTGCTGGGCAAACCAAAAACCAAGCGGAAAGCCTGCCATGTGAAAGTTATTGAGGAAATCGGCAAATAAAATGCCTGCGCCAAATGACACAATAAACCAAATGCAAAGTAAGTAGGCCAGGTAGGTTAAATTCCGTTGCCAGTACTTCTTTTTTGTTTTCTCCATGCTGTATTCGTTTAGTTATTATTCGGATTGTGTTAATGTTAGTATTTCAAACAGATGTTAATTTAGATATTTTTATCTTTTTTCCCTAATATACAATCCAACTGTTCTTTCTGAGTTTGACAGAAGAAAAAAGGATGAGATTAATCTCATCCTTTTCGAAAAAATTACAACCAGTTTCCTGAATCGGATAGACTGAAACAAAAAATCCGGCTGGAGAAGCCGGATTTTTAACTGAGTTAACTGCTTAATTACCTACTGTTGAAATGGGAATTGTAGAAAGCAAGGTAATATTTTGAATATCTGAATAATCATACAGATAAAACCCTCCATCGCCGATCATGAATAAATAGTCATTAAGTGGAATAACATCGTAAGTATGGATATCAGAGAATTCGGCCAGTTTATGTTGGTTGATCGTTAATGGATCTGACGCATCGAAAACTTTTAAGCCGGCAGCTCCATCGCAAATAAACAAAATGTCGTCGTCGATACCGAGCCCGTGAGGATTGGCCATAGAATGGCTGGCCAATAAGTTCAATTCGGAATAATCGTCATTCATTTCAATAACATCCAAGCGGTTTACCGCTCGACCACATGAACCCTCATCGTGTAAAGTGACATAGGCCAAATCATACTGGATAACCACCGGATCGCAACTTGTAATGTGAGAATACTGATTGACGTAAGTGGGATTCTCTTGAATTTCAAGATCAAAAACCAGCATGCCGGATCTTGTCCCAAAAAACAAGTGATCATCATAAATAAACATCGTTTCAATATTCCAACCTATATTCTTCGACCCAATTTCAGTCGGATTAGTCAAATCTGAAATCCGAAACGTATAAAGACTGCTATTATCAACCGTATAGAGGTAATCTTTGTACAGCCCAAATCGAGCCATTGATCCTCCTATTCCAAAAGTTGTCCCTGAACCACCACCAACGCCTCCTGAAGTATTTGTAGTAAAACCACCGTCCATGAAAACATTTTCAGCATAACTTCTACCATAATAAACCGGATAATGATACTGTTCGATTTTCTGTTTTATCTTTTCAATCTTCCAATCAATAACAACGCCCTGATCTTTGTCAATTTCCCCAATACGGTAATCGGTATCGTATTCCGGAAGGGTATACGGAAAAATATCCTCAACCCGACCAACTTCATGAATATCGGTTAAATCTGACACATCAATGGCAACCAAATCAATGTAGCTATCAGCATAAAGCACATCTTCCTTAATGGCAATATCAACATTTCCAGGAATCTTGATAAAGCCGACATTATCGGGATTGGCCGGATCATTAACATCCAATACATGAACACCTTTCATTATTTCATTGATAAATAAATAGTTATCTTTAAAATAGATCTTTCCCGGTTTTTCAATTTCCTGACTGGAACTAAGCAAGACTGCCGAGCGTAAATCTTCGTAAGACATGTACACCGGCGAATTCCCTATAAAAGTTTCGTAGTATTTATCCTCACAGCCTGAGAACACTGTCGCAATAAATAGCAAAATAAAAGTTGTATAAGTTGTTTTCATTTCTAGCGTTTTTTTAGTTGAAAAGAATACCTAAACGAATTGTCAAACGATTGTATTCCCGCTCCAACTCATATTCATCTTCTCCTTTAAATTGATTTTTATGGAAGCGATAGCCAAATGAAAGCATCAACCCAAGGTCGGGACTTAGCTGGCTAACAAAACCAAAGGTTGGATTAATCATTACGCCACCTTTCGCACTCTCAAAATCCTGAGAATAATAGTACGAAGACCAGGGCATCATGTCGTAATAAATTCCGCTGTTACTGTAAAAACCGTCATCCAACGGAATCATGTAACCAGCCTTCAAACCTAAAAATGGGGTAAAATGCGACTCTCTAAAATGATATTCCAAATTGCCAAAGACAGGCAAATACGACTCCTCCAAAAAATCGATGCCGAGTCCCACTCCGGCGTACCAATTAGGCTGAACACGAATGTTTACCGATGCATCAAACGAAAAAGGACTCGGTTTAGCACTGTTCGGACTACCAGCCAGTAAGCCAATAGTGGCCTTGAAGAAATAAGAATCCCCCGTGTCTTCGTAGATGCCTGGAATCCAACTACCAGCTACTGTATCAATTTCTGACTCCTTAATTACCCAGAGATTTTTTCCAGAACGGACAACAATTTTTTCATTATCAACTCTGGTTTGCTGCCCTTTTAAAACTGATCCATTTTTGAGGTAAATCACCTCTCGCTTACTTTTTTGGGCAAAACCATTGCCGGCAAATATCAAGAGTGTTAAAAGATAAATGATTTTTTTCATTTTTTTTAGGTTGGTTACTGAAATATGATGCTCACCTCCATTAAGGGTTGCGTGAATAACATAAATTTGCAGTGCTATGCACAAAAAGATTGGAATAACTGTACAGTTATTCCAATCTTTCCCTTTTTAAACCCGTAAAACGATAACACTTTTACTATACCCGTTTTAGCTGAAAAATATCTTTTCGTCGATCTTTTAGGTTCCGCACACTTCCAAACTGATTGAGTTCGCGAAGCAAGTCCAGATCAACATCTGCAATTAGTATCATTTCTGTATTCGGTGTCGCCTCAGCTTTGATTCCGTTTACCGGAAAAGCGAAATCGCAGGGTGTAAAAACCATCGACTGGGCAAACTGAATATCCATGTTATGTACTTTAGGTAAGTTCCCAACTCCTCCGGCTATTACTACATAACATTCATTTTCAATTGCTCTCGCCATAGCACAATTGCGAACCCGGGAATAACCATTTTGAGTATCCGTCAGGAAAGGAACAAAAATAATATCCACACCTTCGTCTGCCAACAGGCGACTCAGCTCCGGAAATTCAATATCATAACATATCAACACCCCAATTTTCCCACAGTCAGTTTCAATAGCCTTCAATTTTGATCCTCCCTGCATCCCCCACACTTTGGCTTCATCAGGTGTTACATGCAATTTTTCAAATCGTTCAACTGATCCATCTCGTTTACAAACAAAGCCGGCATTATATAAACGGTCGTTTTTTATTTCAGGCATACTCCCTGTAATGATATTGATGTTGTAAGAAATGGCCAACTCCGAAAACCGCTGGGTAATTTCTTCGGTGTGGCTGGCCAGTTCACGAATTGCTTCCGGCTCGCTCAAGTGGTTGTTTTCCGCCATCAACGGCGCCATAAAAAACTCTGGGAATAAGGCAAAATCAGAACGATATCCCGATACCGCATCAACAAAATACTCTGCTTGGTTCATCAAGTCATCCAGGTTATTATATGGTCGCATTTGCCATTGTATTAATCCCAGACGAACAATCTTCTTCGTTAGTACCGGTTGCGTCGTGGTTTCTTTCTCATAATATATGTTGTCCCATTTAAGCAACACCGCATAATCATTCGACTCCTCATCACCTTCTAAATAGTTCTTTAAAATTTTGGATGGATAAAAGTCATTCGACATTTGAAAGTTCAATACCGGATCAACAATTTCTTTTAAACGAACTTTTGCAATATACTCTTTCGGAGACATTTGATCAGAGTATTTATGATAACTCGGAATCCGCCCACCGAAAGCAACTCCTTTCAGGTTCAACCGCTCGCACAACTCCTTTCGATAATCGTAGAGACGACGTCCCAGCCTCAATCCACGATATTCAGGTCGAATAAAGATCTCAATCCCGTACAATGTATTTCCATCCGGGTCGTGCGTATTGAATGAATAATTACCCGAAATTCGTTTATAGGTATGCTGGGTTTCATACTTGCTTAAATCGACAATAATAGAAAATGCACAACCAGCAATCTGACCGTTCACACGGATCACCACCTGACCTTCAGGAAACAGGTTAATTAATGTTTTCAACTGCGGACGCAACCAATAGGAGTCCGGCATTTCCGGGTAAGACTCTATCAAAGCCTTTTTTAACTCCTGATAATCTTTCAGTTGTAGAAAACTAAGTTCTATATTTTCAATTTCGTTTGTATTCACCATGATCCATATTATTTTGAGATAGCAATCACAAAGATAACAGCTAATCCCTATTTAAAGTTATCGTAGCTATTCAGTAATATAAAAATAAGTGTATCACTCATGCAGTATTCCAAAATATTCTCAGCAAAATCAGCAGAGTGCCGACACATTAACACACCTTTATATCTTCCTATATTTCCTTTTCGTATTTTTTTAGATCAACTTACTATATGGTAAATAATTAAAACTAACACATATACTCATGGCTATTCAAAAGATAATCGCAGCCGGTTGGGGCAACCGGCTCTCAAGGCGGTGGACTTGTAAAAGCAGTATTAAATGATCCAGATGCCCAATTAAAAATCCGCGCAATTACTCGAAATGCCAAATCGGACAAAGCAAAAGAATTAGCTGAACTTGGCGCTGAGGTTATCGAGGCTGATGTTAATAATATTAGAAGCCTTACAAAAGCATTTGAAGGTGCATATGGCGCATACTGTACCACCTTGGGGGGATTTCTTCACTTGAAAAGGAAAAGATTCATGCAAAAAATATGGCCGAAGCAGCAACCCAAGAGGGATTTAAGCAAGTTATTTGGTCAACCGTTGAAGACACCCGAAAATGGGTTTCATTGGACGACGACCGCATGCCTACCTTAATGGATCTATATAAGGTTCCACATTTTGATGCTAAGGGAGAATCCAATTCATATTTTGAGAAGAGCGGCACTCCATACACCTTGCTGTATACTTCTTCTTATTGGGACAATTTCATTTATTTTGGAATCGGGCCACAAAAAGGTCAGGACGGGAAATTAGCCATTACCTTTCCTATGGGAGATAAAAAGTTACCTGGCATTGCTGCTGAGGACATTGGTAAATGTGCTTATGGTATTTTCAAGGCAGGAGACCGATTTAGAAACCAATCGGTGGGGATTTCAGGGCAGCGTTTAACAGGTCTGGAAATGGCTGATGGTTTCTCCAAACTTTTAGGAAAACCTGTAGCTTACAACGATGTTCCGGCGGCTGTGTATCGCACCCTCGGCTTTCCCCGTGCTGAAGAGCTGGCGAATTTCTCGATCTGCTAGACGACCTTGGAGCGGACGTAACCAGTTTGGACGACATTCCTGTCGCAGACCTCACCGCAATTTTACTGTACCATGTTGTTGAAGGACGCATACATTCATCGGATCTTTCAGGTGGGATTGTACACCTTGAACGGAGCCTAAATCACGGTTGGCCTAAGCAATGGAGTTATGATTGACGATGCAAAGGTTAGAACACCGAACGTGCAGGCAACAAATGGTATAATCCACTTGATTAACAAAGTCTTCAGACAGTAGTAGAAAGTAGAAATACTCCATAGAAATTATGCAAAATAAAGTGAGCATTCGAATTCGAATGCTCGCTTTATTTTTTAGCACATTTCTCTTGAACATCACACATTAAAACTCGTAGGTTAAGCCGGTAAAAACACCAACCGTATAGGGCTTATAATCGACAGAAGAATTACTATTTAACGATCCTAAAAAATGCTTTATCTGCGGCTCAATTCGGACACTTATTTTATCGGTAATTCCGTAGCCAAAACCCAGTCCGAAACTGGTGCTGTAATTAACCGTATTCATATCTCTTGTTTCTCCAATTCGCTGTCGCCCATCTTGACTATTGGCATAAGCTTCATTTCCGATTAACACACTTGTATTGAAACCTCCCAACAACTGCATTTTAAAAACAGCATCAACAAGCTGATAGCGAAAGGTTAGCGGAATCTCAATATACTCAAAATCTTGCTCAAACTCAGTCTCAGTAAGCAATATATTACGATTTGAATCAGTTGATTCAAAGCCATTACTAAGCTTAGCATTAGTTGGAAGGTTTTCTATTGCAATAACCCCTGCAGAAGTGTTCATCGTTACTTCTCCTGAGCGAACTGCAACAGCCGTATTGAAAAATCCTACATCATCAACTAAATTTTGATCTCCTTCGACCGGAGACGCCAGAGAATAAGACAAATCAGATGAGCGATAAGCCTGATTGGAAGAAGTTTGTTCGAGTTTACTATAGAAAACCCCACTCTGCACACTCCATCGCTTATTGGTTTTGTACTCAACTGAAATCCCACCTCCTACGTTTAAATCTTCACTTGAATTGTCATAGGTCATTGCGCTGGCATACTCTTTACTTTGCGAACTCTGACGAACAGCAAAACCCGGTGTTAACATAGCTCCAACCTGCCAACCTGCTGACTCTATATTCTGTTTGTTTGCTGCCAGTAAGCGCGCATTTTCCTCAATCATGGAAAGCTCCACCCGGCTTAACAGCGACTCAGCTTGCGAATTTCTATTTGCCTCAGCTAATTGAGTCGGTTTCTTAAACAAATCATCTAGCTCTACTCCGATTAACCGGAGCAAGCTAAATGATTTCATTTCCTGTTTCCTATTTTCTGATTTTGCAATTTGTCCTTCGTGCTTCGGGGCTTCAACTAATACGGCATAACTCGCTGCGGTATCTACGCTTGCTTCTTCGTTGCTTACGAGATAAGTCTGATTGTTTTTCTGGTCGGACTCTGCAAAAATCGGTGCCTCCTGACTTAAAACCGGATCATTCACATCGTTCAATTCATCTGTCGATTCATCTCCAACAATTTCTTTCGCCTTGTTAAGCGGTTTGGACAATGGTTTTTCAACCGCCTCATTTTGCTCTGTTAAAATCGGAACATCTGTTTCATGCGGATGCTGCAACTGCCAACCTAACAAAAAGGCTAATAAAACAGCTGCTGCAATTCCTACTCCTTTTAAGTAACCCAAAATAGTGCGTCGTTTCGCCCCCGCCTGCTGCTCCTGAATCCGATTCCAAACATACGAAGGCGGCTCTTGTTCAAAATTCTCTAATTTCGAACGGAACAACTCATCCAATTGATCATTATTCTTTTTCATGCAGAATAATTATTTTCTGTTTCTCCAAAAACCTTCACCACTTTATCCCTCAATATTCCTCTGGCACGCGCCAAATTCGACTTAGATGTTCCCACCGAAATTTTCATTTCATCTGCTATCTCCTGATGATTCATGCCTTCAATAACATATAGGTTGAATACCATTCGATAACGTGGCGGCAATTCATTAATAATCTTTAGTAAATCCTTTGCTGACAATTCAGCAATGATATTATCATTTAGTTCAGGCTCATCATAAATCCCCATGTCTTCAACCGGGTGCATCAAATGATTTTTTCGGTAGCGTTCTAAGGCAACATTAACCATTATTCGTCGCACCCAACCTTCAAACGCACCCTCGTGCCTGAATGAACCAATTTTTTCAAAGACCTTTAAAAAACCATCCTGCAAATTATCTTCTGCTTCAGTCTCATCTTTCGAATACCGCAGACACACCCCAAACATTTTTGGGGCCAGATACTGGTACAATCTGGCCTGTGCCTTCGTTTTACCAGCAGCACTATCGATAATAATCTGCTTGAGATCTTTCAAAACACTATCAATTGATTAAGATCAAAATTAACAGAATGCCCGCATAGTTTGCAATTAATTCCGCAATCCGCTCTAATTAATTTACTTTGACAAAAGTCAAAATGGGTGATTTCAGTATGGTGATGGGGGAAACCACCGAAAGGTTGCGTAGTTCGTCAACTATTTTTTAAAACTCGAACGCAACCTTTTCCAGGCATCGTCAGTCTATTTTAGCATAAATCACTTCGAATAAATCATTAGAACGATGAAACATCTTATTTTTATTTGCAGCTTATTATTAATATCACCACTTCTCAAGTCGTGCTCCGACTCAGATTCGATTGTTGTTGAAGATGAAGACGTGACCAATATTGACTTGGATTTGAAATCGGAAAAGCTGATTGAAGCCGACAATGCTTTTGGGCTTGACCTGTTTAAAGAGGTCAATACCGAATTGGATGAAGGCAAAAACCTGATGATTTCACCCTTGAGTATTTCGCTTGCACTGGCCATGGTATACAATGGAGCCGACGGCGACACCAAAAGCCAAATGGAAACCATGTTGCACAAATCGGGTTTTTCACCCGACCAAATAAACAAAGCTTATCAAAGTCTCGTAAAAGCCTTAGCTGATCATGATCCGCAAGTTAAAATATCGATTGCCAACGCTATTTTTTACGATCAAAATTTTAACATAAAATCTGATTTTATTTCAACTAACCAAACGTATTACGATGCCGAGGTTGATAAATTGGATTTTAACAATTCATTATCCACACTCGACCGGGTAAATGGTTGGGTAAAAAATAAAACCAACAATAAGATTGAAAAAATAATCGATCAGGTTTCTCCCACTGATGCAATATTTTTGATGAATGCCATTTATTTTAAAGGTCAGTGGACCTCCCAGTTTGAGAAAGACAATACAGCAGACCGTGCCTTTTATACTGAAAATGGAAACGAATTACAGGTTCCAACGATGATGCTGGATGAGACAACATTAAACTATACAGGAACGAGCCAATTTCAATTACTGGAGTTACCATATGGTGGAGAGAAATACAGCATGCTCATCCTTTTACCGACCGAAGAATATTCGACCAATGATGTCATTGCAGAAATGAATCAGTCTAATTTGAACAATTTGCTTGAGAACTTGCACGAACGTAATTTAAAAGTCTACTTGCCAAAGTTTGAATTTGCATACGCAAATAGCTTAGTTGACAACCTGAAAGCGTTAGGCATGAATGATGCGTTCATCGCTTCTCTTTCTGACTTCTCTGGTATTTCGGATATTCCAGATTTATATATTTCGGAAGTAAAACATAAAAGTTATATTAAAGTTGACGAAGAAGGAACAGAGGCCACAGCTGTTACAGGAGTGACATTTGAAGTGACTTCGGCAGGTCCGGAGCCCGTTTTTGATGTTAATCGACCTTTTGTTTTCGCTATCCGCGAAAAAGATACAAACGCTATTTTATTTATGGGAAAAGTTAATAATCCACTACTCGATGAATAAGTTAATTTATATCGCCATTCTGGCCTTCTTTATGAGTTGCGAAAAACAGGAAGACCCGACTGATGGGCTGAAATACAAAAGTATCTCCCCGTCAGAAACCGAAGAGTATATCGATCTGTACGTTAATAATTTCGACAGTTTGGAGAACGATCCGGTTACAATCAATGAAGTGCTGATTGAAGGCGACTTACTCATTGTCAACTTAAGTTATAGTGGTGGTTGCGCTGAGCACGAGTTCAATCTGGCTCGAATTCATCCTTCGTGTGGCACACCTCCACTTCCGCCGCCTACATTTGAACTCAAACACAATGCTAATGGCGATCTATGCGAAGCCTGGCTTACAGACACCTTAGCCTTTGACATCAGCCGATTACGAAATAGTGAAGACAGCCAGATGACAATCAGCTTTTCAGCAAATGAGTATAACGACGAATATTTTCATTTCAACTTAAATTACAGGTATGAATAAATTACAGGTATTATTGCTGGCGTTACCTTTTCTGACTTCGATGGCATGCATTCATGATGATGTGAGAGTTGACGATGATATTGTTGTCTTTTTTCAATTTGAATATGTGAACCATGCCTGGGGATTTCAGCATAACGGATTCATTATCGATCAGGAGGGTAATGTTTACGACTATGAGAAACCAGATGATTGGATGTGGCCTGAAAATAACGAAATTAGCACAAGTGCTTTTGAAAGTAATCTTTCGAAAGCAGAAATCAGGCTTGCCCAATTGGATAGAAGTGACATCAAAGAAATGACAAAGCTTGCGAAACAAGCAAGGTATGGAGATTTAAC
This sequence comes from uncultured Sunxiuqinia sp., assembly GCF_963678245.1. Taxonomy (NCBI): domain Bacteria; kingdom Pseudomonadati; phylum Bacteroidota; class Bacteroidia; order Marinilabiliales; family Prolixibacteraceae; genus Sunxiuqinia; species uncultured Sunxiuqinia sp. Next base: position 707,789 of record NZ_OY782770.1, read on the forward strand.
CGAACAAAAATCAGTGATGGCTGATGCCGGAGTTGAGGTGTATGCCATCTACACGGCCACTGCCGGAGACAATATTTTAATAAGACATTTGCTGCAACAACGCGGTGATGTTTACCAAAAAAATAAAACCAGCGCCTCTGACGACATCACCGAATGGCTCATTGATTTTCGCGGAACGAACGGCTACCCCGATGACAACTTTTAATATTGAAACGGTATCATTTTCACCCCACACGTTCTAATTTAATCCAGACAAAACGGGCAGCTTAAAAGCTGCCCGTTTTCATTTGTATCGTTTCTACTTAAAACATCGGATCCCATGGCGGAAGCATTTCCGCTTTTTCACCATAAATATCCAATACTTTTTCGCTAACAAAATCTTTATGCACCACAATTCGGAACATGTATTCGTTAAACCACTCATCGGTAAAAGTGAGGTAGCCTTTTTCTCCCGTTTTTTCACCCCAGCTGTTTTCAAATTGCCATTTCAGCGGTTGCTCATCTTCATCTACTTCAACAGCTATCAGTGCCATTCCATGACTCGAACCACTTTCGCGACTTTGAATTCGCTCTGCTTTTGTCATATTGAACGGAACATTGTAAACCGCTTCGTAGTTAAAATTATCAACGTCCAGCACTCCAAAATCTCGACGTAACTGTTTGCCCACATCGCATGAGGCATACATGGCTTGATTGTTCTTGATTGATTCGATGCAGAATACCTTAATCACATCATTTGGCAAATTCACATAGTGCCAGTTTTCACCTTCCTCAACATTACGGTAATTTTCAATCTCAAAGTGCTTCCAAAACGGACGAGTCGGATCGTTCATCAACATCACATAATCGTTGAGTTTAACTTCTCCAAGCACTTCGTTCATAAACGATTTTGGCGTAAAATTACCCGCTTCAACAAGGTCCCCATATTTGTTTTTGTAGCGATAGTTGAAAGTTACAGGAGGTTCGCCCAAATTGAGAGCCAACATCCGGTAAATAACTGAGAGCATTTCTACTTTTCGATCTTCAATGGCTTGCTTGTTTTCACCGGAGCTTTTCAACTCGCGAAGTTCCAATGCCTGCTCGCGCAACTTACGCTTTAGTAATTTTGTCATCCAGGCTGTATTCTCGCTTGAGTAGGTTTCTTCCATCGCTTCGCGAGGAACCATGCCATACTTATTGGCCAAGTTTACAAAATTGATCCACTGTCCGCCATCGTCAACCGGCGAACGAAAGTACCAACGCACTTTCTCATCATCAATCTCCCGGTGGGCAGTCGCCACTATATTATTCAAAAATAAATTGGCTTTCTCGAACAAATCCCAGAAATAGAGGTAATTCTCAGAGAACTCAAAGGAGCTAACTTTAAAATGAGATATCGCCATTGGACGAAAAACATTCAGCGAAGTAAACAGCCAGCAACGACCTGATTTTTTTTGGTTGGTTACTCCCGAGACATCAACCCGGTAGGTGAAATAATGATCAGTCGAACCTTCATTTTCACGACTCCAGGCTAATTGGGTAATTGGATTTGCCGATAATGCGTTTTGCATTCCAGTGGTATAGTTGTTTTTAACAAACGACGACCTGATTTCACCCAGACTATTCTGACTAACCGACTGACCCAAAGATAGTAATGGCAACATAAGGCCTATAAAAAATGTCCATTTCTTCATCATGCGTTATTCTAAAGTTTTCAGTTGTAAGAGTTCAAAATTATCAATAATTTATTAGCAAAAAAAAGACCTCCGCAGAGGCCCTTCACTATTTAGCATCAATTTATCATTTTAAAAGATGATAGGTTAACCCAATTGAAAAGGCTAGGTTCGACTTATCATACAACTCTTTGTAAGTTCCTACTCCCTCATATTCAATTTCCTTATAACCATTTTCGTATACCGTGTTAAGCACACCCAGATCCATATCAAAAGCATCACTTACTTTAAACTTTGCTCCCAACCCAACTGAGTTAGAGCTCAAGCTATAGCTGATATCAGTCTGATACCCTCGCCCTACACCGGTTTCAGAATGCATTAACCCGGCACTGATTGTGGTTACCTCGTTGAGTTGAAGCTCCAAACCTCCGGCCAACTCATAGTAATTTTTCTCAATATCATTTTCCTTTCCTGACCAATCTGCAGCTTTATCAAAATAATTACTGAACGATCCGGATAGTTTAAAATTATCCAGCAACTGATAGTCAACCCCTGCCGTAAAAATTGCCGGAATATCGTTTCGAAATTCAGCACCATCGGGATATACATTCAAGTCATCCTTTTCAGTATGATTGGTCATTTTCAATACGGTTTTAAATTCGTACCGAAACCCCATGTTCAGCTTCTCATTGGGCTTAATATTTAAACCGATTATTGGAGTAAATCCGGTTCCTTTCTGATCCAAGCTTTCATACTTATCACCCATTTGCGAAGCATAAGCGCTAGCAGTAGCTGCTTTCACGCTCATTGTCTGTGCTGCTTCGCCAAAGGTTGTTCCACTTTGAAAACCATAGGCAGCAGCAGTTTCATCAGGCATTGTAGCACTGGCAGGGTACTCTCCAAGTTGTGCTGCTGCAGCACTTGCACCAGTAGCTAGCTGATTAAACAGGTCGGTAGCTAAAACAGGCTGAGATCCCACAATTAAGCTAATTTGTTTGATATGTCCGTCGTAAGTATTTTTTGCACTAATCACCCGCAACCCTATCGCTCCGCTAAAAACCTCACTAAACGTGTAGCTGGCATTGAGCTGTGCGCCTAAAAATACCGAGCGACCATCAAAATACAAGTCAGAGGAATAACCATCAGTTGCAATGCCAAGTTGGCCCAAGGCCGCCGGAAGTTGAGCAAATGGAATCTCGAATGACGGTAAACCGGTTTTATACTCAGCCGTTCCACCCCCTCCATTAACTCCGAATCCGAAAGAAAAAGCAAATCGCTCCTTTTTATAAACTGCAAATACAGAAGGAAAAACAGGCACGGTAACATCTCCGTTATAAGTAGATTCGTTCAGTAACGGATACATATTTTCAATCGTCCGAGTTTGAAAAATACTTTGATTATTGAATGAAAAATGCCAGCCGTCGTTTAGCTTTACCAGTCCTGCCGGGTTGAAGTAAACCGCATCAATATCAGTTGAGGCATTTCGTGAAAGCATCCTGATGTACTGCGCACTTTGGTTCGCATTTGTTAAGATACCACCTGCCCATACTGATTGCATTAACCCCAAAAAAACAACAGTCAGCAAAGTTGATTTTTTCATGCTCTTTTTTGTTTAAAGATTAGTATAGCAAACAAAAGTATATTATTTCACTTTTAAACAATGCATACCTGATGTAAAACAGCTTATCGAAAAATATCGATATGTTTGATTCCTCCCGCGAATAGGAAGTTGTAGACCTCATTTTACGTTAAAACATGACATGCAAGAAAAGGAGAGCGTGTCAGAATCATATTACCAGAAACAAAAAAGGAGAGATCTGACGCTCTCTCTTTCTTTACTTCTATAGATATGAGTTAACTAAAATTCAATGTCATATAAATCTGCACCATCTTTCTCAAACTGAGCGATACTAATATCAGTCATGGGGTGTTTGATTAATTGCATCAACAACTCGGGACTAATTGTTGCCGAATGAGAACCATTCATACTGACCCTGTAAATCTGGTCAACTGTTTTAAAGCTCGCTGCCAGTACTTTTGTATCTAATTTGTATTCGTCCATATTTTTAGCAATATCACGTACAACTTCTATCCCGTGTGACGAAATATTATCTAAGCGACTAACATACGGAGCAACAAAGTCGGCTCCGGCTTTTGCTGCCACCAAGGCCTGCTGTTGTGTAAAAATTGCTGTTGCTGTTACTTTTATTCCAGCATCTTTCAGAATACGCATAGCTTTGAACCCTTCCGGGAAAACCGGAATTTTGGCATAAAAGTTATCACCTAAATCGAAATACGTTTTGTATTTTTTCGCCTCTTTAACAATCTCTTCAGAAGTAGAGCTCATTACCTGAACATGCATCATACCATCGCCTACAATTTTCGAAACCTCATCAATAGCAACTGAAAGTTTCATCCCCGATTGTTTCAGAATGGTCGGGTTTGTTGTAACTCCTTCAAGAGGGAAAAAATCGTATAGTTCCTTCAAGGCTTTAATATCAGCCGTGTCTGCCATGTAAATCATAACGTTTTACTTTTTACAACAAAAAAACGCAAGACTGATTGAGAGCTTTCAACTATCAATATAATCCTGCGTCAGTTCGTTTATTTTAAATTTTCAATTAAATATCTTTCGCATTTGCCAGAAGATAATCTTCGGCTTCTACGGACCAAAGTTCGTTATTATTCTCACATATTTCATGCAACTTCGCAAATAAAGGATCAGATTTTCCCTTTTCTTTAAATTCAGAAATAGCTGTCAACGGAATTTCCTTATGGGTATAAATTAATTTTTTCCCTCCCGGAATATTTGGCAAGTCAAGAGTTGTATCAATTACCGCATTTAAGCCGCCAATATGGGTTACCAATCCGGCAGGATCCAGTCCTTTTCCGAACATTTCGAGCGACTCTACCATATCATCATTATTCCCACCCGACGTACCAACGATATGTGTAGAACCATAGTGAACGTTGTAGAAATTCATTTTGGCACTGAAGTCTGTTTTACTTGGACCTGCAAAAAAGTTCAAACATCCATCGTTTGAAAGAATCGCATCGCCTTGCTCAATTACGGGAGGCACCGGAGCAAAAACAAAAACGTCGTTATAGCCTTCTCCTCCGGTTAAACCACGTAATTTTCCAACAGGATCTTCTCCACTTGTATTCAGGTAAACCAGCTCAATACCTTTCGATTTTGCCCATTCAGGAGAATAGATAGTTGCTGCCCTGTCTAAACGTGCCTGATCAATATCGGTTACAACCATTAACGATGGTTTACGATCTTCACGCATGATCACATAATTGATCGCTGCCAATCCCATGGGGCCAACTCCTGCCAGAATCGCCATTTTTCCACCATCAACAATTTCCATATCGTGCTTGTACGATCCGGGAGTGGTATGATAATTGGCATGCATGGCACCAATTACACAGCTCAATGGCTCAGCCAATGATGCCGGATAATAACCAGGGCCTTCGTAAGCCAACAGGCAATCTTGAACCAACACATCTTTAGGAATGATTACATAAGTCGCATCGCCACCAATGAACTGGTATGAATAACCTGGAGCACTCAGCACGCCAACCGGACCGTCTTTGTAATAGATAGCTGGTTGAATTGAGTACTTTTGACCAGGCTTGAATTTATCCTTCCATTTTGCCCCTACTTCTACAATTTCGCCAGCAAACTCGTGACCAATTAGAATTGGTTTTTCGGCTACGTCGTCAGGAATACGCTTGTGATCAGTTCCCTGTGTTGCTGCTTTGTACGACGACATACAAATACTGTCGGAAACTACTTTGGCTAAAATCTCATCATCTTTGATTGCGGGAAGTTCAAACTCTTCCAAACGCAAATTTTTTTTACCATATAATCGAACTGCTTTTGTTTTCATATTGTCTTATTTTTTCATTTTTCAATAACCCTTTATTCCGAGCTTGTTTCTGAATCTGTCTGCAAAGAGATCCTGAAACAAGTTCAGGATGACTCCTCCAAAAAGGACAAACATCCCCTATTTCAGCATATTTTGTCCGCCGGTTACAGGAACAGCCTGCCCGGTTTCGTACTCTTGCTCCATCACATAAAAGATGGCTCTCATCACATCCAGAGGTGTACAACCTCTTCCGGCAGGAACCTGTGCCTCATAAAAATGTTTCACATCTTCAATGGTTTTGGCTCCCGGTACTTTCCCGGCTCTTAAATATTGAACGAACAATCCGTTTTCCGGATCAGCCCACAAAGGTCCGTCAAAGAAGTTGCCCGGACAAATAGAATTTACCTTTATTTTTGATGGCATTAATTCCAACGCAAAAGATTGGGTCAAGCCAATTCCACCAAACTTGCCTCCGGCATAGGCGAAGTTTTTATTGCTTCCTTTCAATCCTGATTTTGAGTTGATTTGGATGATGTCAGCAAAATGGTCTGCCTTAAATTTGTTTTGTAATTTCATCACTGCCGATGCGTATTTTGAACAGATAAAATAGGCTGAGTAATTCACCTTAGTCATCAACTCAAATGTTTCAGGAGTCATTTCATCTAATCCACCTGCACGGAGAATACCAGCATTACTGATGAATGCATCCAGACCGCCAAAATTAATAACCGTTTCAAAAACCAAGTTTTTTACCGAGTCTGCATTCGAAACATCAGCTTTTACAAACAGCGCCTTGTTTTTTCGTTTAACCGAATTTAGCTCAACGGCGAATTCCTGGCCTTTTTCTGTATTCAGGTCAGCAATAACCACATTGGCACCATGCTGCATCAATTCTTCTACAATACCGGCTCCAAACCCCTGAGCGCCTCCAGTTACAATAATAACTTTGCGATCAGCGCGTCCGGCAGTTGCTCCCAAGGATATTTTAGAGCGATACTGTTCCACTTCCCAACTCTCGATGAATTCGATTTGTGCTTTGCTCATTGGATGCTGTCCACCAAACGAATCAGCAAACTGAGCGATACGACAGTGATCAGTCACGACATCGACTAAAATACCAGCTCCTTCAGCATGATCCGCCATTACGATCACTCCTAAGCCCGAAGCAAAAATAACTTTTGGTAATTTGCCTTTGTCTGATTGGTATTTTTCGATTCCGGCTTTTACATCAGCTAAAAATGCCGCTATATCATCTTTAAAATCAACATACAAATAAGATGAATTGGCATACACAATACCATCAGGAGTAAATGGTAATGAGATGGCTTGGCGATTCTCTTTTTGCAAGTATTTATTAAGAATAGTACTGTTTGCAAGCTGAACTGTTTTTAATCCATTGCCCGAAACCATCATACGAATAGCAGGAATAATTTCATCAGCAATTGAAAGGGCAGGCAAAACTTCATTTTGAGCTTCTTCGCCATAAGCAGCATTCAGTTTTGCATCAATTTCGTTGTAGGCCGCATGAATTTCCTCAATTGAGTTTCCACCAACAAACACCCCGTGGTTTTGCAGGAAAATAACGGCAGGCTCTTTTCCTTTTTCTTCGCGGTACTTGAGAATTTCTTTCTCAATTACTTTAAACAGGATGTATCCCGGATCTTCGTAACCAATATAAAGCACGTCATCACCAAACAGCTCAGCTGTTTTTTCGGCAGCTTGGTTGCTGCACATCAAGCCGTTTACTTTGGTGGAATGGGTATGTACAACCAACGAATAATCAATCAGGTTATGTAATGAAGTTTCTACCGATGGCCGCTGTCCTTTTTCCGGCTCCACCCGACTTTTCATCAGGTCTTTCACAATTTCGTCTTCCCGTTTCAATACATCGTCAGAGTATTGTTTGGTATGCACTTCGGCCAAAATCGAACGATCTAATTTGGCGAAGCCATTCTCTTCGATCGTTGCCAATGCAAATCCACTAGCTTTAATCCAAATATATTTATCGTTTTTGTATGAAGTATTACCACCTCCGGCCAACACATAGTCTTTCTGTTTGCCATAAAACTGAGATACTTCAATAAGATTTTTTATTCCTTGTTCCATAATTGTTTTAAATTCCAAAATTCATGTTTTAAATTCCAAGTGGCACATCTTCGTGAGCTTCCACCCTCCTTCTTCCATTCGTCTCTCACAAGATTACTACAAACATTTTCTATTTCACAAAGTGACTGATGACTGCATGGCCCAAGGCTATAAACTCATCACGCTCGGTCAATTTAGCGCTGCCGGTTGCATCCAGAAAACCTTCTTTATCGCTGGCTACCAAATACTGATGTGCTGCGACAACACAAGCTCCTTCGTAACCGATTTTTTTCATGGCAGGGCTGAGCTCTTTTCCATCGCCACCCAAAATGGTGATTGGATCCAACTTAGGCGTGTTGTGCTCGGTACCAAATGTAATTACAAATCCTTTATCGTTAAAGAAGTTGACAAACTGCTCTAAAATCTCTGGTTTATTTCTTCCCGGAATTAACTCCAACGAATAGACATTTTTAGTCACTAAGCTTTGGTATAACTTTTCATAGTCACCCTCAAAGTCGGTGAACTCACCCTTCGGATTATCGAGTAAAACCGGATAGCAAGGTATTCCTCCAGCGTGTATAATTAAATCAATCACCTGTTCCAAACTTAAAAAGGCTTTGTCATCTTCAGGAACAAATGCTTTTCCACCGGATTTTAACAGGTTGCCACGAATTTCGTTTTCCAATCCTGCAAAATCATCCATCGCAGACTTTGGCTCTTTCCCGCTAAATATTTTTTGCCAAACTGCTTTTTGCTGTTCTTCGGAAGTGTATTTGTCAGCAATTGCTTCCCGCAGAGCTTTGGCAATGTGACGCTCACGAAGTAGGTTTTTCGCATATTTTGCTCTCATCGTCTCAAATGAAAAGCTTATATCTTCACCCAACTCTTTCAACCAGTCATTCAATTTCCCAATCATCTCTGCCGTTTGACGATTGCTCTCATCTTGAACGGACAACAAACGCTCAAGCATTTCGGCATTCATCTCAACCGGGTATTTCAATCCTTTACCACTAAAATAAGTTCTTCCAGGATTGTTGGGGTCATTTACCCGAACTCCTTCAGCCTGCAAATCCTTTTGCAAAGCCATAAATTCAATATTGAATAAAGGGAAAATATTAAACTTTTTGGCTTGCCTGTTGAATTCGACGTAACCATCAGTTGTGTAAAAGTCATTAATTCCCAACACCTTCACTCCTTCTTCTTCAGCCATCTCAAAAACCTGGATAATTTCGGAAAATGCGCTAAACGAATAGGGTGTATGGAAGTGTCCATTCACCGGAAGTATATTTTCATTCACCTCTAACACTTCGGACAAAAGCTTGCGTTCTTCTGGATACTGTCTAAAAATTGATTCACTCATAAGGTTTTCATCTATAGTTTATTCATTGTACTACAAATGAAGAAAGATTCCAAGCGAAAGGCATCCTTTGGTATCCTGCATCGCGATACCATACAATTACAACAATAAAAACACTAAGCTGCGTTGCTTATCGATCAGGCATTTTCGCAGCAATACTGCTCTATAGCATGATAGTGTCGCTCCTTTTCCTGTTCGGGAAGAAGGCTGGCCATCACCGCATTGCGCACCAACTGGCACAAATCGGCCTTGCTAAGATTCAATGCTTCGGCTGATGCCCGGAAATTTTCATTCATATAGCCGCCGAAATACGCCGGATCGTCTGAGTTTATGGTAACCAATACGCCATGATCCATGAGTTTTTTAAGCGGATGATCTTTTAGATTGTTGACTGCCTTCAACGCCAAATTGGACAAGGGGCAGACGGTCAATGGAATTTGTTTCTGCACCAGGTCGGCAATCAAGAACTCATCATTTATTGCTGCAATGCCGTGATCAATGCGGAAGACCTTCAGTAAATCGATTGAATCTTTTACATTGGCGGCCGGGCCTTCTTCTCCCGCATGAGCAACCGTTAAAAAGCCTTCTTCGCGTGCTTTGGCAAACACCCGTTCGAACTTCGAAGGCGGATTTCCCTTCTCCGAAGAATCCAGCCCTACTCCCACAATCAGATCTTTATAGTCGAGCGCTTCCTTCAATGTATTAAAAGCCGATTGTTCATCCAGATGTCGCAGAAAGCATAGAATCAACTCGCTACTAATTGCCAGTTTTTCGCGACCATCTTGCAAAGCCCGGTTGATACCGTTGATAACCGTTGCAAACAAAATGCCTCGGTCGGTATGCGTTTGCGGATCGAAAAAGATTTCGGTACGCACCACGTGCTCGTCCTTGCATTTTAAAAGATAAGCCCAGGTTAGATCGTAAAAATCCTGTTCTTCGCGCAATACATTTGCTCCTTCGTAATACAAATCCAGAAACTCCTGCAGATTTGAAAACTTGTAGGCCTGTTTGAGTTCATCCACCGAATCGTATTTCAGTTGGATATTGTTCCGTTCGGCCAACTTAAAAAGCAACTCCGGTTCCAGAGTACCTTCAATATGCAAATGAAGTTCAATCTTCGGTAGGCCTTGTATAAAATCTGCGAGTGTAGTCATAACTTGATTTGTTTATCGTTGTAAAGTTGCAGTTTTTAGGTGAAAATTTGCAAGAGTAAGAAAAGGTTTTTTCTAATTCGACAAAAACCAGAAGCTAAAAAAGAAAGCCCTGTCAGGTTTTCGTGGCCTCTGTAGCTGAATTTGATTTGAAGAATACAAAATATACCATGCAGAATACTAAATCAGAATGAAGAGTTATTCTGCAATCGTTTTTTACTATTCTTCATCTTCTTTTTTCATTGTTTCGGGACTGTTGTTGAGCTCTGCCTTTCCGACGCAGGTACTGACTCCGGTAGCCAGCGCGCTTGTTCTCATCATTTCGAAACACGTACTGACCACAGGTGCTCAGTTCATCCACCGCCTGCTTCAGGTAGGCATAAGCCCTGTCGCGCAGGTCTTTTGTATCACTCTGAGGTTGGTGGGCTGCAGCATCTAAACCGGGAAGTTCGTCGCTCAATCGCCGTGCCTGATCCAGCGCTGACAGGTCAAAACCGATGGATTGAAGTAAATCCTGATGAACTTTGCCAAGCACAGCCAAATCATTCAACGATTGGTACAGTGCCGCATGCGGACTTTTCCGGGCGATTTGCCGGAGCTCTTCCTGCAGCTTCAGATGTTTGCGGAAGGCATACCGAAAGCTTTGCGTAACCATACTGTACAAGTGCTTACCTTCCTTCAGTTTATCCTGAAATACCCCCATCGCTATGGGAGACTGACGTTTTTCGCTGCTCCATCTCCCCTGAAAATAGGTCAACAACTCGAAACGCAGGATAAAAGTATCGAGCAATTCGGCAGACAAGCCGATATCCAACAATTCGGCCCAGTCGTTTTTACTCCACACATACAAGTTATTGGCTTCCTGCAAGTAGACGGCAATCGGCATGGAAGGACGCTTGAGCTGATTGGAAGGAATAGCTTTTAAAAGCTGGATTTGTTTTTCAGTGGGTTTGAATTGGTTCATGATTTTTTAATTCAGATGAATAACCCTTCAATTTAACAAAAATTGATCATCTGACGGTGCTAGCAGCATCATAAAAAAAATACCAACCCATTTCTTTTCTGCTAAAAAACGAAACGAACCTTCCCTGCTCAAACACCAAAGCCGCTATGTGCTAAATATCAGGAATGCATCAGCAGATTTCAATGTCAAGAAAACACGATCAATGAACTACTTTCCTTGCCCCTTGAAGTAATCATTTTTATCGGCAAACAACACGTTGAATGTCGTTAAACTTCCATATGCCCGGGTAATGTACTGTTGCAAATGCACCTTATCTTCATCATCCAACTTCGAATGGCTGTTGATATTTTGTTCCAACACCCGAAGCCGATCGCGCAGCATCACGATTTTGTGAAAGAAGCCATCAATCGGTATTTCTTTTGACTGTAAATCCGGATTGCCGGGTTTCATTTCCAGCGTGCCGTCTTTCCATTTCTCGGCCATCTTTACCGTATGCGTAATTCCCTGGTACTTGTCCATCACAAAGGTGATCACTTCTTCAATTTCTTCTAATGAAAGTCCGGTTCTTGGCTCGGAATCGGCTGGTACCTCAACTACATCCAAGTCGGGATTATACTTACTCATTTCAGATTTCCCGCCCCGCTCAAAAAAGATTTCATAAATCGTCAAATGCGATCGGGCAATTATTCCTTCACCATATACGGGGTGCGATACTCGTGTGCCTACTGCTAATTCATTCATGATTGTCGATTTTATTTCGGAAGATGAAAATAACAAAATCAGCGAAAATATTTTCAGAAAGGGGGTAAAAAGTGAATATCAACCAAACCAAGCGCAATTCAAGAAAGACTCGCGCTGCAGCGGAGGCGAAAAAACAGTTTGCCTGGAATAATCTGAACAAAATTTCATTTCTTCTTGATTTTATTTTAAAAAACTTGTATTATTCAAAAGTAAATATTATAAAATCAGTGTCATGAAACGCCTATTACTTATATCTTATCTGTTTTGTATTTATGGGAATATAAGCACTATAGCCAGAAACCATAGGGATGATGCTTCTCTTCCTAATCAGATGTATAATTTTTTCACTGAAATATTACATACCAACTATAAAATTGAAGATGAAGCCAAGTTGTACGAAACATTTTTGAATGACTATTTTGAATATTATCAGCATATAACCATCAATAAAAAAATAGGCTTTTTAGACTCTATCGATACTGAAAAATTACATAAAATTAACCAATTGCTTTTCATTCGCGACAGGCAGCATTATTACCGTTTCTATAGTGAAGTAATTGAAAGAAAAGGTAAAAAAAATAGATTTCAAACCGAATATGCAGCAACTTTTACTAAAGTAGGCGATAATCTGTGGAAAGTTTTTATACCATAAACGATGAAAATCTATAATAAATATACTCAAGAAGCAAACAGTTACTTTTTAGAATGTTTTAAAGACGCATTTCTAATTGAAGAGAAAAGCCCAGAAAACAATTTTTTCTGGCAACTAACTTTTAAAGTTGGTTCTTATACCGTCTATATTAATTCAGAATATGGATATATCGGGTTTCAGGTACTTACAGCTTCAAACATGAATTTAAGTATCCGATCTAGAAATGCTGAGGTTTTTAGCAATTCTTTAAAAACCAACATTGAGAACATTCATCTTATTATTGACTTCCTCTTTAATCACAAGGACGAAATTTTCAAAGAATAAACTATTTATTGACGATGCATTAAGTGAGGGCAATACAATCTATTTGTCACACGATCCAAACAATCCCCTAATAAGGGACGGTTACTATAAAATGGAATTAGATTATATTGAAAACGAATTACGGGGGAAAATAGAAAAAATTAGTCCAGACTTATGGATTGTAAAATTTTGATATAATATGGAATACTTCGAATGTAATTATAGCGAGAGCAAAGTAGAGCAGTTATTCAATGAGGCTACTCTTATCGAAAAAAAACAAAGAAGCGGAAATGGTCAATGGGTTTTAAACTTTAAACTCAATGAGACTTTTAAGCTATACCTTAGTTCCGATAGGGGAATCATGGATGTTTACATAACAAAGAACGACCAACCCATAGAATTCATGTTAAAATTTTCTCAAATCCGAGAGCTAGATACAAAGAAAGAAAACATTGATTTTCTATTTGATTTTTTATCTGCTCACAAGGACAAAATTTTCAAAGAATAGACTAATTTTTACCGTTTTTGCTCCCTATTGCCATTGCTCTGCTCGGAGGTTCTTACCTTCTTTATCAACAAAAGAAAGATTCAGCAAACGGCCGGCTATTAATCTGGCAGGTTTCGTGGGAAATGATCAAAGACAAACCACTGCTAGGACATGGTTATAGGGCATTTCAAGCGAAATACATGGATCATCAGGCCATATATTTCAAAAACTATCCTAATTCAAGACTGTCAATTTTGGCCGATAATGTGAAACATCCGTTTAACGAGTTTCTGAAAGTAACGGTCGAATTTGGACTGGGAGGCTTATTACTTGTATTGGCGTTTTTTTCTGGTATTATCTATACAGGCACCAGACAAAAAGATAATCCTAAAAGCCTGGCATTTAGCGGACTTTCGATTTTATTTGTACTCGCGTGCTTTTCGTAACCTTTTCAATATCCATCGAGTTGGTTAATGTTCGCCTTCTATCTATCGCTCTTACTTCCTGAAAAAAAAATTCACAATCGGCGATTCAATAGTTAGCGTAGGCTTGCACGGAATATTGGCAAGCGCTTCATTACTGGGAATCATTTACGTATTTCTACAAGTGCAGTCAGAAATGAAATGGAAGGAAATAGCTACGAAATCGCTAAACGGGAAAACGGAGGAAATGCTCCCTGAATACGAAAAACTATACCGGAATTCGCTGTTAAAAAAGCACCCCTTCTTTCTGTATAACTATGGGGCCGAACTCAACTATGCGGAACAATATGCCCGGAGCACTGCAATACTAGTTGTATGTCAAAAAAAATTTAATGATTATGACTTGCAAATGCTATTGGCCGACAATTATGAGCAAACAGGCGAAACAGAATTAGCAATACAACAGTTTGACCGCGCAGCGAATATGATCCCTTGCCGCTTTCTGCCGCTATATCGAATTTTTAAAATCTATAAACAAAGCGACAATATTGAAAAAGCCAAAAAATATGCCAGATTACTGGTGTGTAAACAGATAAAAATCCCCTCACCAACAGTAAAGGCAATAAAACTGGAAGCCAAAAAATTTTTAATATCCCTGAACAGTAACTTCTCGGCCAACCTGCCTCCAAACACATCCTCCGACTATTAATCAATAATAAACAGAGGCCATATTATCCATGGATCTATAGCTAAGATTAATGCTCATCTGACTTGGTCTTCAGCCTAAGGTCTTCGTTGTACTTACTCATTTCAGATTTCCCGCCCCGCTCAAAAAAGATTTCATAAATCGTCAAATGCGATCGGGCAATTATTCCTTCACCATATACGGGGTGCGATACTCGTGTGCCTACTGCTAATTCATTCATGATTGTCGATTTTATTTCGGAAGATGAAAATAACAAAATCAGCGAAAATATCTTCAGAAAGGGGTTAAAAAGTGAATATCAACCAAACCAAGTGCAATCCAAGAAAGATTCGCGCTGCAGCGGGGGCGAAAAAACAGTTTGTCAGGAATAAATTGAACAAAATCTCACTTCTTCTTGATTTTATTTTACTAAACTTGTATTATTCAAAGGTGAACATTGTAAAATCACTGTCATGAAACATCTATTACTTATATCTTATCTATGCTGTATTTATGGAAATATGAACATTATAGCCAGCGATAATAGGGTTGATACGTCTCTTCCTAAGCAGATGTACAAATTTTTCACTGAAACATTACATACCAACTACAAAATTGAAGATGAAGCTAAGTTGTACGAAACATTTTTGAATGACTATTTTGAATATTATCAGCATATAAACATCAATAAGAAAATAGGCTTTTTAGACTCTATCGATACTGAAAAGTTACATAAAATTAATCAATTGCTTTTCATTCGAGACAGGCAGCATTATTACCGTTTTTATAGTGAAGTAATTGAAGAGAAAGATGAAAAATTAGATTTCAAACGGAGCGATAGGCCAACAGTAGGGGTTGATACTGCTATTATGTTCGGACCTACCATAACAAAACAAGATATGGTTTTTGACAGTTTTTTTGAATCGCACAATGTCGTCATGAGTCAGGAATTTACTGACTCTTTATATCCCCAAGATAGTAAAACGGCTTCTTACTTAAAAAAACGGCTCAACCAAGACTTATACTTCTCTTTTATCAATTTTGCGCAGTTTTTTGTTGTGTCCGATGCCAAATCTGAATTAAACGAAAAGCAAGTTCGGTTACTCGTTGCAATAATCTTTTGGAAACTCCTTTGCTTACAGGCAGGGCAGGATTTTCACCAGAAAGTTTCCTTATAAAAGCCGTATATGAAACCAAGCTCATGTACTGTCAAAGGATACTGACCCTATTTCTTGATCTACTTTGTCTCATCTTGGGTGAAACTATAATTTAAAATGAACATGAAATTAGCAATTGTTGTCATGATGTGCATTTTGGGATTAGCAGGATGTACAAGCAAAAATCACACTAGTGTAATTTTAAAATACGACTCAAAAAACAATAAACTTAAAGTTTCTCGAACTGAATCAGCTCGAAATTTATCGAAGCTGAAAACAAAGGCACATAGAGACACCTTGGAATTGTTCGTATTTGATAAACCTTTTTTTCTAACATTTTCGAAAGAAAAAAAGAAATTGTTTGAATTTGAGCTTATCATCCCCGATTCAACTAGAGTTATTAAATATGGCAGAAATACGTTTACCCTAGAAGAGCTTCAATCGAAATATGGAGAATTCGTTTACCCAAATAGAACGGAAAAGCCTTGACGTCGGCTCTCTGTCGCCCGCTACCATCTTTACTGGCAGTGAATCTCTCTTCTCTGGTAAATCTATACACTCATATGAAGTCTTCTGCTTTTAAACAAGCCTGAATAAAACTTCGATTATCACGTAATCAAAGCAGTGTTTTGTTGAAATACGAACCAAGTCAAAAAACATAACCTTGGAACGGTTAAAAGCAAAAAGTCTCATGCTGTCAGGAGCATGAGACTTTTTAGATTTGATGGAAAAAGAAAAATTATATGCCTAATTTGTTCCTGCGAATTTGTTCGGGTTCGGTGAAGTTGTTTTTCACCACGTGTCCTTTCAGCGGAACAATTTTCTCATGAATGGCATCGATGATCCATTCGGCTTGTGGGAAGAATGCATCTTCCAACTCGTAGGCTGGTGTAATCCAGTTACGCGAACCAACCACCACAGGAGGAGCATCCAGCTCATCGAATGCCAGCTCGGTAATGGTCGAAGCCATTTCCTTCATAAACGAACCGCGGGCAGTCGCATCGCCTGTAATAACGATCCGGCCTGTTTTCTTCAACGATTCAATCACCGGCTCATAATTAAATGGCACCAATGAGCGGGCATCAATTATTTCAGCACTCATACCGTATTTTTCCTGCAACTTATCAGCCGCTTCCAACACGCGGTACAGTGTGGCACCAATACTCAAAATGGTTACATCTTTCCCTTCGCGTTTCACATCGGGCTCGCCAAAAGGAATTTCGTAATAACCTTCAGGCACGCCACCTTCGTGGAACTGCTCGCCAATATCGTAAATGCGCTGACTTTCGAAGAAAATAACCGGGTCGGTTCCCTGAAGTGCTGAGTTCATTAAGCCTTTTGCGTCGTATGGCGTGGCAGGGAAAACAACTTTCAATCCAGGAATGTGTGCTGGTAAAGCTGTCCAATCCTGTGAGTGCTGTGCACCGTATTTCGAACCTACTGATACGCGGATTACGACCGGCATTTTGATCACGTTACCACTCATAGCCTGCCACTTTGGTAACTGGTTAAACACCTCATCACCAGCACGACCAAGGAAGTCACAGTACATGATCTCGGGAATCACCCGACCACCACACATCGCATACCCAATGGCTGTACCCACAATAGAAGCCTCAGATATGGGTGAGTTGAACAAACGATGATAAGGCAAAGCCTCTGTTAATCCACGATAAACGGCAAAAGCGCCACCCCAGTCGCGATTTTCCTCACCATAAGCAATCAATGTTGGATCTTTATAGAAACGATCAGCAATGGCTTCGAACAGACCATCGCGCAAACCATATTGTTTAATTTTTGAGAATGGCTTGCCATCTTTATCAAAGGCAAAGCGCTCCTTCTTTTGCAACTGTTTCACGCGTGGGTTTTCCTCCAACGGATGGTTCACTTCTGCCTCACGGCCTTCTTCCATACTATCTGCCGGAGAATCGGAGAACATCATCTCACCAATCAACTCAGGATTTTTCTCCATATCCATTAGCGGTGAAACCTTTTCGTCGATTGCTAATTTCAATCCCCAGGTCATCAAATCGGTGTTACCTGTATTGATCTTGCTCAGTTCATCTTTGGTGGCGATTCCGGCATCAACCAGTTCTTTCCCAAACCAAATGATAGAGTCAACCGCTTGCCAGGCTTCAATTTCCTCTTTTGAACGATACGAAGAGGCATCGGATGGCGAGTGTCCGCTGAAACGGTAAGTCAGAATATCCAGC
The DNA here is from genome assembly GCF_963678245.1 of uncultured Sunxiuqinia sp. Lineage (NCBI taxonomy): Bacteria > Pseudomonadati > Bacteroidota > Bacteroidia > Marinilabiliales > Prolixibacteraceae > Sunxiuqinia > uncultured Sunxiuqinia sp. Next base: position 725,530 of record NZ_OY782770.1, read on the forward strand.
AATACCGGTCCGCGTTTTTCTTTCAATATTTCACGCTTGCGCGTGTACGCATCAATCACAGCCAATGGATTGTATCCATCTACACGCTCTGCATGCATCTGATCTCTGTTCACGCCAGCACCAATACGAGCAGCAATGTCGTACCCCATGGTTTCTCCACAGGTTTGTCCGCCCATACCGTATTGGTTGTTCATTACATTGACGATCAAAGGCAGGCCACCTTTCATATCGCCTTCCCACAATTGGGTAAACTGATCCATCGAAGCAAAAGTCAACCCTTCCCATACCGGGCCACAAGCCATGGAGGCATCACCAATGTTAGCAACCACAATACCGTCTTTGCGGTTTACTTTCTTGTAAAGTGCTGCACCAACAGCAATATCTCCCGAACCACCTACAATGGCATTGTTTGGGTACACTCCAAATGGCGTAAAGAAAGCGTGCATAGATCCACCCAGTCCGCGGTTAAAACCCGTTTCGCGGGCAAAGATTTCAGCGAGCGTTCCGTAAATCAGGAAGCGAATAGCCAGTTCCTTGGTGGTTCCTTTAAAATTGGCTTTCACCGGAGCAAATGTTTTCCCGTCGAAGTGATTTTCCATCACCTCAGTCAGCTGTTCGTCGCTCAGTTTGTGGATGGCCGATAACCCTTTAGCCAGGATTTCGCCATGCGAGCGGTGCGACCCAAAAATAAAGTCCTCAACACCCAAGGTGTAAGCCATACCTACGGCAGCCGCTTCCTGTCCGATGGACAAGTGAGCCGGCCCCGGGTGGTTGTACGGGACTCCATTATATTCACTTTTGATTTTGATTTCATTCAACATCGTTTCAAACTCACGAATGACAGCCATGTCGTGATAAATACGAAGGAAATCTTCTTTCGAGAAATTGGCTTTTTCCTCTTCAATACTTTTATTGTATTGGTTGACAGGAATTGGGTTGAAGGTCACTTCACCAGCTTTCCGGACATCTTTTGGATCAATAAATTGTACTTTTGGCATTATAATTAGATTTTCAGATAACAGATTTTAGAATTGAAAAATAGTTTCTTTGATGATTTCGCTTACGGTTGGGTGGGGGAAAACGATTTCCTCCACATCCTGCACGCGAAGTTGAGCTTCAATTAATGCACAGGCGCCCCAGATCATTTCGGAGCAGGCTCCTCCAACCATGTGAATCCCAAGGATCTCTTTATATTTTTTTCCGACAATCACTTTACAGAATCCATCCTTGCCTTCATTTTCAGCAATAAAACGCCCTGCATAAGCCATCGGCAGCTGACGGGTTTCCACTTCAATGCCCTTCGCTTTGGCTGCTGATTCAGTTAAGCCGACGCCTGCAATTTCGGGATGGGTGTAAACGACTCCCGGAATGGCGTTATAACGCATTACATCTCTACGACCAAACATGTGGTTAATGGCTACTTCGCCTTCGCGACTAGCTGTATGAGCTAACAGGGAGAATCCGGTTACATCGCCTGCAGCATAAACATTGGGTACATTCGTCCTGCAATATTGGTCAATTTTCACACCGCCCCGAGCCAGCTCCACGCCAATATTTTCCAAACCAATCCCAGCAACATTCGCTTTTCGTCCGACAGAAAGCAGCACTTCTTCACCCGTAATTGAAAATACTTCACCAGCTTTTTCAAAAATAACTTCTTTACCTCTCAGCTCTGTTACTTTTGCATTCAGATGATAGTCAATTCCTCGTTTGGTGAAATCTTTGCGCACAAAAGCTGCAATGTCTTCATCCACTCCGGTCAGGATCTCGGGCAACATTTCAATCACGGTTACCTTTGTTCCCATGGCGTTGAAAAAATCGGCAAACTCAGTTCCGATAACACCGCCTCCAATAATCACCAAACTTTCGGGTAATTTCTTTAGCTGAAGAATTTCACGATTAGTCGTAACTACATTTTGATCTAACCCGGGGATTGGCGGCACTGCTGCTTCTGAGCCGGTGCAGATCAGCAAACGACTGGCTTGATATTCCTTACCATCAGTCGTTAATGTAATCACTTCAGCCCGTTTTTCTTTAATAACGGCTTCAGCCATCACTACTTCAGCCTTCACGTGCTTCATTTTCGCGCCAACACCGGAAACCAGTTTGCGGACCACCTTATCTTTGCGCTTCATGATCTTTCCGAAATCGATAGAAATATCGGAGCCTACATTGATCCCGTACTTGCCGGCATCGTGGGCATTCTCCAACACTTTGGCAGAGTTCAAAAGCGTTTTGGTAGGAATGCAGCCTTCATTCAGACACACTCCTCCCAACGCTCTTTTGTCAAAAATTACTACGCGCATTCCTTTTGCTCCGGCGCGCTCGGCTGCAACATATCCGGCGGGACCACCGCCTAAGATTGCTATATCGAACTTGTTACTCATTTTTTAGATTTTAGATTCAAGACTCAAGATACCAGACAAACAAAATCCCGACTTCGAGATGAAGCGTCTTGACTCTCGGCTCTCATATCTTGATTCTTTACTAGATTGTTAGGTTTTCTATTTGAGTTTTGATCTCTCTTAAGAACAGCGTCGCTTCACCACCATCCAATGCCTGGTGATCGTAGGTTAGAGAAAGCCCCATCATTGGAACAAAACCATATACACCATCACCCAAATCTTTCGGCCGAGGAACAATGGTACAAACACCTAAAATTGCGGTTTGAGGAAGATTAATAACCGGTGTAAACATTTCAACACCATAATTACCAAGATTGGAAACCGTAAAACTTGCTGCTTCAGGTTTCAACAATTCGGGATCAATATTCCCTTTTCGACAATTGCCAGCCACAGTGCTTAGCTGCGAGGAAAGACCTTCGATTGATAAATCGTCCGCATTTTTAACAGCTGGAACCATTAGTCCGCGCTCAGTATCAACGGCCAGTCCCAAATGCACTTTTTTGAACCAGCGCATACTATCGCCAATAAAATGTGTATTCGCTTGCGGATACTTTTTCAATGCTCTGATTACTGCCAAACAAACCAAGTCGTTGATGGTAATATTCTGAGATACCTCGCCAGCTTCCAGTTTTTTCTTAAAGCTTTTACGCAAGGCCATAATTTGGCGGGCATCAGCACTCATATGGTGTGTTAACTGAGCTGAATTCTGCAGCGACTGATGCATTGATTTAGCAATTAACTTACGGATGTTCGTCAATTTCTTCACTTCAAAGTCATCCCCATAAACCGGATTGTATGAAATAAGGTCGGCTGCGCTCGCACGGCCACCTAAGCCGGTTGTTTCTTTAGCAGGTTCCAGACTCTCAGCTTGTGACTTTTCCTGAGCCAGCGGAGTTAATTGAGCAACAGACTCTGATGCAGCTTCAACATCCTGAGCAATGATTCGTCCATGGGGGCCTGATCCTTTTACTTTCTCGTATGGTACGCCCATTTTCTCAGCCATCACTTTGGCACGAGGAGAAATGCGTATTTTGCCTTCAGGTCTCTCATCCAAAACAACTGTTTTTTCTTCTTTTGCCGAAGATGTGTCAGTTGATGCAGCAGGAGCCTCTTCCTGTTCAGCTGAAGATTCCTCAGCTGAATCACCATTCGGACGAAATTCGTCAACACTTTCGCCACTCTTTCCTAAAACAGCAACATTAATTAGTACGGGAACTTCATCTCCTTCCTCATAAAAAATAGCCAATAGTTCACCATCTTCTTTAGCTTCTTCTTCAAACGAAGCCTTGTCGGTTTCATACGAAAACAACATATCGCCTGCCTTCACCTGATCACCGACTTGCTTATACCATTCTCCAATGATACAAGTCTCAACAGATTGCCCCTGACGAGGCATAATTACCGGAATAGCCATAGTATACTAGTTTCACTTGTTAATACATTAATCAAAATCAGATCCCCACAAAAAGCATTAAAACCCACACCTCACAACACATTTAAGGAATCAAGTTGTAAACTTACATTTTATAACTTGTATTTACAAGTTGGTAATCGGAATTTAATATTTTTTCTTACTTTTGATCATCATTACGCAACACATGGCTGAAGAAAATAAAATACCACAATACAAAAAATTGTACGAAACTCTGCGTCGACACATCGTATCAGGAGTTTACAAAGAAGGAAGTTTACTCCCATCAGAGAATGAGCTTTGTGCCGTCCACAGTATGACTCGACCTACGGTTCGACATGCGCTAGAAGCCTTAGTTCAGGATGGATTTATTCAGAAAAAACAAGGGAAGGGTAGTATTGTACAAAAACCTCCGCAGGATATTGGAATATTGTCCATCTCTGGAACTTCTTCGGCCATTGGGAAACAATACCTGCAAACACAAATAATACAGAAGCCACAAATAAAAGCGTGGCCAATGCCTTTCAATTTTGACCTCGCCGAAGCTGAAAAAGATGTTGGCTGCATCTACATGGAACGTTTACGTTTTGTGAATGAGCAACCCGTTTTTTACGACATCAACCACATTCCAAACATCAATCTACCACGCTTTACCAGTCGGACCTTCGAAAACAAATCACTTTTCGACACCTTAAGAACAGGCTATCAAATTGAAGTAAAAGGAGGAACACAGAAATTAAAAGCAATAAAGGCAACAGGAACAATAAGCCAGCTTTTAAAAATAAAAACAGGCGACCCGGTGCTCTACATGGAACGGAAATTATTAACGAACCGCGAAGGATTTCACATTTACTCTACGATTTATTTCAATTCGGAGAAGCATGCTATTTTTGGAAATTTCTAGAAAAAAGGCAATTAGCATATAGACAAAAAAAGTGGATGTCCGTGCATCCACCCCTAGCTGCACATGAATCTCTTGAGAAGAGACTTGGACATCCACAAAATATTTTCACTTCAAAATTAGCGAGTATTTTACAGATAATTAAGATATTTTACAACACCTCGAAAGACAGTGATTTCTAAAATAGAATATTAAGGATTAAACAATTGATCTCACACATCTTTTTAACTTAAATAGATACATCGAAATCCAATTCAATCAGTCATTGATTAATATTAATTCAAAAACAGTGAATAAATATTCGCCAATAAGGTGCATCGCTTTATAAATTAGCAAAAAATTTTCATCTTTGTGCCTCGAAAAAATACGTTAAAAGATTAAAGCTCAAAACATGAAAGTTTTAAAATTCGGTGGTACTTCAGTTGGCAATGTTGAAAATATGAATGCAGTAATGAAACTGATTACCGATGGAGAGAAAAAGCTGGTTGTGCTTTCTGCCATGTCAGGAACAACCAATGCTTTAGTTGAAATTTCTGATTATCTGTACAAGAAAAACAAAGACGTTGCCCGCTCGCAAATCGGCAAACTTGAAAGCAAATACAAGAAGGTAGTTGACAAACTTTTTAAAGCTGACACTCAAAAACAAGAAGGACTAAAAATTATTAAAAAGAGTTTTGATACGATACGTAAGCAAGCCAACGGAGTATTTGGCCCAATTAAAGAGCAAACAATTCTCGCTCAGGGAGAGTTAATCTCAACCGCTTTCTTCTCCCAATTAATGCTTGAAAATGGCTATAAAACTAAATTGCTACCTGCACTTGATTTTATGCGGATTGACGAGGAAAAAGCAGCAGATTTACAAGCGATAAAAACCAACATCGCAAAAGTACTGGAAGAGGTTGGTGAAGCGGATTACTATATTACCCAAGGTTTTATTTGCCGTAACGAAAAAGAAGAGATCGACAACCTTCAACGCGGGGGCTCAGACTATACAGCCTCATTGATTGGTGCTGCGATTGAAGCCGACGAAATACAAATATGGACTGACATTGATGGATTTCACAATAATGACCCCCGCTATGTTAATAACACCAAGAAGATTGAACAGCTTTCATTTGATGAAACAGCTGAGCTGGCTTATTTTGGAGCAAAAATCTTACACCCACAAACGGTACTTCCGGCTAAATTACACAACATCCCGGTTCGTCTGAAAAATACGATGAACCCCACAGACAGTGGAACTCTAATCACATCAGAAACCAGCGGCACCGGGATTAAGGCAGTTGCTGCAAAAGATGGTATCACTGCCATAAAAATCAAGTCGGACCGAATGTTGATGGCCTATGGCTTCCTGAAAAGTGTTTTTGAAATTTTTGAATTTTTCAAAACACCGATTGACATGATTTCTACTTCGGAGGTTGCCGTTTCACTGACCATTGACAACACCCGAAAACTGAAAGACATTATTAAGGAACTGAAAGAATATGGTGAAGTTCAAATTGATGAAAACCAAACCATCATTTGCATTGTTGGTGATATCATTGCCGAAGAACGTGGTTTTGCAGCAAAGGTATTTGACGCACTAGAAGGTATCCCTATCCGTATGATTTCATATGGTGGAAGCCGTCACAATATTTCTTTACTGGTTTCAACAAACCACAAGCAAGAAACGCTTCAGGCTATTAGTGATAACCTGTTGGAAAATTAGAATGATCGATCCAAAAACAATCAGCCAGTTTCAAAAGCTGGAGACTCCTTTTTACTATTACGACTTGGACTTGTTGTACAAAACATTGTCGAAAATTAAAAGCGAAAGCGAAAAGTATGACTATCATGTTCACTATGCGGTAAAGGCCAATGCAAATGACAAGGTATTGGAAACAATATTTTCGCAGAATTTAGGAGCTGATTGTGTTAGTGGAAATGAAATTATAAAAGCCAGGGCTCATGGAGTTCCTGGCTCTAAAATAGCGTTTGCCGGTGTTGGAAAAACCGAAAAGGAAATAACAACAGCTCTGCAAAACGATATTTTCAGCTTCAACTGCGAATCGATTCCTGAAATTGAAGTCATCAACGAACTGGCAGGAAAAATGGGCAAGATTGCCCCAATAGCCATTCGCATCAATCCAAACGTTGACCCAAAAACACACAAATATATTACCACCGGTTTAAACGAAAACAAGTTTGGAGTTAACCATTGGGATTTTGAAAAAATCAGCAAATTGATCCCATCGTTTAATCACATCAAACTTACCGGACTGCATTTTCATATTGGCTCACAAATTACCGACATCAACGTATTTAAAGAGCTAAGTCAGAAAATCAATACAATTTCGAAGTGGTTCGAAGATCACGGATTCAATCTGCAGCACATTAATGTTGGCGGAGGCTTGGGTATTGACTACGAAAATCCAACATCCAATCCATTCTCTGATTTTGGAGCCTACTTCAAAGCTTTTAACGCACACCTGCAATTAAAGCCAAATCAGGAACTGCATGTCGAACTTGGCCGGTCGGTTGTTGGACAGTGCGGACATTTAATTACTAAAGTCCTCTATGTCAAAGAAGGGCTAAACGTCAAATTTCTTATTACAGATGCTGGAATGACTGAACTCATTCGCCCGATGCTTTATCAGGCAAAGCATAAAATTAGCAATCTTACGTCGAAGCTGCCAAATCAAACTTATGATGTTGTGGGCCCGATTTGTGAGAGCACTGATGTTTTTGCAAAAGGAATTGACTTGCCGGGATCGAAACGCGGCGATCTACTTGCCATCCATTCAGCGGGTGCGTACGGTGAGGTTATGGCATCAAATTACAACCTTCGCGACACTGTAAAGTCGATTACAAACATTGAGCTAACACAATCATAACCTTGTCTTTTTAATTGATTCTCAAGGCAAAGAAAAAAGATAAATTATTCGGTTATTTTGCTCAATTAATTTTTTTAGTAGTAAAAATAGTATACATTTGTCGCTCACATATTTTATTTTTTTATTATGAACATTTTTGTAGGAAACCTCAATTACGCAATTACTGAAGATGATATGCGTGAGATTTTTGAGGAGTATGGTGAATTAAGCTCAGTAAAATTGATCACTGATAAATTCACTGGTAGAAGTAAAGGTTTCGGATTCGTTGAAATGCCTGACGCAGACGAAGCTAAAAAAGCCATTGAAGAATTGAATGGCGCAGAAGTCGAAGGACGTTCTATGGTTGTTAATGAGTCTATCGAGAAAAAGAGAGACAACAATCGTGGTGGCGGTGGCTTCCGTGGCGGCAACAGCCGTGGCGGTGGTAACGGCGGTTACGGCGGTGGTGGCCGTAGAGACAACAATTTCAGATCAAACTACTAATAAGGAGGTTGATTATGAAAGGTACTGTAAAATGGTATGACGCAACCAAAGGTTTTGGATTTATCCTAACCGAGGATAACAAAGACATCTTTGTTCACCGTTCTGGTTTAGTTGATGCCTACGCTGGTCTGGAAACAGACGAGACTGTAGAATTTGAAGTTGGACAAGGAAACAAAGGTCCAATTGCAACGAACGTTACTAAAGTAGACTAATTCTGAGATTGGAGCGGGTACTTGATTTAAGTCGGCTCCTTCAATTAACGATATTTTCACTACTTGTATTATTAAAAGCCTGGCTTCGGTCAGGCTTTTTTTATGGTTTACACAGCAACCTCTAGGTTACAGCAACTATTTATAATCGGTACAAACTACTTCATGATACATAGGAAATAATTTAATTCAATTACCTTTAGACTAAGTAAAAATCTAGCTCCTAGAAATGCAACAGAGTCAAACTACTCCATTACTATTTTTCATGAAAACATATCTTAGCATATTCCTATTAATACTCTTAACAACATCACTATCAGCACAAAAGAGTACATTTGGATTTAAATTAGGCCCAAACTATTTCTACTCTTCTGAAATAGATGACCCGATCGGGAAGTACCAGCTTGGAGTAGCTTCGAATTTTAAAGTATATAAATTTATATCCATCCAGACTGAATTCCTCTTTGTAAAGAAAGCCTTTGAAGAGCCTTATCGAGATTCCTGGGAAGTGAAAGCCAAAGGCAGTTATTTGGATATCCCCGTTTTCATCCAGTTCCAACCAATCAAACAAATAGCCATTTATTCCGGGGGACAAATCGGTTTTAGGCTTAACCATGAGCTGAAATATAACCACACAAATAAATTATATACAGCACAGGAAAGAAGTTTAGAAAAAGTGCCACTTGGTCTTTTAGCCGGTGTTTCGATTCACCCCATTGAACATTGGAGCCTGGAAGGACGATATTCCGTAGAGATTGCGAGAAGCAGCAGTTCATTAGACTTCAGAGGATGGCAATTCTTTTTGAATTATACATTCTGAAAAAAAGCAAATTTATACTGAGCGGATCTCTGTTGCCCGATGCCGCGATGTCAGCTCAATCAGGTACTGCTCCTTTAATGGCTCAAATACACTATAAGCTTTTTCAGGAGTATTATTTTCTCCTGAAATATGGCTTAAAAGAATGGTGTGCAGTTCATTACCGGCAAACTCCCTCAAAAGCACAAAAGCCTGATCATTCGATAGATGTCCAACTGACGAAGCAACACGCTGCTTGAGATGATAGGGATATCGACCATTCTTTAGCATCTCTTCATCGTAGTTACTTTCCAGAAAAACGGCATGACATTTAGCAAATTCTGTTTTAACTCTTTCGCAGGCCTCACCAATATCAGTCATTACGCCAACATGCTTCCCAGCATAAGAAACCCTGAACGAACAGGCATCAGCGGCATCGTGTTGTTTGGTAAATGGGAAAACAGCAAACTCTCCCAGCTGGAATTCAAAATTTGGCTCGAACCATCGCGGGGTATCTGGTCGAACTGCTTTGCGCATCGCCAAAAATGTTTTTTTAGTGAGGTAAACCGGAAGATGAAGTCGTTTACTCAAAACCCTTGCTCCGCGACAATGATCGCTATGTTCATGTGTAATTAAAACGGCTTTTATTTTCGATTGATCGATCTGCTTTTCTGCCAGACGTACCTGTAACTGTCTGGCCGACAAGCCGGCGTCAATCAGCAAGGCTTCGGTTTCATTTCCGATGTAGTAGCAATTTCCATTACTTCCCGAGGCCAATGCACAAATCTCCAACTTATTCACTTTTCTCCTTCCATTTCAGCAACAACATCTTCGGCCTGAATATCTTTTCCTTTGAGTACACATTTGGCTTTCTCATAAAACGGTCGCCGTTTAGCCATCATGCTTTCAATAAAATCAACCAACTCATCCGGTGATTTTCCTTTGATCAACGGACGTTCGGTTTTAGACTGCATCAAACGACTGGCCAATTCTTCAGCATCAACATCTAAAAAGACACAAAGCCCGGATTGATTCATCACATCCATATTGTCAAAAAAGCAGGGAGCCCCGCCTCCAGTTGCAATTACTGCACTTTCAAACTCGGCAACTTCTTTTAAAGATGTCTGCTCCTTCCTACGAAAAGCATCTTCTCCCTCTTGTTCAAAAATCTGTGGAATGGTTTTAAAGTACTTCTCCTCAATGTATTTATCCAAATCGATAAAAGGTACACCTAACTCTTGCGACAACCTGCGGCCTATGGTTGATTTCCCTGAGGCCATATATCCAATCAAAAATATTTTCATTAAAATAGCGACATTTGGTTCTTATCATCTTCATCCTCATCCTTCTTTGGACGATTTACCTCAAAAGGCACATCTTCCTCAGACTGTTCCTGATCTTCTTCTTGAGGTTTGTCATCCTCATCCTTGATAACAGGTTCAATCTCTTTTATGTTTTCAACTTCATAATTGGTCAGTCGCTTACCTCTTGCCTTGTACGATTTTATGCCAATAAACTCAGATACCTCAATGATTTCATTTTCGCGCGAAGCATTTTTTCCTCCAAATTCAATTTCCAACCGTGGGTAATGCACCCAAGTAATACTTACCAAACGACTATCAGGATTATCACCAATAAAACTAATGCGACGTCCCATTATCTCATCAATCTCAAATCGCTTCACGTAATAAAATTCCTGATCGGCATCATAGTACACAACTGATAAAACCTTTTGACTATCAAACTTCTCAATCTGAAGTATATCCGCGTCGAAGTGATTAGACAAGTCGAAATTATAAAGTTGATATTCTCCATTCTTATAGAGAACCAAAATCTTATCGTCACCCTGAAACTCTCCAAGAAATTTACCCCTCGAATCTGAATTAAGTCGTAACACATCCGCATCGAACCAGATTTTTCGTCCACCAAGTGTTGAAACCCCCTTTTCTTTCAGGCTAATTTTATGAACATCGTTCTTCGTAAGGATGTTGCCCATCGCCCCCCGGCCTTTAATCGCCAAGTCTCCAAAATCAACCTCAAAATTCAGTTTTTTAAGTCGAGCCTTATGCTTGAGAGTCACTTTCAATACCTCGGCCTCACCATTGGGGTTAGCGCTAAAATACCAGATCCGCGATCCTTTTGTACCTTTGGTCAAATCGTACTCTTTATCACGTGTCATTCCGGTAACAGCAAAGCGTTTCATATAGAAAGTTCCCTGCCGTCCATCTCGATAAACCACGTTGTAAATGGTTCGCTTGTCATTCTTTTTAAATACGGCAATATGTTGAATATTCTTTCCAACAAACGCCTTTTCAGACACCTTAGTAATAAGATAAGTTCCATCGCGCCGAAATACGATAACGTCATCAATATCCGAGCAATCGCATACATATTCTGCTTTTCGCAGGCTGATTCCAATAAATCCTTCCTCCCGATCAAAATAAAGCTTTTCATTCGCCACAACCACCTTGCTGGCTACAATATTCTCGAAGCTCCGAATCTCCGTTTTTCGATCTTTGTCCTTTCCGTATTTTTCTTTGATGTGCTCAAAATATTCGATGGTAAACGAAACAATATTCTTTATCTTCTTATTAATCTCTTCAATCTCCTCTTCAATCGATTGAATATGACTATTCGCTTTATCCGTGTTGAATTTCAGAATACGCGCCATGCGAATTTCCATCAATTTAAGGATATCCTCACGGGTAACTTCACGCATCAATTTTGGTTTCCAAGGCTCTAGCCGCTTATCGATATGATTAACAGCTTCATCCATATTCTCAGACTGTTCAAATTCTTTGTCCTTGTAGATTCGTTCCTCGATAAAAATCTTCTCCAGCGATGCAAAATGCCACGCTTGCTCCAGCTCTCCTTTTCGGATCTCAAGTTCTAACTTCAACAAAAGTAAAGTCTGGTCTGTATTTTTTTTCAGAATATCACTAACTCCAATAAAAATTGGCTTGTCATTCTCAATCGTGCATGCATTGGGCGACACCGATACTTCGCAGTCAGTGAAAGCATATAATGCATCGATAGTTTTGTCGGACGAAATTCCAGGTCCTAAATGAACCAGTATTTCAACTTGATCTGAGGTATTATCATCAATTCGCTTAACCTTAATTTTACTTTTATCGTTGGCTTTTATAATTGAATCAATTAAAGTGGTCGTTGTTTTTCCAAAAGGAAGCTCTGTAATGGCCAACGTTCTATTATCAATCTTTTCAATTTTGGCGCGCACCTTAACTGCTCCACCGCGCAAACCATCGTTGTATCTCGAAAAATCAGCAGATCCTCCTGTCGGGAAATCGGGGTACAATTCAAATTCTTCTTTTCTTAAGTAAGCAATTGAGGCATCAATTAATTCGTTGAAATTATGCGGAAGAATTTTCGACGCCAAGCCAACAGCAATACCTTCAACTCCCTGAGCCAACAGTAACGGGAACTTCACTGGCAGTGTAATTGGCTCTTTATTACGTCCATCGTAGGACAATTTCCAATTGGTTGTTTTTGGATTAAACGCCACCTCCAAAGCGAATTTTGACAGACGAGCTTCAATATACCGTGGAGCTGCAGAACCATCGCCGGTAAGGATATTTCCCCAGTTTCCCTGAGCATCAATCAGTAAATCTTTTTGTCCCAATTGTACCAATGCGTCTCCAATAGAAGCATCGCCATGCGGGTGATACTGCATGGTTTGTCCAATAATATTGGCTACTTTGTTGTATCGCCCATCATCCATTTCACGCATGGCATGCAAAATCCTGCGCTGAACCGGTTTTAACCCGTCATTCACATAAGGGACAGCTCGTTCCAGAATCACATAAGAGGCATAATCAAGAAACCAATCTTGATACATACCCGACAAATAGGTAATGCCATCACCCTGTTCAGCTTGTTGATTTTCTCTATCTTTTTCTTCTTCTGCCACAACAATCTTATTATAAGTAAAACTTCTACTACTTCGAATTCGCTATCTAACTAAGCCAACTCATCTTTCTCAACATAAAGATTTTCAATAATAAACTCTTGCCGATCTGGAGTATTCTTTCCCATATAAAAATCAAGCATTTGCGAAACTGATTCGTGCTTTTTCATTTGAACTGGCTCCAGTCGAATATCCGGGCCAATAAAATTTTTGAATTCGTCCGGAGAGATCTCCCCAAGTCCTTTGAATCTGGTGATTTCAGGCCTTGCTCCTACCTTTTGAATCGCTTTAAACCGTTCCTCCTCGTTATAGCAGTAAAATGTCTTTTTCTTATTTCGAACCCGAAACAACGGAGTTTGTAAAATAAATAAATGCCCTTTTTTCACTAGCTCAGGAAAAAACTGCAAAAAGAAAGTGATTAATAGTAAACGTATATGCATTCCATCTACATCGGCATCGGTTGCAATAATCACCTGATTATATCGTAAGTCTTCCATGCTTTCCTCAATATTTAAGGCTGCCTGTAATAAATTGAACTCTTCATTTTCATACACCACCTTTTTGGTCAGGCCATAGGTATTCAATGGCTTTCCCTTCAAACTAAAAACCGCCTGTGTATTTACATCGCGTGATTTTGTGATCGACCCACTTGCTGAATCACCCTCAGTAATAAAAATAGAAGAGTCTTCTTTTTTATCACTTTTGGAATTGTAGTGAATACGGCAATCGCGCAATTTTTTATTGTGCAGACTAGCCTTTTTCGCCCTTTGTTTGGCTAACTTTTTTACTCCTGAAATAGCTTTTCGCTCCCGCTCCGACTCTTGAATACGTTTTAGTAGAACCTCAGCAACTTCTTGGTTTTTGTGCAAGTAATTATCCAGTTCTTTCTGAATAAAAGTAACTACATGATGCCGAACTGAGGGACCTTCGGGACCAATATCCTTCGATCCGAGCTTTGTCTTAGTCTGCGACTCAAAGACCGGCTCTTCAACCTTAATGCTGATTGCTGCAATTATTGACGCCCGGATATCTGATGGATCAAAATCTTTTCTATAAAAATCACGAATTGTTTTGACAATAGCTTCGCGAAAAGCCAACAAATGCGTTCCTCCTTGCGAAGTGTGCTGTCCATTTACAAACGAATAATAATCTTCTCCATATTGGTTTCCGTGTGTTATGGCAGCTTCAATATCTTCTCCTTTTAAGTGTATGACCGGGTAGAGTGACCCCGAATCAAGGTTTTCTTCCAGCAGGTCTTTCAGCCCATTTCTCGACTGAAAGCGTTCACCATTATAATAGATCGACAAACCCGCATTCAGGAAAGAATAATTCTTCATCATATTTACCACATAGTCTTTGTGGTAACGGTATGACTTAAAAATATCGATATCGGGTACAAATTCAACTTGTGTTCCGTTAGGCTCATCGGTGCTACCCAAATCCTTTTCCTCAACGACTTTCCCTTGCGAAAAGATAATTTCTTTCAACTGCCCTTCACGAAAAGCTCTAATTGTAAACTCGGATGATAACGCATTGACAGCCTTAATACCAACTCCATTCAGCCCGACTGACTTTTTGAATACTTTAGAATCATATTTTGCTCCGGTATTCATCTTTGAAGCAACATCCAAGAGCTTACCAAGAGGAATACCCCTTCCAAAATCACGAACACTTACGAGTTCATTTGAAACTCGCACTTCAATTTTTTTCCCATAGCCCATCATGAACTCATCAATTGAATTGTCCATGACCTCTTTTAAAAGGACATAAATTCCATCATCAGAGGCAGTTCCATCTCCAAGTTTCCCGATATACATTCCGGGGCGCTTCCGGATGTGTTCCTGCCAATCAAGTGTTCTTATCGAACCTTCATCGTAATTAGGAGTCATACTTATAGCAATTTGTCACAAATATAAAGAAAACAAAACACCCTCAGATTTCCACCATTTTGTCAATAATTAATGGCGAACGGTTGAAAACTTCCTTGAAATATGAAGTAAGACAAAAATAGCTTTTAAAGTGATTGTTTGAAAAAAAAGCAACATGTGAAATACAAATTATAATCGCTCCAAATTACAAATTGGCGTAAAAAAAAGCCATTGATTAAATCAACGGCTTAGCGTACTATTTTATGTTTTATTATTTTTCTTCGAGCCACGACGTAAACATCCAATAGTATTTTTCGGTCTGTTTTACCATCGAGTTGACTAGGTCGATTGTTGAAACGTCACCAATATCGTTGGCTGTTTCCAAAACATTGATCATTTGCGAAAGCAAAATTTCAAAATCGGATAAAAGATGATCGACCATTTCATCAGGACTCTGGATTCCTTCCGGTTCTTTTATTTTTGAATTATTCAGGTACTCCTGAAGGGTAGCAGTTGGAAATGCACCAAATACGCGCACCCGCTCTGCCAAATCATCGATATTAACTTTTGAAAAGTTATAGAGTTCCTCAAATTTCTCGTGCAAATCAAAAAAATCTTTACCGGTAACATTCCAGTGAAAGTTCCTTAATTTCTGATAGTGTACATGATAACTTGATATTAGTATATTTACTTGATCAATTAATTCTGAGGTATCTTTTTTGTTGAATCCTAATCTTACAAATGTTTTTTCTTTAGTTTTCATGGTAATATATATTGTTTTTAATTTTGAATAAATAATTATTTAAAGTTGGACTCATGATAAACCAATACAGGTTTATTGAAATGAGTAACAACATAATGGGTTTCTGAAGATGAGAATAAATCTTCAAAAAAGCCTTTCTCCTCTTTCATAATAACCAAAACATCCGGCTCGTTCTCTTCCAGGTGTTTTTGTAAGCCTTTGCTCACATCTTTCTCGTGCGAATGAACGAAACTCGGACTAAAGTTTTTAATACTGCCTTTTGCCATATCCTTAAATCCTTTCCATTTAAGAATAGAATCAAAATCAGTCGTTTCCATATTGTGGAAAATAGTGAGATTTTTATTCTCGGTTCCTTCGACCATGTCAGATAAATGACGCATAGCTTTCAGGTCTTCAGCATGCAGTGCCGTTGCATATAGAAAGTTACTCATACTGAAAGTAGACGTGTCATCCGGCACAATAATGACCGGGCAGTCAACTTTTTCGATGATGTTTGGATAGCTGATTGCTCCCGTTACAAAGCCCGAATAACTATTGTAGTTACTCATAAGCAGAATAACGTCCTTCTCTTTTTCAATGGTGTCATTAACAACCATCAACCGACTTATTTCTGCGACTTCTAGTTCATACGGAACACTTTGTGGTATCTTCTTTAACAAGTCTGCCACCGTCTTTTTCATCTCTGCTTCAGCTGCTTCATAATCTACACGGAACTGAGCTTCCGAGATCGCAACATTCGGTTGATAGTCTGGGGTGGCTACGCCAACAAACTCTCCACTTCTCATCCAGCCGAAATCTAGGACATAAACGATTTTTAGTTTTCGTTTTAATTGGTTACTCAATGCAAACCCTGATGTGATAAGGGTCTCCATATTTTTCAGCGTGTCTAATAGTAATAAATTTGTTTTCATGGCTTTTCTATCTTTACACCCAAAATCAGCAGATACCTTTAATGGGCTTTGTCTTTTTTTCAAGAAGAATCTAATACTTGTTCCTTCTCTTTTTGTTTTCGGTTTTTTCTTTTTTGCAGAAATAGACCAAGAACGATTTTCATACCCGTTTCAAACGCCATATTTCGCACGTACTTTTTAAAGGTATGAACCGTTAAGTTCGATTGATCTTTCAATTCGTCTTCCAAATAGCGAATCTTGTATTTTACTTTTTGGCGCTCTAACCGCAACTCCCCCATGTTTCTTATCTCTCTCATAATTTGACCTCCTCTTCCTCGTCATCTTCGTCAAAAAACATAGATGAGTACTTCCTCAATACAATAGTCGTAAGCAGCTTGTTTTTTAGCAATGCAAATAAAACAGTGAGAACAACCAATACTCCAATAGCAAGCAATAAACCCGTCAGATAATCTTGGTAGGTTTGCCCGTACCATACGACAAGCGCAGCGAGGCCAAAAAACAAGATCAACGCACCGCCTAGCGAAAGAATAAAATTACCGAGTAAGTAAGTTGTTACTACGGTTGCTCTATTTAGAACTGTTAGCTTAACTAAATCGATTCTAGCTTGCACATATCTCTTTGATACGTCACTCAGTTCATTAAAATTATCTGATAGGTTTTTACTCATAAATTAACAGGTTTCGAAAGTTCAGTTATTTCCCGGCTGTTGAGGTTTTGGCTTCTTTTTTAATCTTCTCTTCGACATCGTTTGTCCGCTCTTTTACCTGATCAATCATTTCACTAACCTGGTCTTTCAAGCTGTCAACTTTCTCACCGATCGTATCTGTGACATCTTCCGAAACTCTTTTTACACTTTTTTGAATTTTTTTTCTTGTTTTATCTCCTCTTTCTGGTGCAAATAAAACTCCAACTAAGGCGCCTGTTGCGGCACCTGCTACAAACCCTAAAAGGGCACTTGTTCCTTTACTCATGATATTTGATTTTTATGATTAATACTTTAATTATGAATGTATATTAAATGGACGTTTTTATTTTTTCAGACGTCCTCGTACTTCTTGTATTGTCAAGTGTTGTTGTCATCCTCTCGGATGTCAATGGCCGATCAGCACTTCGGATTGTATTTAATACTCTTGCTTTATACTCATCAGAATCTTGGTATAGCTTTATATTATCAATTCTCTTCTTTAAACTTTTCATGCCTTCAATTATCTAACGTTTGTTTCTATTACTGAAAAAAGCGTTCCAAAAAAGGACATCCCCGTCAAAACGCCCACAATCAACTCCTTTTCAAGACAATAAACAAACTTGACCATATTGCCAAAAAAACCTGCAGTGGAGCTTGTTCTACAAATTGTAGAGATTACTTAACAAACTTCAAACACTGGGTTTTCAGAGGAAAATTGCATTCAAATCAGATGGGAGGGAATCGCACAAAAAAGCAGGTTGACGAAAGGCTGAATTAAATAGACCGATATACCGTAAATTCAATTCGGAAAATGAAAAGTAGATAAAAAAGTTAGTGGGGGACATTCGATCGAACAAACCAAGTAGATCAGAAAATAAAACCAATGAACTACAAACTCCTCATATCACTTATCTGACAGCAGATTCAAACAACAAATACCCCCACTGCTTGAACAACTCATTTGATAGCAATAAAACTTCTCAGCGACACAAGAATAAGCCTGCTCAAAAAAAGGTTTCAAACACAAAAAAAATATATTCACTTAAATCCAACTATTTGAAACTGGGAAAGTGTGCAACAAAGTCTACATTTCAATGAGGGGAATTGTCCACATCATTACCGGAAATAAGCAACTCCAACAAATCAACAGGAATCGGTTTTTCCAAGTAGGCACTAACAAATGGGTATTGCATAGCCAAATCCCGCTTTTTCTTACTTGCAGAACTGGATAGAATAAACACTTCCGGCGCTTCCATTTTACCCAAGATCTGTTCTATACTATCCAAAAAACTGGCTGCGTTCATATCCTTGAATTGAATATCAACCAAAATATAATCAGGAAATTGATCGGTTAACCGATCTTGCTTAAGCCCTTGCAGATAGTTTAGTAAACCGGCAGCTTTTTTAAAGTACTGTACTTGATTCTCGATGGTTTCCTTTCTCAATCGCCCTTCTTCAACACGAAATAAATCGGACGATCCGTCTACTATTGCAATTTTCTTTAGTTCATTTGATTTTCGTATCATACTAGTCCCCCTCACTGGTTACAAGCCCTGTAATTCAAATGCTCCAATATTCATTCCATTAATCAAACGAACAAATCAGATCTCAATTCCGTATTGTTTAATTTTGTTATAAAGTGTTTTGCGGTCAATTTTTAAGAGGCGAGCAGCTTTCGACTTATTAAAGCCTGCTTCTTCAATAGTTCGAATAATTAATTGTTTTTCAAATTCTGATGATGCATCTTTCAATTTAGACTCACCAATCTCCACAGCACCATTATTCCCTGATTGATGAGAAGGATAAACAAGTTCCTGTGGCAAGCAATCCTTTGTGATCAGATTTTCGGATGCCATCAAGGTTGCTCGCTTAACCACATTTTTCAACTCCCGCAAATTCCCATGCCAAGCGTATTGTTGCAAAATAGTTTCGACATCCGGGCTAAATCCTTCGATCGTTAACCCAAGCTCTTCATTTGACGCTTTAAGGAAGCTGTTCGCAAAAAACAGAATATCATTAGTACGCTCACGCATCGGAGGTAGACTGATTTTAAATTCATTTACCCGATGGTATAAATCTTCGCGAAATGTACTCTGATTTACTTCATCTAGCAAATCATCATTTGTTGCTGTAATAATACGAACATCAACTTTTGTCGTTTTATTTTCACCAACCCGAAACACCGTACGTTCCTGCAAAACACGTAAGAGTCGCACCTGAATATCATAGCTAAGGTTACCAATTTCATCAAGAAATAGAGTTCCGCCATTCGCTTGTTGAAAAACGCCTTCTTTATCACGAACAGCCCCGGTAAAAGATCCTTTTACATGACCAAAAAGCTCACTATTTGCTAAGTCTTTGGGAATAGCACCACAGTCGAGAGCAACAAACGGCTTGTCTCCCCGCTTACTGTGCTGATGAATAAAACGAGCAACATATTCTTTTCCTGTTCCTGTTTCCCCTTGAATCAGCACAGACATATTCGTTGGAGCAACACGCCTGGAAAGATTTATCACGGACCGCATCTTTTCACTCTTTCCCATCAGAAAATCCCCGTCTGTATATATATGACTTTGTACTTTTCTCTTTTTCGGCGACTCCCCTTTTAATTTCTTTTCAATTAGTGATCGAATTTCTTCCTGTTGAAGAGGTTTTGTTATGTAATCCTCAGCTCCCATTTTCATCAATTTCACCGCTTGTCGTACGTCAGCATAAGCAGTAATAATAATAACAATGGTTGAAGGTGACACTGCTTTTATTTTTTGCAACAACTCCATGCCGTCAGTATCAGGCAAACGGAAATCGCACAGCACTAAATCAAATTTTGCACGTTTGATAATCTCCATGCCGCTTTGCCCCGAGAAAGCCGTTTCAGTAGTATATCCATCACTGGCTAGCTGTTTCTTTAGTATCTCGCAAATAAAAGTATCATCGTCGATGATCAATATCTTATTTCCCATATCTTTTTGATAGTTCTTATTTTTAATTTCATTCGATTGATATCCGGCTACAATTTAGCATTTTCTGCTCGCTTTATCACTTCATTCACCAAAAGTACAACATCTTTACATAGTGATGGTACATCATCGAATTCCTCTGACCGCAGCGCCAAATCCTCTAAATGCTTTAGTTTTTCAACAACCCGTGCCAGACTAAAATACGTAAACGAAGGAATTCCTTTATGCGCAATTTCTCCCACTGCCTTCCAATCTTCCTTGCTGAGTGCTAATTCTAAATTTTCAAGCATCACTGTTGTATTTTTCAAAAAAGTATCAATCATTTTATTGAAAAACATTTTGTCGCCATTTGCAGTAACCCATAAATTGTGTGTATCAAAATCCAGTTGATCTTCGTTTCCTGTCTCTTGCTTAACGACCATTTCCTCCGGCTCTTCTAACACTCCGGTCGATGATCCTAATTTCAACACATTGCAAATTTTGTTGTACAAATCATGCTCTTTAAAAGGCTTTAAAACATACCCATCAAACCCTTCGTCCATATATCTTTTTACATCGCTCTTAACAACATTTGCCGTAACAGCCAAAGCCTTGATTTTATAGTTTGGGTTCAACTTATTTTTTCTAACTTCTTGGATCACCTCAACTCCAGTCAATTTTGGCATGTGAATATCCAACAAAATAATATCATAACGAGTTGCCAACAAATTGTCCAATGCTTCCTCTCCATTTCTTGCCAGTTTAAAATCGGCTTCCCAGTTAGTCAAAACCGTTTCAGCAAGTAAAAGATTATACTCATCATCGTCTGCAAATAATATTTTCTTTCCTTGCAACAGATTTTCTTTTAAAAAGAAATGTGTTTCATTGTCCAATGCTTCTTTTCCGGTAGCTTTCTTAAAAGGAATGGTGAAATGAAATAAACTTCCTTTCCCTTCTTCACTATTCACTCGAATATTGCCATCCATCAGTTCGACCATCTTCTTACAGATGGTAAGTCCCAACCCAACACCTTTTCTTTTTTTATCCGGCTGAGAAGAAGACTGCGTAAATTCATCAAATATACTGGGTAACAGATCTGCCGCAATTCCAACTCCGGTGTCTTCCACTTCAAAACGAACACAAACCTCATCGGGACCACCTTTCTGAAGCAAACAACGCAAGTCGACACGACCTTCGTCGGTATACTTCAAAGCATTGGATACCAAATTGATAATCACCTGTCGAATTCGAAATGGATCACCAACTATCGTCTCCGGAATTTCAGGATCAATATAAATAAAAAATTGAAGTCTTTTTTCATTAGCCCGAATGATAAACGAATTGTATATGACATTCAATATTCGAGTCAAACTGAAGGGAATCTCATCAATAAAAACCTTCCCCATTCCTAACTTAAATAAGACTAGAATTTCATTGACCAGCGAAAGCAAATGCTCTGAAGAATCATTTATCAAGCGAACAAACTTTTCTTGTTTCTTATTAAGCTGGGTATTATTTAACTGTTCTGAAAAACCAACAATGGCGTTCAGTGGAGTACGAATTTCGTGACTCATGCTAGCCAGGAAAGTTGACTTCGCTTTTTCGGCTTCCTGAGCATCATTTTTAGCTTTCTTAAGCCTTAGTTCAATCTCTTTATCTTTAGTAACATTCTGAACAATAGCTGTTCCACCAACTACTTGATCATTAAAATTGCCAACCGGAGTCGCCCAAATGTAGTATACCTGATCTTCAATGCGTATTTCTCCGTCAGCCATCTCCCCATTTAAAGCCTTATGGTAAAAAGGGAATAGTCGCTTACTCACTTTTTCATCAAAAGCCTCGAAAAGCGTTTTCCCAGCGAAATAGCTATTTGTTAATCCGAAACGTTCTTTCTCTCTTCCTCCAGCAAGCACGTAACGATACTCTTTATCAAACAAATAGACATCTATCCCCGGCAAATTTTCGATCACAATCTGCTGGTAATCTTTGATGTCAGACAATGTAGTGTTCGCGAAATTAACTCCTGCTAAGATCAACTCCTCCCCCGCTTTTTCAGAAATAAGCTCCAAACATATTGTAGCAGACAGAGGAATTTCTTGTGCCGAATGAATGATCGTCTCAAGCTCTTGATTTTTTCTGGTTTCAATCAGTCGTTTAACTTGTTCCGAAAACAATTCAGAATCCTCAATTTTCAGTAAGTCGGTCACTTCGAGTTTTTCATTTTTCTCAGGGTAAAAAAGGTGATCAAAAATCCCCGTGTACTTGTATACTTTAAAAGAAGAGTCGAAAATAAAAATGGCCTCATGTCTTTCTGCTTCATGGCGCTTTACATCACCATACAAGGGGTTTCCCAACTTTGTAGATTTTATCTTGCTGCTTAACAAGTCTAGCAATTCATCCATTCCCATTAAAGAATCCACATCAATATCACCATCTTCAATATGGTTTATAATTTGAGCAATTTCCTGTATTTGATTTTCCAGTCTTTTTTTCATTAAATGATATATTGGGATCACTGTTTTTTTTATAAAAACATACTTCAATCCAAGTTTTAGATTATGAAAGAACTACTTATCAACTTGCAAAGTTCTTTTTTTTAATGTAACAATATAAATTTATATTGCAAAAAAAGCAATATGCAGAATACTTTAGATGATTAATCAGATACCATTTCATTGAAATTTCGCGTTACTCAGCAACAGTTTAGATGAAAAAAGTAGAGAATGTCTTGTGACGTCACAAAAATGTACCTTTTTAACAATTAAAATTCAATCGGACTTTGACTTTTAACTATATTTGCCGCGGCATGTTTCAAAAAATACAGTTAACCATATTAATTGTCCTCGGAGGATTTACGCTGCTTTTTGCTCAGGGCAACCTGAATAATTTTGGGGGCTTTAATGCAGAGAGCACTCTCCCTGACGATGGAAGAAATGACAGCATTCAATCTGATCCGCATGACAAGAATAAACCGATCGTTTCGCACATACACAGCTGGAAACTAAAAAATAACGGGGCATCAACCGAAGAAGTGGAGGTTGATACAACCCTTAATTTTTTTCATAACTATAATCCAATATTTCAGAAAAGTATAAGCAATACCTTTACCGGGAATTTTGGAGGAGCCTATCAATCCAACAACTTTTTCAAACGTGAAGGGGATTCGGATTTTTATTTTTACCGGGCTTTTGATTTATATACTAAGCTACCAGACGACATCAGGTATTTCAATACCACAACCCCGTATACAATTTTAGATTACAGCCAAAGTGAGAATCAAAACACGCAGAACGAAACGCGCTTTAACGCTTTTCATTCTCAAAACATCAATAGAGATTTTAACGCTACTTTTTTTTACGATCAATCAAAGGCTACCGGGCAGTATGAATACCAGGAAAATAAACATCATTCCATTGCTCTTTATTCCAGTTATGAATCAGACAAATTTAATTCTCATTTTAACCTGATATTTAATCGGCTAAAAAATGAAGAAAATGGAGGTTTAGCGGATGGCAATATTGATTTAAACAAGTATGATGAGACCGATAACTATATCGTCAATTTGAATCAAGCCAAATATACGCTCAGAAATAACACGTTCTTTTGGAACAGTGAATACCGCTTGGGGAAGTACAAGGAAGTTGAAGATACACTTGGTCTCATTACCGATGAATTTATTCCCCGTACCGGATTCTTTTATCAGGTAGAATACTCTGGGAATCAAAAAACATATACAGACGATGAAGCCAATCTGGATTTTTATCGAAACACTTATATTGACTCAACAGCGACAAACGACACAATCGGTTATAATCGGTTAACCAATTTATTTCAACTTAAATTTTACGAAGCACCAGATCGAAAATACACATTTAGTAAGCGGGCTTTTGTTGGTCACGACCTGATCAGAATAAAAATGCCTTTAGATACAACACTGCAAAAACACAAGCACAGCAACACGTTTGTTGGCGGCGGAATATCCAGAGAGGAAGGGGTATTTTGGAAATGGGGAGCACAAGGGAAATTTTACCTGACAGGATATCGCTCAGGACAAACCGAGCTCAGTGCATATATTTATAAGCCTATTAAAATCGGCAATGACACAACCAGCTTGAAAGTATCAGGAGAGTTAAATACAATTACTCCTGACTATTTCGAGCAACGCTTTAACTCGAACCACTATCAATGGAGTAATCGTTTCAAAAATATCAACGAAATGATTATAAAAGGTGAGATTCACTCACAAAAACGCAAGTTGACTTTAGGAGCAAACTATGCCTTAATTGGGAATTATATCTATAACGATTCAGTTGCCACCCCACAGCAAGGTGGCCGAGAAATGTTGGTATTGTCTGCTTATCTGAATAAAACGATTGAATCTGACCACTGGCTTTTGAGAGGTCAAATTTTATGGCAGAATGCAAATCAGGAGGAATACCTGCATCTACCAGACTTTAGCGGATATTTGAGCATCAGCTATAAAACAATCATATCGAAAGTGTTGTACACCCAAATTGGCGCTGACGTTCGCTACAACACCGAGTTCTATGCTGATAGATACGATGCTCCTACGGGAAGATTCTATTGGCAAGATCAAGAAAAAATTGGTAACTTCCCGTTTGTAGATGCACATGTAAACCTCAAACTGAAACGTACCCGGCTATTTTTTCAATGGTTAAACGCAGCTTCGGATATGCTTGACAGTGGATTCTGGACCGCACCGAACTATCCGTTTTTCCGCAGAACGTTCAGGCTTGGAGTGTCATGGACCTTCTACGATTAGTTTAGTTAGCCAACTTTTATTTATTGCATGAGAAATAAAAAGATCTACATCCAAATTTTATCATTCATCGCAATCCTTATTTTCTTTTCGTGTAGTTCCGACTCTGAAAACAAAAAAGAAAAAGTCTCTCTCAAAAACAGCGAGCTTTCCCGCATCATGAATTCAGGCCGTTTGAAAGCTATTGTCGATTATAATTCCACCAATTATTTCGTTTACCGGGGAAAGCCAATGGGGTTCAAATATGAGCTACTACAACACCTTGCGGACGACATGGGACTCGAACTGGAAATATCGGTGAGCAATAACCTTGAGGAAACCTTTGATGGGCTGAACAAGAAAAAATACGACTTGGTAGCTAAAAACCTGACGGTAACAAAAAGAAGGAATGAAACCATAAAGTTTACAGAGCCGCTGGAACAAACCCGGCAAGTGCTTGTGCAACGAAAGCCGGAGAACTGGCAGCGAATGACCAGACAAGCAATTGAAGATTCGCTCATCAGAAACCAGCTAGATTTAGCCAAAAAGGAAATACATGTTCAAAAGAACACGGCATATTATCGAAGGTTGGTCAACCTTTCAGACGAAATTGGGGAAGAAATTACAATTGTTGAAGATTCAATTTATGGTGTTGAGCAGTTGATTGCCATGGTAGCCAAAGGAGATATTGACTTTACAGTAAGCGATGAAAATGTAGCAAAAGTGAATCAAACATACTACCCAAACCTCGACATTAAAACACCAATTAGCTTTCCGCAAAATATAGCTTGGGCAGTACGAAACGACGCAGGCGAATGGCTAAAATACCTAAATACCTGGATCCGAAATTTTAAAGAGACAGTCACCTACGCCATTCTTTACGACAAGTATTTTGAAAATATTCGCTCACGAACAATGGTAAATAGCACATACCACTCGATTGGTGGTGGCCAAATTTCACCATTTGATGACCTGATTAAGGAAGCTGCCGACAAGGCTAATTTAGATTGGCGATTGCTGGCGGCTATTATTTATCGGGAATCCAGATTTGACCCATATGCTGAATCATGGGCAGGAGCATATGGACTAATGCAAATTATGCCGGAATCTGCGGACCTGTTCCGAATAAATGAATATGAAGAACCAATTCAAAATATAAAAGTTGGAGTACGACTCTTAAAATGGCTTGACAAGAATCTGAAACCAGACGTTCCAGACTCTGTTCAACGGGTTAAATTTGTACTGGCCTCATATAATGTAGGACTTGGCCATATTAAAGACGCCCAACGACTAGCAACTAAATATGACAAAGATCCGGCGATTTGGGATGACAATGTTGACTTTTTTCTGCTCAATAAATCGGCGTCAAAATATTATAAAGATCCCGTTGTTCGATGGGGGTATTGTCGCGGCGAAGAACCTTACAATTACGTAAACCGGGTACTAACAACTTATCGAGACTACAAGAACATTATTGAAAAGTAAAATCCCCTTTTTTCGCAAGCTCTAAGAATTCGGACAAAATCATGGCCGTTGCTCCCCAAACCTCATATCCCTCAAATGGATAATATGGCACAGTTAATCTTCCGCGAATGGTATCCATTTCTGTGAAACTGATTTTTTCATTCTGAACAAAATCTTGCAGTGGAAACAGGATCAACTTTTCAGCTTCATCTTTATTAAGCACAAAATGAGGCTTATAACCCATCCATCCAACATATGGGAAAATAGAATACCCACTTACCGGAATGTGTAACTCCGACAACACTCCCAATAAACGAACATCGGCTGGTGATATCCCCACCTCTTCTTGAGCCTCTCGAACAGCGGTCAATTCAGGACTTTCGCCCACTTCAACCTTTCCTCCCGGGAAACTAATCTGTCCCGGATGATGTTTCATATTCGGATTGCGTCGAGTTAAACAGGTATAAATCTTCTCTTTATACGGGAACAACAACAACAGCACGCTGCTATACTTAATTTCACCTGATTCTTCAAAATTCATTTTTAGTTGTCGCCCCGGAGGCAACATCTTTTCGTGTGCCTTTTCCCCTGGCAAATCAGCCTGAAGTAATTGCTCAATATGTTGTATAAAATTAGTGTACATCTATATTTATAATAATCATTAAAGCTTTAAAAAAGCTTTAACAATCTCCAATTTATCAATTTATGACCCCGGTGACGATAGATTCAAAAAAGTGCTAGTCAAATCAACTATTCAAACCGAACCGTCTTCTCCGGCGAAATCCGGCTTACAAAATAGGATGGCCCAATCAGCATAAAAAGGGTAATCACCAGCGCTCCAATATTTAATAGTACAATGTGCAAAACCGAAATATTTACAGGAACGGTATCAACATAATAAGAGGTTGGATCGAGATGAATTATTTTAAAATAATGCTGAAGCAAGCCCAAAACAATACCCAGGATATTTCCCCAAAGTAAACCTTCCCCAATCAAAAAAACAGAAAAATACAGGAAAACTTTCCTCACATTCACATTAGCTGCCCCAAGCGATTTGAGCACACCAATCATCTGAGTTCGCTCTAAAATAATGACCAACAAACCGGACACCATATTAAAACCGGCAACCAATACCATCAACACCAAAATAATCCAAACATTCATGTCCAACAGGTTGAGCCAATCAAAAATATACGGGAACTTGCGTTTTACGTTTACAACCCGCAACAACGAATCATCATCATTCATATTCGCTAAGACCAAGTTCCGAACAGCATATTCAGTCTGGTCAACTTCATCCATACTTCTGATATAAATTTCGTACCCGCTAATCTGATTCTCATCCCACGAATTTAGCCGCTGAATATGTCGAATATCAATCAGCACAAACATACGATCAAACTCTTCCAAGCCGGTTCGATAGACTCCACCGACTTCGAACTGTCGAATACGGGGAACTTTTTCATTTTGATTCAGAAAATACATTCGGAAAGAATCTCCCAATTTCAATTTCAACAAATTGGAAAGCTGCTCCGAAATCCAAACCTGTTTCGTTCTCAGCGAGTCCAATTTGATTCGCTGTCCGGCAATTTTGTTATTCTCAAAAAAACGCCAGTCAAAATCAGTAGCAACGCCTTTCAATACCACCCCCTGAATATCTTCTTCTGTTTTAATCATGCCTGGTTTTGTAGCATACTGCTGTACATGATCCACAAAAGGCATTGCCTTCAGCTCGCTTAAAAAAGGCTGTTGCTTATTTATTGATTCGGTCTGATAAGACATATTGCTGTCGTAATTTACCAACTGCAAATGTGCTGCAAATCCATTGACTTTACTTTCAACTTCTCGCTGAAAACCAGTCACAATAGCCACGGATAGAATCATAACCACCATCCCCAGGCTAATACCTGCCACTGCCAGGCGAACAATACGTCGGGAAAGTCTTTGGTCGCTATCTTTTGAGGAAAAAAGTCTTCGTGCTATAAATAATTCAGTATTCATCTAAAACTAAAAGCTAGTCAATATCTACAATATCAATCGATAAAAAACGGGGAATCCGCCACATCGCATGTCAAAATTAACAATTTGCCGCGGCTGTCAACGACTTAACGAAAGATTATTTGAAACAGTATTCTGAAAACACTTCAAGCTCGATGTATGTTGAAAGGGCAACTATTTTATTCCTTTGTTCGATTGATGAATGGCAAAGCAAGCAGAGAAAGCAGTCCTACAATAATCATCATCGCTGTCATAGAAGTGTGTGCCAATAAGGCAAAGACCATCCCATCAGCTTTGTCGATTCCGTATACCATCAGCGCTTGAACGACCATAAAATGCCAGGCTCCAATTCCGCCTTGCACGGGGGCAACCATACCATAGCTTCCCAAAACAAAGGTTGTTAACCCGGCTATCATTGACAAATGCGAAGTGAAGTCGAAGGAAAAGAAGACCACATAAAGCATCAGGTAATACATCCCCCAAATGAAGACAGAATGTGCGATAAAAGCCCACTTATTTTTCATTGCCTTGATCGATTTTACGCCTTCAGCAAATTTAATAAGAATACCACGCACCTTCTCAAATAGAGAGGATCTTAATAATTTATTACGCATTAAATAAAGTACAATAATCACGGATATAACCGACAAAACAGCCCAGGGAGACAAGGCTACGCTATTCAGTTTCTCTTTGACATCCGGGTTGTTCTCCAAAAACTGGATAACCTGACCAAACTGACCAACAATCACGATAAATGTTAGTATCAACAGCATAATTACGTCAATAATGCGCTCAACAACCACCGTACCGATCAACTGGGTAAACGACATTTTCTCATATCGAGCCAAAACACCACAACGTGAAATCTCGCCCATACGCGGGAAAACCAGATTCATCAGGTAACCAACCATTACAGCTAAAAAGGTATTCAACAGGCGAGGTTTTTTGCCGAGAGGTTCAATCATCAGATTCCAGCGCATCGTACGACTGATGTGACTAAGCAAACCAAAAAATAAAGATAGCCAGACCCACCAATAGTTGACATCATTTTTTAAAACGGACTTCAATCGGTCAACATCCTGATCTTTGTACACCAGCCAAAATAAAAGAACACCCAAGGCTAAAAAGGCAAGAAATTTAAGGGTCTTAACTATTTTCTGTTTCAAATCAAACTTGTTAATTATTGAAATAACGCTATTTTTAGAATCGTTTTCGCGTCACTTCTTCTTTTTATTAAGTACTTTACTAAATTTGCACGCCTCGTGAAAAAGGCAAGTTTCGCAGACAAAAATATATATTTGTTTTAAATCACCTCGGTTTTTAACAACATATCTAACATCATATCATATACAACAGCAATAACAATGGGCAACGTCAGAGCAAAAAAGAATTTAGGACAGCATTTTTTGAAAGACAAAAATATTGCCCAAAACATAGTTGAAAGCCTTCAGGCAGAAGATATCAAGCAGGTTTTAGAAATCGGTCCGGGCATGGGCGTACTCACCCAGTTTCTACTTCAGAAAAAAACTTATCAAACAACAGTTGTCGAAATTGATCGCGAGTCAGTTGATTACCTGAAAGTACATTTCCCCGAATTGAAAGATCGGATTATTTCGAGAGATTTTTTGAAGCTGAATTTAGCGGAGTATTATCAGGAACCTTTTGCCATCATTGGAAATTTCCCCTACAATATTTCATCGCAAATCTTTTTTAAAGTTTTGGAATACCGGGATCTGATACCAGAGGTAGTCGGCATGCTCCAGAAAGAAGTAGCCGAGCGAATTGCCAGAGATCCGGGTAGTAAAGTCTATGGCATTTTAAGTGTTTTTTTACAAGCCTTTTATGATATCGAATACCTGTTCACGGTGGACGAACATGTATTCATCCCTCCACCCAAAGTAAAATCGGCCGTTATCCGGCTAAAACGAAACAACAGGCAGCAACTGGATTGTGATGAAAAACTCTTCGTCCAATTGGTAAAAGCCGGATTTAACCAACGTCGAAAAACGCTTCGCAATTCCGTAAAATCATTTCTCCGCGACGAAGAACTTAAGCACGATCCAATTTTCTCTAAACGTCCCGAGCAGTTAAGTGTTAATGATTTTGAACGTTTAACCAGGCTGATCCAAGATCAGTCTTAAAAAAGCAGCCATGCAATTTGAACTGAATCGAGAATTTATCGACGAGCTGAAGAGCCTTATTGAACAAGAAGCCTCCGAAGCTATTCTATCCAAACTTGAAGGCCTTCACCCAACGGAGATTGCTGAGGTTATGGATGAGCTGAACATGGACGAAGCCAAATACCTTTATTTACAATTGGATGGAGAAAAGGCCTCTGATGTACTGGTTGAAATTCCCGAAAACGAACGAAGGCGATTCCTGAAAGTTTTACCCCCCGAATTGATTGCCCGGCAATTTATCGAATACATGGACTCGGATGATGCTGCCGATGTTGTCGGTGACCTGGAGGACGATATGAAAGAGGCCGTTCTTCAAGAGATCGAGGATAAGGAACAAGCCGGAGACATTGCCGATCTGCTCGAGTACGATAACGATTCGGCCGGCGGACTGATGGCTAAAGAGCTGATTAAAGTAAACGAAAACTGGACAGTTCAAACTTCATTAAAAGAAATATCGAAGCAGGCTGAAGACATTGACGAAATATACTATGTATATGTTGTTGACGATGGAGAGTTTTTGAAAGGCATTCTCTCGTTAAAAAAGTTAATTCTAAATTCAACCCAATCAAAAATTAAAAATCTGGTTGAAGATGAAATACATTCGGTAAAAACCGATGCATCACAGGAAGAAGTTGCACAGATGATGGAACGTTTTGACTTGGTGGCCGTGCCGGTTGTTGACCATATTGGACGACTAAAAGGACGAATCACCATTGACGATGTGGTTGACGTCATTCGCGAAGAAGCTGAACGCGACTACCAAATGGTTTCGGGTATCACCGGCGATGTAGAATCGGGCGACCGTGTATGGAATTTAACCAGAGCCCGGCTTCCATGGCTGCTTATTGGATTGATTGGTGGAATATTGGGAGCGCGTGTTTTAGGAGCAAACGAAGCAGCCTTGTCTGAAATTAAAGGCATCGCCTTTTTCATTCCACTCATTGCCGCCATGGCCGGAAATGTCGGGGTGCAATCATCTTCTATTGTTGTGCAGACCATCGCCAGCGGTGCACGCGACTTCGACACCTTTGGAAAAAAACTCCTAAAGGAACTGGCAGTCGGACTAATCACAGCTTTTGTTTTTTCAAGTCTTATTTTTAGTTACAATTTTTTCTTCGGCGATAGCATGAACCTAACCTGGGCAGTAAGTATTTCTTTATTCATCGTTATTGTGTTCGCCTCCCTGTTTGGAACAACAATCCCACTTGTTTTAAACAAGCTAAAAATAGACCCGGCTCTTGCCACCGGACCTTTTATTACGACCATGAACGACATCCTGGGACTGATTATGTACATGATGATCGCTAAACTATTTTTCAATATCATTTAAAATGACAAAATCCAAAATCGTCATCGGGAGGGAGGACATTGCCGACTTTCCACTTTTAAATCTTGGAGGGATTGAAGTGAAGACCGATTCGGGTGCTTACACATCTAGCTTTCATTGTCACAATATTGAATTGATCTCAGTTGATGGAGTCGAAAAACTGAAGTGTTACTTTTTAGATCCGGAACATGACAAATACCGCAACAAAGAATTTATCTTTGAAACCTTTGTTTTAAAAAAGGTGAAGAGCTCAAACGGGCAAATGGAAGAACGCTATTCGATTTCAACAGAAATAAGGCTCTTTGAAAAAACATATCCGATTGACCTGACTTTAACGGAGCGTGGATCCATGAAATTCCCGGTACTGTTGGGACGAAAATTTTTATCAAAGCGATTTGTTGTTGACAGTTCATTAACGAACCTCTCACAAAAAGGAAAAATAAAAATTGTAACTTACTGAGAGAAAAACAGACAACAAGTCGGTTAGCAAACTAAGAAACAAGAAAATTGCATGAAGAGATATCCTCGTGCCAGCATTTAAATTAAAAATCAAACAAAATGAAATTAGTCGTATTATCAAGAAACCCTCAATTATATTCTACAAAACGATTGGTTGAAGCAGGGGAACAAAGAGGGCACGAGGTTCTCGTTGTTGACCACTCCAAGTGTGACCTGTTTATTGAAAAGAAAAAGCCTTCAGTCTATTACAAAGGCAGCAAACTGGAAAATGTTGATGCAGTTATTCCCCGAATTGGCGCCTCAGTTACCTTTTATGGAACTGCTGTCGTTCGTCAGTTTGAAATGATGAAAGTTTTTACCGCTATTGAAAGTCAGGCCTTGGTTCGTTCGCGCGACAAACTGCGCAGCCTCCAAATATTAAGTCGTGCAGGTTTGGGACTTCCTAAAACAGTTTTTACGAACTATTCACGCAATGTAAAAGACATCATTCAAAGTGTGGGAGGAACGCCTGTTGTTATAAAAGTGCTGGAAGGAACCCAAGGCCTGGGAGTGGTACTTGCCGAAACCGACAATGCTGCGGAATCAGTCATTGAGGCTTTCAATGGACTAAAAGCACGAGTTATTGTTCAGGAGTACATCAAAGAGTCAAAAGGAGCCGATATTCGTGCATTTGTTGTTGATGGAGTTGTTGTTGGCGCCATGAAACGTCAGGGGAAAAAAGGAGAATTCCGATCGAACCTGCACCGTGGTGGATCGGCTGAAATAATTGAGCTTAGTGAAGATGAAGAAAATGCAGCACTTAAAGCCGCCCGGGTGATGGGATTGGGGGTAGCCGGAGTAGATATGCTACAATCAAACCACGGACCTTTAATTCTGGAGGTAAACTCATCGCCAGGACTTGAAGGAATTGAAGCCGCCACAGAAAAGGATATTGCAAGAAACATCATCCGATATGTTGAACGCAATATTTAACGGTATTTAAATATGAGACAAAACAAACCCATGAAAATCCTGGGAACCGAAATTAAACCGGGAAAACAAACCATCCTCAACTTGGATATTGCCCGTCTGCACACCCGAACAAAAGTTGAAGTTCCGGTGATTGTTGAACGTGCCAAAGAAGATGGGCCTGTACTTTTATTAAATGCGGGCATCCATGGAAACGAAATAAATGGTATTGAGATAATTCGTGAGATAATTTCAAAAAAGATCAATAAACCCAACCGAGGTACTGTTATTTGCATTCCCGTATTAAATGTTTTTGGATTCCTGAGCCAAACCCGGGAATTCCCCGATGGGAAGGACCTTAACAGGGTTTTCCCGGGATCAAAAACCGGATCCCTGGCTAGTATTTTTGCTTACCATTTAATGAACAACATCTTACCACACATTGATTACTGCATTGATTTTCATACAGGAGGCGCCAACCGCTTCAACAGTTCACAAATTAGAATTAACAGAGGAGATCAGGAGCTACTTGAGCTAGCGAAGATTTTTAATCCCCGCTTTATAGTTTATGCACCCAATCGCGAAAAGTCGTTCAGACAGGCAGCTTCCCGAGCCGGGAAAAAAGTACTGCTTTTTGAGGGCGGAAAATCGCTCGATTTCCACAAACGCATAACCCTGCGTGGCGTTCGTGGAGTGATGAAAACCATGACCCATCTGGACATGCGGGACTTTACCAAAGAGATCGAAGCTTTACCTATGAGCGAATCTGTTATTATAGAAAGTTCAAGCTGGGTTCGAGCTCGCCACGGAGGCTTATTCCGCTTCGACATAAAAGATGGGGCCAGTGTTGAAAAAGGAGAAATCATTGGTAGCATTTCTGATCCGTATGGAAAATTCATACATCGAGTAAAGATGCCGGAAAGTGGCCACATACTCGGATTAAATCATGCACCTATTGTTTACCAGGGAGATGCACTGCTTCACTTGGGAACCACAAAAGCGACCTAATTTCGCACAATTCAAACTATAGATCCTACACGAGCACTATTCTTCCAGTCCAAGAATAGCTGAGGTTTCATAGCTTGCTCCAGGTGCCAACTGAATGGTGTAATCAGACGCATTGGTGGCTTCCACGCAAACAAAAGCGTCATAACCATCATCAGGAATATCGGCAATGCCAGTCGAGGCCTCTTTGCCCGGATTCCAAACTGTAGTAACTTTGCTCCCTGACTTTTCAACAAGAATACGGCGACGAAAAGCCGGATCATCAATTACAACCGGCGTTTCTGTATTGAGGTAATGACGGGTAAGCGGCTCATTGAAAGCTAACTGCTTTTCGTTTTGCAGACCATCTTCCCCAGTCAGTTGGTTGTAATAACTTAGTCCTTCCAACCCTTCAATCTGAATGTTTTCAATAGCTGATATCGTATAATACGTATGCAGTGCACACCCGTATTCAAATGACACATTAGAGGTATTGGTCACTTTGAGTGTGGCTGTCAGCTTTTTCCCAATCGCAAAAATCATTTCAGCTAAAAAATCATGAGCCCAGTAAGCTTTAGTGGCATCCGATGATTGAAGTTGCATCCGAATAAGGGTTTCACCATTCGGCAATGCCTGAGTTCCTACAACGTCCCAAAACATCAGTCGTCCAAAACCGTGCTGGGGCTGCTGGGGATCTGACTGATGAGGACCGAACCAGGGAAAGCAAATCGGAATTCCTCCGCGGATAGCTTTTCCTTCCTGCATGAAACTGTCGGGGCTCATCCAAAGAAAATCCATATTATTGTGAGGACTAAAGCTCATCGCCTGTGCCCCATACAGGCAAATATCGGCCTGAGCATATTTATTTGAAATACTAATAAACGGTAGCTCGCCTTCAATTTTCATGAAACCAACCTCGCCTTCAATACCAAACTTTTCGTCTAATTCTTCAATTAATTGCATATTCTATTTTTAGGAATGTAATAACTTATTTTTTTTGACTTAATAAATCCCATATTGCCAAACTTCTGTCTCTGCTCTAGATAAATAAAATCTCATTCCAACATCAAACCGCTCCCATTGCTTTAACCGGATCGAGCCGGGAAGCTATAAGTGCGGGGAAAAAGCCGGATAAAATCCCAATGACCGCAGAAATCATAAAACCTGTAATCACATTACTCGCATTCATCGCAATCGTCATATCCGACACGTAGTTGAAGATACTTGTTCCTATAAAAATCAAGAACAGCCCAACTGCTCCGCCCATTAGTGACAGGAAAACCGCCTCAAAGATAAACTGCAACAGAATGAAATATTTCTTTGCCCCCAAGGCTTTCTGAATACCAATAAGCCGCGTACGTTCTTTTACCGACACAAACATGATATTGGCAATTCCAAAGCCGCCTACAACAATGCTAAAGCCACCTATTATCCAACCGGCAATATTAATCACTTTAAAAACAGGCTCAAAACGGTCACTAATAGTATGCATCTCGTTAATCGCAAAGTCGTTTTCTTCCATTGGCTTCAAACGATGTAGTGATCGCATAATACCTTCCAATTCAGCGGTAAACTCTCCCCGATTCGCATCTGGGTTAGCCTTTACATTAATCGTCTGTCCTCGCTCTCGGGTTTTAAAATCGACCAAATTACTCGCATACATTACCGGAATATGAACCCGCTTGTCCATGCTTGTCCCAACCATACTTGAACCTTGCTTTTTGTAAGTACCAATCACCAACATTCGATGTCCGTTAACTTTAATTTCTTTTCCTATCGGGTTGTCTTCCTTAAACAGTCGATTAACTATCTCACTACCCACAACCGCCATTGGTGCTCCCGAACGCATCTCCGAATCAGTAAAATATCTCCCTCGATCAATATCCAGGCTCCAGGTTTCTATCAAATCAGATGTTGTTGCCAACACCTCAGTACCTTCAGTACTACTATTTCCAAATTCAACAGTCGAGCTAAATCCAAAAAGAAAAACAGCATATTCACTATACTGCGAATTTCGAACGATTGTCTCTGCTTCCTCAAGTTTCGGGAATGGCCGATTCTGATATTTCCACCAAGGATATTCGTTTTCTCCTTCGGGAGGTGTCCATGGCCACTTCTGAATATAAACCATATTACTGCCCAAAGCATTGAGGTTACTGCGAATATAATTTTCAAGAGAATCGATTATTGTAAAAACAGAAATGATGGCAAAAATGCCAATGGTAATTCCCAAAAGCGACAGAAAAGTACGCAACTTATTCGCACGCATGGAATCACCGGCAAACGAAAAACTCTCAAAGATTAATCGGAACAGAAGCATCATTTTAGTTTAGATCAATAAAGATAGAAATATTCCTTCCGAATGAAATATGAACCATAGCAAATAATAAATTCCGCAATATGAAAAAGTTTTAAGAAATGGCAATCCGATACTGAAAACTTGTTTGTATCTTTTGACAATAAAATACTGAATTCACCGACTTTTCAGAAAGGAAAATCATTCGATTTTATTATCTTTGTGCATCAATTTCAAAAGACTATAAATGAAGGATTTAAAAAAGATTAAATCGGCACTGATCTCCGTTTACCATAAAGATAAACTGGATTCTATTGTAACGAAACTGGATAAGCTTGGTGTGAATATTTATTCGACAGGAGGAACCCAATCGTTTATTGAAAGTTTAGGAACTGACGTTATTCCGGTAGAAGATTTAACCAGCTATCCATCCATCTTAGGTGGTCGTGTGAAAACACTTCACCCAAAAGTATTTGGTGGCATTTTAAACCGACGCGACAACGAAGGTGATCAACAACAAATTACCGATTATGAAATTCCGGAAATTGATTTGGTTATTGTTGATTTATACCCTTTTGAAGAAACTGTTGCCTCGGGAGCTTCAGAACAAGACATTATTGAAAAAATAGATATTGGCGGTATTGCATTGATTCGCGCGGCAGCTAAAAATTTTAACGATGTAATCATTGTTTCATCGCGCGATCAATACGATGATCTCAACTTACTGTTGGATGAGAAAAGTGGTGATAGCTCAATTGATGACCGCAAAGCATTTGCACGTAAAGCATTTGCTACCTCGTCGCACTACGATTCGGCTATTTTTAATTATTTCAACGAAGGAATAACTGAGAAAAGCCGGGTGAGCCTGAACGATGGTCAGGTACTTCGTTATGGCGAAAACTCACATCAATCGGCAACCTTTTACAAATTCAACAATACCGAAAGCAAAATAACGTTAGCCAATGCCGAAGTTTTACAAGGCAAAGCACTATCGTACAACAACATGCTGGATGCCGATGCTGCCTGGAAATCAGCCAGCGATGCTTACCATGCCACTACCCATATCGATACAAAAGTTGCTGTTTCAGTTATCAAACACTTAAATCCTTGCGGGTTGGCCGTAACCGACGACATTCTGAAATCGTTGGATTTAGCTTGGGCAGGTGATCCGATTAGTGCCTTTGGATCTATCATTTGTTTCACCGATACCGTGACTGAGGAAGTGGCCTCGTGGTTTGGGAAGAAATTTGTGGAAATTATTATTGCTCCGGAGTTTACCCCCGAAGCACTCGAAATATTTAGTAAAAAGAAAAATCTTCGGTTACTGGTAACTCCTGTGAAAGCAGAAACCACAGGAGAAAAACTATACCGCTCAATTAGTGGTGGAATGCTGGTCCAGGATGAGGACGAAGGCATGGATAGCGAATTTAAAAATGTCACAAAAATTAAATTTGATGACAATAAATTAAATCTTGCCAAGTTTGGTATTACAGCGTGTAAACATTTGAAAAGTAATGCGATCGCAGTAGTCACCGAGAATTCAGATGGCTCTTTCTGGCTAACCGGTGCCGGAATGGGGCAACCCAACCGACTAGACAGTATGCGTCAGTTGACCATGCCCCGTTTTGACATGAAGGAAGGAATCAAGATTGAAGAGTCAGTCGTAATTTCGGATGCGTTCTTCCCTTTCAGAGATAGCATTGAAGCCGCCGACGAGTATGGTGTAAAATACATTGTTGAGCCGGGTGGAAGCATCAGAGATGACGAAGTGATTGAAGCATGTGATGAATTTGGTATTGCCATGTTGTTTACCGGCAGACGACACTTTAAACATTAATACAAAATCTGCTATAGCAGAAATTAAGATACAGCTAGGAGAATAAAATATGGGATTGTTTTCTTTTTTAACTCAGGAAATTGCAATTGACCTTGGAACGGCCAATACAATTATCATTCAAAATGATAAGATTGTGGTTGACGAACCGTCGATTGTAACGATTGACCTGAAAACAGAAAAGCTCGTTGCAATTGGTGAAAAAGCTCGTCAGATGCAGGGAAAAACGCACGCCAACCTGAAAACAATCAGGCCTTTGCGCGATGGAGTAATTGCCGACTTTAACGCGGCGGAGCAGATGATTAGGGGCATGATCAAAATGATCAATCCAAAGTCCCGGTTATTCTCACCTGCCTTAAAAATGGTTGTGTGTATTCCTTCAGGCTCTACGGAGGTTGAAATTCGTGCAGTACGTGACTCTTCGGAGCATGCGGGCGGACGTGAAGTCTACATGATTTATGAACCCATGGCTGCTGCCATCGGTATTGGATTGGATGTTGAAGCTCCCGAAGGTAGTATGATTGTTGACATCGGCGGTGGAACAACCGAGATTGCGGTGATTTCGTTGGGCGGAATTGTCACCAATAAGTCAATTCGTATTGCCGGCGATGACCTGACTGCTGACATTATGGAGTACATGCGTCATCAACACAATATTAAAATTGGTGAACGAACAGCTGAAGAAATTAAAATCCACGTGGGGTCGGCATTATCTCAACTGGAAGAGCCGCCAAACGACTACATCATTCAGGGACCAAACCAAATGACAGCATTACCTATTGAAGTTCCGGTTTCTTACCAGGAAATTTCTCACTGTCTGGAAAAATCAATTTCTAAAATTGAAACAGCGATCCTGAGTGCGCTAGAACAAACCCCACCGGAACTGTATTCTGATATTGTTTCAAAAGGAATTTACCTGGCTGGTGGTGGAGCCCTTCTTCGTGGACTGGACAAACGGTTGACGGAAAAAATTAATATCCCATTTCACGTTTCAGAAGATCCGCTAAGGGCAGTTGCCCGAGGAACAGGTATTGCGCTTAAAAATGTTGATAAATTCTCTTTCCTGATCAGGTAATACCAGGTAGGGAGGGGCAAAAAAAAACGTTGCTACTTAATGAGAAGTTTGCTCCAATTTCTTGCTCGAAATTCTTTCTTGTTTTTGTTTTTGGCACTCGAAGTTATCTCAATGACACTGATTGTCAATTACAATAACTTTCAGCGAGTCAAATTTCTGAATTCAAGCAACCGGATATCGGCTTCGATTTATAAAACAACCGATGATTTCGCTGCCTATTTCAATCTTCGAAAGGAAAATGAGGAACTGGCAGAAGAAAATGCAAGGTTGCGAACTGAGCTCCAAAAACTACAACTCGCCGAAATATTTGGTAGCGTTGATACAACCAGAAAAGACACCACTTACCAGTTTATTCCTGCCCGGGTTATTAACAACTCGGCAAATAAACAATACAACTACCTAACCATCAATAAAGGCGCGCTGGATGGCATTGAGCCTGACATGGGAATTATTGGCCCGAAAGGCGTTGTGGGGGTTGTCACCAACGTAACCGACCATTACAGCTCGGGCCCCAGCCTACTCAACAAACGTTGGCGGGTTTCAGCAAAAATAAAGAAGAATGCCTATTTTGGCTCATTATCCTGGGATGGCACCGACTATCAATATGCTCAGTTGAATGAAATTCCTTTCCATGTTGAATTGGCAAGAGGTGATACGATCATTACAAGTGGCTACTCTTCTATTTTTCCTGAAGGCATTTTACTGGGTGTAATCGATGATTTCAATCACAATAGTGGAGCGAACTTCTACCAAATCAAAATAAAACTATCAAGCAACTTCAAAACCATTTCGAATATTGAACTGGTTAAAAAAAAGCACATTAAAGAACAAGAAAAGCTGGAGATATTGAATAACAATGATT
Organism: uncultured Sunxiuqinia sp.; assembly: GCF_963678245.1. Taxonomy (NCBI): domain Bacteria; kingdom Pseudomonadati; phylum Bacteroidota; class Bacteroidia; order Marinilabiliales; family Prolixibacteraceae; genus Sunxiuqinia; species uncultured Sunxiuqinia sp. The sequence continues at coordinate 765,882 of NZ_OY782770.1, forward strand.
AGCGATTTTCTAAAATATACAAGTATGTTGGTAGTGCTGGTTCTTTTACAAGTACTGCTCCTCAACAATATTCAATTTAGTGGATACGTAAATCCATATATGTACGTTCTTTTCATCTTGCTGCTACCCTTTGAAACTCCCCGTTATTTGTTGCTTTTACTAGGATTCATGATTGGGCTATTGGTCGATATTTTCAGTAATACGCCGGGAATGCACGCTTCTGCTGCAACCTTTATGGCCTTTTTAAGACCCTACACGATATCACTCATTTCATCCCGCGATTCTATCGAAGTGAATATCCCACCTCGACTAAAAACAATGGGATTTGGCTGGTTTATGCGCTATACGCTCATTTTAGTACTGGCTCATCACCTTTTTCTATTTTTTATTGAAGTTTTTTCAATGACCGGTTTTTTACACACGTTAACCAGAAGTTTATTAAGTACTGCTTTTACAGCAATATTGATTGTCATCAGTCAGTTTTTGATTTTTAAGGAGTAAGATCGTGGACAACTATTCAAAACGAAAATACCTAATTGGAGCCATTTTTATTTTGGTCGCGTTGGTCTTCTCTATACGCTTATTTCGTCTTCAGGTTGTGAATAACGACTACAAACAATATGCAACACGAAATGTGCTTCGGAGAATTGTTACCTATCCGGCTCGGGGATTAATTTACGACAGAAACGGAGCTTTGTTGGTTTACAACAAAGCCTCCTATGATTTATTGGTAACTCCCCGAGAAGTGTCAGCTTTTGATACAACTGCATTTTGTGATATCCTGGAAATACAAAAAGACGAACTGATTGCCGGCCTGAACAAAGCAAAAAAGTACTCCCGCTATAAACCATCGGTAATCATAAAGCAACTTTCACCTGAAAGTTACGCAGTGCTTCAGGAAAAGCTTTTCCAATTCCCAGGCTTTTTCGTTCAAACCCGGACACTGAGGGAATACCCACAAAAAACAGCAGCCCACGTTCTTGGATATGTCGGAGAAGTAAACAGTTCGAAAATTCAAAAGGACCCTTATTACGCTCGGGGAGACTACATTGGTATTACTGGGCTTGAGAATGCTTATGAAGAAGAACTACGTGGGCAAAAAGGGGTTAATTTTCAACTCGTTGATGTACACAACCGGCTCAAAGGAAAATACCGAGATGGTAAAAGTGATACCTTGGCCGTGCTCGGCAAAAACTTAGTCACAACATTGGATGCTGATTTGCAAGCTTATGCAGAACACCTGATGGACAATAAAAAAGGAAGTGTTGTAGCCATTGAACCTGCGACCGGAGAAGTACTAACATTTTTGAGTGCTCCAACCTACGATCCTTCGTTATTGGTGGGGCGGGCACGCGGAGCGAATTATCAAAAGCTGGCGCAAGATACACTCAAACCTATTTTTAACCGAGCAATTCGAGCTGCCTATCCTCCCGGTTCAACCTTTAAACTGTTTAATGCTTTAATTGCACTTGAGGAAAATACAATTAACCTGCAAACCCATTTTAGTTGCAATGGTCCGTTGTCCCGCCCAATCCGATGTACACACAATCACATTTCACCAATAAGTGTTCGTAATGCAATTCGGGAATCCTGCAATCCATTTTTCTGGAACACCTTTAATTCAATTATGCGGAAATATCCGCGTGCTGATGAAGGGTACAAAGTATGGAGAGAACATTTGATAAGCTGTGGACTGAGCCAACGACTTGGAACTGAACTGAGCAATGAGCTACCCGGAAATATCCCGGAGGTTGGGTATTACAACCATTATTATGGCGAAGGCCACTGGAATGGCTTAACCATCCGTTCGATGGCTATTGGACAGGGAGAGCTTCTGATTACACCTTTTCAACTGGCCAATATGGCTGCCACTATTGCCAATCGGGGATATTACATTACTCCTCATTTTGTAAAATCGGTATGGAGCATTGAAAATGAACCCAAAGATCTAAATTTTGAACGCCATGTAACAACGATCGATCCGGAGCATTTTGAAGTGGTAATAGAAGGGATGCAAGCTGTTGTTGAAGAAAGTAACACCCGATATTATTCCAAGCTCGATAGTATAATTATTTGTGGAAAAACAGGAACAGTTCAAAATCCTCACGGTTCTGATCACTCCGTATTCATCGCATTTGCTCCAAAGGAAAATCCTCAAATAGCTATTTCGGTGTATGTTGAGAATGGTGTATGGGGTGCTCGTTATGCGGCTCCCATTGCCAGTTTAATCATTGAAAAATACCTAAATGATAGTATTGCTCCACGCCGGATCTCAATAGAAACCCGAATGCATGAAGCGAATTTATTAAACTCATTTCAACCCAAATAAAAAGGTGGCAAGAAGAAATAACATATGGATAAGCTTAGACTGGATGACAATTGGAATCTACCTGATTCTGGTCTTTTTGGGCTGGATTAGCATTTATGCCGCTGTTTATAATGATGAACACAGTAGTATTTTGGACATGAGCCAACGGTATGGGAAGCAACTTATTTGGATTGCCGCAGCACTCGTTATCGGGTTCACGTTAATTATAATTGACAGCAAATTTTACGTATTTTTTGCCTATGCTTTCTATGGAATTACCATCCTACTGCTTATTGCCGTGCTCATTTTTGGTACCAAAGTAAAAGGAGCAACTTCGTGGTTTCAGGTCGGAGGGATAGCCATACAACCGGCTGAGTTTGTTAAGTTCACCACCGCTCTTGCGCTTGCGAAATACCTGAGCACCTATAATTTCAAAATGCATAAATTTAAGTCCTATCTTACAATCGGGCTTATCTTGCTCATGCCAGTTGTGCTCATCTTCTTACAAAATGACACCGGGTCAGCATTGGTTATTAGTGTCTTTTTGCTGGTATTATTTCGTGAAGGACTCTCCGGATCGATCCTTTTTATTGGACTCGTAATTGCATTGGTATTCATATTCACACTGGTTCTGTCGCCATTACACACCATCATTATTTTAAGTATTGCGGTCTTAGTTCTACATTATTTCATGCGACAAAAACCTATCGAAACGCTAAAAGTAGCGGGTATTTTTTCGAGTTTGGCCACGGCCTTCATCTTTGGAGGAAGCCTATTTAAGACAGGAATACCACCAGTCCAATGGCTACTTTATGCAACGATTATTTCATCGCTTATTTTTGCGGTTTTTGCTTTTCGGCAACATCTTTATAACCTGCTTCTTGTTTTAGCGATCTACCTCGGGTTAACGTTTTTTACTTTTTCTGTGGACTACGTATTTAACAATATTTTAGAGTCGCACCAACAAAGTAGGATTAATGAATTATTTGGCATTGAATCTGACCCACTTGGAGTTGGATACAATGTCAACCAATCAAAAATTGCAATTGGCTCGGGAGGCCTGACCGGAAAAGGATTTTTGAATGGGACACAAACTAAGTTTGATTTTGTTCCGGAACAAAGTACCGACTTTATTTTTTGCACCGTTGGCGAAGAATGGGGTTATATAGGAACGACCCTCGTCATTGGACTATTCCTGCTTTTACTGCTAAGGCTCATTTACCTTGCAGAAAGACAACGCTCAACCTTTAGTCGGGTATACGGTTATGGTGTGGCCTGTATTATATTCTTTCACTTAGCCATTAATGTTGGTATGACAATTGGACTTGCCCCCGTTATTGGAATTCCGCTACCTTTTTTTAGTTATGGGGGCTCATCGCTTTGGTCATTCACCATCTTGCTATTCATCTTTCTTCGGCTAGATGCAAGTCGGGCGGAGAAGTTGAGCCACTAACCAGTTTTAAAAATGTCAGCCTTTATTATCTCGAGGTCTATCAATCTCTATCTCATAATTTGTTTCAACAAACTCAACAAGCTCAACAAAAAACCTTTCGAATTCGGTTCTGATTGACTCATAGTCTTGCTTCAATATTTGAATTGCAAAGTCAGCTTCTTCCGGCAAACTGGTGCGGCGCCCCATAATAGCCAGCGATTGCCAAATGCCTTCCAGTCCGGCATAAGATTCCAAACGTTTATGCTGAATAAGAAAAGGTAAAAACGTCTTTACCCGAAGCGGAAGGATCGAAAAATTTGAGAGCAAAACAGCATGCACATATTTTGAAAATTGGCGCAAAGGATCGTTCGAATACTGCTGCCAGTTTACTGCCAAAAAATGATCAAAAATAACATCAGTGACAATAGCTGAATATCGTCCGTAATTGGAACGAAACCGCCTAGCACAGGCCTTTACCAATGGATGTCGATCGGTAAACCAATCGATTTGGCGGTGCAACAAGACCCCCTTTTGAACAGCCAATGGAAACTGCAGGTATTGCTTTCCCTTTACATAATCGCCTATAAAATTGCCAACCATAATTGATTCGTCTTCGCCCGACAGGTACAAATGTGCCAAATAATTCATACCCGAAATTACCCATTTTAATTTAGAAGACTTGTTTTCACTTGAAAAAGTAAAACTACAACTGCTTTTGAAGGTGAAAATACACACCTCTCAACAAAGACATAAACGACTATTGATTAGAATTTCAGCCTCCTAGCTTTTAATCTTACTGCTTCTTGTTAATCGTGCTTTACTTACTGAAATAATAAACACTCCGGCTACTGAAAGAATACCTCCTAAAAGTTGATGCGGCAAGGGCAAAGTATGAAAATAAAGGAAGCTTGCGATTAGTACACAAACCCCTTTCAGGCTTTGGACTACGCTCGACTTGGAAACGTCGATATAACGAAATGAATAGTAAATAAACATGACAGCTAAAAAGGGTCCCAAGGTAGCTCCAATAGCAATATTAACCAACGCCTTAGCCGGAATGACAAGCGATTGTTTGTATACCACCAACATGACGAGAGAAAAAATAAACAGCCACAACGCCCGGTTTGTAATCAGCAACTCGGGACTCATCTTTTTCACATTCACTTTAACTACCATCGATGCGGTGGCAGCAAAAAAAGAGTTGATTAAAACAATTCCGGCTCCAGAAATAAAAAAATCGGACAGGGTTGTTCCGCCTTGGTAACTGATAATAAAAGCTCCGAATAATGCTAAAATAGCACCAAACGATTCCACCCAGGTGAAACGTTCGTGTAAAAAAACAACGCCCATGCCCGTAAGAATAACCGGAAATAAATTTCCTATGAATGACGTAACCGCCGGGTCGGGTATAATCTGTATTGATAAAAAGAAAGATGCAGTCGTGAGAATTTCGAGCACACCGAGCAAAGCCAAAATACGCCACTGGCGTTTGGTTAATTTGGGAATGGCTCGGTGCCCGCCCGTTTTAAGCAACCATGTAGCACTTAATACGAATGCAACGAAGAACCAATAGACACCAAACTGAGCCAGGTGAACTTCGTTTAGAGCAGCTTTACTAAATATGTAAATACTGGAAAAAGTAACCGTAGCAATTGCGGCAAAAAAGTATCCCTTAAAGCGATCCGATTTCATGCCGCAAAGATAGGAAAGTGATTTCACTTGCTAACTGCTTCCGAACGATAATCAGTACAACAGGATCACCTCGCTCAACAACAACAGAATAAGCGATCATTGCCAATAAAAAACCCAATGAACGACTTCAGTCACTCACAGTAATATCATGCAGAAATACTGCATCGTGAATCAACATTTGTTCTGGTTTTATAATACCCAGATTTACCCACGGTTCAATCTGGTATTCGGCACCTTTTACAATCATGTGTTTGGCATTTTGATCTTTAATCAACATGTCAGCATTTTTACTTTTGATGTCTCTATAATTTCGCTGGCTATCGCCAACAACCGATAGCCGGCTGTCAAATCGCAAAACGTTTTCCTGATTAACTAAAATTTCGATCCGCTGATTTGTTCCCTGCAAACGAAGTTCTCCATCAACCAAACCATAACTGACTTCATTATAATCATCAACTACATTAACATCGTACTCCATTGGATTTGATTGCAGGTAATTGACGTAGCTCAGGTATTTGCGCTTATCAGGCGTAGTTGACCAAGCAGCATAACGCACAGCTCCTGATTCGGAGCCAATATATAGTATCCCGCTTTGAAGTGCTAAAACAAGGTGGTCTTTTTGCTGAAACTTAATCTTGTAGCACAACTCACCGCCATACGGCACAAGTCCAATCTGCTCATAGTCAAATTCATCACTCGATTCCAAAGTCCAGAAGTCGGGAGAAGTGGCAACAATATCGGCTTTCAGTGGATAAAAAGTACTCCGATGATTTGGCTTCAACATCATCAGCCGATGTCCGGTTTTATCTTCCATATTTTTAAACTTCACCGTTTCGAAACGAATAGCAGATTCTGCTCCCGGATACCTTCCACAAGAGTAATTAAGCGCCATTTCATAAATGCCGTAAACATCCTGATCAATAGTCACAGTCTCTCGATTGTATCCTTGAAAACTTTTCTCGGAAGCGTACCGATTACGCGATTCGCGGATAGCTTTGCGAACGATTGACAATGGTTTTTCCGCTTGTGCTTTTTGAACCACAGCTGATTTTTCCAATTCGATGTGCCAAGTTGAATCGATAGTTGTTGGAACGACCAGCGTTCTCATCTGGTAGCCCGGACTTGAAACTACAACCTTCCGGGATTCATTCATCCGATCTGCCGAAAGGAAAAACTCCCCTTCGCTATTTGTAGATTCATGGTAATATGGTTGTGGTTGACTAAGATCAGCAAACGAAATTGGATTGCCACTATCCTTATCAGTAACAATACCGGAATACAAACGAAGATTTTGATAGTGGTTAACACCTGTTAGCGTGACATTCTTCTTTCTTTTCGCAGTCAGGGGCTCCGCAACCGCTTCCTTCAAATCATTTTGATTTTCATAGGTAAATGTAGAGGATCCACTCCTCCCCTCGCCATTAATCCCCTGAACCTGTATGGCGAAGCTCTCGAATCCTGGCCTCGAGTCAATTGAAAAATGAGCCGTTCCCAGGCTATCGGTTATCAATTGTGGTTGCCAATAGAAAGTTTTACGCGATTGTACAGCAAAATCGGAACTGTTTTTGGCCTGGTATTTTGGCACATAAAACTCTCGCTCGGGAGTCAAGCCATTCAAGTATAGTGTTTGCAACCCTTTGCTTCGTTTGTAAAAAACGCCACCTTTCGACTTGGTTGTAATAAACAAGAACGATGGAGGCGCACTGGTTCTCTGCATTTGTTCCATTAATTCCATTTGGTTGGGAAATAGATTAGGACTTCCTTCTAAACCTTCAACCAAATCTTGTCGTCCAAGTTCGATGCTCACGTCCGTAAAAACATCCATAAATGACATACTGATATCGTAATTTTTAGGTTTTGCAATAAAATTGATTGACTCAATCTCTCCGGGATCCATATAACTCAAAAAATCGTATAACGGAACATTCCCATTGTTCAAAAAGTCATCATCCACAAAAATATACAAGTAGCCATCGGGATTTTCCGGGACATTGAAATAAACAGCAGGTGACCCCATAGCAAAAGTGTCTCCTTTTTGATTCTTAATATCCTGCGGATTACCGATAACCAAATTGCAATTCTTGGCCAATTTATCCTGATAAGGCTGCTGTCTGATTTTAAGGCCAGGAATCTGATCTGCCAATAAGCCCCAGAGGCTGGAATACCAGGCTTTCTCTTCTGTTAGTTTTTTCAGCTGTGCCGACTCAATCACCACATCTGGCTGGCCACTTTGACTAATCATTGAATCGCGTCGGTTCAGAAACTTTGAACGAGCTTCTACTTCTTCAATCATAAAGGTGTCCTTGCCCGGGAAATAATAATTATCAATTCTTGGTTTCCGAATAGTGGATGGTTTTGCAGCTACAGCTGATGGGTGGTTTTTTACTTGAGTCTGCACCACTTTTTTCGATGCTGGCAAGTTTAGCACCAAAGGCGATGATTTACCTTTTGTAATTTTATCGAAGCCAATTGAATTAAGATGAAGCTGCTCCAAATTTGTATTGAGATCGATGAGATAGTCTTTTTGCCGAGCCCATCGATTTTTGGTTTGTATCGTTAAACTTGCCGAATCAGCAAATTCAGGCAAGTAAAATCCGAATTGCCCCTTGTCGTTCGTATATGCCTTATCAACATGCATCATCTTGCTATTTTGCAAAACAATACTGACCTCAAAGTTTTTAGGAACAGGCTTACCTGTTAGCTTTCGGTAAATTTTTCCATCAAGGTATATTCCCTTCTCCACTTCATATGGTTTAGTCTCACCCATATAACTGGCAACATCGACCCAGTTAAAGCGTCGCCAGCCATAAGTAAGCAACATCAGGTCGAGCTTGCGCTCACGTTTAGGATCAGATGGGTTAAATAGATCCGTATTGGTAAAAACCTCTCCTCGCAAATCGGACGAAAGCAATAGGTAATTACGTATATTTTCCAATGAGTCGAGCGACCTTTCTATGTTGGTATCCCAAGCTAACACCGAAAAATTCCCTTGAACCGGGCTTCCTTCATTTTGACTAGCCTGCAACGTAAAATTGATGGGAGCGCTACTTTTTGTATTTACGAGTTCCTTTTTCAGTTTAAGCTGAATAGCGTCGCCAGTGTTGTAATAAACCAACCGCTCAGCACGAGGAATTCGATTAATAAACAGAGTGAACGTTAATATCCCTTCCGGGAAATCCTGCGTTGGCACACTCAACTCAAGTCTACTATTCTTGAGAATGCCTTGCCCCATAAATTTGATACTGCCTCTACAATGACCAACCAAGTAGTAATTTACATTTTCATTTCCGCTTTTTAAAACCGTAAAACTGATACTATCCTGATCTTGTCCGGTAAGCTGTAAACTGTATCCATCCGCTCTAACCTCGGGGAAATCATACCTAAAAACGGAATCTCGATAGTTGATTTTTGCGACATACTTCTGCCCCGCTTCGGGGACTATTTTAAGACTTCCTGTACCTTGATATTCACTGGTAAACCGAGCAATAAGCTGTGCATCTTCGTCAATTAATTCACCTGTAATATCAACCGGATTTCCGTCGGTATCAACACACCGAAAAGCCAGTAGGTTTTCTTGTCCGGCAACCAATTCGCCTCCTTCTGGTAAAAACTGCAAATCTGGCTTTTGTACCGACAGCTTAATCCGATATTTTTCACTCATCTCGGCTTTTCCATCTGGCTTAACGGATAGCAATGCAACCGGCAGTTTTAACGAGTCGGGCACAAAAAAACTAAAACTACCTTCATTGCTGGTAATCGGACAAGTTGCCCCCAGCATTGAACCACGCGCAAGTTGTAGCGTTACATTAACATCTTCATTAAACTCTCGCCGGTTGCTGTGAGTATACATCTTTATAAAAACCGAATCGCCATTGGCGAAAGGGATAACCTTGGAACTAAACTCCCAATCGGTTTGAAGCTCAGTTTTGTGGCTCAATTCAATGGGTTTTTGAAAGAGAAAATCGTTGGAGAAGTTTTGCATATAGTTGGTGTATGCCAACAATTTATACTGCCCGGAAGAAAGTTCGCTATCCAATGCAAGAGATCCATCTGAAAATCCATTTTCGAGCGCAAACATTTGATGGCTGATTAGCTTATTGTCGGGTGAAATTAAATCGACATAGTACAAATATTCAACACCAAGCGGTTTATGATTGATTGCATTTACCAAGCTGCTTTTAAACCAGATGGTATCGCCTGTAAAATATTGATTTGAATTCGTTTGAACGTAAATTTTTTCCTGAATATTTCCTAGAATATATTGATTGAGTTGAGTATTAACCTGCCTCAGGAAGTCAGTTTGAGAATAAACGTGTGCCCCGAAAAAAAGGATCATGCACAACAACAAGATCAGTTTAGATTTCATGTAACAGTTTTTTAAAAATTTTGGCGACAGCCTATCAGACCTTTAAAATAGTAACTATTTATTTAAATAGATGGATAATATCTATTTTTTTCTACGTAAGCATCAAAAAAGAAAAGCAACTCAGGACAACGGCATCAAACAACCTCCCGTGGCATAAAAATGGTCCATCCTCAGACATCACATGACCAAGCAGATAATCAAAAAAAACAGAACATTAACAACAGATTCTTTGGCGTCGAAAAATCGATGCAATACTCAAAAAAAAACCCCGGCATAACCGGGGTTCAATTTCTATTATTATAACATTCATTATTCCAAATCAGTCAGCCATTTTATACACTTCGCTTCCTGCCAATAGATAGCAGCCTAAGCCATAATCCTCAAAATCGGGCATGCTATCGTAAGTTACGGGTTGTCCATCTTTAGGTTCTTTACCTGTTCCTTGCACATAACCAAGGAATCCATTAGGATGAACAGCTTCTTTTGCCATAGCATTCCAGGCTTTGGCAATAACTGGCTTGTACTTGCTTTCTTTCAATAAACCATTATTCACGCCCCAGGCCATTCCATAAACAAATAAAGCAGTTCCGGTTGTTTCTTTCCCTCCAAAATGGGTTGAATCGTGTAAACTTACATTCCAGAAACCATCTTCACGCTGAATTGGAACAAGTGCCTCAATCATCTTATGAAAGGTATCGAGGTACTCATCACGATGAGGGTCGTCTGCTGGCAAGATTTCCAATACACGAACCAACGCGGCTACGACCCAGCCATTTCCTCGTGACCAATAACAATCTTCACCATTCGGTTCTTTGTAAGGAGGCATAAAATCTTTATCGCGCCACCACAGATTATCCTCTGGGTTCCAAAAGCCTTGTTTTTCCTTCGAATCCATGTACATTTCATACATTCGTTCGGAATAACTTTGATCACCGGTAATTACACTAAGCTGGGCAAAAACCGGCATGGCCATTTGCAAAGCATCAATCCAGGTCCAGTCATCCGTCTTCTCAGTATCCATCACGAGATCAATCGACTTCTTGATATCCGCGATGCGCTCTGGTTCCGAATCCATCATATATAAATCCAAGTAAGTTTGCCCACAGCAATGATTATCAGCATGGCGGGTTTCAACACCATTGCGCAATCCCCAGTTGTGTGCTTCACCCCAACTAACGGCGTAATCGTAATAAGCTTTATCAGGCTTTAATGCATAAAGCGCCATTAAGCCTTCGTAGTATACTGCACGGGTCCAAATATTACTGGGACGCTCTTTATTGGTTATGATAGACTTACCGGTATCAGGCCACTTATTCATAAAATAGGCATTGGTCAGTATCATTTTATCCATCACCTGGTCTTTTGATGGAAAGTTTCCAGCATTGACCTGCATTGAACAGAGCATTGCAATCGACATTAGAAAAATTAGTGTTGCTTTCATTTTATCTCATTTTTAATTTTACTTCTTTATATGCTATCCCAATCAATTATAATCTACTTGCTTTTACCAATTCAGTACCAACTCTAATTACCATCAGGCTTCAGAACCTGCTTGGCCGGACTTTCAGGCCAGAAAAAAGTTGCCCAATCATCTGGTTTTGTCGGATCAAACCCATTAAAATCGTCGACAATATAGTTTGCCAACTCCATCTCGTTATCCATAATCCCCTGCACCACGCATTTGGCTAATTCATAAGCTCCATAAGGGTTGAAGTGTGTATTATCAGCCAATGGTTTATTCTGACGCGGATAAGTATTTGCCGGGTAATGCACAAAAGCCTTTTTCGAATTTTCAACACCCAACGTTTCATAAAGCTGTTTGCTCATGGCATTTAAATCAATCAATGGCAGGTTCTCCGCTTTTGCCAGTTGGCGCATAGCCTCGGGGTACTCTTCCAGAGTATTCACAATTTCGCCCTGCTCGTTAAATTTCCGGCGGTTGGTTGAAGTCACCAACACAGGATGAGCGCCCCGCTTTCGAGCTTCGTTAATAAAGTAGCGCAACTCATCTTGATAAGTCGTGAATGGCTCCACATGATTCCCTCCGGGCTTTTGGTCATTGTGTGCAAATTCCATAAACAGGTAATCACCCGCCTTTATTACACTAAGTATCTTCTTGAGTCGATTTTCGCGACGGAAAGCTTTAAGCGTTTCTCCTGACTCGGCAAAATTGGCAACCACAATCTCCGGCTTAAGAAACCGAGGAAACATTTGTCCCCACGAAGCCCACGGCTCATTTTCCTGATCGACCACCGTAGAGTTTCCGGCTAAAAATATAACAGGTAAATCGTTTGCTTCTTCAATTTGAATGGAAGAGACACATGGCCTTTCGCCTCCAAATTCCAGTGTTAGCTGGTTATCCCAGTTCAGGTAAACCAATTCTCGTGATTTCCTCCTCACATTCAGGCTGTCGTTTATTCTGGGTGTGCGAACATCCACTACAATCGTTTTCGTAACCACTTGCCCTTTTGCCGTGCGAACATCTTCCAACATCAACCGGCGCGATTCCGCCTTTACCGTTGTTGCCGATGTTCCGTTTGGATCGCCCAATGTTAAGCTGATTTTATAACGACCTTCGGGCATTTTTACCGTGAAATAAAAAGGCTGATCGCTTGTAACGAAATCACTGGTTAGCGGATCAGCTACATCTTGGTTCCCTTCAAGCTTCTTTTCAGAGATGAAGCCATATTCGTGATTCGAATCGAAAATATCATTCGAATTCACCGAAATGTAACCAGACTCAAGTCCTCCCGATCCAAAATCAAACTTCAAAGGAAATTGAACCCCATCGGGTGTTGACGCACAAATACACGCAGGAAGCAATATTACCATTAATGCAACTGCTATTATACTGCCTATTTTTATCTTCATAAAAGCTATTTCTTTACTTTATCTGGTTTTAATTCATCGGGGCCAGATCTTGTATACAAGTTGACTGTTTCCCGTTCTTTCTTCTCAAAAAGCTCATGAACAACTTCATAATCTAATTTAGATACTGGCTTAAACTGATCAGAGTTCATGTACTTGCTAATGCTATATAACAACTGAGCCGATGCTGATCCTGCTTCCTTCATGTTCTCATGGTTAAGCGAACTCACCATGAGTTTTCCATTACCAACACGAGCTTCGAAAAGTTGAGCCAAGCGTCGATTTAAAAACCAAGTGTCAATAGGTTGCACCAGCGGTTTAAAGTCTACAGGGAAAGCGTCAATATTGATAACTTGCTGCCCATTCAAAATCTCCCACCATTGATAGTCACTATGGAAATCCGTTGGGAAATCGGCAAATGCCGGATGGTCGTTTTCTACCAAAATGCCCAAAGTATGTGGTGGACGCATTTTAAACCATGACGTGTTCCAAAAAACAGGAGTGAAATATGCCTTGACATCTTTTCCATTTTCAATTTCTCCGGAGGCATCAAGGAATACCTTACCGCCATTTTCCAGAATCATTCTGGCTTGATCATCAAGCTTATTTGTATAATAAATACTGTCGTGCTTTATCTGTGGCAGTTTTTCAGGATACACCCAAAAATCCCAGCTATTGGTATAATTATTTACAAATACTTCAAGCTTACATTTTGTAGCGGTTTTTACTTTTGAAAGATCATAACCAATCTCACCTAAAACAGTTTCATTGCCAATTGGAATATTTGGTTGATTGAAAAATCCAGTATCAAGCGTATCACCATGCTGATTAAAAATACTATAGCCACTTGAAGCATCGACTAATGGCTGAGCACCAAAATGAGCAACCTTAACCTTTACATTAAACGCTTCGTTGTTCGAAAAGACGAACTTATCCATTATAGAAAGAGGAACTGTTTGATTACAAAAATGACTAATCTTCTCTTTTGTGATGTACCCTTTTTCATCCCAAAAAACATCTAACATTCCAACCAAAGCAGTTCCCTGTCCGGGAAAATCATTTAAGCCAAGCAATTGGAAACCATCTAAACCGGGAGTTCTGAAACAAGCTTCGATTTCGGCTTTATAACAAAGAGCCTGTAGTTTTCCGGATGCCATTAAAAAATCTTCGGCCTGATTAGCCATGTGATTACGACTTAGCTCCTCCTGAAACAACTCGAAATTTTTAGCTTTATAAACGCCCGTATATTTGGCGATTTCTTTGAAATTCGGAAAAACACACCATTGTCCCATCTCATGGGTTACATAAGGCCGAGTTTCGTCCTTTATTTTTTCATAGTAATCAAATATTGAATTTGGCCTCTTTTTAAATGGCAACCCCCGAGGCCCCGAACGAACTAAATACTCACTCTCCGGAATAATTGACCAACTCATGCCAATACTGGCTCCGGTATACACCCGGCGTTTATCCTTCTGTTTCCATTCTTTAAGCGATTGATCCAAGAACTGCACATAATTACCGCGCGGCTCATTTCCATAGGCCCACATCACAAACGAAGGATGATTGCCATAAGCTTTAAAAATTCGCTCTGTCTCATCCAATACATACTGGTCAACTGGTCGTCCGTCACCCAAAGAGCTGCTGTGATTTGGCCAGGTTGCAGCCTCCGGTTGTAAATAAAATCCGATCTTATCAGCTGCAATAAAAGCAGCTTCGGGCGGACAATGAGAGTGAAAACGCATGTGGTTCAATCCACTTTCCTTGCAAATTTTAAAAATTCGCTCCCAAGACTGAACATCAGTTGGAGGATAACCGGTCAGAGGGAAAGTGTTACACTCAACTGTTCCACGAAGAAAAACAGGACGATCATTAATACTGAAACCTCCATTTGACACCGTAAAATCACGCACTCCAAATATGACGTTCTGAAAATCTATTGCGCTTTCTTTGGCATTAAGAGTGACTTTTAACTCGTAAAGGTTTGGATTAAATTCATCCCATAGCAGAACATCTTCGCCTAGAGAATACTCCGCTTCAACCACTTGATAATCATTAGAAACAGAAAAATCAATTTCCAGTGATTTTTTATCCTGCGTTGAATCTAGATCTTTCGGATACACCGTAAATTGCAACTTCCCTTTTTGTGTTGTTCCCGTACTGTTCTTTATTTTAGTTTTAACACGGACGATCTTGTTTTGACGATCAGGAAAAACCTGCACATCAGCGATACTAATTTCAGGCAGTGCCCGAAGACTCATTTGCCCAACAATCCCATTCCAATTTCCTTGAGTGTGATCGGATACACTATGAGAATCAGGGCCAACACTTATTTTATCCAGCCGGTTGTCTACACGAACCGAGATGAAGTGGACTCCTGGCCTTATATTAGCAGGCAACTCAAAGACATGAGCAACCGACAAGCTATTTTGACTACCAACGTATTGATCGTCAAACCACACATCAGTTTGCCAATGAGGCCGCTCAAGCGAAAGTAAAATTGGGCTATCTTCCCAACTCTGAGGAACAACAACTTGCTTTCGATACCAAGCAGCACCTTTGTAATACAAATTAGGAGTCAACCAAAATGGAAATTTAATATCTCCTTTCTGACGGTACTTCTCCAGAGCCGGATTAAAAAAGAAAGAGCTATCATATATACTTCCTGTCCACTTCGTTTCTAAAGTTGGAATCTCTCCTTTTCCGTTTTCTTTCATTGAACCGGGAAGCTTAACCTCCTCAGGAAACTCAGTTAAATACCATTCCTCAGCAATTCCAACATCCTGACTATCTATATGAAACTGCCATTTCCCTTGCAAATCAATCACCCGTGGATCGGGATGATTACATGCACCAAACAACAGCAGATACAAAACATATAAACAACTGGGATAGTAAATTCTCATTATCTAAAAATATAGGAAGCGATTATTTCAATTCAACATAGCCATACAGCTCACATGACCTGAGTTTTTGAATCTCTTCAGCCAATGTCAGCGCATTAAATCGCGCTCCGGCTTCATTGGTGTGCGTATGATCTCCCGGGAAAAATTGTTTCACCACTTTGGGGCCCATCGCTTCGTACTCAATAGCTACTGCATTATTCAAATCAATAAAGAAAGCTTCTTCTGACCTGGCAGCTTCACGAGCCCATTTCCCATACGACTCATTCACACGTTCCACTTTGCCATGTGGCCATTCGTTGCGAGGAATTTGTGACAAAACAATAACAGAAACGCCTTTGGCTCTAGCCTCTGCAATATATTTTTTCATGTACCAGCCATAAGTATGAACGGTCTCCTTTGTACCATCTTCGCGAACCACTTCCTGTGTTTCATCGCCCGTTCCTTTCAACGAACCACGGTATTTCGCTTTGTCAATATTTCCTCCATCGTTATGCCCAAATTGAATCAATAAAAAATCACCTTCATTGAGCTGGGTCAATACTTCATCCCAAAGTCCTTCGTACCGATAACTCCGGCTGCTTCTGCCTCCTCGTGCTTTGTTGACAATATC
The DNA here is from genome assembly GCF_963678245.1 of uncultured Sunxiuqinia sp. Classification (NCBI taxonomy): domain Bacteria; kingdom Pseudomonadati; phylum Bacteroidota; class Bacteroidia; order Marinilabiliales; family Prolixibacteraceae; genus Sunxiuqinia; species uncultured Sunxiuqinia sp. The sequence continues at coordinate 782,061 of NZ_OY782770.1, forward strand.
GAGTCGCAGCGTATCCATATAGGCTGACAATTCTCGCCCCCATCCAACAATTCTTCCGTCGCCATTCGCAACTGTAGAATCACCTATGATAAACACGTTCCTTTTCACCGGAAAATTAATCGTTGGATTATCCAGAAGATATTCTTTCAAGTTACACTCTTGTGCATCGCGCAAACCTTCAACCACAAACGAAGCAGCCAAAAGAGCACCTTGAGCGGTAGTGTGCGTATGGTCGCGTTTGTAAAAGTAATACCCGGTTACGGAGTCTTCACCTAAAGCCTCCATCGCAACGGCCATTTTCTCATTTAAGTCAATCCACTCCACTTCTTCGAAATGAGCCACTTCCTTTGACCATTCTCCGTAGCTTTTATCATTACGTGGAACCAGCCCATTTTCCCAGTCATTGCGTGGAATGGGAGACATCACAACAGGTGTCGCACCTTTTTCTTTCGCGTCAATAATATATTGACGTAGATACCAGCCATAGCTGTGAACAACCTCGTGCTCACCGGTAAGCAAATTATCAATTTCCTCTTTCTTTTCGCTTATTCCCTTAAACGTTCCGCGAGCCCTGAAATCGTCATTGATCGGACCATTATCGTTATGCCCAAACTGCATCAACACATAATCGCCGGGTTGAATTTTACGCAATACTTCATCCCACAATCCTTTAGTTCGATAAGTTCGACTGCTTGTGCCACCCAACGCATGGTTTTCGATATTGACAAGGCTAGTATCAAAAAACTGTGCGATAGGATCTCCCCATCCCCACTGACCACCGGCTCCATCTCCGCGACCGTGCTTCACCGTTGAGTCCCCAATAATGTAAACTGTTGGTTTTCCGGTTGGTTCTTCGTCTTTCACTGTTTGACATGAAGCAAACAGGCTAACTAAAATCAATAAAATAGTTAATCGTATCATTGTTCTAAATTTTTGGTTCTATTTTAAATACAAATGGCGACGAAGTCATAAAACTCCCACCTTGTGAAGTCACAAACAAATGGGTGGGCGTTCCGTCTTGCATTAGTATTTGCGGACGTTCGAATCGTCCGTATTTACTTAAATGTTTTGGTTTTGGTGATTGATCGATGTAATGGGAAACCCCCAAATAGCTGATCTCCGGCTCCGACCAATGAATACCATCATCCGACTCCAAAAAGATACCAACTTCGTGATCAAAACGTCCCATGTCACGCGCCAGCATATAAAACCGGTCATTCTCCATAAATACATTTCCATCTTCCAACTGGCGGTTATTTCCAAAGCTTGAATAATCGATAATGGGGTTGTCTGAATAACGTTTGTACGGCCCTTCTAGTTGGTCAGAGATCGCCAAACCATATTTCCGGTTGCCTCGAATTCTAGGATTTACCGGATGTTCATATTCTTCAGTATTCCACGATTTATAATACAGCCAATACTGACCATTCGGATGTTTTATAAATGACGGATTGGAGGTGCAATGATCATCCCATGCTCCTTCCGGGCCAGCTTCCAACAATGGTTGATCCGAACGTTTCCATGGTCCATATAGTGAATCGGAAGTTGCCAAACCAATTCGTTTGGTATTGGTCCGCCGGTTTGAATTGCCCATGTAAAACAAACAATACTTTCCATCAATAAACTGGATGTGCGGGTTATGGCAGGTCGTTCCATCCCAATAACCTTCTCCCCGTGGGGCCAAGATTGTTTCTATTTCTTGATACGGCCCGTCAGCCTGATCGGCAACAGCATGTGCAATTTCCGACTGGCTAATCCAACCGCCCATTCCTTTATCAGAATTCCAACGGGAAAAGAAAACGTGAAACTTTCCATCAGGTGCAACAATCGGACTGCAGCCCCAAACATAATAACCTTCAAGCTCTAAAATCCGTCCCAGCGGCTTTAAGCGTTTCGAGAAATCGGAAATGTACTTTTCATCGTATTGAGCTCCCTCAAAATCAGCCCAAGCTGATAGATTCGCAACAGACAATACCGCTCCTGTTAGCATACTTTGTTGTATGAACTTGCGCCGATCGATCATGTTTAATTTCGTTTTAAAGTTGCAGACATTAAGCCAATGACCACATCATTTGTGTTCGTCACCAATTTAAGCGAAACCAGTTCCTTGCCCGGATTCAACGGCAAATCCAACAACGAAGCGGCCCCTCCTTCAATCTTGTTTGTACCATTCTTTCTCAGCACATCGTACGAATCGGAATGCCACTCACCCGTCTTTAAATACAAGCGTGGCGGTTGCGGTGCATTTACCCGGAAAGCAAAGCCATCTTCATAATAGTCTTGCTCAATCGGCCACCAATTATCGGGGCTTTTAAGCAGTAACTCATCCGATGATCCGTCCGCATATTCAACCTCAACCCAACCATTAGTCATATTAATTTGCATATGATGCACCGATCCGGCCATAAGCAAATACAGATGCGATGCTTTTCCAGCAAGCGGAACTTCAATCGAATCGGGATAATTGTCCCATTTTGAAGTGAACAGAATATTTTCAGTTTCTTCTCCAGGTGTTTGAAAAGAAATGCCCTGCGGCGATTCAATTTGGTTTAAGTTTCCAGCTTTTGTCCGCAACCCGGAATCGTCAATTTCTTCGGTTTCACGATACGAACACCAGTCACCAATTCCCTGTACCGGAATGCTCAATGTTGGATAGGGTGAACGGGGCGAATAATATTGTTCGTTGAAAATATGGCTTACCCGATCATTATACCGGGAAGTCAAGTCCACTGTTTCAAATCGAGCATCTTCATTGGCATGAATATTCCAGTTGATAACATTTTCAGAATACTCATGCTTTTTCCCAATTAATTGGATTGAATTACTTCCTGAAACGAGGTACTCCTCTGAAACCGTTAACTTAGCTGAAACCGACCGCGCAGGAATGGCAACATCCCGAGTAAATGCACCAACGGTACATGTTCCGGCAAATTCGTTCTTTGTATTATTCCGAATTGCAAAAGTCAGTTTATCGTCTTTTTGATTTTCATCGTCAATGACTTCAATTGGCTTGCGTAGTTCAAATGACAAAGGTTGCCACCAAACCATTTTACCCTGTTTGAGTTTGACGAAAGTAGTTTTCCAACCGAGCTCACCTTTTACCTTAGCAGACAAATTCGCTTGGTCATTTAGCCATCCCTCTAAAACGTGTTGCGGATCATAAACATCAATAATTTCAGCAGTTTCCGGTTGAACAGACAGTTGATCACCAATGGCATAAAAATCATTCAGTTGGATCTGATCTATTTTTTCGCTGCCCCACTCTACTGCCAACTTTAAATCAGTTCCTTGAGAAACTTTAATCGTAATTCGGGGCTCTCCAATTGCTTCGTCATTTACCTCCCATTCAATTGCTTGTCCATTCAACTTTACGGAGCTAATCTCCGCAGACTGCGCTTTTAGAATCAGATTCAGATGAACGGCACTCGGAAACTCAGAATTAATTCGATAGTGATCAATCCCACCTACTCTTTTAAAATGAAGTTGAACATCCGGTGTTTCTATTGAGGCATGATCCCAATCTGACGGCCAACCCGGCTCTACTGTTAATTGCTGATTAATGAGATCTGGCGAAATCCCAAATAAACCTTCCACCAACGCACGCGAAGCCATGGCAACCGGATCAGCAAAATCGCGGTACAATTCGCCACGGAAAGCATCATAATAAGAAAGCTGTCCGAAATTGCCCGGACTAGTTCCCAAAAACATATAATCGAGGAAACTACTTTTCGTCAGTTCAAAAGCTTCTTTGCTTCGGCCACTTTGCCAATACGACAGCGCTGTGTGCAACACTTCAGCCAGCGCAACATTATTGATTGACCACGTGTACGGCATCCAATTAGTCGTTGAGATGGTATAATATTTATTTGCTTCCAAACCTTCAGCTTCAATTGGAATATGCGGAATATTTTTGTCGATGTACTCGGTAGCCTGAAACGCCTGAAACGGATCGGCCAAACCTTCATCAATGGCATGATAAACCGTCCAGACCGCAGCTGATGGGTGCACCAGTTGATTACCCAACAAATCTTTATACTCGCCAAACCAACCTTTTTCGGATAACCAGAGCTGCTGATCGACGGCTTTTTTTATTTTTTCTGACTCGGACAAATAGGGAGCCGGATCTTTACCAATAAGTTTTGCTAACTCTGCCGCCACTCGATTTGCACGGTAGTTGTAAGCCGACGAATGAGTGACTCCGCCGCCGCTGTACTGCAGGGCATCACTCGCCCAAATACTGGCGTAAGCATCATATAGTCCATCGTCATTCGCATCAAAATTTCGTTTTTCCCAAGCCAGGTGTCTTTCTATAACAGGCCAGCTTTCGCGCAAAAAGTCTAAATCTCCGGTCCAGCGAAAGTGTGACAACAATTGCGAAATAAACACCAGATTCATATCGTAATGGTGTGGTTTGTTCGGTTTACCCGGACGACGACTGATATAGCCATCGGTAAACAAAGCAGTTCCTTTCGTTTCTTTCTGTCGAGCTAAGTGAGTTTTTGGATCAGGCACCGAAGGCCCTGACCTTGGACTGGTGTATTGTGCCTTAAAATATCCCCGAAAATGAGTCTGCGCACGATCGTGCCACCCCAGCCAATCAGCTGCATAAGCACCACGCCAGCCGTTTAATGGCATCCGCCAAGCAATGGCTCCGTGCATAAACGACTTGCCATCCCAAACCGCATCAGCAGCTGTAGAAAGTGTTGCACCCACTGCATTGATGTACTTATCGGGTGTTTCTATTTTTATTTGCGAAGCAATCTTTTCACGTGCAGAATCAGCCTGATCAAACAATGCAGGTAATTCAGCATAGTCCGGACGGGCTTTTGTATCTGGATTGACGATGAAAAAGAACTCCTCGCTTCCATCGTTAACTTTTAACCGCCCGGCTATTGCCGGTGCTTGTTCTCCTTCAGATTGAAAAAACTGCAAAGGACTTTCTTGTTGGGTTGCATCACTCAAATTGATTTCAGAACCTTTGGGCATCAAGCCAAACAGACGCTTTTTCTTTTTTAAGCGAGTTTGTTCCTTTTCCTCCGGCGTTGGCAAATAGTTGTTTTCATACAATTCATTGTCGGACAAGCTTCGACCCGAACCATAATACAAATTGAATTGATTATCAGCCACGAAGTATTCATTGGTGTTACAATACTCCGGTTTTAAATAAAAACTGGATTCCGGATCAGCCCCCAAGTCGCCATCGCGTGAAAAGCGCTTTCCACTGGCACCGCCAAATGCCCAAAACAAGTCAACATTGTCAGGCATGTTTTCGCCAACAACTTTCAAGATCATTCCGTCGGCATCGTCCAAAGCCAGTAATTGCAAATTTAATTTGCCACCTTTCAACATCGAATCTTCAATCTCATAACTCATCCTACCCGCTTCGTATCGTGCAACAATGGTTTCGGCATCAATCAGCCATTTTGACGAATCGGCAGAAATGAGGCCCAGACGCAATGTACCTCCCATGCGAGGCATGTACAACGCAAATTCGGGCAAGTCACCCGCTTCAACCCGAAAACCAGAATGAGAACCATATAAAGCCCGGTTAAACCGATGCGTTCCATTAGTAATCACAAATCCCTTCCCATCGGGATGGTAGCGCAACTCGCGTTGTTGATTGTGCCACAAAACCGACTCTTTTTTCTCAGGCATAGTCTGTTGACAGGCAATAAAAAAATAAAAACATGAAATGATGCAAATATATAATCTCGGTTTAAACACCTTCAAATTCTTTAATACTTAGTTCAGTAATCCAAAATAAAAATACAAAGTTCTTTTGGCTGGTTTTTCCATTATATTTAGCTCCCCAGCTGGCCCTAAGTTCCAAGTATCGTTGCTGATTCCCATGGCCAGTTTTGTTCCAACTGGAGGAATACCATCCAAAAAGGAAATATTGCCAACCGGCAGTTTCGGATAGTTTGTAGGTCCCGAAATTCCGTAGAAATCGAACAGCCGAACAAACAGATCATCTTCCTGTGCTACAACTGTAAACTTGCCATAGACCGTGTTGAATTCCATCCACGACACATCGGCGTAATAACCTTTGAACTGTGGATATTGCCAGTTATTATCGCCAGGTAAAACATTATTGTACATGCGTTGGTAAACATCAATAATTCCACCCTGCAAGCGATTCTTCCAAACATGGCGAGGACCGTCACCCAACCACTTCGTGCTGATGATATCAGACTCAGGAAAGTCGAAACTTACTCCCGTAAATAGTTGCTTTCCTTCTACGTGATATTCATAGTCCATTTGCAGCCATCCACTATCGTACATGGTCCAAATAATATTTTTCAAATCGCCGGTGTAAATCATCTCCAATACATGTCCACCCTCAACTGAATGATGGTTAACATTGATCAACTCAGATTCTCCGCTTACCATTACAGGTCCATTTCCGAATGGAAGCGACAACCCAAAGTCATTCCCCAAATCCACAATTGTTCCATCCTTTGTACTGAAAGTAACCGAAATTCCGGAAGCTTTCATGGTGATGGTCGAATCGGTCTCGGCAACTTCAACCTTCGCACTCAATTCATCATTACCCTTTTGCTCTTTGATTGGCAAGATGTTGTCTTCTTCAATTCCCTGAGCTTTGAGCTTTTTCAAATGCTCCTTTTCGTTCAAGCTCAATTCCTTTTCCACCAATTCTAAAACAGTATTCGTATTGCCATCAATTTTCCAGCTCCAACAGAAAACTTCCTTGCCTTGACGGTCGAAAGCTCTGACATACAAGGCATCGTATTGCTGATATTCTTTCGGGAGCTCGAATGCAAGCTCTCCCTTTTCGGTTGCTGGAACATCGGGGCTGGTAATCATCCCGGCTTGCACAACCTCATGACCTGCTCCAAGGTCGGTGGGATTGGCAAAATTAACCAACTGCCAAACAAAACGGCAATCGTTCAGGTTCGTATAATGATAGCGGTTTTCAACAGGTATTTGTCCATTGAAAGTTTCCGGAAGTTTTTCCATTTCAATTTTAACCGGACTAAAAATCTCACGCATGGCATAAACACTGGCCTCTTTTTCGCGATGTGGTCCAACAACTCCATCGGGTGCATTAACGCGGTTGGCATCAATAAAACCATCGTAATCGGTGCGTACCAAACCTTCATCAGCCAGCACCCACAAAAAACCTCCTGCCGAGCGCTTTGAATTCCAAAACAGCTCCCAAAAGTCAGCTAATCCGGCAGCCATTCCGCCGTCATCCTGACCATGCAAAAATTCAGTAGGCATGTAAATCAAACCTGCATCCAATATCTTTTTCGAGCTATAATAGTTTTCATAGTGGTTACAATCAATACCGTTGTAATCGTTTCCCGGTTTGTGATGAGCATGAATCACCGGTCGATTCGACGGATCGTAAATGGCGTAATCGTCATCCAGATCTTTATTTGTTCCACCTTCGTTTCCGTTGCTCCAAAAAACAATGGATGGATGATTGACATCACGAATAACCATTTCGCGTACCAGCTTACTGCCCACTTCGGTATCGTACGAATTTTGCCACCCAGCCAGCTCATCCAACACATACAGACCTAGTGAATCGCAATAATTCAGGAATGATTGATCCGGCGGATAGTGTGCACACCTCACCGCATTCATGTTCATTTCCTTCATCAGCTGCACATCGTTTAAATCGATGGTTGCATTCACACAACGACCGGTTTCAGGCCAAAATACATGGCGGTTAATTCCTTTGAATTTCACTTTTGTGCCATTAACAAAAACACCATCACCTTCTCGAATTTCAATCGTTCGGAAACCGAATTTTTCAGAGGTTGTATATTTTGTTGTTTCACCGTTTTTCAAACTGACACGAACGGAGTATCGATTAGGAGTTTCTGAAGTCCAAAGCCGAGGATTGTCAACACGAGCAGAGAGAGTCAACAAAGAATCACTTGGCAACACCGGACTCTCGGTTGTCGCTACAATCCGGCCAATCGCATCAATTATTTCGGCGGAAATAGTCAATCCTGCAGATTGTACTTCAGGAAATACGTCCATTGAGAATTGTCCATCGGCATCGGCAGCAATTGCTACCCGGTCGATAAACTCATCCGGAACTGCTTCGAGGTACACCGGACGATAAATGCCACCAAATATCCAATAGTCGGCAAAACGCTCGGCACGATTTACCGAATGATTAGCTGACATTTTATGCACGGTAACTTCCAGTTCATTTTCCTCACCGACTTTCAGCTTATCTGAAATATCGTATCGAAAACGATAAAAAGATCCTTGGTGGATTGGCCCTGCTAATTGGCCATTTATTTTCACTTCAGTATCGGTCATCGATCCTTCAAAAACAACAAAGATCTTCTTTCCATTCCAATTTTCGGGAATTGAAAACTGATGCTTATAAATACCTGTTTCATCGGCAAACTTGAATTTCTTACCGTAAGTCCGATAATCACGACCGTAGTCATATTCGCCAAAACCTTGTTGTTCCCAGTGCGATGGCACTTCAATGCTCGTCCAGTAGCCGCTCTTTCTGCCCGACATGCAGTAAAAATCCCAGCTTACGGTATTTTCATTGTCAGTACCCGACAGGTATTGAACATCTTTTGAAATTTCGGAACTTGTAGCAGTCGTAAAATTGAGTAGCAATAAAGCTACAAGAATCCAAATTGATTTCATTTTGAATTGCTTCATGTTGATTGATTCTATTTTTAAAATACGGGAGTTATATTTTCCCATTTTACATTCCATTTTCCATTCTTTGGAAATCCTGGATTTTCCGTTTCACAGCCTTCCCATCCGGCACACATCATTGCAACGGTAGTCAAGAAACCACCATTGCCCGGCAAATAAATACGCAAGCGCGGACTTTGATAATTATGACCGTTTTTCAGGTAAGTATTTTTCTGAACATCTTTTAATAAGAATTCCAGTGCTAAGTCAGGTTCACCCAAACGCACTGCGGCCATAGCCGACATGGGATAATCCCATCCCCAGGTTGAAGGCCAGTCCCAGCGCTCAGCAATTGTATGCATTGTTTTACGCATAATCTCGGGATCAAGCTTATCCCAATCCGGTAAAATACCATAAGCACCCAGCACCACCGGATGATCTTCCATCAGTTCCATCTCGTTATAGGATTCCGTAGCCCCCTCCATTCCAAGATAAACTCCATTCGCTTGATCAGGTGCAGCCAATTTCAGACGAACATCTTCCCAAGTACTGTCTTTTTCGGCTCCTAAGCGCGCTCTCCATTCCTGAGCTTTAGTCAATCCCCAATACCAATAAGCCAATTCAAAAGGTGGGTTGTAAGTAGCTTCGCGAGGCCAGTGTTCCTGCGCTGGAATAAGTGGAGGTGCCAAATCGTATTGTTGCTTTTCGTCATTCCATCGTGGAAAATCGGCCATAAATTCAGCCGTAGCAAAAATCAGGTCTTTATATTTGTCAAGCGTCTCGGCAGTTGGATCTGCCCGATAAATTTGCTCAGCAAACCAAATAATGTGAGGCTGCTGCCAAATTAAATACGAGCCAACCGACGAAGGACTATTTTGGTTATCTGGCCCCAGCATTTTTTGCCAGCGCACGCCTTTGTAACCTTGATCAATTGCCGTTTGGCGGGCATTCTTGTATAATTCGTTGTAGTAATGCAACTGCTTTAACATGTATTCAGGACGTTGCCAGTTGGCAAAATGTGCAATGTGCCACCAGTGCATTTCAAGGTGATATTTACCATACCAGCTGTTGTAGGTCAAACCTGTTTCTGCAGGAGGTAGTGACCCTGAACTCTGCACTTTGATGAGGTATTGCGACAAAATAGTACGACGTTCAATTTCTTTGGCACGAGGGTCGGTACAGGCTGAAAAATCAACCGCTCCACCACTTTGCCAAAAGCTTTCCCATGCCTCTTGGTTATTTAATTTTGTAGCTTCAAAATCAGCTGTTTTCTCATCTCCTATTTCCGGAGCAAATAAGCAAACAAACTCCAGCGAAGAACCATCTTTTGCTTGAAGTTCGTATTGATGTTCAGCTGTTTTCTCAATGGCTGCATCGCCTTTCCAATCAATCGCAACCTGATAATGATCGTTGTCCAAGGTACGATTGATCAACACTTCGTTATCACTTACTTTTGAAAGAACAGACTGATGTTTTTCAGGTGAATCATAATCGTAACCCTGATGAAAAGACTTTGCCACTCCTGCTGAAAATTTCCAGTTAACCGCCAATTGACCTTTAGCAATCAAAGGCGATTCAATGTGTGCAGCAATTTCATCTTTTTCCTGATGGCAGTAAACTTCAACTGAAACAGGTTCTCCATCAAATTGAAAATGACTGGTAACTTTACCGGTCCACATATCCAATTCGTGGGTCGCATTTTCAATGTCTTCGAGTACCGCCTGATTGCCTTCTGAATCAGTCAGTACCAAACCAATCATGCCCAAATGCAAACGATGTGGATTTTCGCGAAAATAATCACACGCTGCATTCGCTCGTGGGTCGTCTTTTAGCTGGTGACGATATGGCACCTGGCGACCGTCAACCTCCCAGTATTTCAATGTTTCGGAACGATCGTAACCTTCGGTATTCGGGTTGGTATGCCATCCCCAGTTTGACTGCGTTCCCAGTGTTACCCCATTTTCGTATTCCTTATAAAAGGTTTGCAAACCCGTTAAATCGGTTGTAAAGGCAAATTCGCCATTCCCAACAGATAATGTTGCCAAAGAATCGAATCCTTGCACCTGAACATTGTTTCGGGTAACCAATGCTTTTCGATCAATTTTTTGTGGTTGTTTTGCCGATTGACAAGCAACCAAAAAAACAACTGCGAACGCCAAAAATATTTTGCTTTTCATCTCATTACAATTTAAAATTCTTAAAGTTATTCGATTGAACTTGGAAGCTCATTTCAAGGGAACTAGCCTGAGATAATCATGCTTCCGCGTGTAATTTACATGCTCGTTTCATCATGTGAATGATTCTTCGCTTAACCCTTACTTCAGTTCTTTTATATCAACCGCAGATAAACTCACAGGCCCAGCTAATCCGGATGGCAGAGGACTCCAATGTGCAGCGGTGAACAAACCATCCTTACCTACATTTTCACGCGAGTGTGCTGCGAAGTTAATGTTATAGAATTTCTTGTAGTTGACTCTTCTTTTGTCCATATCAATCATCCGATTGGCCATTAAGTTAGTCACTTTCAACTCCAGCTCATTATTGTCTTTTATCAGGGTTGAATCAATTTCAAGTTGAAACTCAGGTCCAACAAGCGTTCCTAACGATTCACCGTTTAAATACACAACCGCTGATTCATGTACTTCTCCCAGATCGAGCAAAAAAGCTTTAGCCTCGGCATCAGGTTTTGTAAATGACGTTTTATAACTGGCTGTTCCTGAAAATCTTGCTAACTCGTCCGATTTCTCAGTCCATGAGCCTAACTGGCTTGTTGTGTACGTCTCTGGCAAACTTGGACCTCCTTTTTCAAATGTTATCGTCCAGTCTCCATCCAAAACCGTTTGCTGAGCCGGCTCATCCCAAATAGGATATTCTTCCAACTCAACAGCTGATGGATACCACTGCAGAATCAGAGATTCTCCGGGTTGAAGTTGCAAATATACTTTTGATTGAGAGTCATTGTTTTTTTGAACTGCGGCAGTTCCCATTTTTTCATGCATCGGATCAAACCAAACAGCACTCTGTCCTGATGATTGAACCGTCACCCACTGATCTATCGACTGACCACTCCAGTTTGAAATAAAGTAGCATGTTCCTTCTTCGCGATTTACCCGATTCACCCACAGACCAAGCTCGGCCATCGATTCAGGATAAATATTAATTGCTGACATCAGCTCCCCAATATGTTCCCCTTTCAATACTTTTCCGTTACCATGGCTGCTTTCTAAAACGCCTCCATTCATTTCAAACTGCAGGAAGCTAACAAGTTTCTCATAATTCGCCTGACGTTCTTTCAAATCACGCAGTCCTGGCACATCAACCGGCAAGTGCTCCTGCACAACAATATTTGCTCCGGCAGCTGCCAAGTCCAAAATTTTCTCCATTGTTGCAACGGGCATGTATTCACAAGCAGGGATGAGAATGGTTTTATAATCTGCACCAGGCGATTTGATCAGCTGATTCTCTGTCTCCAATTTCTGAATTTGTTTGTCTGAAATATAATCGAACGAATAGCCTTTTGCCAACAGCATTTCACTTAATCTCTTTGTCAACGGCTCAACTGGTTTTCCAAAATGAGGCAACATACTTCGTCCTTTTTCCGACCAGGTATCATAAATTGGAAAATACAGCAAAATGTCATTTGCTGGTGTTGACTTTTGCATGAATGACTGGCAGCGGGTGATGTATTCATTCACGGTCTTTAAATCAGTCCACCAGGTATTGGTTGGTGCAAAATGAACGGCAGCGTAGAACTGCCATCCAGGCCACTCTTCAGCTTGAGGTGAATACGGAGTACCGTGATAGACGATGTGGTTTACCCCATGAGAAAGATACCGATCCAGATTTTCCTTAACTTTTGACAAATTAGAAAGAAAGTGCTCATCAAGCCAGGTTGCTGCTTCGCAAGCTATTAATGGTTTTCCTGAAACATGTCCAGCCGATGTTGCCATTTTTATGCGCATGGGGCTGGTTCCTTCTGTTTCCGGAATATCACTCGCCTCGTATAAATCCAGGATATTTGCGGGAGAACCATGTGCCTGATTGCGAATGCCGGCTCCGTGCTTTTTCGCCCAATCGGCCCAAACTACGGTAAAACGATCCAACAACAAATCGGAAATCGTTTCTCGATAATCACACAACACGCGACTGTTCATTTCTTCGGAATCGTTACCAAACAAAGCAGGCAAATTTTCTTTTAGATCATAACCCCGACGATTTTGAAACTCTTCAAAAAACAAGCTTGTCCAATTGGATTCTCCTCGGGCATCATCGACTTCGTACGAATCATTAAAAAACGCCCGTAAACTAGTGATATCAATATCAGCAGACTGATCATCAAAATCTTTCAAGAAATTCAGGGTTGCTTCTTCAGAAAAATGATCAATTACATTTCCTTCTCCGCCCTGACCAGCACGTTCCACCATTTTGCCATGCCAGCCTTCAAAAACGGCATACAGTTTCCATGTTCCTGCTGGAGCCTCCCAGTTTAACGTTCCATCTTCAGAAACTTTATCTGTAAGTTCTATTGTTTTACCGGCATCGCTATATGCCATCAATGTTTGCAATGGCAGTGCCTTTTCAAATCGAATCTGATCCAAAGCCAATTCCTGTAAATTTTTATTCGCGCTAATTGGAAACTTAACATCTTCAATATCAACCCGATGCCCAACCGCACGAATCAATGGTTCTTGAATATACTCGATCTTTTCTTTTAATCGCTGTCCTTCATTCAAACTATATTGTTTGAATTGTACATTTTTACACGCGTCATCAGCTTGCACCCACTGCCCACCAAAAGGCCAACCTGAAGCATTCGCCAAATCTATTCCCAAGTCCAAACGTTGTGCTTCTTTCAGTGTATGCTCAAACGCTTTCATCCACTCGTCCGACTGAAAAACCAAGGATTCATCCTCATAACCTTTCACGCCATAAATCGGAGTAATCTCCAATCCTCCAAAGCCATTTGCCTGAATCTCTTCCATATTGGCTGTAAGATCTGAATTGTTTACAGCGCTACCATGCCACCACCAGCGAGTCCATGGTTTGGTCTCGTTTGTTGTCTCAGGCCATTTTGGCTCTGAAACCGATTGCTCAGCGTTACAAGCAATAAGGCTTATTAGCACAAGGCAGCTAACAAGGGTTTTAAAACTGTACATCGTATGTATTCGTCTAGTTGATTTCATAAGTTTCCATTTATTTTGAAGGGCTGATTTCAACGGCATAGATATCTGAATGCCCTTCGAAATTCGACCGAAAAATAATCCATTTGCCATCGGGAGAAAAATGGACATTCGGTTCCAAATCGTAATCATGATGTTGCATGTTCACCAGTTTTTCTGAACGGAAATGATCTCCCTCGGGATGAAAGAGATAAACCCATTTGCCATCTTCTGCTTTGGCAACCTGGCTGGGATCACCACCATCTCCGGCAAACAGTTTTTGATCGGGCGAAATAGTAAAGTGAATCGACCATTCGTCGCGAGTGAGTGAATATCTTTTTTCTTCTAGGGTGTTCACATCTACTCCACTTAAAAAGAAAGTGCCCCCGCGTGGCATCTGCAAATCGAACCAAATGCGTTTTCCTTCCGGCCCAAAGAATTCATGTCCGGCAATCTCCATCTCCATGGTTCGTTTGTGCATTAACTGAGGCTCTCCTTCATTAATATTAATTGACCAAATCCGATTGACCTTATGCCAGGGTCCTTCGTGGCAAAACATAAGTAATTCCGGATCAACTGGCGAAAACTGAATATGATTTAGCCAGGCATTCTCGGAATATATCTTTTTAAAATCACCACTTTCAACATCTATTATAAAGAGTGATCGTCTTAAGCGTGCTTCGTAAATTAGATTAAAATAGTCGTGTTTTTTTGGATTTTGACGGAAAAGCTCCCGTTCTTTTGGCGAGCTTACAGCTCCTGCCAATAAGCTTTCATCGACATTTAAAGTTGTGATGTGCGCCCTAATACTGTCGGGAAAAACATAAACCAAACGAGTCACTTTATCTTCAACACCCGTTGCAAAAACACTATCGCCACATTGGTAAAATACTTGACGGCTTTGAGCTGCAACAATTTCACCTGAAACACCTTTTTTACTCGTGATTTGCTGAGTTTCTTTGTTTTTTAAATCGACTGAAAATAGCTGACTTTCTCCATCGACAGTACCATAAAAAATCATTTTCCCATTTTCAGTCTCCGTTGCTGGCAAAAACGGATTGTTATGAAAATAGAAGCTTCTGTTGTCTCCATCGCGCGGAGTCAGATGAATTAGCTTATGCCCGGTATCTTTATCAATCCAAGCATCGGGCATAGGTAAATTGGCTCCAGTTTCGAGAACCGGAAGCTTTGGAGTGCAAGCAATGCATCCAGAAAACAGCGCGAATAGTAAAATTAGTTTCATCATGGTTTTCTAAGTTTAATTAGTCCACTCTTCCCGCGCCTCCAATCCGCTCATTTTATACTCCTTAGAGGTCATTTCGACTGACTCCTGATATAAGGTATTAAAGTTAGGTAATTTTAGCTTACTTCCTTTTCTCAAAAAGATGGGAATTTGATATACCGGGGCATCAACTTCAACAGATTGCCCTCCTTCTAATTCTTGATTTGTCCAAAGATTTACCCATGTTTCTCCGGTTGGTAAGTAAACCAGCTTCTTTGTTTGACCATTTTCCCAAACTGCGGAAACCAGCAAATCATCTCCCAGCATATAGGTGGTCCAGTCATTCCAGCTTTCCGGCTGGTTCGGATATTCCAAGAACATCGGGCGCGCAATAGGCATTCCCGTTTCACTGGCTATTTTAGAATATTCATAAACATAGTCAATCAAGTTCATTCGAAGCTTCGAATAGAAACGCCAAATAGCTAACAACTCATGATCGAAAGACGGTTCGTAATCCATCGCCCAAAAACCAAGATTATTGGTTGGCCCTACTTCCATGATTGGAGAAAAACAAGAAAATCCCATCCAGCGCATGGTTGCTTCGCGCTCCATTCGCTTGGGGTAGCCACCTGTATCTGACCCCCAATTGGGATAGCCCATTACCGCACACCGTTGCATGCCAATGATGGCCGAGCGCAATCCCTCCTGAGGGTTGCCGGTATCGCCAGCCCACATAGCTCCATACTTCGCACTTCCGGTATATTGAGCACGTGGAAACAACACAAAATCGTCATCCAAAATCGGTTTCACTGCTTCGTAGGTCGCTTTTACATACTGTCTCGGGTAATCATTAAAATTCTCCCGATATGTCGTTTCAATCGAAGTTTCCAAATGCAGGCTGTCTGTCAGCTTTTCTCCATCAGCACGATCCAACTTGAACCCTTTCACTCCCATTTTAGCTAATTTCCCGGGACCATTTTCGCCCCACCACTTCACAGCTTCTTCATTCGTGAAGTCCATCAAAACCTGACGCGAGTTTTTCCATTGCTTGCTTTCCAGATTAAATCCACGTTCTTCAGCCACATCCGCCATGTCTCCCATTACAAAAGGGCCAATCCAAAGCATCACTTCAATCTCCTTCTTGTTCAGCCATTGAATCATTTCCTCAAACTGAGGTAACCGTTCTTCGTCAATTAAATAATCGTCGAATCCCCTGACTCCAGGCCCCCATGGACGATCAATCCAGTACGCTGTCATTGGGATATCATACGCTTCCATCATCAACACATCTTCAACCAATTCGGAATTATAAGGTGCCTCTACCGTTGATCCGTCGATGTATTTAATACGATTAACATGTTCGTCACGCCAACGCCACGGGCCGAAAACCCAACGCGGTGGTACAAATGACGGTCCTGTTTCCAACGCATGACGTTTTACCAATTCTGCCGGATTTTCATCCATCATTAATGAAAAAGCAAATTCTGGCCCTTCAAAAGAAATAGTTACCAAGTCGGAATTGGTTTTACAAAAATCGATCACTCCAGGCCAAGTGCCATGCGCAAAGAATGAATAATTCCCAGATGAAATATAAAATGGAGCATAGGCCGAAACGGTTGGTTTTAATTTGACATCCACCTTTTCACCTCGAAGATTTAGGCCGGTTGCAATTCCTTCAGCCCAGGATTCAGTTTGCTTGCCATCAACAACTCGTTCAAAAGCTCCGGTGAAGTATTCATCGGAATCTGCCGCCAGGTTTAAAACCCAAGCCGATGGCTGACTTTCTGATCCTTCGAGCTTCAGCGTAAGTTCAACTTCCTTTTCCTTTTCAACAATATGAAGAATAATCTCTTTTCCATCATTTTCCCATTGATAGTTTTTTTCTGTCGATGAAACTAAATTTATTTCCGGAGTACCTTTTATCCAAAATGTTGCATCGTCTAACTGGTATCCAATGGCACCGGAGTTACCAGAAGCAGTAAACTTCAGTTCACTGCCATAAGGATTTAGAATTTGTAGTTCGGTATAAGAATCGCTCCCCACATTCGACACCGCTATTCTTTTCGGTGAATGACATTTATTTAAACAAAATAAGAAACAGATTGACGAAAGGATCAGGAATAGGTTCAAGGTTTTAGTATTCATGATTAGTGCAAATATTCAATTTAAGTTCGGTTAACTTACTATCAAAAGATAATTGTCAAAAATGGTGAAAATCAGATCTCTTCGACCAGTATTTTTGTACGAAAATACTGGCACAAACTGTTTCCGGTGCGACTTTAGAATAAAAGATAACAACACCCCCAAAAATTCGATACAAACATATGTACTTGAAAAATCACAACTAATCGAACAAATAATTAGATTTCCTGTGCTTTTCTATAATCTCTTTTAGATTTTGAAGGGTAAATAACAAGCAGAAAAGTTGACTGATTTTTCTGCTTACAATTTGCTTTTCATTTGTGCTGCCTTATCCTCTTTTGACTGCTTTTTATAAATTTGATACAGCGAATTTGCAACCTGTTTGTCGTTAGGATAATCTTTCATAGCCTCTTCTAACACCACTCGTGCTTTTTCGTAAATGGTATCAATATTCTCCAATTTCCGCTTGATTCTCACGTAGTCTTCGATGTTGGCTTTTTTATTCGACTCGTAATTTTCAACAGCCTCTGCGTTTAATGCATCGGCCTGTTCGAAAAGAGTTATTCCTAACATCTTCGTAGCCTTTTTGTAGCTTGGATTTTGTTGATGAATCGTTTCAAAAAGATCGATTGCCTGATCGTATTTTTTCAATCTTTCCAACGAAAAAGCATACAAATACATGTAGCTCTTTTTTCCGGGATCAGCTTCATTCACCTTTTGAAAGTATTCGGCTGATTTCTCAAACTGCCCGGTATTGAAATACAAATAGGCCAATTTTTTATCAAATTCAAATCCTTCTTCAGGAATACTCGCTTTTCCCTCAATCAAGGCAGCTTCAGCACGTTCAATATCTTTTTGCTTGTAGTAGGCATCGGCCAATAAACGTGATGCGCGACCAACATTATAATTCATTTGAATCGCATCTTTCAGATATGGAATGGCTTTATCGTATTGTTCAATTTTTGAATAGTTTAAGCCAGCATGATAAATACAGGTTGTATCAACAATACCTTGCTCTTGAAATGCTTTTATAGCTGCTTCGAATGCTTTGGCCGCATCTTCATACTGCTCTTGAGATTCGGCGCTTATCCCATCACTTTTGTGTACATCGCCCATTTGCCCGAAGGAAAATGTAGTTATATTAAACAGTAGAAAAGTAATACTTGCTAGTTTTTTCATTTGTATTATTTTTTTCTGGTTCTTTCTTTAATTTACAAGTTCGTTCAAATAAACCTCAATATTTGTATAACCTTTATCAAGGCTATACAATGCCGCATCAGACGAGTTATTCGGATCTAAACCATTCTTTTGTTCCCAATCATCCTGCATCCCATCGCGATCGCTGTCAAAATCCGGCTCGCGTTTCCATTCTTTTTGAGTCAGCTTAACAGGCAACTCTTTTTCATCTGCAATTATTTTGCCCTTTTCTCCATACGAGGTCAACTCCTCAATTAGAAAATGATCAATTTCATCGCGATTGGGCAGGTAGGTTCCAACCGACTTAATCACTCGCTCTACGGCATCTTCTGCAACTGATGCATTTATTGAAGGGAAACCTTGCACTGGTTCTTCAAGCCAGGTTACAACTCCATAATCATCTCTTGAAAGCAGCTCCCCATCCAACTTGCCGTTTAAATTATTATCAAAATAGTTGCTCGCAGCATAAATAGCGAAATTTTCATTCCCTCGGGTAAATGGTTTTCCTTTGGTATCGGGTCCGGCAATAAAATAGTTGTTAGTGACATTGGCATGAGAATGATATTGCGAACCACCGCCCAGGATATATCCATTACTTCCCCAGTTGTAAACCACGTTGTTGACAAACTGGTTGCGTCCTTTTACTTTTATATTTCGTGTGTGGTTATCAATGTACAGATTTCGAAACATGCTTATTCCTCCTTCGCTTTGTACCAGTCCGCCACATGAGTGTGTTTGTAATCCCTGAGCAATAATTGAATTCTGAACAGTCACATTTACCGGTCCATCGACAACTTTCATTGAGCTAACCGAGAAATTCTCATCTGTACCCCATGATACCGACATGTGATCAAAGATCATATCGTGTCCCCTATAGATCGTAACAGCATCTATTTTACCGGCTGCCTTTCCACTACGCACGCGAATAAACCTGCAAATAAGATTGTTCGCATTTGTAAATGAAGCTCCATTTCCCGCGAGGGTGATCCCTTCTCCCGGAGCTGACTGACCTGCAATTGTCAGATTTTCCGAAAAGGTGAGCCGTTCTTTAAGCTGAATCACGCCACCAACTTCAAAAACGATTATTCGGTTTGGTTCGCTCACCGCATCGCGAAACGATCCTGCCCCATTGTCATTTAAATTCGTAACGAGGTAAACTTCACCACCGCGTCCTCCGGTTGTATATTTCCCAAATCCTTCGGCTCCAGGAAAAGCAAGCTGTTGCGCCTCAACTATATCAACGCTCAATACCAGAAATGCAATAAAACCTATAAGCCGAGCTATATTGTTGCGTATTACTACTACCATAGAAACTAATTATAAATGAAAGAATTTAAATTCGTTTACTGTATTACTGATTGTTAACTTAACGATGTATAAACCCCGAGCCAAGTCAGCACCATCAATATTTATTTGATGAAGACCAACTGCTAATTGATTATCATTCAAAACCTGTAGTTTTTTTCCAGAAACATCAAACAGTTCCATTTTCACAAGACCAGCTTTGTCAAGGCAAATTTGGGCTGTTGCTGATGATTTAACAGGATTAGGAAATACAATAAACTCCTTAAGACCTGATATCTGATCTACTCCTGTTTGAACGCTGGCTGACTTCAGTGCTTCAATTTCTTCCGGTGACAAAGCATAGTTGTACAGATGGAACTCATCGAAACTACCCGGAAAATTCGTATCGCCTAAAGTACAGTTTCCGATATACATATCTTCGTCGTTACCAATATTCCCAGAAACGTCTGTCGTTGTTTTATATTGCTCTCCATTAAGGTATACTTCTAATTGCCCTTCTTCCACGTTTCGAATGGCAACAACATGAACCCATTCTCCAGTAAAAAAAGCTTCATTTGACATCGACAATTGTGTTTTTGTTTGATCGTCGTCCACCGAAAAGTAAAGGTTCTTCCCATTTTTAGACTCCATCCCAAACCATCTTCCAACAGCGCCTGTAGCTGGATCTGCTTTAAAAACACCTTTATTAAAAAGATAGCCATTGGTTCCGGCATCCGCTTTCACCCAAAACGCAACAGAAAATGAATAATCATCAAAAGCAATCTGATTCTGGTTACTAATCTCAACTCCAGCCCCAGATGTTCCTCCAGCCAGATTGATTGCATTTCCAAGTTTCCCGGATTGCCACCTAGGCGTAATATTTACAGCCGTGCCATTATTGCCATATGTTGAACTATCGACCACACTAAGGCCTTCAGTTTGTTCAAAAGCATAATATGCGACTTGCTCCAAAACCTGCACCCCCTCGGTTGAAAAGGTAAATGTTTCGCTTGATGTTATTCCGGCATCATTTAACGCATCAACCCTCCAGTAATAAGTTGTGTATTCATCTAATTCACGCAAAATAAATAATTTTTCAATAATATTGGTTTCTACTTTAGAAAGGCTGTTTTCTGACTTTCCAAGGTAAACTTCAAAATAATCAGCCTGGAATCCGCCGGTCCATGTTAGCTCAATTTCAGCCGGATTTTCATTGGTTGAATTATTTTGAGGAGTTGTTAATACAGGCATAAGCGGTGTTCCATCAGCAGAAAAAGTTATGACCTCATTACTTAAGACTGCTTCAGAAAGCACGTCACCTGAAAAAGACTTTATTCGGTAAGTGTACGATGTTTTCCCTGAAACTTCATTATCTGTATAAGTTGTTACATTTGCATCAATAGTAGCAATCTGAGTATATCCGCTACCGTCAGAACGTTCAAGGTAATAGCCTGATTCACTATCACTGTTATCTTGCCAGGTTAATTTGATTTGATTGTATGCCAGAGCTTCTGCAGTTAATTTGGATGGGGCAATCGTGTAAGAGCTGGATTGCAAAGCCAGTTCATTTAAGTACTCTTCGAGGTTTAAATATCCGTCATTGTCCAAGTCTCCATTGCGATCCGATGGATCGTTAATATTCAATCCTTTCGATATTTCCCACTCATCAGGCATTCCATCCTGATCGGTATCTTCCGGAACCGATCCACCGTGTACCTGACCAACTTTATTGTCAATTGGATTTTCAGATTCATTACTAATAATCAACCCAGTTTTACCAAGCGACGTAAGTTCTTCAATCAGATAATTATCCACATCATCGCGAGCTCTCGAAGCCCCTACGTTGGCAACAATATAATCATAAGCCTCAACTGGCGTCATCAGATTTCCAACTCCCGGATACTTATACGGATTCGGTTCTATTGTAATTGACCCATAAACAGAAGACTCTATGTCGCTTCCATCTAAAACCTCATTTACATTGCTGTCGTACCAGTTATTTGAAACATAAGCATGAAATGAAGGAGTTGCTCTATTAAACGGTGCAGTGCTGCCAGTTTCCGGTCCTGCAATAAAGTAGTTATTTTGGATATTTGCGGCCGATTCACCTTCTGTATCACCTAAAATATAGCCTGCAACCCGCCAATTGTAAACAACGTTATTGATAAACTCATTAACACCTTTTACCTTAGGATTACGCGTGTGATTGTCGGTATATAAACAACGAATAACCGATGTCTTTCCAGATTGCATTAAACCACCAGTGGAATGAGAATGAAGACCTTGCGCCACAATACAATCCTGAAGAGTGATGTTATCAACGCCACTACCGTTAATATCTACCGTTCCGTCTCGCCCCCACGAAACGGAAACATGATCGAACAGATAGTTTTGACCGGCAGAAATACCAACAGCATCTTTTCCCGAATCGCCTCCTCTTCCCATACGAATTCGGATGTGGCGAATAATATTATTTCCGGAATCATTATTCAATGCGATTCCATTTCCATAAATTGTAATTCCTTGTCCAGGTGCAGTCTGTCCGGCAATCGTTATGTTTTTCTTTATTACAATGCGACTATCGATATTAATTACTCCACCAACATCAAAAACAACAATTCGATTACTTTGACTTACAGCATCGCGAAACGAGCCCGGACCATTGTCTTTTAAATTCGTAACGTGGTAAACTTCACCACCACGCCCTCCGGTAGCATATCTACCAAAACCTTCGGCCTCAGGAAAAGCTAGTTGCTGAGAATAACAATTGAAAACAAAAAGAAGAATAATAGAACAAATAGAATATCGTAACATATTGGTCATTTCTTAATAAATTTAGTAAAACTCCTACCTTCATTCGAAAGTAGTCTTGCAAAATAGATGCCTGCCGGATACTCAGATACATCAATCTGTCTGGAACAGTCTCTAATAATATCAAGAAGCTGCCCATTCATATTTGATATTGTAAAATTTTCATTTCCCAAACCTTCAGCGAACGTAATATTGACGTACTGATCAGCCGGACATGGAAATACATTTAATTTTTGATTGGTAAAAGGATATTGTTTCTGCATAGAAGTGCTTGTATCATCAGCATAAGGATTAGTTACAGAAACATACTCGGCATCAGGCACAGGTGGCTGATGCATTCCATGGCCTAAAAAGAAACTGGTGTGCGCCGGTTGGTTGTAGGCAACATTTTGCCAGGCAATTGACAACCGATACTGAGAATCGTGCATTAATGTATAGAAACTATTATCGGACTCGATAGGAGTGGTGAAAATTCGAAGCTCTGAGTTATCTGATTTTCTATAAATAATTTCTTCGCGCCAATCACCCCAAATGTCAGCAATCAGACAGGGATTCGACTTCGTGCCATTATTGCTGGATACTCCCTCTTGAAAAACGTTAAATAACCTTTCAGTTGTTTTCTTTTCCCAATTCCATTTGGTAATTACGGTCTTGTCTACTAACTCTCGTAGCAGATCGCCGTCCCACCAGGCGGCCATATTATAAGTTGCTCCACCTCCTGTTGCTTCAGGGTAGGTTGAAGTAATATGGTCTCCTTGAGCGCTATACACTCCCCGTCCGTCACTTGCCCAGCATTCAGCTCCCGGATAGTTTGGATCGATATCAAAAGCTACTCCACGCCCAATATCGCTATGACCTTTAAGTGACCAGATCGCTTCGCCTGTTTCCAAGTCTCGAAATTCAACTCCTGCTGGATTTGGGTACTCTTCGTGAACCACATAGGCTTCCAAACCTGGCCTTGAGGGGTCTAAATCAGAAACATGCATGGCATCGCCATGTCCTAACCGAGTTGAGTAAAGCCCTGTGCCGTCGTCGTCAACAGCCATTGACCCGTATATAATTTCATCTCTTCCATCGTTATCGGCATCAGCAACAGTCAGGTTATGATTTCCCTGACCAGCATACTCTAAGTTTTCCTGATCCAGTGTATCAAACACCCAGCGTTGCTCCAGTTTTCCATTTCTCCAATCGAAGGCAGCCAAAACAGTTCTGGTGTAGTATCCGCGACACATAACGACACTTGGTCGTTTGCCATCAAGGTAAGCTACGCAGGCCAGAAAACGATCTACTCTGTTTCCATAGTCATCACCCCAAATCACATCCATTTCGTTAGGTGAAGGATTATCTTTACCGGGATATCGTTGTGGTACATAGTTGGTCGTTGCCATTGCTTCGCCAGTTTCGCCATTAAAGACGGTCAGGAATTCCGGCCCATTTAAAACTCTTCCGGTTGAATTCCGGTAATCAGCGTCTTTGTCTCCAATGGTGTTTCCAAGGCCATCAACCGTTCCATCCGCTGTTTTGCATACCATTTCAGACTTACCATCACCATCAAGATCGTAAACCATAAATTGGGTATAGTGCGCCCCTGCTCGTATATTCCTACCTAAATCGATTCTCCAGAGCTGAGTGCCATCTAATTGATAAGCGTCAATAATTACATTACCCGTATATCCACTATGGGAGTTATCGTGAGAATTGGAAGGATCCCATTTCAATATAATTTCGTAATTTCCATCACCATCTAAATCCCCAACACTACAATCGTTGGCACTGTATTTATAAGCTACTTTATCGGGAGTTATTCCTCCGTCGGGAATATTCAACGGCAGCGAAAAATAGGGTTCGCTTCCTTTAAGTGTAAAAACCTCTGATCGATCAGACTCAATATCCTTAATTACTGGAACGACATAATATTGATTCAGGTGTTTAGTGTTAACATCTTTAATTAATAAATTTGTTTTGCCAGAGATTGGCAAATCATTTTGCTTTATAGCCTCTCCTTCGTCAACTTTTGCATAAACATTGAAAGCAATATCCGCCGGATCGCTTCCAAACTTTCGCCATTGAACCAAAACATTATCACCTGAAGTATTAACGGCAACAACACCGCGGCTTAGCGTTTCCATTTGTCGCTGACCAAATGAAGTTTGAGAAAACAACATAAATAGAACTACCCCCCAAATTAATCTGAGATATTGCCTTGAAAACTGTTTCATAATTTTGATTCCTTTGCAACAGCCATCAACAAAAAAACGTCAATTCAAAGTTTACAGCTGCATTCAAACAGACCTCAAACGAGTATCTACTTGAAAAAAATCCTGAAAACCAGAATACTTCTGACAGTATGACTTCTGATTTTCAGGATATTTGATTATTGGTAATTGAGTTATTTATAAGCCAAGCTCCCAATCAATGAAGAATTCACCATTCATTATTTTCTCACGAATAGTTTCTTGCATTCCTTCGGGATATTTAGGAACAATCCGATCGGCTATAATCGACATATCGTTGTAGCGATTAGCCATACGATATAGCATTCCCATTACGCGTCCCTCAGCAGGAAACTCGAGTAACATAGCATCAAGAAGAGCCAAATCGTAGGCTTTAATCCTTTCAGCTTCTGTCATTTCATAGTCTTCAGCACTTGGGTCGGGCAGCTCAAAAAAGTCGCCATTCACAACTCCCTCAATACCAATATTATTGTATAACCGATGTAGAAGAAAGTCTCGGTATCGGGCATCCCATTGATCAGGATCGTTATTTCTATCAAATTCGCCCTGATCGGGGAATCGTCCTGCAACACCTTCATTTAGCAATGTTCCTGCAGGTTGCCAATTTCCTAAATGATTTTCAGCCTCTGCCAACCAAAAGTGTAAATCATGCCCACGGTATAAAGGAATACTAGCATCGCTTTGGTATGGTTGTCTCCAGCGATAATTAGCATGATACTTACCAACAACAGTATCTCCGTCTTGTGACAGGAAGTTAGTGTAACGACCACGTCTGTCATTATAGCTATACTTACTCATCGCATAAGTAGTAGGCCGAATTAAATACTTCGCAGGATATCTTTTCCCAAAATAGGTAATCAAATCATTGGTCTGATTGTTTGTATAGTCATAAATTATTGATGAGATAGCTGAGCGGCGATAGTAAGTACCTTCCGCAAATATTCGGTAGTAATTATTGTTCCACCCAGCATTTAAGCTAAATAAATAAGGATCTTCATAAAAAGCTTCCTGCAGACGATTCAGAATATGGTCTTTGATCCACGCCCAACCTTCATTTTTTGTCACCAATAATTCACAACGTAAGCACAGCCAGTCAGGCGTAATGTATTGCCAATGTTGATATTGTCCGTCAGTGGGATTTTCCGGATCTAGCCAGTCTCCCCAATTCATTTCTAGCGTCCCATCGATACCATTAACACCATTGTCAATCAGATCCAAACATTTATCAACGATTTGCTCAACGCTGGTTAGCTCCGTGAATATTGCATTGTCAGATACATCTTTTAACTCGGTAACCGGATCATCAAAATAAATTGCTCTACCGTACTGCTTAGCCAACTGAAAGTAAGTCCAAGCCTTAATACGAAGTGTTCCACTTATCAAAGCTTTATAGTTGGTTTCTGTAGCGCTATCCATAGCATCACCTATTTCCTCGCGGTAGGCAAACATTTTTGTCAGGTAGTCATTACACGCTATAATCACAGCGTAAATATCTACGGGGTCGGCAAATTCGTTTGTTTGAGAATAATTGTATTGATACAATTGCCACAGATCCTGAGGAGCATCAGCAGTTGGCTCCAGAAAATCAGCACGTATATCAGACATAAAGATCAGTTGGTCACCAACATCTTGCAACTTAGTAATAATGCCTAAGTAGCCAGAGTACATTTCACTTTGTGAACTGACATAATCTTCGGAGTTAATGATATCTGACGGATCGGTATTAAAATAATTTTCACAGCCCGCGAATGAAAACACCATCAAAACGACGACTATATTTTTGAATATCTTTTTCATAGACTAAATTTTTAATTCAATTCTTTTGCTATTAATTCAAATTCCCGGGTTAGAAATTCAGGTTAAAACCAAATTTCACACTACGAGGAATTACAGCTTTTGCATAATCAACCCCTTGAAATGCTTCCTCATAAGAATAAGCAAATTCAGGATCAAGCCCTAAGTAGTCGGTCCAGGTAAATAGGTTTTCACCGGTGACATAGATTTTTCCTGATCGGAAGAATTTAAGGAATGTTTGATCAAATTCGTAGGCAAGAGTCACATACTTGAGTTTTAAGTATGAAGCATCTTCGATCCAACGAGACGAAAACGCATTATTGTTCATTGGGTCGCCATACACAGCCTTTGGAATATCAGTATTCTGTCCATCTAACTGCCAACGATTTATAGCAGCCCGAGACTGGTTACTGAAGTTATCCAAAGCTTCGATTGAACGACGAGTGGCATTGTATGCCTCATTTCCTGATGAGTAAGTAAACTCTGCCGATATCGATAAATTTTTGTAGCGGATATAGGAATAAAAACCACCAAAGAAATCGGGAGTAGCAGACCCCAGAATTTGCTTATCTTCTTCGCCAATCTTTCCGTCGTTATTTACATCTTCGTAGCGCACATCTCCGGCTTCGTAGTTAATTCCTCTCCAGTCTTTCAGATTGGCAGCTGTTGCTTGAGCCTGTGAAGCAAAAATTCCTTCAGCTTTATAGCCGTAGAAACTATAAGTATCTTCTCCTATTTTGGTCATAATCTCAGCTCCATCGGGCAAATCCATTATTTGTTCTGAAACAGTTCCTAATGATTTTACTTCATTTGTGAGTGTTGAAATATTACCTCCAACAATCCACTCAAAGCTTTTGCTTTTCAATAATGATGCTGATAGTTCAGCTTCAATTCCTGAGTTTGCAATTTCAGCAGAATTATCGTAGTAAGTTGGAGAGCCAAAAACAGAAGATACCGGCTGAGCAAATAACACATCGGTTGAAGTGGCATTGAAATAGTTCACTCCTAAATCAACTCTGTTTTTCAATACCGAAAGCTCAACACCCAAATCCAGTTGTTTTGTGGTTTCCCATTTCAAATTTGTGTTCGGAATATTTGACCGTACAATGCCAGACAACACCAAAAACGGTGTGCTCTGGTAGTAGTTTTTACCATAGTTTGAAGAAAACCGGCTGTTACCTGTTAATCCGTATTCGGCTCTGAAATCCAACTTGTTTATGAAAGTTGAATTTTCAAGACTCTCCAAGTGTTTCGCCATAAACGTTAATCCTGCTGAAGGAAAAACACCTAATCTGGAAGCATCTACTCCTGATGACGAAGTTCCGTCTACGGCAACATTTACTGACGCTCGTAGTAAGTTGTTCATGGTATAATCTCCATGAGCATACATATTCATCCAGTTCCATTCATTGATGTAACCGAAGAATTTGGTCGTACCACTTTCAACAAAGTTTAATGTTCTATAAAAGTCGTTGGCCGTATTGTATCCGGCTCCCCCATCAAATTCTTTACTGGTAGTTAACATTTGTAAGCCACCATACATATTCAGCAAATTTCCTGAATCAAGCACTTTTTTGTATTTCGCATTCAGGTTATAGTACATATTTTTCACTTCTCCAGCCCCTGAACGCACGGTATTCTCTGCCAATCCGTTGTTCATTGCAACAATCGTGTTACTACTACGTCCCGGGATAAAGATATTTTCCTGATCATAGTTGTAAAATAAGCCAATTGTTCCTGACAACAAAAGGTCAGGCGTAACTTCATAATTAGCGCCAAACCGGATATTAACATTATGCTGTCTGGTATTAGCTGCCAGTGTATTTGCGATAGCAACCGGGTTACTTACACCGTAACGGGCAATATCATACTCAGCCAATATACTTCCATTCGGATCTTTTCTATACGGACTAAGCAATGGCATTTTACTGTAAGCAACTAAAACAGGGTTGGTTTCTTTAATCAAACCTTGTTCTTGCAAATCGGCCTGCATATAGGCCAATCCAATACTTGCCAATAACTCTAACTTACGATTAACGTTGATACTGGTATTAATTTGAGTATGATAACGATCGCGTTTCGTATTGTCAATCACGCCACCTTCATTCATATAACCTAGCGAGATATCATATTTTGCAACAGCATCGCCACCTTCTACCCTCAACACATTATTTGAGACTACGGAAGGAGAATAAACTTCATCCTGCCAGTCGGTTTTATTGTTGTACAAGTAGTTGTAGTAATTGTCCGGATCGTCAACCAAAAATGGAAAATCACCAATCAGGTCAGCCATATTGGCATAATAAGTTAAGCCAACATCGGTTAAGTATGACTTATATTCATCTCCATTCATTACCGGAATTTGCTGATCATTCCAGCTTAAACCGAACTGGGAAGTTAAGCTAATTTGTGTTTCAAGTTTATCTGACGCTGATACTCCGTTGGTTTCGATCAAAATGACCCCATTCGCGGCCATCGATCCGTAAATAGAAGCTTCAGCCCCCTTTAGAACAGTGATATTCTGAATGTCAGAAACATTTAATCCGTTAAAAATTCCACGAGAGTATCCCCCAATAATTGGAGATTCTTCGGTATCGGGCAAATAAGGAATGCCATTAACCAAGATGAGTGGCATATTTTTTCCTACCAGCGAGCGTACTCCCCGAATATTCAAATAGGAACCTTCACCAGGCATTCCACTTTTGTTGATTACACGCAAACCTGATACTTCTCCCTGCAACGCGTTTTCAATGGTGTGAACCTGATCCAAATCCTTTGCTCCAATATTCTTTGCAGCAGACGTTTGTGCCGACTTGGTTAACTTTGTATGCGGAAAAACCAAATCTTCGTTGTACTTCGGTTTTGCCATATCTACCAGTACAATCCGAACATCAGTCCGCCCCAATAATGGCTGGGACAAATCGTAGAATCCCTGGGCTGAAACTGTTAGAATTCCATCAGTATCGGCTACGTTTACTTCAAACTCTCCTTCCTCATTGGTTTGAACGACTCCCTCAACGCCACTAATTGTAATGACAGCAGAAGGAACAGCCTGATTATCGGGCGCTGTAACTTTACCTTTTACAGTGATTTCTTGTGCCGACAATCCAAATACCAATAAAACGAATAGTATTGTCAGTGCTATTTTATTGTGTCTCATATTCAATACTTTATCCATTAATAATTATTTTCAGTGGGTCGCAGTGTCCAACAGTAAAGCTGGTATCTACCTTTTGTATTTCCGCTGGCAGCAATTGCTGCTATATCATTACTTGCCACTTTAATTTTAATTGGTTGTAATTCGGTTCCCGTAATGGTTACAATTCCTATTTCTGCGCCATCACAATCGTAATACTTCGCCCTGTTTGTTACCGAACCCCAATCTGCCGGAACATATCCTTCAGGGAAGCCATTACCTGTGCGGTCGTAGTGAATGTTAGGGTTCACATTATCATTAACCAACTCATCATTAAAATAAATCTGAAAGGTATGAGGGAACTTATTCGACTTAAAGCCCATACTAAAACTATATTCACCCGGAGGAACCATCACCACTGCAACAGTGCCATCTTCCTTCAAAGATATACCTGTTAATTCAACAGAACAGACACTTTCATTAGCCTTCGCTTCGTCGGTAGGCCATGCCCGCACTGTTTTATAGGGTACAAATGGCCAGGGTCCCAGCGGACCGAACCCGCCGTCGTCCACAATGGAAATATCGCCGAGTCCTTCCCATTTGTAGTATTCTTCTTTTTCTGTTTCGTTACAATATTCCCAAATATAGAATCGATTTTTAATTCGATAGACGACAACATTATTCGGAATTTTTAAGGCTGTCGTGTAATAGGCTACCCCATTACTCAGGGTTACCGGACTACTTGTATTTACTTTCTGTACAGTAGGTCGCCACTGAACTCCAGGAGTTGAAGCAGATTCGCCCTCAATATAACCGCTAACAGAATAGAGATCTTCGGTACCGTCCAACTGCTCAGGAGTTAACATACTGCTATAAAATGCGGACTTAATAATAAATTGCTCAAATTTTAAGCTGTCATTCGCATTTGGCTCACGGTTCAATGCATCCCGAACATCCTGATAAGCCTTATCCAGCGCTCCCTTTACAAGTGTGTTATTGGGAACTAACACCGTAGATGAGAAAAACTCTGATCGCATATTCCAAGAGTCGGAACCGCCGGAATCGTAACGATCCATTAATAAGTTTTTCGACACAAATACCGAATCGTACACGGTATTTCCGGTATTGTCAACACCTACCGGGATGCTGTTTTCCCGATCGAATGCACTTTCTTCATATTCAAAAACTAAATCTTTAAACATACTATACTCATCGCCAAGCTCCGTCAAAAACTCGTACAATGATTTAGGAGCATAAATTGCATCACTCATCACATACACAAACCCATTGTCTACCTGAATGATTTTGGAGATTCTCGAGTTAGCAATGAAATACTCTGTTGTACTGGCTGTTTTCTCTACCGAAACCTCAAGATACTTTCCATTCCACATCTTGATTGACAGACCATCAACCAGTTTGGTTGGTGTAAATGCTAAATCACTAACGCAAGTGTTTGCAAAAAAGTTAGCATTTTCAATTTGAGCTCCACTCATTACACTGTTTGAGTAAACCAAAACAGTAAATAGTTGATCTTTTGTCTCCAACTTCGTATAAACATCCTGCTCCTCGAATAGTGTCGATATGGAGCTCAAGTCGGAATTCGTCTGTATGTATTCTTCGGCCGACATATCCACCACCTCAACGATGTCGCTATCTACCGTTTTACTGCCTGGCTCATAGTGCTCATCCCACTTCTCTGTACAAGAAAAGGCAAACAGCATGGTTACCGCGGCTATTGCATATATATATCTTCTTTTCATCTCATTATAATTTAAGGTTTTCAAAAGCACTCGATGGAAATTGCTTATTGCCATCCTTCTGTGTGTAAACATTTTTAGATGCTCGTTTCATAACCTATACTTTAATCGTTAATAGGAGTAAATTTGATGTAATCCAGCTGCAAACGATACTTATTGTGCGTAGTTGCTCTTGAATCGAGGAGTACAATTTTAAACTCATGAGAATCAGTTTCCTCTAAGTCAACTTCATCAAACAGTGCCATATCATAAATTCCGACAGAAGCCTTAGCACCATCGTACACGTATACTTCGTTGTTCGTTTGGTCAAGTGAAACTTTACACAAACTACCTCCCGAAACAAAAGGAGCAAGTGAACCAGCAGAAGCATAGTACAATTCAACTTTATATTTTCCTTTGAGCAAAACAGGGGTTTTCATGCTTACAGTTCCCAGATACCCCAGATTAACTACCAACATGTCGTTTTTATATGCACCGTAGGTATTGGTTGCACCTCCATCATTTGATTTGGTAACAAGGTATCCTAATTGAGGATAACCAGCTGAAGTTGAATTCACTTTTACATCGTAGTAGCTTTCAATTGCGTCGTTGTCGTGAAATGCGATCCAGTGCTCGCTGCTTTGAGCCGTTTGGTATATATCACCAAGCTCTTGACTTGCGCCATATTCGTTCACAACGGAAGCTACATCATCATAATCGCAAACATCCCAAATTACGGTTCTCGGGGTTGGCGCGAAAACCGGCATATAATTATCTACTTCATGAAGAACGCCATTCTTAGCCGGCATGTCTGCTTTATCGGAGACCAAACCAATACCAGAAGAAGTAGCCACATCATAATTCACATAGTACGATCCACTAAAATCATGAGTGGATAGGACTTGTTTCGGCGCCAAGGTGCTCCAGATTGCCGTTGAGTCGCCTTCCGAAAATGAAAACAGGTCTGTGGCATATTTTGAACTTGAAAGTAGATGATAGGCTACATACTGGTTAAGAGTATTGTCCGGACTTTCGTAATCGGTCGACGCTTCAACCTTTTGGGCTAAATCGTCTAAACTAGAAACGCCTGCATCTCCGAAAGTTGAATTGGAGACGACAAACATGGTATAATTCTTCCTCAAGACTGTTTTTCCTCCATATTCAGTTTGAACAGTATCGTAGACAGTATTCAGCGTCTCGTCCCATCCTGTTGCCTCAACCGCTTCTTTGAAAATAGAATAACTCTCATTTTCGTTCAACCGATCATAAACAGTTTCAACCAGTGGTGTTAACACGTCGTTCAACGTATAGACAAATCCGTTTGTTACCGTATTCGCCAGCTCGTTAACAAGAGCTTCGTCGTTGATATAAACAGAGTTAATTCCGCCTTCGGCATTACCAGAATCGTCAAATGAAACTGATAAATAGTCTCCGGAAATTGTTGTTTTGGTTAATTTCCCTCCAATCAGAAATTCCTTTTGTGAGATTTCTCCTTCAATCACATGAAACTGAACCAATGCCTTGACATATTCAGGATCGAGATCAGAAACACTCGCGACCCCTTTCTTTGCCAAAAATGCATCAACCGCATCGTTATTCGGAACAAACAAGGTAAAAGACTTACTCGCTTGGTTTACAGCATTGTACAAATCTGCATATTTCAGAATGTCAATCCATTTCGAAAATTCATCCTGACGCGACTCCA
Source organism: uncultured Sunxiuqinia sp. (assembly GCF_963678245.1). NCBI lineage: Bacteria > Pseudomonadati > Bacteroidota > Bacteroidia > Marinilabiliales > Prolixibacteraceae > Sunxiuqinia > uncultured Sunxiuqinia sp. The sequence goes on from NZ_OY782770.1 coordinate 815,121, forward strand.
AGTAGGTTGCAGCCGGATCTAAATCGTACACTACAAAATTGTCTTTTTCGTATGGGTCGTCGCATGAAAAGACGATTAAGAACACCATACAGAATAGCAAATATTTTTTCATAATTTAGGCTCCTTTTAGTTTAATACTTGATAGTAAGGATTCTGCACAAGTAGTCTGTTGTTCTCCAGTTCACTTGTCTCAATCGGTAAATACAGCGCATCATCGGTATTCAACACTGAGCGTATCCAAGCTGGATTAGCTGTGTTATTATAATCGACAACCATTTCTACTAAAAACTGGTTACGGTATTTAAAATTGTTACGTTTACCCATTCGGAGTAAATCGTACCACCGTTTACCTTCAGCTGCAAATTCCATATTTCTTTCATGAAGTACAAACGCAAGCATATCGGCCTCTGAAACCTCGGCCAACACTGGCTCTATTTCAGGCAAATTGGAACGCGTTCTTACTTTATTAATCAGCTCAACAGCAACAGTCCAGCTCTGAATATCTGAACTATTTAGGATCATCGCTTCGGCTTTCATGAGCACGACATCAGCGACACGATAGATAATGAAATTCGCATCGTTCTCAGCTCTTTGCTGTTCCTGGAAACCAATGCCTGAGTATTTCCAAATATATCCAATATTTGCATCGGCATAATTGTCGGCGTCAACATCGGGAGTATAACTTCCATAAATACTTCGCACAGCTTCAACTACACCTGTTTCCTCGGTTTCATCAATCCAATCTAACAACATTTGCCCCGTGTAAGTGTAGGCTGGAGCTCCATTTCCCATCACTGTCGTCAGCTCGTTTGTCTGGTTATAGGTAATATCATCCCAGTTAAGTTCAAAGATTGATCCGTTGCTATTTCCCGGATAGTATAATTCAATCCATTTTGTTGGGTCGGTTACAAACACCGGGCGAAAAGCAGAAGTTGCATCCAGAATCTCGTTACAATGAAGAATGGTTGTTGCGTAATCTTCGTTCCACAAGCAAACATCAGCCATAAGTGCATGTAAAGCCCATTTAGTTGCACGACCTTTCGTGGCCCAATCTTCCTCAAATTTCTCTTTAGCAGCACTCGTTTCTAATGCTGTTGTTATATCAGCTTTAATTTGAGTGATAATATCGGCTTCCGACGATTTTGCCTTTTCATAGCTGATTTTATCTGTTTCGTAGGGTTCTAAAATTAAAGGTGCATCGCGCCAGTTGCGTACGATATAGAAATAGCTTAATGCTCTCAAAAAATAAGCCTCGGTAAGGTACGAATTCATCACCGCTTCATCGAAGGTTTCATCGCGCTGCATAACCGTTTCGGCATTTGCAATAACCGAATTCGACATGTTAATTACCTTATAGAGTGGAGCCCATGAAACCAAATCTCCATCATCAGGAGTTATCTGGAAAGACTGCAAATCTTCTCCATATCCACCACCAGCAACCCGGCTGTAAATAGAAGCTCCGCGTAATTCTCCCCACATAAATAATTGTTCGTAAGCATCACGCAAGTAGACATAGCCTGAACCGAGCACAGCCTCCACTTCTTCTTTCGAGGTCCAGTACTCATCACTTACCTGTTCGTTTTCGGGCAGTACCGTAAGCCAATCGTTACAAGCTGTAAACTGAAAGGCCAGGATTAGTAATAAAAATATGTATTTAATCTTTTTCATCATTTCGAATCCTCCAATTAGAAGTTAATGTTCACACCGACTGCAAAACGTCTTGAAATTGGCGTGTTTGCGTTATCTTCCACCAAAGCATTTGTAGCACTTGGCATTTTCACCTCAGGATCTTGTCCTGCATATTTTGTCCAGGTAAATAAATCGTATCCTGTTACAAATACATTTAGGTTCGACATACCTAAACTTTTGACAAGTTCGCGAGGCATGTTATAGCTTAATGACAGAGATTTCAAGCGAATATAGGAAGCGTCTTCAACAAAACGGTTAGACCCAAGATAGTTATACCCATAGTTAAATAAGGCTCGTGGAATATCGGTATTGTCACCTTCAGTTCTCCACCTTTTCAAGGTTGCTGTACTCTGGTTACCCCGCCCATACATGGCTTCACTATTCATACGTCCTTTATTGATTACTTTTTGACCGGCACGTCCATGAAAAAAGGTCGTCAATCTCCAGGCTTTATACTTGATCTGGAAACCACCACCGCCAGTAAATACCGGCATGCTGTTACCCAAATAAACAATATCGTATTGGTTAATTACACCGTCATTGTTGATATCTTCGTATTTCGCATCACCCGGAAATACTTTCAATTCACCATTCTGCGTAACAATAGGATCGCCTTCCATGTCATTCATGATATTACCATCTGCGTCACGCGCATAAGTTTCTTCAACATTTTGGTAAACACCTTGGTATCGGTAGCCATAGAACGAACCTACCGGAACTCCTGTTTCCAAGCGTTGTGCGTAATTGCCATTTTTAAATTCGTAAGCTTCCTGTGTTAAATTATCAGGCAACGACACGATCTTGTTTACATTTCGGTTTAAATTGGCATTCACTGAAACTCTCCAATCCGAATTTTTAAACACCTCGTAATCAACGCGAAACTCAACTCCTTTATTTGTAATCTCGCCAGAGTTGTAGTATTTTATTTTGGTAAAACCTGTAGATGCCGGTATTTTCACATCCTTTTGTAACAAATCATCGGTTTTCTTATTGTACCAATCAAACGTTACGGTAAGCTTATTATCCATCAGAATAATGTCGGCACCAAGGTTTAACTCTTTTGAAGTCTCCCATTTCAGATTATCCAACTGAATCTTAATTGGAGCGATAGCACTCATATCCATATAGTTCTGACTTAAAGCCTGAAATGAACCAATATAAGGAGAGGCTCCTTCCGGAGAACGACCTGATGCACCATAGCTGGCACGGATTTTAGCTTGATCAACCCATCCTAGAGATTTAATGAACTCCTCTTCCTGAGCTTGCCATGCTACACCAACCGCCGGGAACATCCCCCAACGCTCCGATTTGCCTAAACTCGAATTACCCTCGAAGTTTACAGTAGCATTAAGCATGTATCGCTCCATAAACGTATAGTGCGTATTTAAGATGGCTGACGTTGTTCTGGTTTCAGATGAGCCGGAACCCCGACCGACGACATTTCCTCCTGTTGTTGGATCAGCCAATCCGGCTGAAGCTGCGCCAGATATTGCACTATAATATTCTGATTGTTGATTCTGACTTGTACGATACAAGGCCATAGCAACTAAATTATGACGCTCTTTCCAGTTTTTACGATACAGCAACTTGTTTTCGGTTTGAAGGTTGAAAGCGTCGGACAATGCATCTGAACTTTGATTTCCCCACACACTAACACCGGTAACTCCTGTAGCTACTTGGGGGAGAAACTTCTCATTACGGTTTGAGTTTAGTTTCATACTGGTCCAACCGGTGTATGTTAATTCGGGAGTGATGTAATAATTCATCCGGAAAGTAATTCGCGATTCCCGAATAGAAGATGTATTGAACCCTTCGTGAACCAATGCTACAGGGTTATAGTTTTCTTTTCCTGTAAAAGAACCTTGAAATTCATCAATATTTTGACGCGAAAAGTACTCATCGGTTCTTTCACCCGTAGCCTCATCAATCCAGTAAGGACTTTTGTTAGGCATCTTTGCCATTGCTTCAGATCGTGCATTACGCCATTTGTTGCCATTGTCATAATTACTCTTTCTCTCCGTTTGCGTATAGCTATAGTCAACGTCAACGCGTAGCTTTTGCGAGAAATTATAGTTAATGTTCAGCAAAGAAGTGAGGCGATCAAGCGAGGTGCCAATTGTTGTTCCCTTATCATTCAAGTAACCAACAGAAAACCGATAAGTTGCTTTATCTCCGCCTCCCATCATTGAGAAGTTATTATCTTCAGAGATAGAAGTTCGGCGTACCTCATCCAACCAATTGGTATTGACGTTGTATTCATCGAAATAACGCCAGGTTGGACTATAATTAATTTCAGGAGTATTAAATAATAAACGGAGTTCGTTTGCTGAACTCGATAACCCCTTTGCATTTGCGGTATTCCAGATTGCATCCTGCATCAAAGCAACATATTGGTTACCATCTAACATTGGAATAGGATCAGGCTCAAACCGGGTTGTTAACTTCGAAGAGTAGGTAAATCTTGTTTTACCTCTAGCTCCCTTTTTAGTCGTAATCATTAAAACCCCATTACCACCTTTTGTACCCCAGATAGCAGTTGCAGCAGCATCTTTCAACACCTCGATCGATTCGATATCGGTAGGTGAAATATTCACTAACTGACCAAAATCTTCAGCATTCGCTGTAGCGAAATTAAAATCATCGTTAATACTCGTCGAATACGGAATACCATCGATAACAATTAAAGGTTCGGCTGAAGCATTCAAAGTACTTGTACCACGAATACGGATTGAACTGCGAGCACCCGGGTCACCACCAGAAATGATGTCCACACCTCCCAATTGTCCTTGTAGCGCTTCTTCAAGAGTCGTTACGGGAGAAACGGCCATGATTTCATCCATCTCAACCCGCTGAGTTGCTGCCGTTTGCTGTTTCTGTGTAATTCCGGTAACACGATCAATATGTCGACCGGTTACGGTAACCTCATTAACTTGCCTGTCTTCTGATTCAAGCACTACATCAATTTTGGCCTGACCTTCGTACGATATTTTCTGGCTCTTTAAGCCAATAAACGAGAAAATAATGCTTAGATTTTCTTCATTAGATGGCACACGGAAGTTATATTCTCCACTAGGCCCTGTTGCCACTCCAGTGAGGAAACGGTTTTGGCTGTTTGCCACCACAACGTTTGCTCCGGGAATAGGTATCTTTTTACCATCAACCATTTCAAAAACCCTACCGGACAGAACCTTTGTATTCTGTGCCTGAAGTATCCCTGAAAACAGGAGCAAAAAGACGATTATCAAATATTTTGTTTTATTCATAGTGAGTCGGTTTCATGAGAAATACTAATTTTTCTTGCAGCTGGTAAATCGTTCATCAACTGAATCATCCTGGTGCTTGCAGTTGAATAGAAACTTATCAAATAGTTCATATCTTTTTGATTAGAGTACTCCATTTATATAGTGCACACCACCGTCGTTATATGAAAATGGGAAATAATAGAAATCAGGCACGACATCTACTTTATTACCAGTTCCAATTTCAGCTCCGTTTAGTTGAACACTTAATTTTGCACCGTCATCGAAGATGGATAGTTGGGTGAAAGTAGCACCGTTAACACCATCTAAATACGATCGTTTCGTATCAAATTGGCCATTTACGCCTGATCCAATATAAGGATAGGTAGATATCCCATTATCCTCAGTAAGAACGAAGTAACACTTTAGATAATCAAGTAGAGCTGCCTGGTCGGAAACAGTTCCATCGGTTTCAACTCCGGGAATTTCCCCTGCAGACACGGCTGCGTCAACTGCATCGTTAGTAGGAACGAAGGCAAGACAGCGCAGTCCGTTAAGGAAATTAATCGTTCCGGTTTCAGACTCAACTGCTCCAGCATCGCGCAACAATTGCGAAAACCTGTAATATGGATAAGTAGCATCCTGCGTAATCGCCAGGCGATATTGCATCGATTGTGTTGAAATAATTGGTCTGAATATTTCCGGACTTGAGTACGTGTAAGCTTTACCGTTTGTCCAGCCTGCTCCGTTATACGTTCTTTCTGTAATATCGTAAAAATCAACGGTCGAAGTTGGTTGATCAAAATAGCTATTGAACAGAACACTCGTTGTAATTTTACCATCCTTGGCAAACCAATAAGTATAAGGCACATTGGTACGAAGAACCTGAGTACCTGAAGAGCTAATACCAACTCCTCCTGTAACCGTATGCAAATTAACGGTTTCAATCATAGCAGACTTGCTCATTGGTGCAAAATCGCCACCATCCGACGACCACAATTCGTCAGCAACTAAGCCCATACCAGCTTCTTCCATCTGGGCAACACTCGGAATAAGTACGGTAAAATTGGACTCCTGACTTGATAAACCAACTAACAATTCAGTTGGATCAAGCATATATAAATACCAAGATAAATCTTTGTTGCGGAAAGCTGGTCCGGTAATCGATTTAAACATACCCGGTGGATCCAATTTTTCTAAACCGTAAAACACTCCGTTTTGACAAACAACACGATTTTCAGCAGGCACGGCATCAACATCGAAGTCGATGATCATGTCGTAAGAATTCAAGACTTCTCCACCTTTAATTTCTTCAGGAAAAACAATGGCAGAAGCATAATAACTATTGCGAATGAGATATTGGATTGCAATACTATTCACCTCATTAATATTATCGTACCCTCCCGGAATCCAATAATCAGTCATAAACTTGTCAAATGCTGAATTTGATGGAGCAAAAGTACTGTACGCAATTGATGAGTTTGTGGCAATATTCTGATAAAAAGAAGACGGCCATTCTAATGCGATATCAGCCAGCGGAGATTCATGTCGATGGCGATAAAGATCAGTACCATTACCAAAATCAACAGTCAATTGCTCATCCAACTCATAAAAGGAATATGAATCGTACAAATCGATATAAGTCGAATAATCTGGTCGACCTTTGAGTTCTGCATGAATTGTATTTAGAGGCTTTACCACATCGTCAACTAAATATAAATATCCGTTGTCTGCAATAATCTCATACTCGTTAACCGATGCGTTTGAAACATTAAAACCATTATCTCCTGTCCAGCTTGAACCGGTATAGAAATATTCATAATTATACTTCGCATCAATGTTCTTGGTGTCGAACATTCGGTAAGAAAACACCGGCAACAGCGCCTCGTTGTGATAGATAACGATGCTATTTCCAGAAGTATCCGTTCCCATAGTAGGAGCTTCTTGACTACGCGTCCGGTGCTTATAATATAATCCGGCTGCTAAGTTCTTTTCTTCTTCTGGTGCACCATCACCTTGAGACGGGCGGAAATTCACGAGTTTGTCTTTGTCGTAAGAGTAATACATGATGTGAAATCCGATCAACTCCTGTAGTTCTGTTGTGGAAAAATCCTCTATCGAAGACTTTCCATTCTCAGAAAGATAGTTGGTGAGTGCTTCGTCATTTGGAGCCATTACGGTTACCAAACTTTTACCCTCCATGATAGGCTTAAAACCAGCAAGTTCAACGCCTTTAAGAAAGATCGTATAATCGCCTCTTTCTTCAAGAACTTGCCAGGCGCTGCCTTCAAGCCAAGTAGGTGCTTCGTAATGCTCCTTCATTTTATCTTCGCATGAACTGAATGTAAAAGCAAATATGAATACCCACGCTATCGTTCTAATGAATTTCATTTTATCCATATAATTCATTTTTATGATTAGTTTTTAAATACTGATTTCAGGGCCGTTAGATCCCTGACTAGGAACCTGAATAAACTGACCTTGAATAATTGGTGTGAACTGACATTGTAAAAAACTGCTACTATTGGATAGCAGTGAAATCGCCTTGGAAAGATAATTGCCTTTGAATAGGCAGAGGAATTCGATTAACACTTTCATGTGTCTTCGTTCGTTTTTCATAGTTAAGTTTGTTTTTAATAGTTAAGCGTATTCTTTATAGATGTGTTTTTTGTTAGTTTTATTTTTAAACCAAGCAGGTTGATCTCGGAGTTATGAAAATTACAAATTTGACATTTGCTCGATTCAACCTTTCAAAAAATCAAGTGAGTTAATTTTTCATTGGTCGTTAATTTTTCAGTGCTAATTCTACCAAACAAATATAGGCCGGGTTACCTCCTCGCCCTCCTGTAATTTTGTACACAATTAACCAGACAAATTGATTTTAATACTCAATATCAGTGTATTTACAACATAAAAGAAGAAATAGAAGAGGTCTATTTAAAGATTAATTAATGTCAGTGAAGACTATCAGACGCTAGCGAACAACCCGATTTAGACAAGAGGTGTTTCGAAGTACATGTGAGAATCATGTTAACAATCGTTATTAAGTGAAGTCAAAAGAGATTACAGCATTATGCAGACTATATCTAAACGATCTTCTTCAAAAAAAATCTATAAACGGAATTGCAACTATGAACTACCGGTTTTGCTTTTGGTATTCAGACGGTGTTTTACCAAAGTGTTTTTTAAACATCCGACTAAAGTACTCCGGATCGCTGTATCCAACATCAAAGGCAACTTCAGAAACGGTGATACCGCCGGAACATAGCAACTCAGCTGCCTTCTTCATTCGTACAATTCGAACAAAATCTTTTGGAGAATAACCCGAAATTCCTTTCATCTTTTTGTAAAACACGGTTCTCCCAAAACCAAATTCCGGAAGCATCTTATCCACCGAAAACTCAGAGTTAGTCATATTTTCCTCCACCAAGCGAATAACCTTATCCATAAATTCCTGATCGGCCTTTGAACTTGTAAGCTCCTTGGTTTTAATATTGGTATCTTTTCCAAAGCGTTCTTTAAGCTGTTTCCGCTGCTTCAGGATGTTCTGAACCCGTTTTTCAAGATACACCATATTAAATGGCTTGGTGATATAATCATCAGCACCTATTTCAATACCTTCTATTTTATGCTCCTCCAGCGATTTTGCTGTTAACAGAATAATTGGAATATGACTGGTGTAAAACTCACTTTTCATGATTCTGGTTAACTCCAAACCATCCATTTCAGGCATCATCACGTCGCAAATAATTAAATCCGGGTTCTCTTTTCTCGCTAATTTAACTCCTTCTTTTCCGTCATAAGCTTGTAACACGTTGTAATTCTGAGAAAGATGCTCGACCAAGAACTTTTGCAAATCGGGGTTATCTTCCACGATTAGGACTTGATCTCTTTTATCTGTTTTGGGTGTTTTACTTATTAAATCATCTCCTGATTCATCATCCTTTATGGTATCAATATACTGCCTTGTATAACTTGGCTCTTTATAGGTTGGTTGCACTTCATTTATATCATCTCCAAGAACAAGAACTCCGACAAACCTAATTTTAAACGAACTTCCTTCTCCTCGTTTACTTTCAACAAAAATTTCGCCTCCCAACAAGTCAACCAATTCACGACACAGAGACAAGCCAATACCTGTACTAGATTCGTCTTTCCACTTAGATCGGTCACCCAAATTAAAACGGTCGAAAATATGAGGCAAATCCGTCTCCCGGATTCCTTCACCCTCATCAATTACGGCAATCGTTAGTTCACCATTCATCTCATTACTCGACAATTCAAGTCTGATTGACCGTCCTGATTCGGTATGTTTAAAAGCGTTTGACAATAAATTGAACACAATCTTCTCAAGCGCTTTATAGTCAAGGTGGGCTCTCAGGCTCTTTTTATCGTGTACAAAAGAAAAATGAATATTCTGCTTTTTTGAAAATGGCAGAAATGCCTGGTAAATCTCACTTAAAAAATCAACCGGATCACCGTTAATTTTATTGAGTTTGAAAAAACCTTTCTGAATTTTTCTAAAATCCATTAGCTGGTCAATCAACTCTAATAAACGTCGGGTATTTCGTTTCACCATTTTCAACGAACTAAACATCTCTGCCGGAAGTTTCGCATTTGCAAGCATATCTTCAACTGGACCAAGAATCAGCGCTAGTGGAGTTTTGAACTCATGTGATATGCTTGTGTAAAATTTTAATTTATCGTCGGCTATCTGCTTTTCGAATTCAACCTCGTGCTTCAACTTAATCCGTTCGAGCGTAAAACGCCGCAATAAAAAAAGGATACCCGTAATTATTAATGTATAGAACAAGTAGGCCCAGACTGTTTCCCATGGAGGGGGAGTGATTGTGATTGCCAGCTTCATCTCCGGGTTTACCCATAACCCATCGCTATTCGATGCCTGAAGCCGGAATTGATAATCTCCGGGCTCCAATTCACGATAGATGGCAGTATTTAAATTACCCGAGTTATTCCAGTTTTGCTCATACTCTTCAAGCTTAAATTTATATTGAATCTTTGAGGGAGCCTTATAATCCAAAGCAGCAAATTCAAATGTGAGGAAATTTTCATCGTAATTTAAATGAATAGCTTGAGCGGAATTACCTACAAAGCTACGAGCGCGATTTAATTTTTTTTGATTGGTTTTCCCATTGATTTTGAAATCAGTTAAAACAATCGGGACTTGCCTGTACGATTTCTTAATGGAATCAGGACTAAACCATATCATCCCAGAGATATGTCCAAACATTAATTTGCCGGTCGATGTTTTCAAGGCTTCGCCCTCCGAAAAAGAATTTTCAGTTAAACCGTCAGCAATATAATAGTTATCCACGCTGCCCATCTTCGGATTGTATTTATTCAAGCCAAAGTCGGTTCCAATCCACAGCGTTTGATCTCCATCTTCAACAATACTTAAAACAAGATTGCTCGATAAGCCATCCGCTTGTTGAAATGTCTCAAAATAAAACTCATCTCGATCATTCGTTCCGACATATCTATTAACACCTCCTCCATAGGTCCCCACCCACAGCCGGTTCTTATAATCCTCGGTAATACATATAATATCGTTGTGCGACAACCCTCCCTCTGCATCAGAACGTTCGATCGTAATATATTTCTTATCATCTGTCTGCCGATACTCGGAACTCAAAAAATTTAGCCCACTGGCTGTTCCAATCCATATATTTCCATCACGATCTTCCCAAAAGCATCGTACCCGATCGTCAGAAATCGAAAACCGATCATCTTCATTGTGTTTGTAACTGAGGATTTTCTGACTGGGAAGCAACGGATTTTTGATAACATTAACACCTCCATGATAAAGCGCAACCCACATCTGACGGTTCCGGTCTTCGTGCAAATCAAAAACGTCATTATATGCCAACGAAGCGGGATTGTCAGAATCGGAAACCAGTCGGGAAATTTCCAATTTACCAGGTTGAATAGAAGAGGCTCTTTCCGGCAAATTCCTGATCACATAAATTCCGCTTCCCTTCGTTGCAATCCAAATTTGCCGTTTATAGTCTTCTTCAAAGGCATAAACACCACTTGAGATCGAAATATCCTCAAGCATATCATTCAACACAAAAAGTTGATTGAAATTTTGATCATAAACAACAATATCACCTCGTTTATCTCCTGTCCAAATCCAATTTCTGCTATCTTCAAAAATAGCTCGCACCTCATTCGAAAAATCCTTTTTCGTAGAATTGTCCAGTTGTAAAGAATGAAAATTGGTTTTCCGTAGATTTGCCTTATTGGCTCCCCTTTTATAGGTTCCTATCCATATATTGCCAGACTGATCGCCAGCCAAAGACAACACAAGGTTTGAGGACAAACTCTCCGGGTTTTCGTCATCGTGCAGGTACTGTTCAAAGGTTTCTGTGTCCCGGTTAAACCTTGAAACACCACCACCATATATACCAACCCACAAATTACCATTGACATCTTCGTAGAAGAGTTGCTTTTCACCTTCTAATATCGACTGTCTAAGTTCGGGCCTTAGCGGGTATTGCGTAAATCGTTTTTCACGAACCTGAAAACGTGTTACCCCCCTCCTACTGGTAACCAACCAAAAATCGCCATTCACATCCTGATAACACGACGAAATATACTCTGTTACAAGTCTGCTATTTCTATTTGTATAGTGAAAAAGTTCTCCCGTGGTCTTATTGATTAAAACCAGCCCTTTTAAAGAACCAATGCACAAGTAGCCAAATTTGCTCTCTTCTATAAATGTAATATCTGATCTCCGGGTTCCCCGAAGTGGAGTTTTCCATACTTGCTCTTGATGATTTTCATTTATTTTAAAAAGTTCGCCACTGGCACATCCCACCCAAATACTTTCATCAGACTCATACATGGCCGTAATCGATCGCGATGGCTCGCTCAAAAAATATCTAAAATCTGAGGAAGTATCTTGTTCCGATCGATCATCTGACAAATAACAAAGTCCGGCAGAAGTCCCAAACCAAACGCCTCCATTACGCCCCTTTCTAATGAAATTAACATCACTGGATATCAACCCATTATCACTATTAAAAAAATCTAATTTGAATTCTTCTGAATCAGTTTTCGATATCACTCTGGCACAGCCACCACTGTTAAAGCTGAACCAAACAACCCCAGGAGACGATTCATATATTGAATGTACTTCCAATGTTTTTAACTGATCGCTAAAAGCTAAGGGGAAATTGACAAATTTTTCAGTTTTCGGATCAAATCGATGGGCATTTTCGTCGTATGTTGAAACCCAAATATACCCGGCACCATCCTGGAATATATCCCGAACCTTATTGTTGCTTATTGAAGTAGAGTCGTTGGGTGCGTAATTGAATGTTTTAAATTTCTGCCCGTCATACCTGCTTAGCCCGTTCAATGTGCCAAACCACATAAAGCCTTGCTGATCCTGAAACATCGTACGCACCGAATTATTCGCCAGCCCATCTTCAATCGATAAGTTCTCAAAACTGAGCTCACTCTGACTAAAAGACCGATCAAATAATAAAAACAGAAAAAATATGCAAACTAAATATTTCATTCACCTTGTTTTGCTTCTGCTAAAATAGAAATAAATAAAAAACCAACCGATAGGAATAAGAAAAGATAATTGGTTAAATTCCTTGCAGATTTTTCTTGTTGAGAAGTAGAAAATTTTATTACATTTGCAGTCCAATAACAAAATGGTCTCTTGGCCGAGCGGCTAGGCAGCGGTCTGCAAAACCGCGTACGGCGGTTCGAATCCGCCAGAGACCTCTTACAGAAACTAATCCTTCTACTGATCAATTGATTGTAGAAGGATTTTTCTTTGGGGGTAAGAATGAAGTTGTTCAGTGTCCAATTTCGGGTACTACAATTACCGCTAAATGCTTAAAAAAGTGAGCGTGCATTTCTTTGCTGAAACACTACGATCAAATTAAACCAAGTACGGTTTTGTTTCCTGTGACTTCCTAAACCGCCCAATACGAAGCCATACGCCGTGGTGGTGTGAAAGCCTCTCCCTGCTGGTGTTTACTAGTGAAGCAGACTATTCGATTGTACGCTGGCATTAGTCTTTTTTGTTATGCTTCACATATTTTAACCTAATCCATTTTCAATATATTACCGCCTGAGTAGCATTCTCTGTTTTAGTTTTTCTAAGAATATTCTGTCTATGATCATTTACTGTATTTACACTAATCTTTAATTTATCAGCAAGGTTGTCACTCCCGTAATACTTTTTTTAAGCAGAAGGACGCTGTTTTTTTAATTTTTTATCGATTATTTGCTCCTTATCATTCTTCTCCGATTCCTAATCGTTATTTTTTATTCCCATTGATTCCTTGATGGTTTCTATTAGCAATTCTTATATTCCTCAGCATTTATTTTGTTTAAAATAACGAGGCTACTACTGCGATATGGCACGGAAGCTATTGCCCCAAAACCACAAAATCATCCATCATTTACAAATGCTATTTGCATTTTTTTGATCTAGTTTAAGTGTTTATATATTAATTAAACGCTAAACTGTTTTCGATAAGTAAATCTTTACAATAGCCCCTTTTCTGCATTGAAAAATTCAACTTGTCCGTTATGTGCCTCTATTATTAGTTTACACAAGAAAAGAGATAATGCCGGATTTTGATTGATATGATTTTTTGTATCAAAAGGCTGAATCGAGGCAATTAAATATTTTTCAGGGAATGGCACACCTTCATTTTCAACAGAAACCACAATATTTTCTTTGTTAAGCGTTGTATTAACAATGATTTGTGAATCGTTATGACCAAATTCTATAGCATTATCAATTATGTAATGAAAACATTTACTCATAAATTTCCGATCAACTAGACTAAGGACTGGACCAATCTCGTTTGATTGGTTTATCACAATATTTTTTTCTTCAGCTTTCGTATTTAAATTTTCTATCTCATATGATATAATTGAATCAACGTCTGTTTCTATTAGCTTTAAAGCCTCTTTCCCTTTGGTATTAAATAGTAAAATGTCTAGAGCTTTAATTGAGAATTCCTCCAATCTTCTTGCAGACAAATCTAAAACTTCAATCATTCTAGCTACATTGGAAGAGAGCTGAAAATCATTTAGTATTGTTAAAGACCCGAGAATACCATTAAAAGGAGTCTTAATCTCAAGACTGATGATATTAAGAATCCGGTTTTTGCTGTATCTAGTTGAAGTAATTTACCGTTTGCAATACCTAATTCCTCCGTTCTTTCTTTTACCTTTTTTTCAAGCCAGTTGTTTACCTGCTTAAGCTTATCTCTGTTTTGTTTTAGTTCCAGTTGAGTACTAACTCGTGCTAGCAATTCTTTTGAATTGAATGGCTTTGTCACATGATCCTGTCCGCCAATATCGAATCCTTCTACAATACTTTCTGTATCAACTAACGCGGTCAAAAGATAATCGGAATTTCTTTAAGGTTTTCTATCTTTCGCATGGCCCTACATGCCTCAAAGCCGTTCATAATTGGCATATTAACATACAGTAAGACAAGGTCGAAATCGTTTAACTCAATAAGGATTTCCATAGCTTGCTTACCATTCATGGCAACGCCAACAATGTAATTTCCCAGACGTAGTAAACTTCCTAGTACCTGAATGTTTTTTTGTTGATCATCAACAATCAAAATTTTGTGACTTTTAATATTTTTCATATTGAAGGTTTAATCAATCCAGCATTAATTTAAAAATTATCTTTTGTAACACCAATTGTTTTAAGGCTCTGTCTTCAACCTTTTAATAAATTCAGGAAACTTTCTAAGAGTCTGCATAAGCCTATTAAAGTCGAAGCTATCGGCAAAAGTTTCGATATCCTTACCGTATTGTTCGAACATTGAAAAACCTGTTTCTTGAGTAATCATACGGAATTTTTTACCAAATTCTTCAATTTCGTTTATTACCTGATTTTTAAGCGCTTTTTCATATTCGGGCATTAATTCTGATTCCAATATTTTAATAAATTCCGGAAGTTTCTTTTTTTGTTTTGTCGAAAATGTAAATGTGATACTATCAACACTATTTGCCAGGGAGCTATTTTCGCTTTCTATCGTATTATGTTTAAGATATTTCTTCAACTTGTAGAAAAATTCCTCCATATTCAGAGGTTTAATAAGAAACTCATCAAAATATTTATCAGTAGTATTTATTGATTTTAATTTTTTAGTTGAGGCTGTAAGCATTATTATTGGTATCGACTTAGTAGTTGCATTTGTTCTAATAATTTCGGATGCTTTGATACCCCCCATAACAGGCATTCGTAAGTCCATAAGAATTAAATCTGGAATATGTTTTTCTGCAAGTTTAATAGCTTCTTCTCCATTTGCAGCTTGTAATAGCGATAAAGGAGAATAATCAAGCATATCAACAATAAGCTTAAGGTTTTCATCATTATCGTCAACAATTAGTACCGTTGCAGGCTCAAACAACACGGTTGATGTATCGAAGGCTTTCTTTTCAGAATCAATATCAATGTCAATATCTAAAACAGGAATATTAAAAAGGTTAAACCCGAATGTACTACCTTTTCCAACTTCACTTTCCAAACTCATGTTCCCACCCATTTTTTCCACCAACTTTTTGGTGATCGACAAACCAAGTCCGGTACCTCCAAATTTCTCAACGCTTTGCCCCCGCTGTTGATTAAATGGGGCGAAAATAAGTTCTTGCTGATCAACAGGAATACCTATGCCCGTATCTTTCACCAGAACAGTTAAATCGACACTTTCTTCAATTTCACTATTTTTCTTATTTTCGATGCTTATGGAAACAGACCCTTTATCGGTAAATTTAACAGCGTTGCCAATAAGGTTGAACAATATTTGTCTAAAACGAACTTCATCAAGAAGAAGCGTTTTAGAGAATATTTTTTCGTAATCAATTGAAAGAGTAATTCCTTTTTCTTTTACCTTTAGAATAAACATATTCTCAATTTCTCTTAACAGATCGCAAAGGTTGACTGGTATTGGAGTAATATCAATTTTACCTGCTTCAATTTTTGAAAGATCCAGAATATCATTTATAATCTTTAACAGATTTTTGCCACTGTTTCGAATAGACTCGACCTGCGAAAGTTGTTTCTTATCTTCTACGGATTTAGATAAAAGCTCAGAAAATCCTATAACCGCATTCATTGGTGTCCGAATTTCATGACTCATATTGGCAAGAAACTCACTTTTGGCACGATTGGCCGAATCCGCTGCTTCTTTAGATTTGATAAGATCTGCTTCAATCGATTTTCGATTCGTAATATCAAATCTAATCGAGATATATTGGTACGGTTTACCTTTTTTATCAAGAAATGGAACAATGGTAGTATCTAACCAATAAAGACTTCCGTCTTTAGCCTTATTCTTAATTTCTCCCCTCCATACTTGTCCTTTTGCGATGGTACCCCACAGATTGGCAAAAAAGGCTGAAGAATGAAAACCAGAATTAATAATCTTATGACTGTTCCCTACCAACTCATCTCTACTGAATTTTGATACCTTACAGAAATTATCATTTGCATAATGAATTATTCCTTGGTCGTTAGTAATAGAAACTAAGCTTGATTCGTCGAGAGCCAGTTTGTAATCTGAGATATCTTTAACACTTTTTTGTAATTTCTGTTCTGAGATGGTCAATTCTCTGGTTCGCTCTTTTACCATTTCTTCAAGATGTTCACGGTGTTTCAGTATTTCTTCTTCCACAAGCTTCCTTTTCGTAATATCATGAAAACCCGCAATTAAAATTTGTTCGTCATCAAGGGTCATTAGTTTGAGAGAAACTGAGCACCAGAACAATTCACCATCACTCTTTTTTAACAACATTTCATAATTATCCACATAACCATCTTTGGCAACAATATCTAATAAAGAATCTCTTTCTTTTTTACTATGATAGAAATCAAGCGACTTTTGTCCAATAACTTCAGATACAGAAATCTTAAAAAGTTTACCAAGGCTCTTATTCGCCATTATAACTACCCCATCACTGATTTTAGTCAACACAAAGGGTATGGGAGATGCCTCAATGATAGTGCGTAGTCTTTTTTCACTTTCTTTTAGCAGTTTTTCTGCGTTTTTCTTTTCGGTTACATCGATATTTGTTCCCAACATACGAAGAGCATTTCCTGAATTGTCGCGAATTACTATGCCAGTAGCATCAATATGATGAACGGATTTATCGGGTCGGATTACACGAAATTCTGTAATAAACTCTTTTTCGCCACGCAATGCCATCTGTATTTCTTCACGTCCTCTAACTAAATCATCAGGATGAAGTCCTGATTCCCAGGCTTCATACGCTCCAGAAAAGGTTTCTGGTGAAATCCCATACAGACTATACATAACATCGTCCCAAATGAGACTATTATTAAACACATCATATTCCCAAATTCCAATATTGGCAGCACTTGTTGCAAGTTGTAATCGTTTACTTATACTCTGGATTTCCATTTCTGCCCTTTTTCGATCTGTGATATCGATTACGGTTCCGATTAATGTTTTTGGGTTATTATTACTGTCGTATTCAAGTTTGCCAAGTCCCTTCACCCATCGTTCCTGGTTGTCGTTATATCGTATTATTTTAAATTCTTTATCAAAGAATATTTTTTCTACTATAGTTTCATTTAAAGAATCTATTATTTGTTCTTTATAATCCGGATGAAGAAGAGATTTCCATCCTTCAATGGAATGGGTGTAGTTCTTATCAATTCCCAAAATAACATTAAGTATTTCAGAACTTTTCCAGACACCTGTCTCAATATCGAATGAATAAGAACCTAAACTGGCAATCTCCTGTGATTCTTTGAGTAAGCGTTCGCTCTCCTGTAATTCAGAGGTTAATGAAATAGCTATTTTTTGAGCATTATATTTCGTATTAATAAGCGATCTGACAAGAAGCAACAATAAGATACTTATAATAAATCCTCCTACAAGTACACTCCATGCGCTAGCATGATCCATAAAAAGATTTCCTTTCTTTTGAATAAATACAAGTGTCCAATGATGACTATTAAAATCAATAGGGAATTCTAATTCAAATCGAATATTATCTGATGATTCTTGCTCTAAAGCTTCATTCGATTTAAATAGTAATGATTCGGCAGATTGATTTAACCCATCATAGATATTTAAATAGTACTTATTCAAATTCTCTTCTAATTCCCAATGGAGCAGAATTCTGGAGATCAGATCAGTCATACGGTATGGACTATACACCCAGCCTATTAGTGCTTTACGTCGTTGTTCAACAGTATTGAGTGCTACCCCTTTTTGGTAAACCGGAACATACATTAAATTACCAGCCTGAACATCTGTTCCTGATTCCTGAACCAGAAGCACTTTCCCTGAAAGTGATGCCACATCCATATCACGTGCACGTTCCATGGCTTCTTTGCGAACTGGCTCGGTCATCATATCATAGCCAAAAGCCCGTTTATTTTGCTCATTAAAGGGTTCAAGGTAAATAATAGAGGTGTAAACGTCTCGCTCATTTTCTGGCCAAACTACGTAATCAGAAAAACCATTATTTCTTACTTCTTGGATATGTTCACTTAGCTTATCTTTGGAATTCTTAAAGAAAATCCAGTCCCCAAAATGCCAGGCAGATTCAGGTCAATTTTTGATTTTTCAATAAAACGTTTCCAATTCTCCCTGCTCACAGTGTCAGATGTACTGAAGAAGGCCGCTCCACTACGAAGCAGCTGGGCATGCGCATGCAATCGTAATTCTATTTTACTTGCAATTTCTTTACATTCAAAACTAAATTCTATTTTATTTTTTTTATCAATTTCGCTTTTAAAATAAATTGTCGCTATTAGCGTACCGAATAGACTTATTATTAGCATTAACCAAGCTATCCAAATGTTTCTACTTTTCATTGTTATTCTTTCTGGAATAGTATAAATATACTATATTATATCATTTATCAATCATGTTGTTAAAGACTTATGGACTCAAGATTTGTTAATTTCGTTTGTGCAAACGTATTGCAATAACATGTTAATATACTTACAAATAGGATTAATAATTCGAATACGTTTTATGTACTTTAATTAATACAATCTTACTGCATGCTTCTAGTAATTGAGGTTTTTCTTCTAGTTCTGTTTTATATTATTCTTTCATTTAAACTGAAATATAATAAAACGAAAGGGTGTGAAGACGAAAAACTGTTATAATACAAACTGATGAATTGGTATGTGTTTAGGAGCCTTCGAATGTGCTATTTTGTGTTTTTTCGGGGGGGAGGGGGGACAGACAGATATTAATTACTCGCAGAGTTTAGAATTAAGTTGTACATGAGTATTTCAAATTTGCCCGATAGGGCAAAAAGCGGTAGGGGAAATAAATTCCATCAAGTTTGCAGAGTTCCCGTAAAAAGTCTAATTGTCGTTACTTAGAAAGACCAATTTTCAATTTACATTATCCATCTTTACCATTGAAAAATTGCTTATTTATCTTGTTGCCAAAGGCCTTTTGTAAGTTGTCGTTACGGATTTCGAAGCCCGTTCCTGTCCGCGACGACGGAACGATGATGCGAGAGTCGCGGCTGGTAAACCTTCAAATTCCGCTATGCAAAATGGCACTTTGTTACCAAACGTAATTCCATTTTATTTCAAATTTCTTGCAATCCGAAACCCAAGGTCATCTATTTTATAAGCTGTCGGATGACTTCTCCTACGATTTGTTGCTAAACATCCACGTTCTTCATCATTCCAACCGCCGCCCCTAATTACCCGATAAGAACCGTATACAGACTCATCGTAAATATCAGAACACCACTCCCAGACATTTCCTAACATGTCAAATAATCCCCAGTCATTTGGCTCTTTAAGTCCAATCTCATGTGTTTCTTCATTTGAGTTATCTTTGTACCATGAGATTGCCTCAATTTTTCCATATCTAGGAGCGTTTAATCCTGCTTTACAAGCATACTCCCATTCCGCATCTGTCGGAAGTCTATATCCAGTTGAAGATTCTTTAATTCTATAATCACTTTTTCGGTTATCAATTAAATAGTAGGGTTCCAATCCTGCATTTGCAGAAAGGGCATTACAAAATCTCACACTATCTAACCATGAAACAGTTTCTACAGGACGCCTGCTTCCTTTAAATGTACTTGGATTTTCGTTTGTCACCTCTTGAAATAAATCCTGAGTTACTAAATACTTTGACAAGTAAAACGAATCAATAGTCTCATTCCATTTTTGCTTTGTTCTATCATCTCTCAACGATATTTCTCCGCTTGGAATCTTAACTAATAATTCTGATAATCGGTCTTTTTTATTTATTTGAGTATTAATCATTTTTTCTTAATCATATCAATTCTGTTTTGTTCGATCTCGCTCCTTATTTCTAGTTTTAAAATACGTCTACTGGTTAATAACTAGAATTAAGCGACATTATCACACACCGTATTTGGCGTTTTACATCCTAAAGATAGGTGAAGTCTTTTATTATGGATATAATTTAATAGCACTTTTTGTTGCCATTTTTGCATGTTTGGTTGTAAAGAAACACTGGTCGAGATAAAACTCATCTTTTAAAATACCGTTAACTCTTTCAGCAACTGCGTTTTCTTAGCAATGATATTCTTCGGTCATGCTGATCCCGGTCCCTCTCTTTTTTAGTTCATTTACATACATATGACTGCAATATTGTACGCCCTGGTCAGAATGGTGTATTAGTCCGGACAAGGATTTGGTTTCGCAGATTGCCTTTTTAAAAGCTCTCAGGCAACCTATCAGCTTGAGCTGGAAGTAAAAACAAACTTCCGACATGCTTGCCACGCCGGATTGTTTCGTTTTTTGAAGTCGCTTTCATCAGGGCTTGATGTTTAAGTTTGTTTAGCTCTTCCACACTTTTTAAAGCATAACGAGGATGGTAAGTTTAATTGCCGATTACGTAAGATTTCATTTTCAAGCTGCTAGGAATTTCATGCGAGCTACAAACGTTGAAATTTGTCACAAAACCGGCAATTAAATTTACCACGCTACCAAACGTGATTTCACTTTTTTTTTAAGTATTCTTCTGCTTCTGTTCCTATAGAATTTACTGTCAATGAAGGGATCTTGACTTTTTTGTTTACAATCTCATTAGCATATTTTACTGTCATATCTTTCTGCCCCGCTTTTCTGTATATTTCGAAGAGTTGGTAAATTGGCAAAAATCGACATGGTATCATAAACGAAGCATGTCGATATGTCACAATTGCCTTTTCTGTTTCACCTTTTTCATCGTAATTATCAGCCAAAAGCATTTGCAGGTCATAATCATTGAAACGCTGCTGACATTCAGATAGGATATTAATGCTCTTATCTAGTCTTCCTACAAAATTCTGTTCAGCACCGTAATTATAAAGAAAGAATGAATTCTTTTTTAACGATGTTGAATAGAGTTTTTCGTATTCAGGTAACATTGACTCGGTATTACCTTTTAACGATTTCACTGCAATTGTTTTCCATTTTATTTCGGCATGTACTTGTTGGGAAATATGAAACAAGAGAAAAGAACATATAATAACAACCAAACTTTTGGCAATAATTAAAATTGGAGTATTACTTATCCTAATTTCTTATAAAGGCAAAAATGCGGTAAGATAAAAAGTTAGCAATATCCAAACGGCAACATATTACAACGGATACGAAAAACATGCAAATACAAAAAACGATGTTAGACCACTTAAAATAAGCTCCCTGTTTTTAGTGTTTGATTTTAGTGTTTTCCATAAAACGAAAATAAGAAATGAGAGTACAATATTTAAACCTACTATACCAAACTCAACGGCAGCCTCTATAAATTCATTAAACGGGTGTTTTATATTATCGGCAAGTTGTACATATTTTGAATAAAGATTGTTTTTGAAATATTCAACCTGATAATCCATGTATTTGGCTCTGATTGCGCCAAAACCATGACTAAAAACAGGCTTATCTTTTATCATTTCTGATGATACTTCCCAGATTAAAAGCGACCGTTTGCGGAGTCCCTTTTTTGATGATAAAGGGCAAAACTTTCAGCTAAAAAAATATGATTAAGATCGACAATGGATTTTTATACTTAAGATTCTGGAATCTACCAATTATTTCTGATTGTAGTAGAAAGAATACGAATGACGAAATTAATATTGCCAGAATCCCTGTTCTTGAACCGGAAAGAAATATTGCCATTGCAATTACGGCCAAACTTATTACAATGAAATATCATTCAATTTTTTTTGCTCTTGGCAATAAATACAATCCTATAGGAAATCCCATTGCCAAAACTGCTGCAAATCAGGCAGGGTTATCGAAACTTCCCGTTATTGCGAATTCTGAATGATTTGATGGAGACCAGTCAAAAAGTTGAGAAAGCCCGTAATATGCTTGTAAGGAACAAAGAATGCATATGCCCCAAAGGGGTACTTTACTGCAGAATCCATCAAAATTCATTCGTTTCAGGTTTGTCACAGTAAATATCGCAATACCAAGAAACGATATTAAAACGAAGTACAATTTGGGAGCATTCGTTTCATTTACAAATTTATCAGAAAACGAAAATACACTTCCTGCAAAAATTATAGGCATTAAGACATTGAACAGCTTATTTATTCTTTTCCTATGTTTTTGAATATCATAATTGTTATTTGTATTAAATTAACTCACAACAACCCTAATTCACTGAGCATTTTTTTATAGTTATTTATAAAATATTTTGTCAATCCATATTGTTCAGTATCCTCATAATCAATAAGCTCTAGACCACTGTGTGAAACATGGTAAATATCGGCATCAGGATATGCCATTAATATAGGGGAGTGGGTTGCAATTATAAACTGGGACTTTTTTTCAACTAACTCATTAATTGCGATTAGCAGATTAAATTGGCTGTTAATTGATAGGGCTGATTCGGGCTCGTCGAATATATAGAGCCCATTACCTGAAAGTCGATTATTTACGAGTGCAAGAAAACTTTCTCCGTGGGAACGATCATGAAGAGAACCTCCATAGTTTCTTTCTATTTGACCTTTATCTAATATGTTATTAATTTCACTAGCAACATTGTAAAAACTCTCAGCCCTCAAAAAAAAACCATCGGTATTCCGATAAGCAGACCTGACCAATTTTAAGTTGTTATATAATTTCGAATGGGAATCCTGAGTTTTAAAGTTGAAATTTCGGCTTCCACCTTCGGGATTAAATCCGGCATTAATTGCCAGAGCTTCAACTAATGTAGATTTTCCTGAACCATTCTCGCCAATAATGAATGTTACACTCTTTCGAAACTCTAATTCTTCCAGATTAAGTATAGACGGTATATTGTATGGATAAACAATCCGTTCTTCTTTTAATCTAGTATTTTTAATACGTTTGATATAAATCATTATCATGGTTGTATTTAGTAGCCCTTCTTTAATTCTAAGAAGGGCTATTTAGAGATAACATTTTCATATAGCCCATTGCAGGTAAAAACTACTTCCAACAGCCCTTTGTCTATGGAAAACCATATCATTTTGGCATTGAATCTAACCTCAAGTCCCAACATGATCTATATAAATTACAAAGGTCTTGGGTTGTTTCATACCTATACAATAAGCCCTAACATATTTATTTCTGTTTACATTTCAATTTGTCGTATGTATCTTCTTAATTGCATTCTTGCTACATTACATTGGATCAACCTTCTTCAATCAGCAAGCCTTCTTCAATCAGTTCTTTCTTCAAACGGTGATAATAGTCCAGTTCAATTTTATCGTGATTCAATGAGTTATAGTCAAGTATTGACTGCGGTTCTGAAATATTAACAATATTAGTATAGCAAATTTGTAATGTATCACCAAGCTCCAGATCCGATGCATGCCACGTATATGCATGCATTCCCGTTTTATCCATGCTTCCAAAATGCAGCCTGAACACTCCATCTTTATTTGTTAAAATAATGCTTGTAATCCCCTCTTCTATTGCTCCGGATATGATATTATTACCTTTTTGTAATGTAAACCCTTTCATAAAAATCCTTTCTTCTTTAATTGACTCTCCATTTCCCGAAATATCTCTAATTTCGTTTTTGGTCTTTCTATTTTTAGATTCTTTTTTCCCCTGCAAGGTTTAGAATATTCTCCCCCCCTTGTGAGCTTAGCTGAAAATTTATCTCCTGGCTTTATAGGAATCCAATCACACCAAAGTAATTCTTTTTGCTTCTCATAATCAACAGCACCAATATATATCCTACTGTCTCCATTGTTATCGAGAATATGAATAGTTAACATCCCACTTTCCACACCGACTGTTTTTCTCTCTTGATTAAATTTTACTTCTATTCCTCTCATAATCAAATTAATTAATCCGCAAAGCAAGACATGTGGGGTAGGCCAATATTATCATTTTTCATTTTTCGTATTTATGTTTGTTTTTTTTGTTTATAATATGCATTATCTTCTTTTCTCCATCATGTTTGGTAACGGTTTGACGGTATGAAACGTAGCGCACTTCGAGACAATGACTTATCAGACCGTTGCTGCCGTTGATTAAATGTTATATTGCTCAAACATACCACGGATATCTTTTAACTCCTAATTTCAATCCAATCTTCATATGAAGTAAATTTCCCAATCTACCCTCAATAGTTTTAATCTTTTGTGTCGAAATGTTCTTATATTTTCCCAATATATTCTACTGCCACTTTCTGGATCATTATAATATATTTTGTAATCGAAATCGGAATCTGGATCAATATTATTCATGATGAGTTTTTTCTTCTTCGGATCATTACCCTTTTTATTATTAATTGTTGCATGCTCCGAAAGAGAGAGTTGATTGTGTTGTAATCTCTCTATTGCTAATCTTAACTCAAGAGCAGCATAAAGCAATAATGCATTGTTATTTAAGCTCAATAGAAATTTGGCTTTTTCAATATGCTCTTTTGGGTCAGATGTTAACTTATTATCTCCGATTTTTTAAAAAATAAATTTATTGATTGCTCCACCAAGAAAGTATTTCTTCAGTTATTTGCTAAATGTCATTATCATTGGGCAATAATCCATAATAAGTAATCAGCTCAATACGCAAAACATTGAATTTTTTATATTTATCAGCCTCTCCCCGATTTAAATGACTCAATATTGTATGATTTAAAGAATCAAATTCATCAGAAGGTGCACCTGGAATCAAATCCCAACTATTAATCAATTTTCTTAAATCTTTTTCCCAGAAATAAAATTCAGTCTTCATATTTTACTTACTATTTTCAGAGTCGCTGGCCTAATGGCATACAACGCATATGGAATAGAACTTTTATTCCTCTCATTTTTTCTATAGGTGTAACAAAAGGTGCTATTTACAATACGATTTACCTGGAAATAACACATTATCTATGAATAGCTTATCAATCCACCAAAATAGTCAATTTATTATAATAATCACGTTTCTGTAGTACACCATATTCTTAAATTTTATCAAAAGATAGTAACTCCATACAGTCGAGCTTTCACAACCACAATTGCTAAATTCATCTTACACATTAAACAAGTCTCATTTTTCGAAGACCAGTTAATCGATAATACAAACTAGTTAAGCATGAACCAGTCCGAGTTGAACAGGGAGCCTCAAAAACGACTCGTTTAAATGTTGAGCTACTCGCACTCCGACTATATTTAGCTTTCCCTGCTGGTATCAGCGATGCGCTATCCCTCTCTTCCGGGATAGAGGAGATACATCCGTAAGCGAATGTTAGGGTAAGTGGTTATAAAAAAAATGCTAGAATAGAGACATTCAGATGATCATAAAGCCGGAGTTACCCGTTGAAAGATTGTTTACGGTGTTCGCAATGACGGAAGTAAAAAACGTCATTGCGAGAAAGAAACGACCGAAACAATCTGTTTCGGACAATACTAGTACAAGTCGCTAAGAGATCCTGAAACAAGTTCAGGATGAAGAGTCTTCAATTGGGAATTTAAGTCCTCCCTCCCGTACTAACAGCCCAAAAGCTCATTCTACGACGAGGTTTTTGAACTAGAAAACAAGGGAAGAAAACAGCAAGGGTACTCATTAAAAAAACCTTGTCTGATGACTGAAAGGAGGAGTTTGGTTTTTCATGCAGTGACTGACCCGTAGTTTTCGTTCAAAAGCCTTGTCAACCTTGACTCCTTTTCTCATCGAAGGAGAAAAGAAACTGGGATCTGGGGCAACGCCCCAACAATTAGTATTATTTCCGAATGCATTTTTACTATATTCAGTCGTTTAAACTAGACAGGCCAAAAAACGTTTATCTAGTAATTATATCAATCTAATATAAATTGCAACCATGGTTTTGGATTACGAAAAAAACGAATCAGATAGAAATGGCTTTAGCACTCTTGAGTTAAAGCATTTGAACCTACTCGCTGAAAAGTTCCCAACAGTGCAAGCAGCAAGTACTGAAATTATCAATCTGGAAGCTATTTTGAACCTTCCTAAAGGAACGGAACATTTTCTGACAGATATCCATGGAGCATACGAAACGTTTAGTCATGTTTTACGAAATGCTTCGGGCATGGTGCGCAAGAAAATCAATGCTGTATATCAGTATTCTCTCGACGAAAAAACAAAACGGCAGCTGGCCACTTTGATTTATTATCCTGAAGAAAAACTGGAAATAATTACAAAAGAGGAAGAAGACCTTGAAAGTTGGTATTCCGTTACCTTGCATCGGTTAATTGAAGTTGCCCGGGTTTCAGCTGACAAATACTCCCGTTCGAAAGTACGAAAAGCCATGCCTGAAGATTTTGCATACGTAATTGATGAATTATTGTACGAGCATGGTGCTAAAAAAGAGCAATATTTTAATAGTATTATAAAATCAATCATCGATGTTGGTCGTGCAAATCATTTCATCGTTGCTATCAGCAAATTTATACAGCGTCTTCTTATTGACCGGCTCCATGTTATTGGCGATGTTTTTGATCGTGGTCCACATGCTGATCAGGTCATGGACCTGATTCACAACCACTATTCGGTAGATATTCAATGGGGTAATCATGATATTTTTTGGATGGCTGCAGCCTCTGGCATTCGGGCGAGTATTGCCGGGGTAATCCGGGTAAGTGCCCGGTACGACAACCTGGATACGCTGGAAGATTCCTATGGTATTAATCTATTGCCACTGGCCACCTTTGCAATGAGGATTTATGAGGGAGATCCCTGCGAAGCATTTATTCCCGTTAATACACCTCCTGAAAACATTGGATCGACCCATGTCAAGCTTATCAGCAAAATGCACAAGGCTGCTATGATTATTGAGGAGAAGCTTATTGGAGAAATTGTGCAACGATGTCCGGAAATGCACATGGAGGACCGTCTTTTGCTGAATAAAATTAATTACGAAAAAGGTACCATTACTATTGATGGGCGTGAGTTAAAGCTAACCGATACGAATTTTCCGACCATTGATTGCAACAATCCGTATGAATTATCTGCGGAAGAAAAGGAGCTGGCCGAAAAACTTCGCTTCTCGTTTTTAAACTGCGAACGTTTGCAACGACATGTAAAAACATTATTTTCGAAGGGGAGCACATTTCTGACTTACAACTCAAATTTATTGTACCACGGGTGTATTCCTCTCGATGCTAATGGCGATTTTAAGGAAGTAACCCTTCACGATAAAAAATACAAAGGGAAAGCATTGTGCGAACAATTTGATTTAGTTTCGCGCCGGGCATATTATAATCGTGAGCGACCCGACAAAAGGAACAAAGATCGGGATTATATGTGGTACTTGTGGTGCGGTGCTGATTCTCCATTGTTTGGTAAAAAGAAAATGGCCACGTTTGAACGCTATTTTCTGAATGACAAAGAAGCCCAATATGAAGAGAGCAATAAATATTACAAATTACGTGACGATAAAGAAACCTGTGTCCGGATTTTAGAAGAGTTTGGACTCGATCCTGAAAAATCGCATATCATCAACGGACACGTCCCCGTAAAAGTCGGTAAAGGAGAAAGTCCGGTGAAAGCAGAAGGAAAGCTTTTTGTTATTGATGGCGGAATGTCGAAACCATATCAAAAAGTAACCGGGATTGCGGGGTACACCCTGATCTATGATTCGTATAGCTTAATTCTTGCCGAACATGCTCCGTTCGAATCCAGACGAAATGCCATTCAAGAGGAACACGACATTGTCTCTATCCGAAGTATGATTGAACGATCAACTGAGCGCATCATGGTAGGCGATACCGACGACGGTGTCCACATCAAAAACCAAATTGCAGATTTAAATCGACTTTTGGAAGCATACCAAAAAGGTATGGTAAAGGTTAAAAGTGCGTAAGAGGATGTAAGTTTTTTGAAATTTGTGCGATTGTATTACCTATGCGACTTAGCTTAGAGTGGAGCAAATACAGGATAAATTTTAAAACTAAAGGAAAATAGTTGACTTGACAACCTCTCATTCATTTTAAATTCGTGTAATGTTTATATTACAGGATTTAAGATCGTAGATTTTGCTAGAAACTGTTTGTCAGGGTAATAAATAAAAAGACAACTTCCGCCCTGAATCGTTTGAATAACGTCTTTATAAATATCCATGGAAAGTGATGGGCAGCCGAGACTTCGACCTAAGCGTCCATATTTTTTTATGAAGTCATGGCTCACATATTTGGCACCGTGCATAACGATACTACGTTTTCTTGCATTTGCATTAAGTTCGCGATCCATACCATCAAGATACAGCGACAAACCATGCTTGCCCTGGTAGGTTTTTCCTGTTACGTAAAATCCGAGAGAACTCATATTGGTATTAGGAATATTTGAAAATTTCTTTGCGAAATTTGCCCCCGAGTTTTTACCATGTGCCACCAAATCGTTGTAAAGAACTTTATTTTTTTTCATGTCGATTACCCACAAACGCTTCTCGCATGACGACAGGCTAAAATCAACAATGGTAAGAATATCTTTTTTGAGATTTTCAGGCACGATCTTGAGGTTGTTAAAACCTTTTAACGCCAACGAAAATGCTTCGAAAGAAGGCAGGCTTCCTGATTCACTGTGTTTGAGGTTATTATAAATCAGCTCTGACTCAGACAGGAAGATCTTTTCAGAATCCGTTTTTTTAACCTCGGATTCGATGGTCGCCGTAAATCCACTTTCAGTCGTCCAACAAAAAAATAAAAGGAAAATGAAAATAAAACTCTTTCTCGTCATAAGTTATCTCTCTACACATTCGCAATATTGGTTTTTTTAACGCAATCTCAAAAATATTATTGTAATTATTTTCGATCTTTTGCAGATTTGTTCTAAATCAAAGAAAGAACCCATAGAAACAAACACTGATAACCAATCTGTTATTTTGATTTAAAAACATAAAGACAGGTCTGCGACTTCAATAAACATGTCGGAAATTTGTCACTCTTGAGCAATAACATTTTTAACACATTTAACCACGTTACCAAAACTGTTGATCAACAAATCAACGAATGTCTATTGTGTTTTCGCATAAAAAAAATTGAAAGTGTAACAGGATTAACCGATGCTGAGAAAGAAAAACAAAGTATTGTTAACTTTTTAAAGGGTAAGTTGATCAGCTACTGACTCTCTACTTACGATTGGAGATTATATTATTCAAGTATACCTTGTGCTACAAGCTGCTGTCTGCTTTCAGTTCGTTTAAGGAGAGTAATTGACTTTTCATCAAAACTGTAAATGTCCTTTCTGAATTGAAGATTTCCTTGTTTATCGACCCAAGCGGTGTGATAAAACATGTGCACCGCAACTTTCTTGTCCAAAATAACTGTTTTCGGCTCCTTTCCTGCCAAAAGTTCGTAAATGCTGTCGTTATTGATCTGAGCCTCTAGCAAGTTTTGGGCGAGTTCTAAAGGTTTCTCAACCCGAATACAACCGTGGCTGAAATTACGCTGTGCCCTGCTAAATAAATGATGGGAAGGCGTATCGTGTAAATAAATATTGTGGTTGTTTGGCATGATAAACTTGATGGTTCCCAACGCATTGAATCGGCCCGATTTCTGTACAATTCGGTAAGAGAAATTATCTCTTGTAATCTCGCTCCATTCGACCTCCGCCGGATTGATCGTATCTTTACTGATGTATGACGACTTTAACAGAACATAATTGTTTCGGGCAAGATACGTTGAATCAGCTTTAATTTTTGGCAGCATTTCTTTGGTGGCAATGCTGTTAGGAACATTCCATGTTGGATTGAAAACAAGGTAACTTAATGTGTCTTTTAAAACCGGCGTGTAGTTTTTGTTTCGTCCAACAACCACATTCATGTGCGTAATTAACTGATTGCTTTCAAAATATTTTAATGAAAATTCTGGAATATTCACCTCAATATAACTGTCGCCTAAATTGTCTGGTAACCAACGTAAACGATCAAGATTAACACCAATTTGATCTAATCGATAGTCGATTGACTTATTCATTTCCTGCTGTGTATTCTTGCCCACAATTCCATCTTGCTCTAATCCGTGACGAAACTGAAAGTGTTTTACAGCTTCTGTTAGTTTGTTGTCAAAAAACGGAGATGACAAATAAGTAGAATCTGCTGTTTTCAGATCCCCTGTTGCAAAAAGATAACTTTTTAAACGAACAACATAACCGCTTGAATCGTTCTCCTCAACTGCTCTTGAGATGGAGTAAGCTGGTAGTGGCCATACTCTATCTTGACTTGAAAGGTATAGCTTCTGATAAGCAGTCATGAGTTTCTCGTATTGGTTTGTTTTAGGGCGTAATTCAACTAAAGACTTTTGTATATCGTCTTTTTTTAGAGCCACAGAAAGATACTTTACCAGATTGTGTTTTTTTTGCGGATAAGTTTCCCAATTTGCATCTATCTTTTGCGGGTTATTTCTTCCATTTGCAATATCAGAAGCATAACTTAGGTAGGATCGGCTCAATAAAATATCCAATTGTGCAGCAACTTGTCTGTATTCCTCTTCCTGGCTAGCAAGATCTTGCAATTCATGAATGGCCATTTCAATCTCCCTAATCTCATAATTCTCTGCAACGAAACCTTCTTTCCATGATGATTCGAGCGTTGCAATAAGCTCTGAAGCATTTTGGGTTAGTCTTCCATCTTTAAACCAGGCAAATTGATAATCCAACTCTTGGTAAAACAGGTCAACTTGGCTGTTCCATAGAAATGACTTTGTGAGCGTGTGATAGTCTGTAACTTTTCCCTGTTCCCAATCCGTGTCCGACAGAGAAACCTGGTCTATTTGAGTTGTTTTATCATTTATGTCGGTTTGAATATTGTTATTTGTTGTTTTACATGTTGCAAGGGTTAAAACAATTGTCAGTAAACTTAATACAACGATTAAACTCTTTCTCTGTACAAGCATATTCCTGATAATATTTCGCATTTTCATCTCTAAATTATTTGTCATTCTAAATCCAACCATGATGCCAAGTTCTTCTTTTTCATGAAGGGAATCAGCTGGTGATACTAAATCGACATTACCTAATTGGATATAGACCAGTAAAAAAAATAACGACAAAACACTGAATAAATGACAGATACAACGACCGCATCTACGTACTTATTTATCATTTCTGATGATGCTTTAGAAATCGAACGATATCCGAAGTCCAATGAAGACGCTCTTTTTCGGGTGTGATATTTTTACGCACTTCTGATTTTTGATGGCAAAAGTTGTATATCAACTTCTACAACACTCCCAGTTACTCTATAATTTCTGCTATCAATTTGTTAATTCTTATTAAGTGTTTGATTTTTATTTCCAATCCATTTTTAAAAAGGATATTTTTGTATCGCATTAAGTAAACTATTTAAAACGATTATAAATTATGGCTGACATACAAAAGACTTTACTGATGATTCTGGATGGATGGGGAATCGGCGACGGATCAAAAAATGATGTTGTGGCAACAACTCCAACTCCATTTATCGACTCATTGCAAAAAGAATATCCAAATTCGCAATTACTTACTTCCGGCGAGAACGTTGGTTTACCCGAGGGACAGATGGGGAACTCTGAAGTTGGGCACTTAAATATTGGTGCTGGGCGTGTTTTGTATCAGGATATGGTAAAAATTACGAAGGCTATCAAAGATAAATCGATGTGGGAAAATCCACAATTGCTGAAAGCATATAATTACGCCAAAGACAACAATAAAAAAGTACACCTCATTGGACTGGTTGGCCCCGGAGGAGTTCATGCACTTAGCACACATATGATTGCACTCAGCCAAATGGCAACGGATATGGGATTGGAAGATGTGTTTGTGCACGGTTTGACTGACGGTCGAGACACTGACCCTCGCTCAGGTTATGGTTTTCTGGAAACGGCTCTGGAAGGTTTAAAAGGAACCAACGGAAAATTCGCTTCAATCATTGGTCGTTACTACGGTATGGATCGTGATAAAAACTACGATCGCTTAAAACTGGCTTACGATTTATATACCAAAGGTGAAGGTGAAAAATCAACTGATTTGTTAGCTTCAATCCAAGCTTCATACGATGCAGGAGTAACTGATGAATTCATCAAGCCAATTTGCATGGTAAAAGAAGACGGAAGCCCTGTTGGGTTGATTGAAGAGGGTGATGTGGTCATTTGCTACAACTTCCGCACCGACCGCTTGCGCCAAACAACGATTGCTTTTACTCAGGAAGACTTGCCTGAATATGGTATGCACACCATGAATCTGGAATGGTACACCATGACAACTTACAAAGCCGATTTTAAGAATGTGAATGTTATTTTTGAAAAAACAAACCCCACCAATACCATGGGTGAAATTGTTTCGAATGCCGGATTAAAACAAATCCGGATTGCTGAAACAGAAAAATATGCACACGTAACATTCTTCTTTAGCGGCGGTCGCGAAGATGAGTTTGATGGTGAAAGCCGAATTCTGATTCCTTCACCAAAAGTTGCAACCTATGATCTTCAACCCGAAATGTCGGCTCCGAAAATTAAGGACGCCATTGTTCCTGAATTGCAAAAAGGCGAAGTAGACTTTGTTTGCCTGAATTTTGCCAATGGCGACATGGTAGGACACACCGGCGACTACGAAGCAATTAGCAAAGCGGTTGCTGCCGTTGATTCTTGCGCAAAAGAAGTAGTTGAAGCTGCACGTGCCAACAACTATAACGTACTGATTATTGCTGACCATGGAAATGCTGACAATGCAGTGAATCCTGATGGATCGGCCAATACAGCACACTCTCTGAATCCGGTTCCATGTATTTATGTGAGTGATGATAAAAACCTGACCATCGAGAGTGGTATCCTTGCTGATGTTGCGCCGACCTTACTCTCCGAAATGGGCTTGAAAATTCCTTCGGAAATGACCGGTAAAGTTTTGATAAAACGATAGTTTTTAAAATATCTTTGAGCCCTCTCGCAGGATGCGGGAGGGCTTTCTTATTTTATGCGATATGTTGGAAATTGGTAAAGCGATAGTGAGTTTTGATGTGCTGGAAGAGCACTTTCTTTGCGACTTGACAAAGTGTAAAGGTGCATGTTGTGTTGAAGGAGATTCGGGAGCACCGCTAACAAACGAGGAGGCTGTGAAGCTGGAGAAAATCTATCCAATTGTAGAGGAGTATATGACTCCGGAGGGGAAAGCAGTTATTGCTCATCAGGGATCCAGCATGGTTGATTCCGACGGAGACACGGTTACTCCGCTGGTAAATAATCGGGAGTGCGCGTACACGTTTAAAGACAAACGTGGCATTGTTAAGTGCGCCATTGAAAAAGCTTTTTTTGATGGGAAAATTGATTTTCGGAAACCCGTTTCCTGTCATTTATTTCCGATAAGAATTACCGAATACAAACGCTTTGATGCTGTTAATTATCAGGAATTGAAAATCTGCAAGCCGGGACGGGTGTGCGGGATTGGTCAGAAATTGCCTCTTTATCATTTTCTGAAAGAACCACTAATCCGAAAATATGGAGAAAAATGGTACGAGCAGTTGGAATATGCTGCGAAGGAAAAACCCTGGCAGCAAATCTCGGAATAAATAAAACTTTGTTTAAGCGACAATCTCAACCCGATTCCCATCAGGATCAAGAATAATAGACTCATAAAACCCATCGCCGGTAATGCGTGCTTCTCCAACAACAGAGAAACCATCTTTTCGCAAATGTTCCGTTAGATCATCTACCTTTTGTTTAGATCCGGTCTGAATAGCGAAATGTACCAAGCCAGTGTATTGCTTTCGGGTATCGTTCTTCGTTTTTGGGATTCCAGGCATTTGCATCAGCTCGATTGAACAATCTCCATCAAACCTGATCAAATAGGATTTAAAATCGCGTGAATGATTGTAATAGGCCTCACTGGAACTCGCATCAAAATAGTGAATGTAAAAATTTCGCATTCCCTCCAGATTATATGTCCAAATAGCCAAATGTGAAATTCTCATTCGATTATGTTTTAGCCTTTATAATTTGATTTCCTGATTCCATTCCGAGAAAAAATGCTCCAAATACTGCTCCATAAATTGATGCCGCTGAAGAGCTAATTTTCTCCCTGTATCGGTATTTATACGATCTTTCAGCAGCAACAACTTTTCGTAAAAATGGTTTATCGTAGGAGCAGCCGACTTTTTATAGTCCGAAAATGAGCGATGCACTTCTGGTTTTATCGTCGGATCATAGATCAATCGATTTTTATGACCACCGAATGCAAAGGTACGCGCAATACCAATTGCTCCCATGGCATCCAGCCGATCGGCATCCTGAATGATTTTTGCTTCCAGACTATTCGGGTCTGCCTCAACCCCTGCTCCTTTAAACGAAACTTCTCCGATAATAGTTTGAATCTGATCGCTGGTGTCATAATCAATTCCAATCTTGTTCATCCAATCAGATGCTTTTGTTCCATTTTCTGCCGAGAGTTTCCAGTCGTCCAGATCATGCAGAAGCGCAGCCATCTCAATAATAAATAAATCACCTCCTTCATACTCCGAAATCATCTTCGACAACTGCCATACACGATAAATGTGCCACCAGTCATGTCCACTGGCATCATGTTCAAACTGTTGTTGAATGTATCGGGCTGTTTCCTGTATTGCATTTTCCATTTTCATAGGCAAACCAAATCTATATAATAATCTATCGAATTACTAGCTTAATTGACTCTGATGACCCCCGTAAAATAGAATTAGATCTTTTTGATGAAAAAAGACTTACTAAATAAGATGCACTGGTTTCTCCGTTGCTAAAACATGTTAAAATTTGAAAACGTATTTCAGAATTGATTAGTTTTGCTAATCTTTATTATTATTCTGAGTGTTATAGAGGAAGTTGATTGCGAATATTTTAAAATGAAAGAAGAAAGAAAATTATTAACGATACCTGCCATGTTGCAGTCCAGTTTTCGGAAGTATGCTGATCGCAACTCGCTCTCGTTCGTGGGTGACGAAAAAAAAACATATCGTCAACTTCAGAATGAGGTCGAGAAATTAGGAATTTACTTAAGGGAACTTGGCGTTGAAAGGGGAACAAAAGTTGCCATCCTAAGTACAAACATGCCTAACTGGGGGGTTGCCTATCTGGCCATTGCAGCTGTTGGTGGCGTTGTCGTTCCTATCCTACCCGATTTTCATACAAAAGAAGTTAGCAATATTCTGCAACATGCTGAAGTGGAGCTTGTTTTCGTTTCTGTAAACCTGATCAACAAATTGAATACCGAAGAGTATCCAATGCTAAAGATCATCCATATTGAAACACTGAAAGAACAGCACGCTGAGGATTATCCCAATGCTGAAATTGAGCGAGACCAGCAGTTTCATTATGAGCCGGTTGAAGAGAAAGATTTACTTTCGATCATATACACGTCCGGAACAACTGGAACCTCAAAAGGAGTCATGCTGACCCATCGAAACATTGTATGGACAGCTAAGCAAAGTATCACTTTTCAACATATCGATTCGAAAGACCGGTTTTTATCCGTTCTTCCGCTTTCACATACTTTCGAAAATACATTGGGACTGATTTTCCCATTGACATATGGGGCATCGGTTTTTTACATGAAGAAACCCCCTACAGCCTCTGTTTTAATGCCGGCCCTAACCGAAGTGAAACCCACTATCATGTTGGTGGTGCCACTAATCATTGAAAAGATTTATAAGGGCAAAATATTACCTCAAATAAATAGTAAATCAATCACACGAAATCTGTACAAAATTCGTCCTTTCCAAAAGATATTGAGCCGCATTGCCGGTAAAAAATTATTGGATACATTTGGTGGTGAGTTAAAGTTTTTTGGTATTGGCGGCGCAAAGCTCGACAATCAAGTTGAACGCTTTATGATGGATGCAAAATTCCCATTGGCGATTGGCTATGGCTTAACCGAGACTTCACCATTATTGGCGGGTGCTGTGGGCGATAATGTTCGCTATTTGTCAACCGGAGTGCCACTAGAAGGCGTTGAATTGCGAATTGCAAATGCAGATCCTGTAACTGGCGAAGGAGAAGTTCAGGCAAGAGGAGCTAATGTAATGAAAGGCTACTACAAACAGCCTGATTTGACCAAGGATGTATTTTCGGATGATGGCTGGTTTCGTACAGGTGATTTAGGAAAATTTGATCGCTCCGGATTTTTATACATCAAAGGGCGTATCAAAAATATGATTGTTGGTGCCAGTGGGGAAAATATTTATCCGGAAGAAATAGAATCGGTTATTAATCGGATGGAGTACGTTCTTGAGTCGCTTGTTATTGAGCAAAAAGGCCGGCTGGTGGCCATGGTTCATTTAAACATGGAAGAGATAGAACAGCGAGTGCGAAACATGAAGTCGTTACGAGATGAAGCAGTCAGCAAAATGAACTCACGGGTTGATGACATATTAAACGAGATTCAACAAAAAGTGAATGATGAAGTGAATAAGTTCTCTCGGGTTCAGCAGGTTGTATTACAGCCCGTTCCTTTTGAGAAAACACCTACTCTTAAAATTAAACGTTTCTTGTACTACTAGTGTTAAATGGTAGAACTTGATAAGACATTGATTCCTAGCTATGTAATAGCTAGGAATTATTATTTAGCACTCTATAAAAGATACCCCTTTTTTGCTCACCAAATATTGTCTTTTCAACTATTTTAAACACTTTGTGATACTTCTGTGATAAACACATCATACCTTTCGCCTGTTCTAAAAAAAAACGGTTATGGGAAAAGCGTTAATCATTGAGGACGATAAAGATATCTCCGAACTTATTTCCATTCATTTAGCAGACATGAACATGGAAGTGGATCAAGCATTCAATGGCAAAGACGGCCTGATGAAAGCGATGAATAACCACTACCGGTTTATCCTGTTAGATATTCGGCTACCCGAGCTCGACGGGTTCGTGATTTGCAAGCGACTGCGGATGGAAAAGAACAACACCCCCATTTTAATGATTACCTCCAAATCGGAGGAGATTGATAAAGTATTGGGACTAGAAATGGGAATCGACGACTACATTTCAAAGCCATTCGGAATTCGTGAGTTATTAGCACGGGTGAAAGTTGTTTTAGGGCGAACAGAACGCATGCCACAGGAAGAAAATCAGGATGAGGTTGAAATACGTTGCGAACAGTTATATATTAATGTAGGTATGCGTATTGTCGAAATGAACGGAGAGCGTATTGAACTGTCCCCAAAAGAGTTTGATTTAAAAGAGTGGGAGATTTATGCCCATAATGATCATCAAAGTACGGGATTGGGGCTAGCCATTGTCAAAAAGATAGTTGAACTGCATAACTCCACAATTCAGGTATTCAGCCAATTTGGCAAAGGAACCACCTTCGTTTTTGAACTTCCGGTAGCTAAACTTACCTAATTTATTGATGAAACGAGCATGTAAAAATAGTCACACACAGAAGTATTCTTATTTAAAGCGAGTTCCATATGTTGCAAAAAATAAACAATTATAAACACATGAAAAAATGATTTTTTTGTAATCCTGTAGTGATACTTACTATGGATCTTTGACCGAACACCGATATTAACTCTCGGAATGATCTTTGAGTAGAAAATAGGGGCCGATAAATGTAAAAAACAAGATTTGAAAGGAGAACGATTATGAAACGAATGATGTATTTATTGCTGTTTAGCCTGATCGCACTAGCAGGGTGTGCCCAAAACCAGAAGCAGAAACAAGATTCACCGAACTATCGTCCGCTAACTGCTGAAGAAGAAATGGTGATTATTCATAAGGGAACAGAACGTCCGTTTACCGGAAAATACGATAAGTTTTACGAAGAAGGTACCTACGTTTGCAAACGATGTGGTACTGAGTTGTATCACTCATCAGACAAGTTTGATTCAGATTGCGGATGGCCTAGTTTTGATGACGAAATCGAGGGCGCAGTGAAACGAACACCTGATCCTGACGGCATGCGCACAGAGATCACCTGCAATAACTGCGGTGCTCACTTAGGGCATGTTTTTTTAAACGAGGGATTTACCAACAAGAATACCCGGCATTGCGTCAATTCCATTTCCTTGGAATTTATTCCGGCTGGTACTTCGAGAAAAGCTACAAGCGACACAGCGTATTTTGCAGGAGGTTGCTTTTGGGGAGTCGAGTATTATCTGGAACAAGAGCCGGGAGTATCGTCTGTTGAGTCTGGCTACATGGGAGGGAATAAGAATAATCCGTCTTACGAGGATGTAAGCTATCGACGTACCGGCCATGCGGAGGTGGTTCGTGTGATTTTCGATCCGTCGGAAACGAATTATGAAAACTTAACAAAATTGTTCTTTGAAATTCACGACCCCACGCAGGTAAACCGCCAGGGACCTGACGTGGGTTTGCAGTATCGGTCAGAAATATTTTTCCGTACAGTGCAACAAAAGCAGATCGCCGAAAAGCTAATTGGCATGTTGGAATTAAAGGGATATGACGTGTCTACCCGAGTAACACCGGCGGCCAATTTTTGGCAAGCCGAAGCATACCATCAGGATTATTACGAGAAGAACGGCGGCACCCCCTATTGCCACAAGCGAGTGAATCGATTTTCCCGATAATGCTTTTTAAAAATTTGGGGAGATGACGCTAGAATACAGCCTAAACAGCTAGCGGCGAGGTTTTTTCTTACGCAAGTATACAAAAGAGCCAACTTTGGGGCGTTCGCCGGGCTTCAGCCGATTTAACCGATATAAGCGTTTCAACTTTACGCCATAGCGTTGAGAGATAAAATGCATCGTATCATCCGACTCTAAACGATGAGTTTTATGGGATTTTTTTGCCTTTCTGTGCTTTGGCTCGACATATAAAATCTCGTTTTCCTGGGGTTGTTGACCTTTTTGATAATCATTATAGGCATAAATCTCCCACTCTTTTAAATCAAACTCCTGAGCAATTTTCTGAAATGTATCGCCTTTTTTAACAACAATCGATCGCAAGTCATTTCTTAAAACAACTTTTCGAGCTTGATATGGATTAATAAGATTTCGACCGTCGACAGGTTGATTAGATTGTTGAATACGTGCTATTTGAGACTTGTCCAGACCTTCGTCATACAAAAAAAGCTTATGATCTTCGATAATCTTAATCAAAAGATTAGCATAATGAGGATTCGTGGCATAACCAGCCTTTTTCAATCCTCGAGCCCAACCTTTATAATCAGTCAGATCTAATGTAAAAAGACCAGCATAACGCGAATTCAGTGTCAAAAAATCAGAATGATCGACAAACGATGCTTCTACTGAACGATACTTCCGGAAGCATTCTCCCTTGGCGTCGTCATCATGATAAACACGCTTTCCTCTCCAGCTACTTTTGCACTTAATCCCAAAATGATTATTGCTTTTTACACTAAGCTCTGAGTTTCCATCCCCAGATTCCAAACAAGCTTGGGCCAAAGTGATACTTGCGGGAACTCCGGTTCGTATCATTTCGCTTACGGCAAGCGGCGCATATTTTTCAATGTATTCTTCACGGGTATTTATCCGCTGACCAAATCCAATTAAAGTGAGAGTAAAAAAAAAGATACTTAGCGCAATCCTTCGGGTCATAGAAATCAAATTTTAAACAAAAATAAAAAAATAGCCGACTTTTATGCGTTGGTATAACTACTTAAAAAATGTAATTTTGACAAAGCCTCAAAATGAAAACGAAAGAAATTAAAATTAGTATATCACAATTCGAAAATCTAGGTGAATTATCTCCCGAAGATCAGGAATTGATTTTAAAAGCAAGAGCCTCCGCTTCTCTGGCCTACGCACCCTATTCAAATTATTTGGTTGGAGCTGCCCTTCGGCTCGATGATAAAACAATCGTCACCGGCAACAATCAGGAAAATGCGTCTTTTCCCCTTGGAACATGTGCCGAGCGTTCAGCAATTTTCTGGGCCAATGCCAATTACCCAGACCTAGCTATTGACACGATCGTGGTTACAGCTATTGACCAAGACGGACGCGCGGCCAAAAACGTTAGCCCCTGTGGTTCCTGCCGACAAGTTATGCTAGAATGCGAACACAGGTACAGTAAAAGTATGCGCATTATTCTGGATAGTTCCAATGGAATTGAAATCCTTGAAAATGCAAAAAGCCTGCTGCCGCTAAGTTTTAATGGTGATTCGTTAAAATCAATCGGTTAGGATTTATTCTTTCAACTCTTTTATTTGAATTAACTCATTCCAAATAACATCTCCTTTCGGTGGTTGAGCAACTATTTTTATCATTTTCTTTTGAACCGGATGAATGAACTCTAATTTCCGGGCGTGCAAATGAATACCTCCATCCTGATTGCTCCTGGCCGCACCGTATTTTAAGTCTCCCTTAATATGGCTACCGATTTTTGATAACTGTACCCGTATTTGATGATGACGACCGGTTTGCAGGTTAACTTCCAATAAATGATACCGATTAAGACTCGCCCGATGCATATAGGCCAATTTGCAATGTTTAGCTCCCTTTTTAGGCTTTGGAGTTGGCGAAGCATAGCTTTTGTTTTTGCCTTCATCTTTCCAGAGGTAATGCTCAAGTGTATCTTCCATATTCTCAGGTAGCGTGTCAACCACAGCCCAATACGTTTTTTTAATGGCCTCTTTATCTTTAAACATTTCACTTAAACGAGTAAGCGCCTTACTTGTACGGGCAAAAATAACGACTCCACTTGTTGGCCTGTCCAATCGGTGTGGCGATCCTAGAAATACGTCGCCAGGCTTTTTATATTTATCTTTGATGTATGCTTTTACCTGATCAATCAGCGTTTCATCACCAGTTTTGTCTCCTTGCACAATTTCACCACAAGCTTTATTCACAGCGATGATATGATTGTCTTCGTATATTACTTGCATAGCATTAGTTCCAGATTTTGAATTTGACAAGCGTTATTTCCACTTTTCTCAGAGCTCTTTACCCTCTATATATTTAGTACTGTTCGCGTTCGTTTGGAAAACTAACAGCTTTTACATCTTCAATATAACTACCAACTGCACCTTTTATTTCGGCAGCTAAATTATGATAACGACGCAAAAAGCGAGGCGAAAACTCCTGGGTAATTCCCAACATGTCATGAATTACTAAAACTTGTCCGTCTACACCATTACCCGCTCCAATTCCAATAATTGGAATTTTTACGGCCTCAGCAACTACTTTGCCTAACTTTGCAGGAATTTTCTCTAAAACAATTGCAAAACAGCCGGCTTCTTCTAGCAACTGGGCATCGGAAACAAGTTTAGCTGCTTCTTCATCCTGTTTCGCACGAACCGTATAAGTCCCATATTTATGAATCGATTGAGGCATCAGCCCCAAGTGTCCCATCACTGGAATTCCGGCTGACAAAATCCGGTCGATTGATTCAATAACTTCCTTTCCTCCTTCCAGTTTTACAGCATCTGCAGCAGTTTCTTTCATAATACGAATGGCAGAGCTCAAAGCCT
Organism: uncultured Sunxiuqinia sp.; assembly: GCF_963678245.1. NCBI lineage: Bacteria > Pseudomonadati > Bacteroidota > Bacteroidia > Marinilabiliales > Prolixibacteraceae > Sunxiuqinia > uncultured Sunxiuqinia sp. The sequence goes on from NZ_OY782770.1 coordinate 856,844, forward strand.
CCTTACTATTCCCTTGATAGGTTCCGAATGGCATGTCCACAACGACCAATGATCTGTTGGCTGCTTTAACCACAGATGTTCCCATAAAAATCATCTGATCAAGTGTAATTGGCAAAGTCGTCTCGTTCCCCATCATCACATTTGAAGCCGAGTCTCCAACTAAGATCACGTCAATTCCGGCTTCATCTGCTAATTTTGCCATGCTGTAGTCGTAGCTTGTCAACATGGATATTTTTTCGCCTTTCAACTTCATCTCAGAAAGGACGTGGGTGGTTACCCGCTTTATTTCTTTTTTATGTACTGACATAACAATGAGTATTCAATTCGTTTACAAAAGTAAGAATTTATGCATTGACTCAATGAGTTCTTAAGAAAACCTGATTTAGCTTAACAATTACCGAGACGACGCACCCTTTTCTATGTCTTTTTGTCACCAATTCTGTCAGGCAGATTTTCATTCAGTCAGAACATCGTGTCAATATTGCACCTAATTCAACTGTTTTTTCATTGGCACAGTCATTGATCTTTTGCTGACCGTTAAAACAATTGAGAAATCTGAAATCATAAAAATTAAATACAATTACAATGGGAAAAATAATTGGAATTGACTTAGGAACAACGAACTCATGTGTTTCCGTAATGGAAGGAAATGAGCCGGTTGTTATTCCTAACAGCGAAGGAAAAAGAACAACACCGTCAATCGTTGCTTTTATTGAGAATGGTGAACGTAAAATTGGAGACCCTGCAAAACGTCAGGCAATTACCAATCCAACAAAAACTGTTGCTTCAATCAAACGATTCATGGGAGAAACTTTTGATAAAGTGACGAAAGAGGTTAACCGTGTACCTTATAAAGTTGTAAAAGGTGACAACAATACGCCTCGCGTACAAATTGATGATCGTAAATATTCACCGCAGGAAATTTCAGCCATGGTTCTTCAAAAAATGAAGAAAACTGCTGAAGACTACTTGGGACAGGAAGTAAATGAAGCTGTTATTACAGTTCCTGCTTACTTTAGCGACTCACAACGTCAGGCAACTAAAGAAGCCGGAGAAATTGCGGGTCTTCAGGTACGTCGTATTATTAACGAACCTACAGCAGCCTCTCTTGCGTATGGTCTTGACAAACAAGACAAAGACATGAAAGTGGCTGTATTCGACCTTGGTGGTGGTACATTCGATATTTCAATCCTTGAATTAGGTGACGGTGTATTTGAAGTAAAATCAACCGATGGTGATACCCACCTTGGTGGTGACGACTTTGATCAGGTATTGATAGATTGGTTGGCTGATGAATTCAAAAAAGAAGAAGGTCTTGACTTACGCAAAGATCCAATGGCACTTCAGCGTTTGAAAGAAGCCGCTGAAAAAGCAAAAATCGAATTGTCAAGTTCAACGCAAACCGAAATCAACTTGCCATACATTATGCCGGTTGACGGAGTACCAAAACACTTGGTAAAAACGTTGACTCGTTCAAAATTTGAACAGTTGGCAGATAGCTTGATCAATGCAACCATCGAACCTTGTAAAAAAGCATTGAAAAATGCTGGTTTGTCAGCTTCTGACATTGATGAAATTTTATTGGTTGGTGGATCAACCCGTATCCCGGCTATTCAGGAAAAAGTACAAGCATTCTTTGGCAAAGCACCTTCAAAAGGAGTAAATCCTGACGAAGTGGTTGCTGTTGGAGCTGCTATTCAAGGTGGTGTATTAACCGGCGAAGTAAAAGATGTATTGTTGCTTGATGTTACTCCACTCTCATTGGGTATTGAAACCATGGGTGGTGTAATGACTAAATTGATTGAAGCCAATACAACAATTCCAACAAAAAAATCAGAATCATTCACCACTGCTGCTGATAATCAACCTTCAGTTGAGATTCACGTGTTGCAAGGTGAACGCCCAATGGCTAACGGAAACAAAACCATTGGACGATTCCACCTGGATGGAATACCACCATCCCCACGTGGCGTACCTCAAATTGAAGTGTCATTTGACATTGATGCTAATGGTATTTTACATGTTCACGCGAAAGACAAAGCTACCGGCAAATCGCAATCAATCCGTATTGAGGCTTCCTCTGGTTTGAGTGATAATGAAATTCAAAAGATGAAAGCCGAAGCCGAAGCTAATGCAGATGCCGACAAGCAAGCTCGCGAAAAGGTTGATAAAATGAATCAGGCTGATGGTTTGATTTTTCAAACCGACAAACAATTGAAAGAGTTAGGTGACAAGTTGCCAGCTGACAAAAAACAACCAATTGAAGATGCATTGAACAAACTGAAAGAAGCACACAAGGCTGAAGATTTGGCTGCTATTGATACTGCGACAGCAGAGTTAAACGAAGTATTTCAAGCCGCTTCACAGGAGATGTATAATGCACAGGCGCAAGCCGAAGGCCAGCCACAAGGAGGACCTGAAACGAATGCCGGAGGTCAAGGTGGGAGCAGTAAATCATCAGGAAATGACCAAGATGGCGAAGTGACTGATGTTGACTTTGAAGAAGTGAAATAACAACCACGATAACGAATAAAAAAATCCCAGAAAGCGATGCTTTCTGGGATTTTTTTGCTTCTAATATTCTTATTTGGAATCAGTTTAAATTTGACTCACTTCATTTCACATATAAAAAGAAGATGAAATAAATGCCTATCTTTCATCTATTCTGTAAAAAGATTAGCCAATGAAACTGACAAAAAGAGTGCTTACATTTTTAATTCTAATCTTTTCGGTCATTATCGTTGTGGCAGCAAACCTGTTCTATCTTAACATCCAAAGGAATATTCACAAAGAAAAAGCGAAGGATCTTGCCACGATTTCACAATTTAAGATTAATGAACTTATCCAGTGGCGCAAAGAAAGGTATGCTGATATAAGACTTTTCTCTAAATCTACTTATTTTGGAGATGCGGTTCGGACACATTTAAAGGACAAGCCAGATAGCGACCAAAAAAGCTATCTTTTAGAACGAATTTCTATTCCAAAAGAAGAATATGGTTATCAGTCGGTTTTTTTGGTGACTCCAGAATATGAACTTCTACTCTCTTCGAACCCTTCGAAAAGCTCAATTGAAAATGAACTAATGCAGAAAATAGATGCATCCATTTCAACCGGGCAAACAACTGCAACCGACTTCTATTTTAGTAAAGAAGATAGTACCATACATTACGACATTATTGCTCCTATTGCAGCAAGCGGACAAAGCGTCCCAATAGCTGCAATCGTGTTTAGAATTGATCCGACAAGATATCTGTACCCACTTATCCAATCGTGGCCTACCCCAAGTAAAACTGCAGAATCCTTGCTTATTCGAAAAGATGATGGTCATGTCGTTTTTCTAAATGAATTACGCCATCAAAAAGAAACTGCTTTAAAACTTCGAATACCACTCACTCAAAAAACACTTCCTGCTGTTATTGCGGCGCTCGGATATACAGGAATCGTGGAGGGAATAGATTATCGAGAAGAAGAAGTGATGGCCTATGTGGGACATATTCCTGAAACGGATTGGTACATAGTAGCGAAAGTAGATACCAAAGAACTCTTTCAACAAGCAATTTCTGTCGGACTTTTCATATTCATTACGACACTTTTAATTATTTCATCTTTTGTAATCGGACTAATCCTGTTTTATAACCTGCGCCAAAAAAAGATTTTCAAAACCTTGTGGAAAACACAGGAAGAGTTTAAAACAACCTTGTACAGTATTGGTGATGGAGTAATAACGGTTGATACAAACGGGAAATTAAAACAAATTAATAAGGTGGCTGAATCGTTAACCGGTTGGACTGAACAAGAAGCGAAACAGAAACCACTGGAATCGGTTTTCAATATTGTAAATGAATATACCGGCGAGAAATCCCACAATCCGGTAGATACAGTATTAGAACAAGGAATAGTTGTAGGCTTGGCCAACCATACGACATTAATCTCGAGAAATGGCACGGAAACCCCAATTGCCGACAGCGCGGCTCCCATAAAAGGCTCCGATGGAAATGTCCTGGGTGTAGTTCTGGTATTTAGAGACCAAACCGAAGAAAAACAACACCTTCAAGAGATCGAATCTGCTCGGAATTTTGCCGAAAGTATTATCAATTCTCTTCAGGATTGTTTATTTGTGCTGGATGATCAATTTAAAGTCATCTCGACCAATCAGCATTTATTTAAGAAATTTAAACTCAGCAGAGAAAACGTTATTAATCAATCATTCTTTGAAATTCTGAATGAGTCAATGAACGATGACGCGCTTAAAGTTCATTTGTCCAGAATAATTCCGGAAGATCTCGTTCTTGAAGACTACGAAGTTACAACTGCAAAGGGAAGTTTAGGCTATCGACATTTCAGAATAAATGCGCGTGCGATTAATTCCAATGATGATAACACCAAGAATATTATTCTCACAATCACCGACATCACCGACAAAGTAGACTTAATTCGCGAATTAACCATCGCCAAAGAACAAGCTGAGGAAAGCAACCAATTAAAATCAGCCTTCTTAGCCAATATGAGCCATGAAATCAGAACTCCGTTAAACGGAATACTCGGATTTAGTAGTATGCTGGCAAAGAAAGGCCTATCTCAAAAGGAGAGAGTTAAATTTAACGAGATCATAGAAAAAAGTAGTGCCCAGTTACTCAACATCATCAATGACATTCTTGATATCTCAATGATACAATCAAACCAACTTCCGATCCACTTGATAGAATACAATCCTAGAGAAATATTGGAAGATATTGGTTTGGTTTATCAAACGATCAAAAAGGACAAACTGGACTCTGTCGAATTTATCGTAGAACACAACCTGAACGACGACTTCAGAATGCAAACAGATAAAAACAGACTCTACCAGATACTTAAAAACCTATTGGACAATGCCTTTAAATTCACAGAAAAAGGTAAAATTATAATCGGAGCTGAAGCGGTTGATCATCGAATATCTTTTTTTGTGAAAGACTCGGGCTCCGGCATACCAAAAGACAAATACGACTTTATTTTCGAGAGTTTCCATCAAACCGGAGATCAAGACAATCAGAAAGTAGAAGGGGCAGGTCTGGGACTCGCTATTGCAAAGGGATTAACAGAACGCCTGGGTGGGAAAATATGGGTTGAATCAGAAGCTAATAAAGGCTCTAATTTCATTGTGTGTTTTCCGCTTAACTAACCATAGGTCTGCCTCACAACCAAAATCTAACAATCGGTTCCTGCAATACTTAAAATCTATTTCATTGCTTTATTTACAAGAATAATTCTCTAATTGGGGAATTGATTCTTAAAAATCTATAAAAAAAAACTGTCCTGACCACCTACAAAATAAACCTGAAGGTTTAAATTTGGAAGCGAGTAGGACAGTTCTGAACACTCTATATTCAGTTATAAACTTATTTCGAAAAAAATTAATTAGCTGGTTTTTCTACTTTTAAGACCTCTGCAAACGCTTGCTCCAACGTTTCTTTTGGCAATGCTCCTTGAGCCATTTGTGGTTGCCCGTCTTTAGGGATAAAAAGCAAACTTGGAATACTTTGAATACCGAACATAGCCGACAATTCGCGCTGATCTTCTGTATCAACTTTATAAATCGTTAATGAACTACCATATTCCTTTTGCAACTCTTCCAAAACAGGAGCAACCGTTTTACACGGCCCACACCAATCAGCATAAAAATCAATTATACAAGGTAAATCACCTTCATATTTCCAATCTTTATTCTGTTCAAAATTGAAAACTTTCTCTTTAAATGTCTCTTTAGTTAAATGTTCTAACATGACTGTCTATTTTTAATAAATACAAATATTTATCCCTTTATATATACACATATCAATATTTATTCCATTTGATATTAAAGCTCTCAAATCCCTTTAAGGTATAGAAATAATTGTAATTTTGGCACAGTTTTAAGCACTTTGTCATACTTTTTTCTTGTAATAAAGTTTAAACCCAGCTTATTATTCATGAAGGAACATTTGAAACACCCTATTTTTTCGATCATCTCAGAGGAGGCTGATCAGATTGGACAGCCTTGTTATGTAATCGGTGGATTTGTCAGAGACTTATTATTAAAGCGAAACTCAAAAGACATTGACGTGGTGACACTCGGCAGTGGAATTGAGTTAGCAAAAAAAGTTGCTAAAAGAATCGGCCCTAAAACACCAGTGAGCATATTCAAAAGTTTTGGCACCGCCATGCTAAAATATCAAGATCTGGAGGTCGAATTTGTTGGAGCAAGGAAAGAATCTTACCAAACGGATTCGAGGAAACCAATTGTAGAAGACGGAACATTGGAAGACGACCAAAAGCGACGCGATTTTACAATTAACGCCTTAGCAATTTGCCTCAACAAAAAGGGTTTTGGTGAATTGGTTGATCCTTTTGAAGGAATTAAAGATCTCGAGAATAAAATTATTCGAACTCCGCTGGAACCAGCAATTACATTTTCAGACGACCCCTTGAGGATGATGAGAGCCATTCGGTTTGCAACTCAACTAAATTTTCAAATTGAAGCAAACACGCTAAATGCAATTTCGGAAAGCAAAGAACGAATTAAAATCGTTTCGAAAGAGCGAATTGTCGAAGAATTGAACAAGATTATTTTGGCTGACAAACCCTCAAAAGGGTTTAAGTTGTTGGATAAAACGGGACTTCTGGAATTGATCTTCCCGGAATTGCACCAAATGAAAGGTCGGGAGGAAATTAATGGAGTTGGCCATAAGGATAACTTCTTCCACACCTTGGAAGTCTTGGATCGCATCGTCCCCAATACCGATAATTTGTGGTTGCGCTGGTCTGCTATTTTACATGACATTGCGAAGCCACGCACCAAGAAATTCATTAAAAGTCAAGGCTGGACATTTCATGCACATAACTTTGTTGGGGCAAAAATGATTCCCGGGATTTTTCGAAGGATGAAGCTTCCGCTCAATGAAAAGATGAAGTACATCCAGAAAATGGTTTCACTGCACATGCGCCCAATAGTCCTTTCTGAGGATGAAGTGACCGATTCCGCTATCCGCCGCTTATTGTTTGAAGCAGGTGATGATATCGACGACTTAATGACCCTTTGCGAAGCAGACATTACTTCAAAAAACGAGCAAAAGGTAAAACGCTACTTGAAAAACTTTCAGTTGGTACGAAAAAAGTTGAAAGATTTAGAAGAGAAAGACCACATCCGAAACTTTCAACCACCAGTTTCCGGTGAGGAAATTATGAAAGTATTCAACCTAAAGCCTTCGCGTGAAGTCGGTGATATTAAAAGTGCGATCAAAGAAGCAATTCTGGAGGGTGACATTCACAATAACCATGATGAAGCATACAATTTTATGTTGAAAATAGCCGATGAGATGGGATTAAAACCTGTGAAGAGTTAATCACTTTTTAATTTTCAAAAGAATTGGAAGATGATCACTAAATCCACCCTGATAGGAAAATCCATTATAGGTTCGAAATAACTTCTTCCCTTTGTATTTAGCATCTTCAACAAACAAAAAAGGAAGAGTAACAGTCGAAGCTCCGCTATAGGACGTATTCCATGATTTAGCTTGCAGTAATCCATCGGATACAATAATCTGATCAAAGACTGACCATGTTTGACGATATTTTATTGTCCCCTGCTTCCAACCTGCGGATAAGTTTAGTAATTCTCCATGGTCTAAATTGTCATTCTCTCGCGCTTGCAGTCCTCTAATCAAGCTATTATTTCGAGGCTGATCATTAAAATCACCCATAATTACGATTTTAACTTTCGAATTAACGACTATCAGGCGATCAACTTCTTTTCTCAAAGTAATAGCGGCTTGCATCCGATCTTGTTCGGTAGCTGTCTGCCCTTTATAGCGAGATGGCCAATGGTTGAAAAACAGGTGAAGCGTATCTTGCCCCTCAGCACATAAAAACGAAGCATACAAAATCTCACGCGTTTCTTCTACCTGACAGTTTTTATCTAAAATCGGGACATAATGGTAAGTCAATGGAGTGACTTGATCATCTCGAAAAAACAAAGCCACGTCAATCCCGCGTTCATCTGGTGAGTCTTTATGAATAATTGAATAGTTATAGCGGTTTAAAGGCGTATTTGCTAATAACTGCTCGAGCACAATTCGGTTTTCCACCTCACACACTCCAACGATGTCGGGTGGCACAAATCCCGCACAATTCAATATGACTTTACTTAATCTGTTCAGCTTTTGCTTTAAGCGATACGAATTCCAACGACGATCACCATCAGGCAAAAACTCATCATCATTTTTCAGGGGATCATCATCTGTATCAAAAAGGTTTTCAGCATTATAAAAAAGAATATTGATCTCCTGCGTTGATGTTTGAGCAAGTAATTCAGCGTAAAACAAAATAAAAAGAGAAGCTAAAAAGAAACGGCACATGAATTATTCTTCAGTTTGATCTTTTTCAATTCGTTCGTAGGCTCCGAGATCGGGACCTGAATCCATTATACGGCTTTGAGTTCGTAGATCTAAAGGAAATTGCTGTCCAATTATTTTCAACCCGGCATCCTTGGCAGGGCTTAAGGTATCAAGTTCAAAGTCGAGCTTATCGTAAGGGGCTTTAAACTTAGGATCAACTCCTTTCTGAATGGCTGTAAAATTATCTGAATTTGAAATATTAAATGTATCAGCTAACTGCATGATACAATGATCAAAATTAAAGTTGAACTCCGCCTCTTCAGTACGTCCCAAGGTCAACTCGTTTCCGTTGGCGATATTACCGGTAATAATGCTATTATGGAAATTCGCCTTGCTCAAATCGCCAACATAGCTAACACTCCCACCCGATGCTTGATCGATAATAAGCACATTGGAAATAACCAATGATGAAGTTGTGCGTGTGCCAGTATTGGTATAGCCTCCCCAATAATTGGCAATAGTTGTATGATAGAAATCATAACTACCTCCAACAAGCAAAGCAGCAGCATAAAAACCGCAGTTTGCAATCACACAATTGTATGATTTTATCTCAGATTTCAACGAAAAAATACCAGCATATGCATGATTCATTATTTTCGAATTTGCCAATTCTACGCTAGCAAATCCCTCATCTTCAATATTTCCGACCTGTAACCCGATATTTGCATTTTTAATTTCAGTAAAATTGAAAACATTATTATGGCTACCCGAGAATAACACAATTCCATTCCATTGGTCAGGAACATCTTTATAAACATCTTCCAAACGATCGGCCTGAAATACAATCGGTTGATTAAATTCCCCCATCGCTTTTATTGCACCTTTGACATACAGACCCGACTTATTGTGAAAATAAATTTTGGCTCCAGGTTCTACTGTCAAAACTTCACCGCTGTCAACATAGGCGTAATTATATATCAGGTATGGCTTATCTGCCGTCCAGGTTGTTGTCTTAATATGATTATCTTTTATCAAATTAAAATCCTGTCCCCATGCTACTAAGTCAACGTCCTGCAACCTGGTATTCGTTGAAAACTCTATCGAGTCCTGCACAACCATGGGCAGATTATTCCCGGTAGGATCTACCGTAACTTCAACAAAAATGTAGATACTGTCTTTGGGAGGAATTTCCAAATCCAGCACTTCATTAGCAGCTGTACCATTAATATTTAGTCGAAAATTAGACTCTTCGCCTCTGGCTAGCCGAACTGATGATATTAGTACTTTCTGATCGTATGGGTTATAGACTTTGAGGTGCTGTGTTGTAGAACCAACGGTCGTAAAAATTGTGTCGAACATAACCGTATCCGAAGAAAACTCCAACTGCACATCATTCGAAGAAATATATTTTTCGTCTTCACAAGAAATAAAATAGAAAATGCAGAGAAAAGAGAAGGTTATGTATAAATATCTTTTCACAAATGGGTTTTAGGTTTAACGCAAAAAATGCCTACTTAGTATTCCAAAAATACAAAATGATTTTTACAAATTTTAACATTTCACCAAAACATGCTATTGAAAACTATCATCAAAAAAGCGATCACTCATCATTCGGATCATTAAATCCTCATTACCAATGAAATATACTGATCTCAATATTCGTTAAATAATTGTTTTCATTAAGGTTCTGATCTTAAAAACTAGGAAACTAGTTCAGCCCGAACCATTGACAAACTCTATTCTGAAGCATTTTTGAATATTATTGACTCATTCCTGAATAAAAAAGCAGTCGGATACGACATCAATAATTAGAGTTTATCTCTGCAAATCACTCAAAGTCAGGGTACAATAGATAATTCTTTCGGATAGCAAGATATTCGTTCAGTTCTCTTTTCCAACTTGCTTCAATCTCCTGACAACTTTTACTAGCTCTTATTTCCTCAATTAACTTGTCGGTGCCTGCTAGCAAGTTAAACCAGCGTTCACGAGTTAAAAAGTCAGACTCATTGTCAAACTTATGATAAAATTCCAAGAAGTAAGATAACGTAAATCTCATATGGAATAAAGAATTTCGCAAATCAATCCCATAACATGCAACTCCTTCCTGCTTTGGATTCTTCGCCATCCCATCAATACTTCTCGGTGTAAACTCGAAATCGCCAAACTGCTTATCAGGGTAGCCAATCACCTGAAAAGGGCATTGAGTTCCCCGCCCAATACTTGCGCTGGTAGCTTCAAAAAAACAAAGTGAAGGATAAAGACGAATGGCTTGATCATTTGGCAAATTCGGCGACGGTTTTACGGGTAGTGAATAAGGTGTATTGTGGTTGTAATTCGCCACTGGAATTACAACCAAATCACATGTTATCTGGTCATTGAGCCAACCTTCGCCATTAATCATCAACGCCAATTCACCTACTGTACAACCATGAACAACTGGAATAGGATGCATTCCTACAAAAGATCTAAACTCCAGATCAAGAACCGGCCCGGCAACATAATCGCCATTGGGGTTGGGACGATCGAAAATAACTAATGGCTTATCGTTTTCAGCACAGGCTTCCATCACATAGTGCATGGTACTGATATAGGTATAGAAGCGAACTCCAACATCCTGAATGTCAAAAATCACAACATCTAAATCTTCCAACTGCTCTGCTTTTGGCTTTTTATTATTGCCATATAGCGAAACGATTTGAACGCCTGTTTCGGCGTCTTTGCCATCCGTTATTGTTTCACCGGCATCAGCCTTTCCACGAAAGCCGTGTTCTGGTGCAAACACTCGCATAACATTCACTCCTTTTGACAGTAAAAAATCAAGTAAATGCTCCTCACCAACCATTGAAGTATGATTAACAACCAAGCCCACTCTTTTACCCTCCAACAATGGTAAATACTTTTCGGGCTGATCGGAACCCGGCTTAATTTCGCCTGTAGCAAATTCAAAACAGATAACTAAAAACACGAGCAATACAATACGCATAACAGCTAGTCGTTTTATTTATCACGAAGGTATGAAAACATCATTGAAACCCACAGCAATGTTTCGCTGTTGATCAATCTTTGTTAATTTTGAAGCTTGTAAAAATAGATTTATGCAAATCCTAACCCGACTCTTATTTTCGGTCTTTCTGTGCTTGCCTGTTTTATTCTCTTTTGCAGAAAACAAAGCCGATTTTCTTAGCTATACCAATGACTCATGGGTAGACTCCACCCTGGAGCAAATGAGTTTGGACGAAAAGATTGGCCAGTTGTTTATTGCACAAGTTTACTCCAAAAAAAATCTCCCTGAAAATGCTGAAATTTTAAGTAAAATAAAAGACTTTCATATTGGTGGAATAATATTCATGCAAGGCACCCCTGAACGACAGGCAAAAATCACCAATCAACTTCAAGCTGAAAGTAAAATTCCTTTGTTGATTACGATGGATGGAGAATGGGGCCCCGGATTCCGATTAAAAGGAGCGCCCAAGTATCCTGTTCAAATGGCACTTGGAGCAATTCAACAAGACAGCTTAATTTATCAGATGGGTTACGAAATTGGTGAACAAATGAAACGTATTGGAGTGCACGTTAATTTTGCACCTGTTGCCGATGTGAACAGCAACCCGGATAATCCGGTGATCAACTACCGATCGTTTGGAGAAGACCCACAAAATGTTGCACGAAAAACCTGGCTTTACGCAAAAGGGATACAGGATGCGGGAATTTTAGCTGTCGCCAAACACTTTCCCGGACATGGAGATACTCAAACCGATTCGCACTTGGGACTGCCTGTCATTAAACACAGTATTGAACGACTAGACTCCATTGAGCTTTTCCCATTCACCTACCTGATCAAAAAAGGAATTGGAGGAATAATGACCGCACACCTACATGTAGAAGCATTTGATCCAGAAAGCGATATTCCAGCATCGTTATCAACCAATCTGGTACAGAATAAATTAATTGACGATCTTGGATTTCAGGGGTTGGTGATTACTGATGCGATGAACATGCATGGTGTCAGCAAACAATTTTCAGACGGGGAAGCGACCGTAAAAGCACTTATGGCCGGAAACGACATGATGGAGATTGTACCCAATCTGGGGGAACGAATAAAAGCTGTAAAGCAAGCCATCGAAAATGGCGACCTGTCTGAAGATGCCATCAATCACAAATGCCGTAAAATCCTGGCTCTAAAAAAGTGGCTCAAGCTCGACCAATACAAAAAATGTGTCATTAATGGAATAGCTGCAGATTATAGCAAACCTGAATACCAGGTGACAAAAAGGCAATTGCACGAGCAATCGTTAACGCTGTTAAAAAACAACAACCAGTTATTGCCTCTGCAAAAACTGGACACGTTAAAAATTGCGGCCATTTCGATTGGGACGGCCAATGAAACCTTTTTTCAGAAAATGCTGGCTAATTACATGGCCGTAGATTTTTTCAATCTTGCTAAAAATGCTACTCAAAAAGACATCGAAGAACTGAAGGCCGAACTGAAACCGTACAATTTAATTGTTGTTGGTATTCATGACATGCGGCTCAGTATCTCCGGGCATTATGGACTTAGCCCAATTATTAACAATGCCCTAAAAGCTTTTTCGCCGACAAAACAGATAACTGTTCTCTTCGGTAATCCTTATGCATTGAATTATCTAAATAATACAAAACACTCGAACGCCCTACTAATAACCTACCAAGAGAACCAAATCACTCAAGAACTAGCAGCGCAGGCAATATTTGGAGGGATCGATGTGAATGGAAAACTTCCCGTACGCGTCAATAACGACTTTTTAATGAATCAAGGCATCTCGATAAAAAAAAATGGTCGTTTTAAATATTCCATTCCAGAAGAAGTTGGGATGTCTTCATCTTTTCTGAATTTCAAAATTGATAGTATTGTTAACCGTGGACTGAAGGAGAAGGCTTTTCCCGGATGTCAGATATTAGTAGCCAAAGATGGTCAAATTGTATTTCACAAATGCTATGGGTACTTCACCTACGATAAAAAAAGATCGGTTGAAAAAACGGACATTTATGATTGGGCTTCGCTAACCAAAATTACTGGCCCACTGCCGGCTTTGATCAAACTTTACGGCGAAAGAAAATTCGATCTTGACCTGCCATTTTCTTTTTACTGGCCCGATTTTCGGAATTCTAACAAAGACAAAATAACCAGTCGTGAGATTTTGGCTCATCAAGCCGGCCTCCTTCCTTGGATCAATTACTACAAAAAAGCGATCCGAAAAAGCGGACAACTCAAGAGTTCTGTCTTCAGAGATCATCCAACGACAACTTTCAATTTAAGGGTGTCCTCTCATCTATATATGAACAACCACTATATCGATGAAATTTACTCGGAAATAAGAGATTCCAGATTACTTCCGCGAAAAAAATATACCTATTCAGGATTGGGCTTCTATCTATTCCCTAAAGTGATCGAGGATTTAACAGGCGAGAATTACGAGAATTACCTCAAGAAAGAGTTCTATCTTCCGCTGGGAGCGAGCTCGGTGACATACAATGCATATAGATACTTTCCTCAACAAATAATCGTGCCAACTGAGCAAGACAATGTTTTCAGAAAAGAATTATTGCAAGGTTTTGTTCACGATGAAGGAGCTTCTATGATGGGCGGTGTCTCGGGAAACGCTGGACTATTTGGGACAGCAACTGACTTGGCTAAAATTATGCAGACGTATTTGCAGTATGGGAAATACGCAAACCAGCAACTACTCGATTCAGCAAGTGTCCGTGAGTTCACTCAAATTCAATACCCTGAAAATGAAAATCGCCGGGGGCTAGGGTTTGACAAACCCTATATCGACAATCGGGAAAACAAGCTACAAGATGCTTATCCGGCAGTAAGTGCAAGTCCAGAAAGCTTTGGACACAGCGGCTACACCGGAACCTTTGCTTGGGCTGACCCGGAAAACGATCTATTATTTATTTTTTTTTCTAATCGGGTTTATCCGACACGTGAAAACTCCGGACTTTTCGACTTAAACATTAGACCGGCTCTACATCAAGTGCTTTACGATAGTTTGAAATAAAAGTCACAACCGTTACAAGAGCCGAAATTTTCGGACTCGTAAACAAATTCATTGTTAAAAAACATTTGCTAAAAAATGTTAAATGTTTTTTAACATCCAACCCCTTAAATATCAAGATACATTTCACAAAACGCCCATTATTTGAAGCTTCCAAAATGATTAAAACCGATTTGATTTTGCAAACCTTTTGAAAAACATACAAATTCGATATAGGTCTTCAGCAACATCTATACGTTATTAATTTATTAATTTTAACTTTAAAGGAGTTATTAATAACGAATAGTTGTATAACCCATAAAATTTTACTGCCATGGATAAAAAAATCACTTTTAATGAATTGCGTAAAATTAAAGACAGTTTGCCTGACGGTTCAATCCGCCAACTTGCGCACGAGTTTGACATTGAAGTAGAAACCGTCAGGAATTATTTTGGAGGCGCAAATTACGACCGTGGTAAATCGGTAGGTCTTCATATCGAACCAGGTCCCAATGGAGGAGTTGTATTAATCGATGATTCAAAAATATTAGAACGGGCTAAAGAATTACTGGCTGATGAAATCCACTAAAAAACGAATTTATAATCAAAAAAACAGGCTCTACGTTAACGTAGAGCCTGTTTTTTTGATTATTATCGTCTGGTTCTTTTTCGCTTTGCAGGCCGCTTACCTTCAAATTGATTTTTCTTTTTCGCTTTTATTTTCGGATGTGACACCCGCTCCTCACCTGTCACCCGATCAACTTCAAGCTGATGACCATCAATTGACGATTGGCTCATGGACTGAATCAGTTCCTTTTCGAATCGGCTGTCGATTTCGAAGAAAGAAAATTTACGCTGTATATCGATCTTCCCGATTTCTATATTTTTTCTTGTAGAGTGATCATTTATCAAACCTAAAAGACGAGATGCATTCAGATTTTGTTTTTTACCCGCATTAACGAATAAACGGCTAAAATTTATATTGTCTCCTCCGGATTCGCCACGTCGTCCTCCACGCTTATCAATAGTTCTCCGTTCCTGTCCTCGAACATTTAAGTCCGGAGCATTCTTATAGTAATCCAAGAAGCGATTGAACTCTACCGACACAAATCGCTTTAAGATTTCTTCGGCATTCAAACCTGCAAACTTATCCATGATTTCAACCATGTAAGGATCGATCTTCGAATCATTCACTTCAATTTCGGCAACTTTATCAACAAGATGCATCAATTGAACCTTACAAATCTCCTCTCCACCAGGTACTTCTTTGCGTTCGAACCTTTTATTTGAAATACGTTCGATTTGTTTCAGCTTTCCGGTTTCGCGCATATGCAAAATTGAAACTGCAATCCCGCTTTTTCCCGCTCTGCCGGTACGACCACTACGGTGAATATAGGCTTCAGGATCATCCGGCAAACTATAATTGATCACGTGGCTCAGGCTGTTAACATCTAATCCACGAGCAGCCACATCGGTTGCAACCAGCATCTGCAACTGGCCCGTTCTGAAACGACTCATCACATAATCACGTTGAGCCTGCGACAAGTCGCCATGCAAAGCATCAGCATTGTAACTATCAGCCATCAACTTCTCAGCCACATCGCGGGTTTCCATCCGGGTACGGCAAAACACAATCGCATAACAATTTGGATAATTGTCAGCCACTCGTTTCAAGGTAGCATATTTATCTTTTGCATGCACAACGTAGTAATGATGCTCCACATTTGCGGCACCTTCGTTTTTGCGCCCAACAGCGATTTCATCCGGCGAATTCAAATATTTTTTAGTCATGTTGGCAATCTCTTTCGGCATGGTTGCCGAAAAAAGCAAGGTCTGCTTAATCGCAGGAGTTTGTGCCAAGATAGCGTCAAGCTCTTCTTTGAAACCCATGTTCAACATCTCGTCAGCCTCGTCTAAAACCATCCAACGAATTTGGCTCACATTTAATACCTTTCTACGAATCAGGTCATGAACACGTCCAGGCGTTCCAACAACAACCTGCCCGCCATTTCGTAATTCACGCATTTGCTTGCCAATATCAGCACCACCGTATACCGGAATGTTTTTAAATCCTTTCAGATTTTTTGAAAAAGCATCCAAGTCACGACTAATTTGCAAACACAACTCACGGGTCGGACATAAAATTAAAGCCTGAATATCCTTTTTGTTTACATCGCAGTTATGTAAAATTGGCAAGCCAAAAGCCGCTGTTTTACCTGTACCCGTTTGCGCCAGTGCAATCAAGTCGTTCTTATTATTGATAAGATGTGGAATGGTTTTCTCCTGAATTGGAGTCGGTTGCTCAAAGCCCATTTCTGAAATGGCGCTAAGCAGTTCGGGTTTAATACCCGTCTGTTCAAATGTCATCATTGTATTTATTTAATCGAAGAACAACATGTTCTTCGTACCCAATAAGCACTGATGACAATAAAAAATACTTTAACTACCCCCCTATGCCATCGATGCCAAAAATTGAGCTGCAAAGATAGGTTTATTTTCAACATATTATATTGATGCCCATCACATGTAAACTTGATGTTAATGAATCGAAAATTAAGCGGATATAAAAAGTAAAGATATAGCAGTAAATCCGGGCAAATGAACACACTTTGAACGACAGTTTTTTGCATGTAAATAATTATTAGATTTACACCTCAAATATAGGTTAATGAAGATACTTCTCGTCGCACTGATCGTTTTTCTAGTTAATATTCCATTTGGGGCACTTCGATCCAAGCACAAAAAGTTCAGTCTCATGTGGTGGATTTATATCCACATTCCCGTACCGATTGTTATTTTGCTTCGAATCTATAGCGACATCGGTTTTGCTCTATACACTTACCCAATTCTTGTAGGGGCATTTTTCGGTGGACAATTAGTTGGAAGAAAGTATTTTCCATTAAAGAAAAATAAACCAGAGAGCTGAAAAATTAAAATAATCTTGCGTTATTTTCATCGAAGCAACAAGTTACAAACGTCTACTAAAGAAATGCCCCCAGATCTGACGATGGTTCTTAAGCCAACTGTCATCACGAAGCCTTCGCATTAGATACTCTCTCTTTCTTTTAAAAAAAATGGCTGATATTGGCAGCAAAATATATCCGCCAATAATACGCTGCGAAAAGAAAATAAGGCTTCGGAAAATAGTTCTGAAGATTTTAAATCGAAGGCCCAATGCATGTTTAACCTTCAAAATAGAATAGGCAATATTTCGTCGCCCGAAAAACGCTCGCTCTTCTCCTAATATTCTATCAGCTAAGGCAAAATAAGCAATTGCTTTGCGCTTCGGCTCTATGAATGGTAACACCTCGTTTAACGAATAACGTTCAGCAAGTTTGCTCAAATCGCACAAACCGCGCAATGATATCATTCCGTACAAATGCCCTTCATTCGAAAGCTGACTATGTATAAAAGAATGCAACAACTTATGCTTGTCAGATGGAACATAGCATCCCGATAGTTTTTTTGCGATTACTTTTTCCTGATCGATTAGCGACGAATTAAACTGATTCAGATATGCCTGATCCACAGGGATGCGATGAATCTCTACTGCGGCAACCCACTCCGGATGAAAAAGTCGAGGATAATGCTTCGAATCAGCCACATCAATGTATCCAGGTGTTTCTTCTTCTTGCTGATATCCTTTTGATTTCAATAATCCTGCACATTTGAGATAATCCGTTTCATCAACTAAAAAATCGATATCATTCATCATACGCTCACCAACATCTGAGTAAACATCGTCTAAAATGTAGGCAACGCCTTTTAAAAAGGTGGGTTTGATGCTTTCCTTATTTAACAACTCGGTGATAGCAGAAACCTGTGTCAGAATTTTGCGATTCCTTTCGGTGTTCATCTCATAAATCTGACGCAAATGATCGACCAACTCATCAGGGAGATATCCCAACACATTCGCTTTAACTAACCGGACGTATATTGCAGGCAGTACGAGATGATCACTGCACAGAGATACAAAGTCATACCAATCGACCTTGTCAACTTTTCGAATCATCTCGTCCCTGAAGTCGGAGTGCTTTTGAATTGTCAAACATTTACCGATGAAATAAAAAAGCTCCTTTTTATTCATGAGCAAACACATTTTCAATGGTTTCCAATGCTCTCTCAGTGTCCGAATAGGTTAACTGTAAAAAGGAAAGTTGCTCAAGTTTATCGAATAATATTTCGACATTCTCAGGCTTTGGCGGAACCCAGATTTGTTGTAACAATAACCTCAACCCCTGGGTCAAATCCAGCTCCTCCAATTCAAATTCAACAGCCTGATCATACTTGATAAATACAATTTCGGAAACTGGAAATAATAAATCCATCTTTTCATTGGCGATAGGGATATGCCGAACTTTCTTCTCCGGAGTGACTTGCGTAAGAGGTTGACCCACCAGCTCCGGGTAATAGTTTTTCAACAATTCCATCGCGCCTTCTTTTACCGACATGGCAACTGGGAAAGGGTAAGCGTTTAGCGAGTCTTTGGCAAAAGGTACAAAATCGTCCGAAATAAGGTGAAAGCCCCGAGATTGAAGCAATGCCGAAAAAGTAGATTTTCCGCTACCTGGCGAAGCTGAAAACAAAACCGTCTTCCTCTCATTTGTGACCGCTGCAGCATGCACTGTCATTAGCCAATCTTCATTGGTCTTATTGTGCAGGATATTAACAAGCTCTATAAAAACTCTACCTTTCACCAAATGACTTTCTTGTTTTGTCCATACGTCAACAATCTCATTGTTCAATCGAAAAACAACTTCATCCTCGTACTCGAACAATTCGAAATGAGCCGTCGCTTCGTTCGCAGTGGTTTCCAAATGGCGAATCAAAGGTCGAATGTACCTCTCTAATAATTCATTCCCATACGTGAAACGGACCACCTTGGTGCCGAGGGTATAATAAGCCGACGAAAAACATGGATTCTGATAATTCGAAATCTCGGAACTAGCATGAAAATTTCCCTCAGTCCACGCTTTCATTCGGTTCATCTTCTCCGTTCGTGTTCTTATATCTCGCACAAAAATCAAACTCTCAGCTAAATCAACGGAGTAACGATGAGAAAAATCCCTCGCGATTGTTTCCGTTTTGTATCGTTTGGCTATTCTGCTAAACACATACCACGCTGGTTCTTCAAGCAAAAAATACAAATTCGAGTTTTGCAACCACACCAGATAGGATTGATCTATTTTTCTTTTCACGTACGAAACTGACATGCTTTCAAAATTAGTAACAACAAAGCTATTTACATTTAGTCAAATATCAACATTATTTTTAGAGACTTTAAATGCAGAAAATTATTAAGATTTCAAGAAAAGACACCGCTTTACCTCCGCTATCATTTATCTAAATTCATCTTTAAAAGTGAAGCAAAAGTATCCGAGACGCAGATGAAAAGTCCTGTTATATAAAAACCACTCATATCAAATTCGCTTCAGAAACCGTAAAAAATCTCTCAAAACCCTGAAAATGAACTAAGCGATAAGCTTACAAATATTCTCAATATAAAAATACGGGAAATTACGCATTGCAGGTTACGTTAACTGATCACATATTTATCGTGTAGATTAGAAATAGAAGAAATATAATAACAACTAAATTAATATAGAGATGAAAACGGCGGACAACAAACTAAAACCTCAGGCAGTCAATTCGCTTGAGAAAAAAATCACGAGAAAGGAAGCATTAAAAAAAACAGGACTAGCAGCTCTATCTGCGACAACGATGATGCTCTTATTAAATAACGAAGCAAAAGCTGGCGGAGGCTTTTCTGGAGGTGGAGACGATAATGAAGGTGGGAAGAACTTCTGGGGACATAATAATGGTGGACATCATGGTGGTGGACATCATGGTGGTGGACATCATGGTGGTGGACATCATGGTGGTGGACATAAAGCGTCACCTTGTTATTAATACAAAAAATCAAAGGAGGGGAATTCCCCTCCTTTTTTTATTCCAAAACAAATAAACTGTTAAAAATAATCTAGCTATTGACAATGATTACCAAATGGCCCTTCCCATTCTGATCACCAACTACCTACACTCACCCAAAGTGGGTATATAACAGAATGGGCTAACACAGCAAGAATACCCACTCAAAAAGTTAAGTTTTTTTTGCACTCTCCTTATGCCAACAAAAAATAAATACTATATTTGCAAGCTCAAAAATAATACGGCGAGGTAGCTCAGCTGGTTAGAGCGCATGATTCATAATCATGAGGTCGGCGGTTCAAGCCCGCCTCTCGCTACTAAAAATCAAGAGGTTACAAAATTAAAATTTGCAACCTCTTTTTATTTGCATGTAATTTGCATGCAAGCATCCAATCCTACATTCTAGCTCATTCTAAATCGAAATTCAATTCTCACCCAGATAATTAAGCATGTTTCACTAATAAAATATGCTATTAACGTTAAAGAAGGTTTCTGCCCGAAAATCTGAGTTTTGTTTATTTATCCAATACTATCAATAAGTCAGAATATGAGCCTTTTTCTCCGCTTAAAAATTTTCTATGAAAGAGTCTGATAATCATTTTTTCTGTTTTCTTAAGGATGCTCCACGATTATGTTTAGTTTCAATTGAAACCTTAAGAAAGTGCTAAACACACCACACATATTTAGAAATTTAAACTTGCCTTGGACTATTATACGTTTGAGTTTGGAGAGGGTAAACGCACACCTCCATATATCCCTACAACACGCTCATTTATACATCCGTCAATCCATGTTTTATGATTTTCTTTCAATTCAAATGACTTAAAGTTTTGATCTCGCATTGAATTGAATATCATCAATAACTCATCAGGTGAAGCAGCAGTACTTCCATAACGTGGCGGACAAAAAAGCTTTTCTCTATGCTCAATTGCCTTATGAATAAACGCACCATATGAATAGCTGGTATCAACATTGACACTTTCCCCTTCTGGTATCTGAATGGCAAAATGATGATAATAAGGGTTGTCTGGATCTATATATTCCCCCTCCATCTCTTGATCATAGAATCCTTGAACATTTCTTCGAGATATAGAGGTCCCAAATGCTGTTCCTGGAGATAACACACGTCCCGAGACAGGACTGTAGATGGGTAAATTAACCTCTTTACCAAAAATTCCTTTGGTTCTAAGTTTATATTCCATAATCTTATCCCCTTTCTCAATCCAACATGCTTCTCCTGCATATAATATACACGCTTCTCGATATACTTTGGCCGCCGCATGTAATAACCCTGATAAAGGCATGCCTATTAGTGGCATTACAACAACATTGTTGCTAAATTTTACATTGTCTCTTATATTTACTAAATAATTATAATCTTTTTCCTGGTTCATAATGATTTTTCTTATAATGTTTAATTATCATACAAATCTCTTAATGAGACAATTACGTTATTTTATTTTATCCTAAATCTGTTTAATTTCAGTTATTTGAAAATGGACATGCATATTACCTGAATTAATAATATTTGCCAAACTTTTAGCTTCTTCGATACTCTCTATACCGGTAATACTTGAACGGCCATTCGGTATTTCATTAATAACATTTGGGTATGAAAGAACATATCCATCAAAAACAATGGCTATAGATTTTCCTATGTTTTCCTTAGTCATCCTTTGCCAAATTTTTGCTCCTTCACTATTCAGCGTAAATAAAATTTCGGGATTTGAAAAATAACTCTCAATATCAAAGTGTGCTTTGGTAATTGAGCTACCTTCTAATGGAGCTAGCCCATTCTCTTTTGTAATACGTAACGCAATTAATCTAAAATAATTACCTTCTGAATCCACAGCATTTGCCGTCCATCGAAATGACAAATCTTTCGGAAAAATACCTTCTACCTGTGCCTGTTTTAAATATTTATCAACTTGTGCAGTGTCTTTTATATGGGCAAGCCCCACTGCAGGACCTGGTAATAACTGACCTGTTTGATCCGCACTCGGATTTAAAACGGCAAAAAGAGGATACTGTTTTTGAAAATCTTCCAGATTATCAATGCCAGAAGTTGTATCTGCGTCCATCTCTGCAAGCAATGAATTTTCTTCGTTCGTAATAATTTTTTCACCCAACGAATCTTCTGCATTTACATCAATAGATTCTATTTTTATCGCTAACGATTTCAACTCTTTAATCTTTTCATTGGCCTGAAGCAAATAAGGATAAACTTCTGAATTTTCATAAGTTTCCCAGAATTCTAGCGAGCCAGGTTTTCTTAAAAAACGTATTAATTCTTCATTGTCTGCTATTGCTCCCGGAACCTCAATATAAAATCGACAATTAACCTTTCCCTTCTTAATGCGAGCGTCTTCAATACCAAAATTTTTAATTCGTTTGCTAATTACATCGAGCATATTTTCAATTTCTTCGGAAACCTTGTAATCAATAGATTGTAGAACCTCCGCATTTGTTGAACTAAAAGTTATATGTTCTTTTATATCCATGGTATTAAAGATGACCGATAATTTTGCATTAGAATCTATTTCTTCGAATGCTTTGCCAAAATATTTTATTAAATCCTTTTTGTTTTCATTTTGAAATTGTTTCGTCTTTAACAGAGCGACATTAAAAATCGTGTCTTTGTTATAATTTGATAAATATCTAATTAGTTCGGCCACCTGTACCTCACATGTTAATTGAGTAAAAGGTTCTGCCTTTTCAGGCGAGCCACATCCCCAAAAAACTAATGGTAATAAAATTAATAATAAAGGAATCAGATTTTGTTTTCTCATAGTTTTTGTTTTTTATCATTTAAATTCAATTCACTCCTCCCATTTTTTTATTTCAGGCTTCCTTCTTTGCTCTCGAAATCAGACTCAATAAGAAACTAGACAGTCAGTTAGTTCATGATTGTTAGTTACCATGATTCATTATAAACCATTCATTGTTTATTTATATTATTTACTATATTTCCCTTGTGCATAAGAAACTACAATACTACTATTAGGTGTTTTACCATTACTTGGAAAATCCCAGAAATAAATACTATTGGGTAATCCATCTTCAAATACTATTTTCACCCAGCCCTCGCTACCGATTAAGCCTGAAAAACGATAATTTGCTTTTATAATTACAGGCCTTCCTTTTTTATCCGTGGAAAGTACTGATACTCCTGATATGCTCCCACGAATGTATCGATTAATCATCCATGTTTTTGCCTGGTCAGCAACGAGATCATTTATTAGCTTTGCGAAATCCTGAGGGCCAGTTGGTCCTCCATATTTTTTTACTGTTTCATAGATACCATCTTCTTGCATACGAATTGCAGGTTTATTTAGTGCAAACAACTTCAGATTTTCTTCAAATCGCCGTAAGGCCTTACTATCACATGAGTTTAATTTAAATATTCGTGCCATGTCCATTATTAATCCCTGGGCTTTATGGTATAAATCCACTGAATTTCCCATGTAATTATCATCAGATAACATTTCAATCCAATTTCGAAGTCCATTACCTTCGTTATTTCTTTCTAGTTCAAGTTTTGCATTGTATAAATCTGGACGTGCATATAACCCTGTCCAATCCCATTCCCAATCTATACATTCTCTACTTTTTTCAATACCTGTATAAAAGTCTTCGGTAATCAAAAATTCACTGCAAACTAGCTCCATTATACGTACTTTGTCATCTGGTAAATAATTTGGGCATTGTTCACCATAGGCTCTTAAATATTGCTCCATAACTCCAAGAAAGAATACGTCTTCACGACCTATTTCAATATTTTCGAAATGCCCCCTGTATATGTTATCAAAAAGCTCTGCATTATATAACCCATCAGTATTAAAATCTGATTTTGATGCAGAAACAAAAGCATTTTGCCTAACCCTATTATTATATTCGATAATATCCTTTTCCCGTTTTTGTAATAGTTGATTAGCTTCCTGAACCTCAAGTAGATCATTCGAAACATTTGAAATATACTTATTTTTAAAACCGTCAAGCTGTTTAAGCTCATTGAGCCCATTAATTTTAGTTTCTATTTTTGTACGATTAATACTTAAAAGATTGGAGACTTTAGAATTCAAAAGCGTATAGTAAGTATCAACATCGGAGTTTCCTTTGTAGTCACTGAGTTTTTTATCAATTACCGGGATTGATGAATTTATCGTTTCGAGATCGACCAATTCATTCCCATAAGCGGATAATTTCTTTTGTTCACCTGAAACTATAACTTTTAGGACTCTATTTATTTTTTCCTGCGTTGTATTCTTATATTCATTTTTTGCACCATTACTGGCTGCATAGAGCATATCCTGGCTATTTCGGCGAAGTCGTTCAATAGTAGCAAGCGATTCCTCTTCATTTGCCAGTTGTTCAATTTCTCTGGCGTACACCTTAAGTTCCTTGTCAGCTAGTTCCTCCTTACTTTTCGCAATAAGATTCTTTAGGTTATTTAATTCATCGGCAGGTAAATATGAGAATTCCTTCGTTAATTTTATTTCCCAGTTTTTAAGTGTTTGAAAATTAGTTGTTGGCGATGACCTCTTTAAATCCTCTTCCAATAATTTGTACTCATAACGCAAAGCTTCTACATTGGACTGAGGAATCAATACCAGAGTGTTATCCATGTTTTTACTGTTAAGTAAATAGTTATTCCCTGTTGACTGATTAAACTCATTTAACCATTTATCACTTTGAGAAATGTTAAATATCGTTTTATTCGGGTTTTCCTTTTGGAAAATTACACTCGTTATAATTGCACCTCCAATATAACCGATAATTCCCCATGGTGCTGCATTTTCGAAGCCGGTATATGTTTTTCCATTTAAAGTAGTTTCATTGGTATATCCATATAAGCCACCAGATATTAATCCAATTCCTTTGACTAATTTTTTTGCTCCTTTATGATCAATGTAATTCCATTCGGGAGTAACTTTCATTGCCCCATAGTCCAAATCTTCGTGTTGGCTAACTGTTGCTTTATATGTTGAACATGAAGAAAGGATTATGAATGAAATAAGAATCGATGTAATTTTTTTCATGAGTATATTTTTAATGGTTTTATACTAGTTTGATTTTAAAATTCTTCTTTGAAAAGACTTAATACGTTTTGATTGAATTCTATTCTGAGCAAATTAAACGGGCATCATTTCATTTTGGGTTATACAGTGAACTCAAGTCCTTTGGGAAATGTTTCTTGCGTTTATCTTCAATTAAGTTTAATTTCTTTTTTAAATAATATAGACCTCTCCAACGGCAACTGCCATCAAATATCATTACTAATCCAGCTCTGTGAAAAATTGTATAAGTATCGGTAGTAGTACAGCCTGATGAATTCATATAATTGAGTTCAATTTCAAAATGTCGGATGGCTTCAACATCATCCTTGCTAAGAATTTTCTCTTTATCCTTATACTCTACAAAGTATTTATCGGATTCTCGCCTGATTTTCATTTCTTCAGTTGAATAATGAAAGCATCCACGTGAGGAAAAATCAATGGAAAAAGACTCTCCATCTTGCAATCGATTAATAATTGGATTGTAAGTCTCCAATTCATGGTTTATATAATCAACAAATAAATCAACATAATATTTTTTCCCTTTTTTAATCTTTACATGAACACCCTCGGTCTTATTAAATATTGATGTGTATTCAATTCTATAATTACCTGACCTTAGACTATCTATCACATGCCTGTTTCTTTGCACCGGGTTTATTATTCTGATTAAACTGTCATTTCTGTACAGTTTTAATTCTCTAACAGAAGCAGAACTACGTTCCGATCGACTATCTTTAATGTTCACTTGTATCGAACTTGGAGTACAACCGACCACTAGTGATAAAAGCGCTAAAGACATTATGATTATTGTGTTTTTCATTGTAATCAAATTGTTGGTGGATTTATTAAAGGTAATTTGAGCTACTAAGCCTTTAAATTCTTATTGCCAACCACTTACACTTTTCGGTCATAGTTCTTCTCCTTCATGAAAAATAAAGAGGCCATTCGGATTAACGATGTCCAACCTTCGCAGGTTAGTCTCCAAAGAATATTTCCAATTGTAAGCAATCCAAAACCTTCCAATACTAAATGTTCTGCTCCTTCATCAACAATGCCACTGTAAATTAAAGCACTACTTATGGCAACAATTGCTATAATACCAAGTACATAAATGATTGGAACAACGGTTAATGATATCATCCTTTTAAATGACATGTATTCTGCGAATACTGATGAAGACTTTTGTTGTTCAGCACTGTTTGGGCTGATGACCGGCGATTGATTAATGTTTTTGGGATCTTCTTTTATTTGTTTGCTATATAATACACTGAAGAATATTAATAGCCCAATTAGAAAAAAGATACCAAGAACCATACGCATGTTATCAACAGAAGACCCAAGGATAACTACGTATTTTATCACAATAATTACTTTTTCAATAAGAGATAAAACTGTGCCAATTAGTGCAATTAATATTGCGTGTTTCATTTTCATAATCATTAAATTTTAGTAATATAGTTTTAATGATTAATGGAAAAACACAAGAAAAGTCAACCGGGGAAAATGAAAAATAAAGTTATTCAGAAATCATTGTTCAATTACTACTATTCTAATTTATTAGAAAGATAGAACAAATGCATACTATTTGCGAAGTCTAAGTAAAGCCTCATCAATTATTCGTTGTGCCAATTTTTTTAAATCACTTTTAGGTCCCGATTGTTCAAATCGATCTATTATCCGGTTGTTTTTACTCATATATACGTAAATGGTAATATTTTCGTCATTTGCCAAGTAATTACCGCTAAGTTTAATGCTTTCAGAAGATCTGTTATTGGCAAAGTAAATAAATGGACTGTCAAGATTTTCATTCGCTATTCTATTTAACTCGTCATTAACTACTTTACTAAAATCTATTTGATCAACAGGTACATTTTTATATAAAAAATTTGCTGTTTCAAAGGTGGGTTTCTCTTTTGGAAGGGTAATTTTGCTACGTACTTCATCATCAACAACCCCGATTTTAAAGTTAGTAGAACTTAGTAATTGCGGTTGCTGACGAAATCCTCTGGCCTTTAAATTATCATCAAAAATATTATCAACGATATCTTTAGCAACTTCAAACCATCGACTAACGCTTAGTAGGTTATCAGCATCAAGAATGTTTGGATTCTCCTTTAGAGGTTTTAATAAGGCATATGTCAGTATTCCCTGATTATATGTGTTCATTTCATAGGCACTCTGAGTGCTTGCACTGGCAGACAAAATGAAAAGACCTGCATTGTCATTTAATTTATCGAGTTCTTTTCTATAATGGGCATATTCGTCATCTCGTGCAGCCATATATTGTTGATCAGCATCCCCTATTTTTATAATATTTTTAATGGCCTGACCACTATTGCATGCGTCCAGTATAAGTACACGGTTATGTGCCTTAATATTGGCTGGCTGTATCCAATCGAAAAGTTCTTTGGTGGAAATTCCAACGGTCTCCAGGCGGCTGTTAACAGAAGCATCTGCAGTTAAAAAATAAAACTGTTGGTCATTTTTATTTACTTCTCCATGACCAGCAAAAAAGATTAATAGAACATCGTTACTTTTAGCAGTTTTACCGATTTTCGTAAAGGTATCTTTTATCGATTTTTTATCAGGAAAAGCAGATCTGTCTGCATCTGTCTGTAGTAAATATAAATGAACTCTATCAAAACCATCGTAACTAAATAATTTAGATGAGGAAGATTCCAGAATCGCTGAAATTTTTTTAGCATCTTTAGCTGGATAGCGCAAATCAAGTTCTTCTCCTTTATAATCGCTTACACCTACTACCACTGCATAAATTTCAGGTGGTTCCTTTTTAAGATTGTTATTCTCACTTGGTGCTTTTGCCCCTCTGGATATTATGGCATTATCTGCAGTATAAGCTTTCACGCTAACGGTATTCTTTTCGCCTGGCAAAAAATAAGGTTCAACTTCACTGGCTGGTACTTGTAACAGAAATCCTCCGTCTTGTTTTATTAATTGCCCTGCAGGATAACGCTTAACTTCCAGATTATTTACATAAAGTACACTTTCTCCCAGTCCTCCCCTCCTGGGTTTAATGCTAAAACTATAATTATCGTTATTGGTTTCCAGATTTTCAACTTCTGGAATAAGATTACACAAATCAAGGTCTTCTAATTTGGGTGAATTAATGGATTCGCCCTTCATAATTCGTTCAGCCAGGTTAGGAACCCACAATTGATCTTTTACTTGTTCAAGTTTGATTATCTCTAAACCACAGGTAAAGTATAAAGACTTACGAGCATTTTCGGTGCCATCGAAGCGGTAGTGTTGGTCATAAACAATATAATTAATTGAATCAAGAACTCTTAAAGTAAATAAGTCGTTATCATTTTCAATATCGTTAATTTTTGCACTGTAATCATCATCATATATGAACAATTTCTCTTCAGTTGCAGTGCCGGCATACACTCGAATTAAACTGCCTGAATTGGCATTCCAAATGTTCGTTTTATTATCGCCTACTGCAATTACTTTCCCTCCATCTGAACTAAAGAAAACATCATAGATGTATTTAGAACGACCTTCAAGGGCGTGAATCAATTCTCCCGTTTCAGTATCCCAAATTCTTACTTCATTATCATCAGATGCTGTCACAACTCTATTACCCTCTGGGCTAAAGTTGGCTGCATTTACTAATTTAGAGTTAACATTTAAACGATGTATTAACTTTCCGGTATTAGCATCCAGAATTTTAGCAGACTTTTTTTGATTTGATGTCACAATTTTCTTTCCATCAGGGCTAAAGTTTACTCCCTCTGAACTATATGCAATATCTTCCAGGTTATAAAGACATTTTCCTGTTTCGGCATCCCAAACTCTAATTTTATATAAAGGTGAGGATGTAAATAACCAAGGTCTGAATATTTCATCCCAAACGTCATGTCCACGAATTGCTTCTATAGGGGAAAAACCATCATAAATCGTAGATCTTGAAAAAGAAGCTGTTACAATTTTTTTTCCATCTAAAGTAAAATAAGCATAATTCCCCCCCCTTGAATGGCATTTAAGAATCTGGAGTACTTCTCCTGTTTCGACATTCCAAGTTCTTACTGTGTTATCGGTTGCTCCCGTTATTATTTTATTCCCATCTGGACTATATCCTGCAGAAGTTACTTGATCAACATGCCCATTTAATGAACGAATTAATTTCCCTGTCTTAACTTCATAAACTCTAACTGTATTGCCAACTAGCGCTAAAATTTCTTTACCATCTGGTTTTTCGTCTGATAAGAATCCTTCTAACACATGCATTAACTCCCCCGTTTGGGCTTCAAAAACCTTAATCTTATCTCCGGATCGCTTTAATACATGTTTTTCATCAAAGGTGAAAAAATGAGAGGATGGCTTTTCATCAGGAGTATCTTTTAAAAGATTTATTTTCCCGGTTTCGACATCGAAAACTGCTAACTTATTATTCCATAGATTGATTCCAATTCTATTTCCATTTGCACTTAAACCTATACTTTTTATTTTTTCGAATTTTTCATCCAGAGTACTAAGAAGTTTTCCTGTTTCTATGTCCCATATTTTTGCCTTAGAATTATAATATGTAGTAGTGATAATTTTTTTTCCATCAGGACTAAAATTCACTGTATTTACTTTTGGGAGCTCTATTTGGAGTAATAATTCATTTGTTTCAACATTAAATGCTTTTAAAGAATTATTGCTATAATGATAGCTGCTCGTAATTATTACCTTCCCATCAGGACTAAATTCTTTATATGCACCATCAAATTGGTATATGCATTTATCAGAATCAATATCCCAAATTCTTGTTTTATAAGTTCCAGTATCTAAAATTTTTAATCCATCTTCTCTAATTCCTTCAACCTCAACCCTACGAATAATATTAAGCAATTTTCCTGAACTGGAATCCCAAACTCTTGTTTTATAGTTTTCCGAATCCAAATCTCTATATTTAGAATCCTTCGAATTAGTGTAAATTTTTGTTCCATCATAACTAAACCATGCTGAGGATAAATTACCAAAATCTCCTTCAATAATAAATAATAGTTTTTCAGTTTCAGCATCCCATACTCTTGCTTTACTATCATTTGATACTGTAACGATCTTCTTCCCATCAGGACTAAACTTGGTGGATTTTATAAAACTTCTTCGCGTATCAGTAGAGTCAGAATATTTTTCTTTGCTGTATTTTGTAGATAAAGCCTGGGGATAATTTTCCATAACATGAATCAAAGAGCCCGATTCTGTATTCCAAACACTAACTTTATTATTTGAAGCTGTTAAGATTTTCTTACCATCGAAACTAAACTCAGCAGAAGTAACCGCATCAGCATGCAATAATATATGAATTAAAGCTAATGTTTCAGCATCCCAAATTCTAGCAGTACCATCTTCGGATGCAGTAAGAATTAACTTTCCATTTGGGCTGAACTCTGCTGAAGTTACATGATTTGAATGCCCAACAGATAAGCCAAGTTTTAAGACTGATGAATCAGAATCTTCCTGGGCATAAGCACTGGCAATAATAAGCAAGCGAAGGAATAGTAAAACGTACTTTTTCATTAAAAGACATTATTATGAGTACATTAATCAATCTCTACTCCAATATTTGCCCCCGCAATATTGGAGAATGGATACAAAATAATCATAACAAAAAAGTTGAAAATAAGTAAGATTGATACTATACTTACAATTGTAATTGTAGTTAAATTATCTGACACAGTTGGGAACCAATCTAAGACGATTAATTTAGCTTCTTCAAAAAACGACCAGCAAAATGCAATAAATAATACATCCAAGAATAGTACGAAAACAGCCAGTAATTCAACCAATATCTTAAATATCCTTTCTACAAAAAGAATTACTATAGAATATACTAAAATTCCGACAAAGCATGAAGCTGCACACACACCTGCCTTTCTCCAAAAATCATAATGTTCAGGAAAAGGTAGTTTAGATAGGATGATTATAAACAGTACAAGGAAAATTACTAATGCAATATTAGCAACAATACTAAGATCTTTTTTTTCGCTCATTGCAGTTAAGTTTGGTTTTTAAAATAATTATAAGTTGCATAAACCATAACATTCAAATTCGTTTAATCAATTTGTTCTTTTGCTTTGCTCCGATTCAACCGGCTGGTTCTGTACGTTGCTAAATAGATCCAATCCTCATCTCCTTTCCCGATACGCAACAAAGAGCCATCATGCATATCAACTGATATTAGTAATTTTTCTCCTTTTTCAGCAGAAATCGCTCTTTTTTCCAAAATTATACATTTAAAATCGCTGTACTTGCTTCTGGTTTCAATACAACAGCAGAACCACTAAAATACATCATTAAATAAAGTATTGGATTTTCAACGTTTTTCAGGCAGAAGAGAATAAGTTCAACACTTACCTAATACACTTATACGCTACGGCATAAGTATTTAAGAATATGTTTATTACTCCTTCTTCTCCTTCCATCATAGATTCTAGTTTTATTGTACTCTTTATCATTTTCTGTGATTCAGTTAAAAATCTTAAATTTCTATATTCTCCATCGAAAATAATTGTATTTTCCATTGTATAAGTATACCAACCATCGTAATATCCTTTATATCGGCAAGTAAAAGAAGCATTAGGAAATGAAGAGTGGTTACTATTTATTTGCACATTCAAGTTGTAAAGAGGTTTTTCGATAATAACTTCATCGCCTCTGGATGACCAATCAGACCATTTACCATACTTAAACGTGGACGACTCAACGTATGAAAAATGATAAGATTTTTTTTGTGCTATTAAATTCAGAGATAGCAACAATAATGGAATAAAAATTAGCTTTTTCATTTTTATAATTTTTAAGTATTCTATTATTAATGAATGAAGAATGAAAAGGTCAACCTTGTATGCAATCTTTTTCAAAAAATTAGTCAATTCCTTTTAATACTTTTTCTATATCCTCATTTGTTTTTTGGACTTGCAATAAAACTTCTTTAGCTTTTTCTTTCTCTCCTATTTCGAGGTAAGTTAATCCCAAATACCATTTTGCATCCTCTGAATACCGAAAACTGCTGTTTGCGGCAAGTGATAAAGATTCTATTGCTTCCTGATACTTTTTCTCCTCAATTAAGCAAAGTCCTTTTAAAAAGGAAAATCGCGTTATAAAATCCTCAGAAGGAATAGCATTATTGACAATTTGAAGACTTTTGTCGTATTGTCCTGAATTATAAAGTTCCCATGCATCATTCAGCTTTTGAGGACTATTATCCCCTCTCAACCTTGCAATTGGAATTTCCTGATAACCCGTATAAGGGGTATAGTCTGATAAATATGAGGTTGAACTGTTAAGGTAAGAAACAATCCCAACTGATACAATAATAAGTATCGATGCAGCAATACTTAGGTTTCTAATAGATAAAATTCTTCTAACAGTTTTTGTTTCCATATTATTACTCTCTTTATATTCGTTAGCAATTTTTTTTACTTCTAGTAGCATTTTCTTACGTTCAACTGCCTTTACTCCAATTTTTATAAGTTTGGTATCGTTTACCATTTCATTCAATTTTGGGTTTTCCGATAATTCACGCTCAAAGTCCTTGCGTTCTTCATCGTTCATTTCCTCTTTAAGATATTTATCTATTAATTTGTTATAATCTGAAAAGTCAACCATTATTTAAAATTTTTTTAGAAATAAGAATTTATTTGTTCTCTAATTTTCGCCTCACACTTATATTTCATATTCTTTGCAGAGTTGGCATTCTTGTATGTTAAAATAGCTGCGATGCTTTTCCAGCTTCTTCTCTCAAAATAGAATAAACGTAGTAACGGATAGCAAGGAGACCCCAACGATTTTAAAATTGCTTCTACCTTTTCATATCTTTCCTCAAAGTCTTTTTTTACAGCTATTTCATCATCAGAATTGTCAAACATCACATAGCGTTCAAACGAGAAATCTTCAATATTTTTTTTCTTTTTCGCGTAATCTTTGGCTTTATTTTTACCTACAGAAAATAAATACGTTTTAGCAGAACTGGTAAATTCCTTTAGCTTGCCGTTTATTTTATTTTCATACATCGCAACTACACTCGCCTGAAATATTTCCTCGGCTTCATCACTATTCAATCTATTATTTGTCACTACCCAACCAATGAAATCATTTCTATAATAGCGATAAATTAATCGAATGGAATGACTGGGATCCTCGTCGAAAGAATCAATTATTTCTTTATCAATTTTAGACATGAAATATTTTTTAATATTCTAAAAGAATAAATTTAAAGAAAATTGCATCTATTTTGCTAATGTGCAGAAGATTATGGTTTAAATTATTATTAAATTTAATTTAGGTTATAACATGTTTAAGAGATTTGAAAGAATATTAGGTGATGCTTATGGAGCAAGAGGAGCTCAAGGATATTCCATTAGTATCTCTGAAGGATCTTTTTACAATATAATTTTCAAAATAATGAAATTAGTTGGACGGGTAGTTTTGGATGTATATTTTGCAAGAGCTAAGACTTGATGACTGAGCAAGGAATTTATCTCAAACCTATTCTGATTTTTTGAATCTTGCTTGTTCTATCTTCTTAGCCTGCTCTTTAACCAACTGTTCGTAAGTAGCAACCTGCTCCCTGATAACAGAAATGCCATCCCGGTTCCGATCATAAGTGAAAATCGTTTCTAATCGCAGTAAAGCCTGATAGTTCGCTTTTCCTCCCATTTTTATATAGCGGTATTTTAGGTCGTTATCCTTTAGTTGATTATTATTTTTGAGTTGCCAAACATTGCCACCCCATGAAAGCAAAATAACTAATGCCATTGTAATAATAGTAATGGCCGTTTTGCTTCTCCTAAAATCCACAATAAAAACATGTTCCTTGCGAATAATCATGTTGGATGGAGTTTGCAAGTGACCAACCTTTTCATGAAGCGGAACAATTATGGTTTTTAATTCAGTCAATATCTTACGAATATTATCATTGACTTTCCCCAGAGAATAGGCCGCAACCTGTGCCTGAATATTCTGCAGTTCCCTTATTTGCTCCGGAGAAAATTGTCTTTGATTTATACGGGTGCGTATTTCGCGCACTAATATGGCAATTTCCTGGGAATCGAAATTTGAATTCAAGTTATCTGAAATTTCGTCTTTGCCCAACTGCTCTATTTTTTGTTTTAATTCTTCGAACAGAGCATAAACTGCCGAAGAATCCATTTTGCCTATACCCATTGTAATTGATTTTGTTGTTTATAATCTGCGACCTTTCTTCCTTCGTTTTTGCTTCAGGGCTTCCTGTTTTAAATATTCGGCATAGTCTTCATCATAGCCAGATGATTGTTTCTGTAAGTCGAACAGACCTCCCAAAGAAGAAACCGTTGCTCCCACTGCAGATGAAAAACCTTCATTGTTGCCGTGACTGTTCCGGTGTGCAGATTTGAAGTAATTTTGCATTGACAGCTCATTTTGCTTTAGCTGGCAACTAATTTTAGAATAGCTAAATGCCCGGTCAATTTTGGAGCCGTTGAACTCGTATCCGTTTTTACCAAACCGTACTCCCTGAATTTTGTCTGTACTCCCGTTTCTTCGCAATTCAGCGGTAACTCCTGATTTTCGA
The DNA here is from genome assembly GCF_963678245.1 of uncultured Sunxiuqinia sp. Taxonomy (NCBI): domain Bacteria; kingdom Pseudomonadati; phylum Bacteroidota; class Bacteroidia; order Marinilabiliales; family Prolixibacteraceae; genus Sunxiuqinia; species uncultured Sunxiuqinia sp. The sequence goes on from NZ_OY782770.1 coordinate 891,759, forward strand.
AGTTTGGCATCCAGTTCTTTCCAATTTCGGCATTTAGGAATCGCGGTTTGAAGTACCCGGTAAATCTCATATTTAGTTTTATCCGGTTCTTTGAGCCGGTGTTCTTTCACATTTTCTTTCCCGGAAGCAATGTAAAGCCCGTACTTTTTTGTCAGCTCCATACAAATCTTTGTATTACGCAGCTTTTCGTTTTTATCAGAAATCCTGTTCCCTTCATTGTCAATCCGGTTTATCACCAGGTGGATATGCGGATGGTCGGTATCGTGGTGCCGGACGATGATGTATTGTGTATTAGTATATCCCATTTTTGCTAAGTATTCATGCGCAACACCAACCATAAATTTATCGGTTAACCGGCCTTTGTCCTGTACTGAAAAATCCAATGAGATATGTGCCACCGGCTTTGAGATTTTGGGTTTTAACTTACTTTGGGTAATAAAGCTTTGAATGACGGATGCTTTGTCTTTTAACCGAACTCCTTTGGCAAAAAGCAAACGGACATCCTTTTTATCCAATACATAGTTTACTGCTCCCTTAAAACCACGTCCCTGGACAATTTTAGCAATCATCTTCTATTCGTTTAATTACTTTGTCCAGGCATTCACTCATTGCAAGACAATGATTGTGCACTTCGATATATCCGGCAGCATTCGCTGTACGGGCAATTTGATTGACATTGTTGGCCATGCCGGAAAGCTGCCGGATGTGTCCCATCAGTTCCGGGGTAAGACGCTGTTTGACCACGGAGGAACGTATACACTGACGCATAAATTCGCTGCGGTTAATCCCTGCCAAACCAGCTTTGGCTTTCAGCGAATAATGTTCTTCAGTAGCCATTTTTACAGTTATTTTATATGCTTTCTTTTCGGAGGGCTTCTTGGCTGGCCTGCCATTGGTGTTTCTGTTTTTTATCGTTTTCATGTAAGTTTCCATTTTAATTGTTAATGAGACCGGCGGGATGTTTTTGCCTCGCAGAGCAAGGTTTCGGGCTGACCGAAACACAAACTTGCTCCGCTAAAAAAAGGCCTTCGCTCATAATCTGAAACCTCGGCTTTTCTTCATTTCCTGAACCTGTTTTTTGCCACACAAATAGTCACTCAAATCTTTATACCTCGCATATTTTACCGACATATCGTCAACCGAAAAGCATGATGTTTTTATCTTTTGGAATGCTTTCCGACCGCTTTCGTCGTTGTCAAAAAAAGCACAAATATTTTTGTGTTCTTTCAGAAAAGGAAGCGCTTTTTTGATGTTGGCAACTGAATTCAAAATTGCTACATCGTATCTCGTCTTATCTGTTTCTTGTATGGTTAAATAGGAAAGGAAATCCCGGAACCCTTCAAAAGCTAAACAGGTTTCATGACCGTTCTTCATGGTCGTAATTTCGTTAGGCGGAATGCAACCTTTGAAGCTCGGCGGACTACTCAACTCATATCCGCCTTTGTCATTTTCGAACCCAACTGAGAAATACATTTTGTCCCGAACAGGGTAATGAACTTCCCGACAATATAAATTCGCAAGCGACAAATCAATTTTTCGCGCATTTATCCATTTTATTAGTTTGGGATGCAAAATCTCACGGATATCATGAATGATTATTGATGTCTTATTGTTTCCCTTTTTATCCAAAGTAATATCCCGGTGAAAAGAAAATGGATTCAGGTCGGTACCTGAAAAGTCTTTCTCCAATTGAGTTGCGGCTTCATGAAAAGTCCAATTATTCATCTTCATGACAAGGTCGATAATGGAGCCTCCTTCATTTGTGCCGAAATCGTACCAGATATTCTGGCGGTAATCCACTTTAAAACTTGTATTGTGGTCTTCTCGAAACGGACAAAAGTACATCCCATAATAACCAAAATCCTTCTTTGGAAGGATACCCTTATTCTTCAGGTATTCCCTTATACTTATTTGTTTTATGTCTGAAAGTGCCATACTTATTTTTCTTTTCATTGGGATAATCACTCCGTTCATAGCCCAGAGTAGTATTATCACAAAATCTTTGTGTACTGAATCATTTTTTTCGTCTGGCACTTCGGGCAAGGGCTAAACCTACCTTCGCTGAATCATGTTTGGGTTTGGTCTGGTTTTCCGCCCAAAGCAGTACTTCTTTACGTGAAAAGACCAGCTTGTTTCCGTACGTTTTGCAGGGAATTTTACCGGCAGAGGTCAACTTGTAGATTTTTGCTTTTGATGTTGGGTAGCCGTGTACTTTTAACAACTCCAGAACATCATTCAGGGTCATAGTATCAATCTGCGGTTGGGATGAAGCCTGTTTGGGTAAAGCCCCGGAAACCACTTCATTTACAATAGCTTTACACAAATAAGACAAACGACGACAATAGAGACAAAACGCCGTATTGTAAAATTTTTATTGTGTGAATTTTATTTGCTCAGGGAAGTCAAACTATGTCAACCGGAGACAATGTAAAGCTGAAAACTTTTTTTATTTTTTTGTTCTTTTGATTTTGAAGTTGTTTCAGAATCAGGTCGGGAGGAAATACCTCAGCATTGGATAAAACGTTTGATTTAACAGGAGTAATAAATCCGTCCCTTATCCATTTATCAAGGGTTGGCCGCGAAATCTTCAACATTTTAGCAATATCCTTTTTCGATACTATCGCCTCACCATTGACGATTTGGATAAATTCTTTGTTTACTAAAATATATCTTTCCAGGTTATCTATTGCTTTGTCTATATCTCGGATTCGGGGAGTGATTTTCTTTTTAACCGATATTTCGATGGATTCCATGTCATAATCAGCCAGTTCAGGATTTTTCTGAAGTTCTGAGACAATAGCTTCATAAACTGCCGTTTGTCTGGCTAATATTTTATATTGCTTGCGGCGGGGCATAACTATATTTTTATTTGCCTGAACCTCTCATTTAGTTCTTTTAGTCTGTCTATCAATTTGTCAAAGGGCAACGAATCTCCGTAAATCATGTTTGCCTGCATCGTTTCATAATCCTTTCTCCATAAATCAATAATGGCAACTGGCGGCACAAAGCTTATTTTTTCAGGGACATGAGTAGAATAATCCACTTCCTTCATTGCAGTTAGCATTTTACGATGCTCAACAATTGCATGATACAAATCGGGACTGTTTAGCGCATCTTTTGCAAAATCGGTATCCATCAATTTTTCCAGGTCATAAATATGCCTGGACATGCGATTTACACGTACATTTTCCAAAGGCTTTTGAAATTCTTCGTGTAAAAGAAAAGCTTTTTCAAGGAAGGTTCGTTGCGGAATAACCGTTGGAACAGTAAAATAAACATCTGCAAAATCAGTTTCAGGATAATTATTTGCAAGAATAGAACGCAACTGAACATCTTTGCTTGGCTCCATCAGGGAACGCGCCCCGATTTCAACCATCACTTTATCCTGAATATAGCTCCCTTCTGCAAAAAGCGAATTATAATTAACTTCTATAATTTGTGGGTCTTGGGTCGAATCTTTTGATTCAGGAATGGATAGTGAATAACCAGTTATACCAGCCTCCTGCAATTTCTTGTCCAATTCATCTTTCAAATTATTTTGCGTGTATGAACATGACGCACGCCGGAGATTGGTTATTTGTTTCCGTCTCAGTTCGCCTTCAAAACCGAAGAAGGCGCGATCAATGGCAATATCAATATCTTCTGAAAACCGTTCAATAATATTCCATGCTTTACTTAACGAAGTTCCTCCTTTGAATATAATATGGGGAGCACACTTACAGGAAAACAAGGCACGCAACACCATTGTTACCCACCAGTCCTTTTCAATGGCCACATTCGGTAATCCGGTTGTTGTTGCAACACTATTAAGTATATCAGCTCTTTCCTTTTCCGGTATTTTAATCCAATTATTCATTCGTTAGAATTGTTTGCTTTCAGCGGTAACTCATGTAACTCGCTTTTAATCTTGCTCCTTTGCTGCAGATTTTGTTATGCTCGTTTCACTTTTCTTGAGTTTTAGCAATATCTCTGCAATCCATTCCGGCGCTAGAACTGCATCATGTGTTATATTTTCTGGTGTTTCATTAATCAAAGCTTCTTTGATTTTTTGAAGTTCGGTTTCTGTTGCATTTCCTTTTCCTATTTCTTTCAGAGCAAATACTACCAACGTGGAAATGCTTCCCTTAAAAGCCAAATATTTAGCCACAGTCTTTTTAAAATGTACTGTTGCCTTTTTCCCCACTTTAACAACTCGTGGCGCACCATCGGTAAGAAAAACCACTTTCATTGGAACCTGGGTTGACAATCCCAGTTTATTTAATGCGAAAACACCTGTTGGTATCAACCTTGCTTTTTCTTTCCTTGCAATTGCCTTCGCTATTTCTTCTATCGACGGATAAATAATCCCAATATGTTTACTGATTTTCGGATAGAGATAAATCCCATTCGAAAGACGAACTATGAAATCTTCTTTACAAAGTCTTGAAAGGACTTGACGAATAGCATCGCCACTTCCCAAAGACTTAAAGTCACTTGCAAAAAACACATTGCCTCGTCTTTTTCTTTTTATAATATCTTCTATCTGTTTATGAATAGATTGCATGCACTAATCACCCTATATTTTGTCACAAATATAGCATAAATATATGACAAATATTATTCAAACTGTGTTAGGAAACTTGCATTCTTAACTCGTTCCTCTTTTTCAAAAGAAGCCAGGTAATTTTCTGTTGTCTTCAAATCTTTATGACCCAAACTTTCAGAAATATAAGCGATATTGGCACCTGACCTTTTCAGTACAGTTGCGTATGAATGCCGGGCAGTATAGGTACTAAGTCCCGCAATACCTATTGCTTTTCCAATTTTCCGAAGATGCCTGTTACAATTACTGATTACATCTCTAACCCTCTTTGTAATTTGTAATGGCGTTTCATCTCCATTGAGAAATCCAAAAATGTAAGAATCGGGACTTTTATCGGCATTTCCCCATTTATCCATAATAGCTTTCATTTCCGGTGTAATAACGGCACAAATTTCTTTCTTCACTCTTGATGTATTAATGGTTTTAGCCCGTATGAAGTATATCTCGTCATTTTGGATATTGGCATATTTCAAGGTAATGAGGTCGGCAAAATTGATTCCATTACAGAGATAAGAAAAAAACCATAAATCCCGGTAGTGTTCGGTTGCTTCACTTCCATCCGAGTAGGTCACAAGCGTTTTTATTTGTTGCAAAGTCAGAGCCAGCTTTCTTCCCTGACCTGTCGGAATTTCATATTTCCCCCGCCCAAAAGGATATTGTTTCTCTTTTATAATGCCCGAGGTCAAAGCGTCATTCATAATTGAACGAATAGCCCTACATCTCATCCCTATTGTGGTGTAGTTTCTTCCAGTATCAAGCAAATGTTTTTCAAATTTCTTTAACCATGCCACGGTTATATATTCAAACGGAATATTCTTTCCCGCAAAATCCTCAATGGTCTTTAAAGTATCGTTATAGTAGTTATATGAACCTATTCTGTTTTCGCTTAAAAGTGATTCAATTTTTGCATGAAAGGCTGTTCCTAGGGTATTATCACCAAAACCTTTTCCCAATCGAAGATTTAAAGCGTCAAAAGTAAATTCATGCTCATTAACTAGAGGTTCAACTATTTTTCTGATAAAAGAAAAACTATTTTCAAGGTCTTGTCTGATTTCAGATAAAGACTTATTCTTTGTTTCCGCCAAAGTCTCCCATTCTTCAACCGATAACGATTTTCCTGTGGAGTAATATCTCTGTTTTCCTTTTTGAACTATCTGAACTTTAACCGGATAACTACCTTCTTTATTTTTTCTTCGTGTGTCATGCGTCAAAACAACAGAAACACCATCTTTTGAATACTTGAGCATACTATTTTTCTTAAATTTGCATGTAACCAAAACATAACTCACACTAAATCTGAACAAAAACTACTAATTATTTGCATGTAATTTGCATGTAAGTATAGTAATAATTTATAAAATAAAGAAAATAAATATCACACACAAAACACATAAATAGCTACATTACAAGAATTTAACCAATAAACAAAATTTAATAAAAGTAGAAGAAAGTATAAATATATGATTCATAATCATGAGGTCGGCGGTTCAAGCCCGCCTCTCGCTACTGAAGATGAGGCGCTTTCAATAAATTGAAAGTGCCTCATCTTTTTTTGCACAAAACTGCTTCCTGCTGAATACTTTTATAAAAGTATTCAGCAGGAAGCTTTAACCAAGTTTTTGTAATAACCTTGGCAAAAAAAAGAGTGACGAATTTTTATCTTCGTCACTCTTATATATTATAAAGTGGAGAATATCGGAATCGAACCGATGACCTTTTGACTGCCAGTCAAACGCTCTAGCCAACTGAGCTAATCCCCCATCATTTTGCACCGCAAATATAATAATATTTTCAAAACGTAATCACCATTGGTTCTTTTTGGTTTGGTTTTTGTTTTCCTACTCTTATTAGCCATTCATTTTTAAACAATTAAATCAAAAAGTTATGAAAACAAAAAAATCTAAAAACGCCGATTTAGAAAGTAAACGCTCATTATTCTTCTCACTTGGATTAGTACTCTCACTTAGTTTTACCTTACTGGCTTTTAGTTGGAAAACACCAGTACAAAAAGCCGACGATGTTGGATCTGTTAACTGGGACTCCCCTACTGATATTGTCATTCCCTTAACTAAACCAGAAAAAAAGGAACTCGCCCCTCCTATAAAAACAGTTGAATTATTTCAGCTGGTCGATAATGACACAGAACTGGATGATGATGATCTGGATATTTTTGACACCGAAGTAACCGACGAAGGAATTGACGTTGATGCATTACAAGATTTCGCAAACGATAATAACACATACGACAAGGAAGAAATTGTGCTAATACCTGATGAAATGCCTGAATTTCCCGGTGGAATGAAAGCTCTTTTGAAATTTATCGCCAATACGGTCGACTATCCGTCAGTGGCTCAGGAAACTGGGGTTCAGGGACGAGTATTTGTCAATTTTGTTGTTAATGCTGATGGGCAAGTCAGCGATGCCCGCATCATCCGGGGTGTCGATTCTTCGCTGGACAGAGAAGCACTCAGGGTTGTCAATAAAATGCCGAGATGGAGCCCCGGAAAACAGGGCGGACATGCAGTAAGGGTTTCCTACAATGTGCCGATAAATTTTGTATTACAATAAAATGTCCGACGAACACAAAGGATAAAATTTTAATTTTTTCAACTCTTGATTTTGAAGATTATTTTTTATCTTTAGCCCCTCAATATCGAGACAAACTAGTATCTGAAAAATAGAAAAAACTTCTAAAACTGAATTATGGAACCAAAGAAATCACCAAAAGCCGATCTTGAGAGCAAAAGAAATATTTTTGTTCAGATAGGGTTAGTGGTGTCTCTAGGTCTTTGCTTACTAGCTTTCGAATGGACTTCCAGAGTAGAACAAGCTTCTTCTCTAGGATCTGTTGCAGAGCAAGAGGTGGAGGATGAGATTATCCCGATTACCCGTCAAGAAGAAGTAAAACCACCACCACCACCACCACCACCAAAAGTTGTTGAGGTGTTAAATATCGTGGAGGATGATGTTGAAATCGAAGACGAACTTGAAATTCAAGACACCGAAGCGGATGACGAAACAGTGATCGACGTTGCGCCTGTTATTGAAGAAGAAGAGGAAGTTGATGAAGGTCAAGTATTCTTTATCGTAGAAGATATGCCTGAATTTCCTGGTGGAGAATTAGCTCTTCGTAAATTCATTGCCAATGCTGTAAAATATCCTGTAATTGCTCAGGAAAACGGTATTCAAGGAAAAGTTTACGTTAACTTCGTTGTAGATAAAGACGGAAGTATTACCAATGCACGCATCGCTCGTGGTGTTGATGCATCACTTGACAAAGAAGCACTTCGTGTGGTAAACAGTCTTCCAAAATGGAAACCAGGAAAACAAAGAGGAAAACCAGTAAGAGTTTCTTATACGGTTCCTATCAACTTTGTATTACAATAAAGATTTAAATTATAAAAGAATCCTGGTTCCGTTTTTTCGGGGCCAGGTTTTTTTATGAAAAGAACTTTGAAATTATTTGAATGATTGAAACAGAAAAAGTACAAGAAACTGCCGTATTAGTTGGACTGGTTAATCAGGAACAAGACGAAAGACAGGCTCAGGAGTATTTGGATGAGCTTGAATTCCTAGCAGATACCGCCGGAGCAAAGGTAAAAAAACAATTTTTCCAGCGATTGGATGTTCCTAATCCTGCAACCTTTGTTGGGTCAGGAAAGCTACAGGAGATCCACAACTACATGAAAGTTCATGAGATTGACACGGTGATCTTTGACGATGAACTAAGTCCAACTCAACTCCGGAACATTGAAAGACAACTGGAATCCAAAGTACTCGACCGGACAAATCTGATTTTAGATATTTTCGCCAAACGTGCGCAAACTGCCCATGCCAAAACTCAGGTTGAACTCGCGCAATACCAATACATGCTTCCACGGTTAACCCGAATGTGGACTCACTTGGAGCGACAGCGAGGTGGAATTGGAATGCGGGGCCCCGGAGAAACACAGATTGAGACCGACCGCAGGATTATTTTAGATAAAATTGCCCGATTAAAAGTTCAACTAAAGAAAATCGACAAGCAGAAAGCAACACAGCGGAAAAACCGTGGGAAATTAGTTCGTGTTGCTCTGGTTGGTTATACCAATGTTGGTAAATCAACCATCATGAACATGCTTGCAAAATCGGAAGTATTTGCTGAGAACAAGCTTTTTGCGACACTTGACACCACTGTTCGAAAAATGGTAGTTGGCAACCTCCCCTTCTTACTGGCCGACACCGTTGGTTTTATTCGCAAACTGCCCCATGGTTTGGTAGAGTCATTTAAATCGACACTTGACGAGGTGCGCGAAGCCGATGTTTTAGTTCATGTGGTAGATATCTCACACCCGGGTTTCGAGGAGCAAATCGACACGGTAAAAGAGACCTTATCAGAAATTGAAACAGGAGAGAAACCGACCATCTATGTGTTTAATAAAATTGATGCTTTTGAATACGTACAAAAAGATGACGATGATTTAAGTCCAAAAACACAAGAGAACTATTCGCTGGAAGAATTAAAAAACACATGGATCGGCAAAAACAACACGCCCTCTCTTTTTATTTCAGCCACCGAAAAAGAAAATGTTGATGAATTTAAGAAGACCCTTTATGAAGGAGTCAAAAAAATTCATGTAACCCGATTTCCATACAATGATTTTTTGTACGATATGGACTGGACAAAACCTCAGGAATAGTTGAAAAGGGAGTTCCCATTTTTGACTTTCCTGAACTCCTGCCTTTTACAGAAAATTTCTTTGGATGAATACTGATGACTAAATGAAACCCAAAAGTTTGCTTTAGCTCTCATGTTATAACTGTCCATTTTTTAGAAAAGCTTATACGACAAATGAAGCTTGATCAGGCTAAAGCCACCACAATTCATCACCTTTTCACTTTTGACTAGCTTGCGTTTGTGTCTGGCATCTACTCTTTTATCACCATTCATAGTGTCATGTTGCAGTTATTTCTTTTCTCCCGCTGGTGATGATTTGTATACTCTGATGAGCAGCGCTTGATCCCCACCTAGCCAATCTTTTCACAAACCCATATCCTTCTGGCGAAATTCGCCTTTCCTCTTTTCCGAACACAACAATGATCTGAAATGCTGAATCCAGCGTTGCTGATTGGGCTTGTAATGTCGGAGGTCGATACAATAACAAGTCGATTTGTGATTTTTGCTGTCGACTCAATAATGTGTAAGATATCATGATCGGTTGCACAGCTCAGTAAATTGTACGGCAGATCGATAATAGCAGCATCATACTTTTTACTGATGTCTTTTATATCGGAACGATATATCGTTGCCGTGTAGTTGAAATGAGCAAGATTTACCCGAGCGTCGCGACACACCTTCCAGTTAATGTCGCAACCTTCAATACTATTTCCTGCAAAACAGGCTTCTAACATGATTGTGCCAACTCCGCAACATGCATCGAGTAGCTCTTTCTCTTTGTTTGCCTTTGCTGCTATATTAACAAGAGCTTTGGCAATATTTATACTGATTGAGTTACTGTATGAGCGTGGTTTTTCCTTGTGTTTGTACCATGCAAAGCGATCTTTGATTAAAACGCCAAAGTACCAAATCCCTTCGTGATAGCATAAAGCATACGTTATTGTTGGGGAATAGTAATCTGGATTGCCTTCAATACTATAGCCAATATCTTTTAACTTTTTAAGCCTCTCTGCATACTCTGTGAAATCACCATCCAAAACCAAATACTCTATTTTAAACCCTTCAATGCATATACGTTCTTTCTTAATCTCATTGATTAGCGTCGAATAATCTTCAGAAAACAAAACAATATCAAGTCTTGCTTTAATGAATGCACTGGTTGAAGGTTCTGCTTTTATCTCGGAAAAAAGTAGTTTATTCTTTTCTTCCTCGCCAAAAATAGATCTCGATTCGAGCTTACATAACTCACTTTCCGTATTGTCGTAAGTAAAGGCGTATAGATGTGTGCTTTTCTGCATGTTCCTTGTTCCTGATATTTTCTATTTGGCGAATTTAAGCATTGTTGTTCTTCAAACTGCTCAATTCCACCAAGAAGATAAATGACGTGCAATTGCTGTTCTACGAATTCTTTTCAGTTGAAATAGCCTCCATAATTCGAATTCCGCTCTTTTTCATGAGTTCACTTGCATTAAAATCATTACATATACCCGGGCGAATTTCATAACTAAAAATCATTGAATCATTTATAATTTCACTGTTGAAACTATAATTTGTAACCAGCTTTTTATTCCCCGATAGTTTTGCCAGTTCAATATCGTGTGTTGCAACAATTCCTGATGTTTTGAGCTCACACAATTGATTAATCAATGAAAAACCTCCTTTATGTCTATCTTCTGAGTTTGTACCTTTAAACATCTCGTCTAAAAGAAAAAACGTGTTGTCATTACTTTCGATCAGTTTCAGCATCTTTTCAATTCTGCTTAATTCGGCATAAAAAGAGGAGATTCCTTCCTTCAGATTATCCTGAGTTCTCATACTTGTATATAATTTCAGGTTCGAAACCTGCCCATTTTTTGAACAACAAGGTGCACCCGCCAATGCCAAAACCAGATTTACGCCCACGGTTCTTAAAAAAGTACTTTTCCCTCCCATATTCGAACCGGTTATCAAGACAACATCACCGTGTCCCTCGGAGTGAAAATCATTACACACCCGTTTAGTCGAATTGATTAAGGGATGCCCCAACGACTCAAATTGTACGTAATTGTTCTTTTCTGCTATCTCCGGAAATGTATAGGATGGATTTGAATAGCAATAACCTGCAAGGCTATTGATTACTTCAAATTCACTGACTACTTCAGACCATGCTTTCAAAAACGCCTTATTTTTTGACTTCCATTTTTCTACGCTTATAATCAAGTAAATATCGATTAGCAGGAAACTATTTAATATAGAATAAAAATAATTTCCTTTTATTGGCATCTTTATCTTATTTACACCTCTTTGCTGAGAGAAGTCTAATAATTTGCACAGCTTTTTAATTTCTTTGAATGCTGAATACTTGTTTTTACTTAGCAATGATTTTAGTTGCTCTAATTTTTTCGATTGGAAACTCTCACCTTCAACTTTATTGATCAATGTATGATACCCTCTTAACGTGTTAATATTCTCTGTTGAGGTTTCAACGATATCGTCAGCTATGGGTCTTACTTTTTTTAAAATTCTGCTGATAATAAATAAAACTGTAACAAAAGGGAGCAAATAAATAAACCAGCTTGATGACGCAGCATAAGGTAGGTAAAAATATAAGGTGAGAAATGATAGACCCGAAAGGATTATGGCTGCTCCCAGATAGATTCGTCGATATTTTAATAAAACGACAGGAGCTTCTACCCAATTTAACAATTTATTGTAATCACTTTTTTTATTCTGAAAGTGCATGCCTGACGCCTGAAAATTCTGCCTCCAATCCAATTTTTGAGCTAATTCTTTGATGGCTGTTTGTCGGTCGTGTATTTCATTATTAGGTGCAGGTTCCGACAGCCATTCTGATAACAAAATCATACCCGACTCTGTCGTTGTTCTGTTGAGTAATTGAAAAATGGAATGCTCTCCAAAAACATCTAAATCAGAAGTATAAGGATGATTTGGATTGATAAACTGGTCTCCGGTATCAAATTCTTCCAGATGAGATTTTTCTCTTAAAATTTCGGATTCATTTATACGTTTCAGGAATGCGGTATGCTTTTTCAGGTAGGCTATTTTGTTATAGTACTTGATTGCAGCACCAAAACATACGATCAATAGTGGGAAAACAATCAGAACGGGAGCTAATGAATTTGAGCTGAGCAAGTAGATCAGGATGATACTTGAAATGACAAAAATAAATAACCTAAGAAATGAAATACGTTTCAACAACTTACTTAGCTTAAGCAAGTTGTCATCGTATGTTTTTATGTTGTCGCTATAGATTTTCATCTCATTATAATTTAAAATTTTCAACGGTATTCGATGGAACTCGCTTATAATGACTCTCCTGTGTGTGATGGCCTTTAAATGCTCGTTTCATGTGCTTCTAATCGTTTATTTTTTCCCATTTTAAGTTCGTGCAGTTTCAGTTGCAAATTTTCCGTCAATGAATAAGCTTATTTGTTGCATGATGTTTTTTTAAAACGTTAATTAAAACGTTACCCGTTTTAAGCCCTTTGATTACATACTCGTAAGCTTCGGATATATCTTCGATTAAATATTCCCGATCAATAACGGGTTTGAACTTTCCTGTCTCCAAAAGATGACTAATATACGGTATTGTTTTCTGCTTGTTGTAAGGAATAGGGAAAATTACTTTTTTACCAGACATAGACGTTAAGAGCGGATAGAAAACATTTTGGGAATAGGGCCCCAGCTCAGACGAAATATAGATACCTTTTTCTTTCAATATTGATTTACACTTCCCAAATGTGCTTTTACCAACGGTATCAAAAACAAAGTCGTATTTATCGTTATCACTCGTAAAATCTTCTTTGGTATAATCAAAAACTTTGTCGGCACCTAAAGATTTGACAAGCTCCATATTTTTCGTGTTACAAGTAGCTGTTATTGTGACATCATATTGCCGAGCAAATTGCAGAAGAGCAGAACCAATAGCACCAGTTGCACCATTTATGAGAATATTTTGTCCTGACTTGATCGTTACTTTATGTATGAAAGAATACGCATAATGAGCCCCTTCTAAACCAGCGGTAGCCTGTTTAAAATCAATGTTTCCCGGGATTAAGAAAACATCATCCTCTGTTGTCGTTGTATATTCAGCTTGAGATTCAGCCCCAGTATCGTTAAAGCCAAATACCCGATCTCCGATATTAAATGCCTTAACATTTTTGCCAATTGCTATTACTTCACCTGCGAAGTCGGTCCCTAAAATAATTTTACGTGGCTTAAATAGTCCTAAGACAAATCTCATGATAAGTGGTTTTGCCGTAAGGTTGGCACAATCTGTCCTGTTGACAGTTGTAGTATAAACTCGAATTAGTACTTCATCGTCTTTGGGTGTTGGTTTTTCAACCTCTTCAATTCTTATTCGACTTGGAGAGCAATAACTTCTTCGTATTGAGGCTTTCATGTTTTATTCTTTATTCTTCAATTGAGTACAACAGTTGATACATGCTGCTGTAGCGGATTTCGGAGCACGTTCTTGTTCGCGAGGACTGAATAGAGATGCGATTCTGCAGTTACAAACCGCAACACTCCCACTACGAAATGGGTACTGCTTTATGCACTCGGTTTTATCTTTTTTAATGCTATCATTATTTTATTTTTCTCACCTTTTGCGGTCATAATTTTAACTTTTACGATAGACTTGTTCTTAATATCAATAACTTCATGAAAATCAACTTTATTCTCATTGACAAACAAGTCATAATCCTCTTTAAATTCATCATAGTCGGATGAAATGATTTTTCCGTTGGTACTTGCTTCTACAATTCTCTTTAACTCTGTCAGAACAAAGTCTTTTGTGTAGATTTTAACTACTCCATTAGTTTGATTCGTGTATCTTCTGGTTTTTTGAGGTTTCTTGAGAACTTCTATGTTTGCTATATCATTAGGGTCTATTTTCTTTAAATCAAATTCTTCTACTAAATCTCCGTCGACGATGAATCCTGGAGGAATGGGCTTTTCCCCTTTATACAGAATTTTATTTGAGTTGTAATATAATTTAATATCATCGTTTGTTGTTGGTTCAAAATCTGAAAGAATCCAAATCAATTGATTGTTATTTATTTCAACGTTATTGGGGTGTTGTGAAATGATTGAATCAATTTCTATGTCTTTCAAGTTTACAACAATTTCAGCTTTTCCAATGGTACCATTCCAGTTGGCACCCGTACTTAACAGATAGGTGAAAAATCTTTTGTTGCTTTTATATAGCATACCAAAGGGTAATGAATATTGAACTTCAATCGTCTTAGATTCACCCTTTTGAAATTCTCCATCCCATAAATACCAGTCCTTTATAATTTGATGTGTGTTTATTTTTTTTCTGAATTCTTCATTGTTTTTCAATGAATCTAAAAGGTAAAACTTTAAAGCCTTACCATTTTCTTTGACTTCAAATCTATTCAGTTTTTCTGACTTGCTTATCAAACGATGATGGTAGAAATTCATCTCTGGAAAACCAACTTGGAGTTTTTCATGTTCTCCGAGGTTTTCATGTTAAAAGAACATTTAACAACCGAACTATCATTATAGAGGTCGATAACGACTTTTTCGGATTCCATTCTTACCGATGTTGTATTGTTCGGGTAGATTGTTTTTGCTTTAATCACAACGGGCTTGATGTCTGCAAATAGATTTACGTGTTGAAGAATAAGAATCAGAATTACGAATACTAAATTATATATTTTCATAGTTTGGATGTTGTTAGATTTAACCGATGCATAACGTCTACGTGTACTCCGACAGGATTGCATACCTCCTATCTATTTCAAATCGTCGTCTCCTACATCAGAGGTTTTAACTCCTACTCATAAAAATCGGAAATTTCGATTCATTAGTTGTGTATTTGGGTTTTAACTGTCCCAAGTTAGCAATTTTGGGAGGCAAGTGACACTGTTGACTATAATTTATTTCATTCAAAATAATACCGACTAGAAGCCATTCTGAAGAAAAAGGGCTTCGTGGATATTCAACACGAAATGTAGAGGAGACTTCCGATTGGCGAATTCGACTACCAATTGTAATAATTTCCGCCCCTCTGCCAATCTAAAGGCTGATAGCTGCCCTTGATTAATCCGGTAAACCTTAAGGCCTAAACAGATGTTTTACAATTATCTATCCTGAGAAAATAATACTTAGTCATGAAACAACTGCTTTATCTTTTTTTAAACAGCCTAACACTTCTTTTTGCTTTAACCATGAACTATTTATCCGGAACGAGTGCCATAAATGAAATGACGGTGGGAGAAGTAAGTGCCAAATTTGAAAACCTGTTTACTCCGGCCGGTTATGCTTTTGCCATTTGGGGAGTCATTTATCTGCTATTGATTGCTTTTGTGGCGTATCAATGGTATGCATGGTTCAAGCATAAACAGGATGAAGCATTGAATCAAACCGGCTTCTGGTTTGCCTTATCCAATGTAGCTAACGGACTCTGGATTTATGCGTGGACGCATTTACAACTTGAGTTTTCAATTCTGCTGATGCTGGTATTGCTTTTTTCATTAATCGTCTTGACACTGCGGTTACGGCTCGAAATATGGGATGCTCCCCTACGCATCATCTTTTTTGTTTGGTGGCCGGTTTGCATCTACTTAGGGTGGATTGTTGTCGCTTCCGTAGCAAATTTCTCAGCCTGGTTGGTGAGTATAGGGTGGAGTGGCGGTTCGATATCCGAAACATACTGGGCACTGCTGATGATTGCAGTTGCAACGTCCATTTACGCCTTGCTCATTTATTATCGAAATTTGAGGGAAGCAGCACTCGTTGGAGTGTGGGCACTCATTGCTATTGCAGTAAAACAATGGGAAATGAATCGTTATGTGGTATATGGAGCGTTAGCTGGCGCGCTTGTTCTGTTCCTTTACAGTATGTGGCATGGCTATAAAAACAGGCTAACATCTCCCGCCAAGAAACTAGAACGGGGAGAATTTTGATGTCAGCACCCTCCCCAAGGCATGAAGTCAAAGCCTTTCGCTTTTACTTAGCACGTGGTGAAATTGCGCGTTCTTTTTATTACTGTTCAGCATGTAATCCAATTCGGTTGCCCTCCGAATCTATTATGATTGAAAATAGACCGAAAGGTGCTTCAGTTTTCGGAACAAGCACTTTCCCTCCTACTTTTTCAACTCTATCAATTACAGTTTGAATATCCGGACTAGCATTCAAATATATAAACACCCCCTTTTCAGTTGGTATTCTGTCTTTTGATTTGGATAAAACACCTGTAACTCTTCCCGAAAGTGCCTGTTTTATAGTTGGGTCATATGGAAAAAAACTTAATTCCTCATTTGTTTCTGCAAAAACCTTAGTAGTCATCTTAATATCAAATATGGTCTCATAAAAGTTTTTAGCTCTTGCTGTATCTAAAACAGGTATCTCAAACCAAGTTAAAACATTATTTTCCTTACCAATTTTTTGTAACATAAATCACTTTTTTTAGTTTATACAAAAGTGCTACATAATTGTACTTGTAAGCTGAGACATTTGTCACAAAAATCAAGAAATTCGTCTTTTTCGTATTCTACTTAGCGTTTCTCTCGTTACGCCAAGAAATGAAGCCAATTGAGACAGCGGCACTCTTTGTAAAATATGGGGGTAATAGGATTCAATATATTCCAATCGCTCCTGTGTCGTGTAGAGTTTGAAAATTGTTGAAAATTCTTCTTGTTTTGCTGCAAATTGGCGTAAACAAATTCGCCCTAAGGTTTCGACTTCAATACACTGACTTGATATTTCAAATAATTTACTCTTATTGAATACAATACTGATTATCGGTTCAGAAGCTATGATGCTATATTTAGATTTTAATCCGCTACCAAAACTCGTAACGTTTGTTGCTATCTCATTCTCAAAATAGAATGCTGTATTTTTTTTATTCCCATCAATCTCATAGCAACTTTTACAATACCCTATTTCGATATAAAAAAGTGAATTACAAACCTGATTTTTTCGTAAGAGTAGTTCATTTTTGGCAAACTCTTTCTTAGATAATGCAGGCTGTAACTTTTCCCAACTTTCATCAGAAAACGTTGTTAAGGAACGAATATAAGTTAATAATTTATTCATTTATTTTATGGGTTTAATAAATGACGCGTAACCTTAGTCCGTTTATATGTCGGATATATACCATCTGTTTCAAATCACAATCCCCTATTATTCCAAATATTAAGGCCGGCAAACTTTTATTCTTTTACAAAAAGCACTCGGCAGTGTTGGTTCACTGTCGAGTATTGGGGGTTTAAATGTCACAAGTTAGCAATTTCGGGAAGCAACTGACACTGCTGACTTTAATTTATTTCATTCAAAATAACGGTTAATGTGGGATATCACTTATTTTAGGTAGACTGAAACTATTTGGAGTCCATTTTCTTCTCTGTAGAAGGCGCTTTATAGGATAACCTTAGGTAAAAAGCGTCTTTTTGGTCAAAAAAAGTTGGTTTCGGCTTAAACCAAATGAAAAGTGACCCCGAACCAGACGGAAAATGGTCAAAAAATATCGCTCAGCATCCGTTTTTAGTAAACATAATAACGATCGATTCAGAAGAAAAGGTACCGTCCAGTTGAGTACGTCTGCCCGGAAAGGTTTTCAATAAAGGATCAGTTCGTTTGTTCTTCCTTGTTTTTTTATGTCATTACCGAGCATGGAAAGCTGCGCGATCATAAACCAGCTGACTTGTTTCGAAACGAATATCAGCCTGAGCTTACAGGTTTCGAAAGAGCAAGGAAATGGTTGAATGGCTAGTACAAATTATCCAAAATCGACTCATCAAGATAACTTGTCGACTGAACGTCGACCGCCTCAGGCTCAAGATTAATATACTAAAACGCGATATCTTTATCCACTAAGCCATCGCCGGTGTCATGGATGTAGGAATTAAACGAAGACATCTCCCATTTAGAAGGATGAGTGACCAGATTGTGAATTACCGGAATTTGATGGATGTATAAAAAGCAAGTGGTGATGTAATCAACATTTGCAAAATCGTCGAGGGGCGCTACCCGTTCGTGATTTAATATTTTCGCTTTTGTAGGTTGTGCAAAATACCGCCCGGTTTGCCGATTTTCCTTATTGTAGGCCCGGGTGTACGAACTGGTCATTAACCGTAAATTAACAGCCAGTGGCTGCTGCAACTTACCCTTTTTATTGACTCTCAGCGACAATCCTTCAGGTTTTACCTGCACCAAAAGATGAAAATGATTTGGCACTAAACACCAGGCCAAAATGTTACAACACGGATGTACGTATGCTCGCAGTCGTTCTTTGAAAAAAAGATAGTTTGTTCTGGACTTAAAAACGGGTTCGTTTGACCGATTGAAAATATGGTAGATGGTATCTGCTTCGAATTTCATAACTAAGCTCATTTTACTGGTGTAGAATACAAATTACAACCTTTCGACCAAATAAACTACAAATCTGTCTTAATTTATAATGTTCTTTTTTGGGTGCTGGCAGGAGTCTCCGAAACAAGCAGTCTTTCCGCAAATATTAGGCTAATGATCGGCCATCTTAAACTTGTAAGAAATTAAAATTCAAAACATTATACCAAAACCACGTCAATATTATCAAGTACAGTTAGATCCAAAAAAGCGGAGTCGTAAAATCAACAATTCAATTTCTAGCACGAAAAAATCCTTCAGCTGATAATGAGCTAAAGGGGTTCTGAGGATTCGTCACTCTATTACACTTCACGTCACGCTAATTTTTTTGTATGGTTACTTTTATTACCTGTGATGCTTCCGGCCAGGGGAATCCATGATCGAGCATGCGCACCGTACCTCCTTGAACATCTTCGCTAGACGTTTTCGTGCTGGGATATTCGTTTGGCTCGGTTCCGGCATCCCTAATCATTACTTCGTTGGTAATGTCTTTTACCGCCTTGCCAACTGTTAGTTTGATACCATCGTCGCCAAAAGCAAAAAACTCGTCATTCGAATCTCGCAACATACTCGCTATACTCAGGTATTTGTTGGGCGTTGCTTCGATAGAAAACGTATACTTATCACCAGGGAATATTGGCCCTGCACTTCTTGCAATATCAGGCATATTGTAAACACCCGAAGTATAACCATTATCCATCAACGATGTGTTTAATTCTAAAGGATCTCCCGTTTCGGCAAGCAGCTCCAGGCCCCATCCATAATCGGTGTTGTTTTCGGTAAATACAGGCCTTTCGTCTTTGTCATGAATAACCCATAAAACAGACGCAATTGGCGAAACGTAGCCGCTATTCATCGAAAGATAATCACCTAAAACAGATGCGTTTCCTGTTTCAGCAAGGTCTTCAAGCCCTTTGTGGTAATCAGCCATTCCCGCTTCAAAAAGTGGTTTTTCAGTGGTGTGTACCACCCAGGCTACCGGTGAGATACCCGTTGTTGTAGTAGGAAGATTGTCGATGGTTACCTTAAACATACTGTTGCCGTCATAATCCAAGGTCACCGTCAGGTTTGTGCTAACCATGCCGTAATCATAGACATCGCCCACAGCCGACATTACCTGAACGACTCCATTTTCATCAGCACCATCATTCATATTGTCCATGCCAGGCATCTGGTTCACTTGTGTTCCGGCATCCCACAACATCACTTGCGAAGTAATATCACCGGTTACGGGGCTACCACAGTTATAAAGGTCAATTCCCATTCCATTGGGGCATAAAATCCGTCGTTCGAAAAACCATACATGGTTGCAAATGATAACTTATGATTTGGACCCGCATGGAACGAAAATTTGAATGACTCTCCCGGGTGTGCAGGACCTGCCTCGCTGGCTCCCTCCGGAATACTTGAAACACCCGACTCGAAGAACATGTAATTGGTAGAAACATTTTCAACTGTTACCGTGTACATTTTCACAGGAAGATAATCGCCACCACGTGGAAAATCTTTTTTAAGACATTGGGTGAATAACAATTCGACCAATGCCAAACTCAATGTTAATCTGAAAACTTTCATAGCAATAAATTTTAAAATTAATCTATCACTAAGGTCTGGCTTAAGTATCACAGAAAAGTCACGAGCTGTTAAACTTTTATTAGAACAAGCCCATGCGTTTCCCTGAATACGAAACGGAGCAGCTCAAGCAACATGATGACTGTCTCCCCCCCTTGTCATGTTGTTTTGAGTGATGAAGCATTGTGAAATCCGCGGAGGAAATCTTCCGTTTTCATGCGTTTCTTCCCACTTAGTTGAAGGTCGGTAACAATTAGCCATTTATCGCTTGTAGCAATTTTCAAATAGGTTTTATCATCCGAGTCAATTGTTCCGGGACGAACATCAGCAGGCTCACCGAAGTTGGCAAAATAGATTTTCATTGAATAGCTTTTGCCCGCTTCATCTTCCAGTTCGGTCCAGGCTGCAGGGTAGGGTGATAAACCTCGAATTTGGTTGCGAATTTCTTCGGCCGGTTTATTCCACTCAATACGGCAATCGTCTTTAAAAATTTTAGGTGCCGGCTTTAATTCGTTTACTTGAATTTCATCCTGCTCCACCGCTGAGTAGGCGCCTTTAGCTAAAGCATCAACCGTTTTCAACACTAAGCCTGCTCCAATTCCCATTAAGCGGTCATGAATATCTCCAACCGTATCATTTGTGCCAATAGGCGTTTTCTCATTGAACAGGATTGCTCCGGTGTCAATCTCATGCGACAGAAGAAAAGTCGTTACCCCGGTTTCTTTATCACCATTCATTACAGCCCAATTTAATGGAGCCGCTCCACGATATTGTGGCAAAAGCGATCCGTGAAGATTGAATGTTCCTAATCTTGGCATATCCCAAACAACTTCGGGTAACATTCGAAAAGCAACCACAACTTGCAAGTCCGCATTCAGGCTTTTGAGTTCTTCAATAAATTCCGGATTTTTCAATTTTGGAGGCTGCATAACGTACAGTCCTTTTTCAACAGCGTATTGTTTAACAGCAGACTCATGCAGCTTGCGACCTCTGCCGGCCGGTTTGTCAGGCGGGGTAATTACACCGACGACTTGATAGTCATTTTCAACTAAAGCCTTTAAACTCGCCACAGCAAAATCGGGAGTTCCCATAAAAACAATGCGTAAATCTTTTCCGGTCATGATATCTGCTTTTGTGCAAAGATACATTTATCGAGAAAAAAATTCCAACATACAAACAGATAACCGGAGTAAACTAGGGAGTCTTATATTTTCTAGCCAAATCAGGGCGTAATTTTCTGTTCCCTTTTTTTGCTTTCGGATCGTAGGGACAATGTTTACAGCCATTGGAACAACAATAACCTCGTTTTACCAAATAACTTTCGGTCATTACGCGATAACCTTCTTTGGAGAGGTAGTAATCTTCTCCTTCGACTGAGTTATCGTAACTATCCGGAAATAAATGATCAAACATCCCCATAATGAGTGCTAATCATATTTGAATTTCTGAAGGAAATGCCCCATACGGTCGCGTTTGGTCTTCAGGTACTGTTGGTTGTATTTGTTTGGTTCCACTTCAACCGGGATCGTCTCAGTAACTTCCAGACCATACCCTTCAATACCGACACGTTTTACCGGATTGTTTGTCAGCAATTTCATTTTGCAAACACCTACTTTTCGGAGTATTTGAGCACCAACTCCATAGTCGCGCTCGTCAGCCTGAAATCCCAGGTGAATATTGGCATCGATGGTGTCCATGCCCTCGTCCTGTAGTTTGTAGGCTGCTATTTTATTCATCAAGCCAATTCCACGGCCTTCCTGCATCATGTAAACAACCACACCTTTGCCGGCCTTTTCAATCATTTCCATGGACTTGTGCAGTTGTTCTCCGCACTCGCAACGCATCGAACCAAAAATATCTCCAGTCATGCACGATGAATGCATGCGAACCAGAATTTCCTCCTTTTCTTCCCAGCTACCTTTAATCAGGGCAACGTGTTCTGCTCCGTTTGATTTCTGACGGAAAGGGATAATTCTGAAATCGCCGTACTTAGTTGGCATTTGAACCTCCTCACCTTGATCAACCAAACTTTCAGATTTCAGGAGGTAAGCTATCAAATCTTTGATGGATATAATTTTCAGGTCAAACTTATCAGCAACTTCCATCAGTTCAGGAAGTCTGGCCATAGTACCATCTTCGTTCATAATTTCGACCAATACGCCAGCAGACTTGAGTCCTGCCAAACGAGCCAGGTCAATTGCCGCTTCAGTGTGTCCGGCACGGCGCAGTACACCGCGGTCTTTTGCTTTCAATGGGAAAATATGCCCGGGACGCCCCAGCTCTTCCGGATCGATATCGTCATCAGTTAGCGCCAAAATTGTTTTTGCCCGGTCGCTGGCAGAGATACCTGTTGTGCAACCATAGCCTATTAAGTCGACCGAGACGGTAAACGGCGTTTGGTGTGACGAGGTATTTTTACCAACCATCAGCTCGAGATTAAGCTCTTCACAGCGACTTTCAGTTAGCGGCGCACAAATGAGCCCTCGCCCATGTGTTGCCATAAAGTTGACCTTTTCAGGGGTCATCAATTCAGCCGCGGCAATAAAATCACCTTCATTCTCACGATCTTCGTCGTCTACAACAATAATAAGATCCCCTTTTCTAATGGCGTCAATTGCCTCGGGTACAGTATTTAATTTGAACTCGTCCATTGTGATATTTGGTTTGCAAAATGCAGGTGCAAAACTACGGAAAAATATCGATTTTAAAATGACAATTTACACCTTTGCCCGCTTAGATTTCTCCCAGACAACAGATTGTTTGCCTTTAAAGTAGCGAACGATTCCTTTTATGGAGGCGTAATTCATAGCAACGAAATAGTACGGAATAAAGAAAAACTTAAAACGAACCTGCTTGTTCTCTGACTGCCAACCAATTGCAGCAACAACATACAGAATTAGCTGAAAATACAGAAACACAGCATAGAAATTATCGACATCAAATGTGTCGTTTTTCACCAAAATTAAGAGATTGATAAAAAAGATAGCAAACAGTGCAAAAGGAGCAATTGTCCATCGAAGTATTTTATGTGAAATATACTGAAAACTAAGCCAACCGTTGCGAAAAGGGTTGAGCAGCTGTGGCAATCGGAAAATGGCTTGCAGGCCTCCAGCGGCAATTCGTATTTTGCGCTTCAGTTCTTCTTTTACACTTTCCGAAGCCGACTCTACAGCATAAGCATTGGGTGTGTATGCAACCCGATATCCACGCTCTGCAATACGCAGCGAAATAATAAAGTCATCGAGAATCGTATCCGGCTCAACCGGCTTGAATAAATCGGTGCGAATGGCAAAAAGTTCTCCGGCAGCGCCAACTGCTGAGCTAAACTCAGCATCCATTTTTTTTATAAACGATTCCAGTTTCCAATAAAATCCTTCCCCGGAAGCAGCTGCGGAGTCCTCGTCCTTTTCCAAGATTCGCTTTTCGCCGGCAACACAACCAACCGATGGGTTTTGAAACTGACGGACAATCTCCTTGATTGATTGTTCGCCAAGAATGGTATTACTATCAGAAAATATTACCAGTGGTGTTTTAACAAAAGCTAGCCCACGGTTCATCGCATGAATCTTCCCAAGCCGCTCAGGTGTATGTTCAACCTGTAGTTCCGGGAACTGCTGCAGAAATTCTGGTGTTCCGTCGGTTGATCCATCGGTCATCCATAAATACTGGACTTTATCTTTGGGGTAATTCAGCTTAAATGAGTTCTCTACTTTTTGCCGGGCAACTTCAATTTCATTGTAAGCCGTTACAAACAAACATACTTCGGGAAGATTAGCCGTATCAAGATTGAATTCTTTCGGTTTTGCAACAAACAAGCGCTTAATTATTACCAATATCCATATGATTGCAGCATACCCCACATAGGTGTATAAAACCACGATTAATGATATCAGGAATAAGATCTCAAGCATTGATATGCTGCTTATAAAAATCGATTAAGGATTCGGCAAACGCCATATTGTCAAAATGTTCGTTCGTAAAATCTACGGCATTTTTACAAAGTTGATCGTATTTCGACCGATCGTTGATCATTTTAATAATTCCCTCGACAAAGGAATCGGCATCGTCAGCTAAAATGAAATGCTTGTTATTTTCTACCGCAATACCTTCAGCTCCAATTGCCGTGGAAATAATTGCTTTTCCGAGTGCCAGCCCTTCAATGATTTTCACCCGCATACCACTTCCGGACAGCAAGGGAACCACCATAATTGCTTTTGAATTCATGAACGAATAGGCATCCTCAATTTCACCCAGATACTCTACATTCTTATATTTCAGCTTCGACTCAAGCCAGTCCGGTGCATTTCGTCCGGCCACGTAAAATTTAAGCTCCGGATATTTCTGATGTAGTGTCATCCAAACGTTTTCCAAAAACCAAAGCAGACCTTCCTGGTTCGGGGCCCAGTCGAGCGCTCCAATATGAAATACCGACGGATATTCCAATCTTCCGGCTCGGGGAACAAGCGTGGCAAGGTCTATACCCGCCTGCGTGGTATGCTTCGGTTTCGTATTGCCCAATTGATCCAAGATATCACCGTCTCGATCTGTGATCGGAATTAAAATATCATAATCGTTTAGATGTCCGATCTCAAATTTCTTTATGCGCTTAGCCAGTAATTGAAGATAAATTCGCTTGATTCCCGGCGTTACTTTCGCTGTTCTTTCCCATATCTCATGCTCTACATTGTGAGCCCGGTATGCGATTAACGCACTCGAGTGTTCTTTAATTAAAGAGATATAAGGGCAAAGGTATAACCCTTCGAGCTGTATAACATCATACTCATTGTTTCTAAGTATTTTAATTAAATAGTTGGCAAAGCTTTCGTCCATAAACCGTCGAGCATTGTACGGAAGTTGAGAAAAAAGCAGATTGCCAATCAATCCTCCAAGAGTTATTTTGGCCGGAACTTCAGCAAGCTGAAAGTTAACTTTTTCTTTCAGGCTTTCGGGTATATCCTGAATTGAAATATGATGTTTGTGTGTGTTCATGGCCAGTACATCAACCTCGTGCCCAAGTAATGAAAACCCTTTGCATATAGTTAACATAGCTATTGCTCCCCCATCTTTGGGAGGCCATGGAACTTTATTACACAACTGAAGAATTCTCATATTATGAAATGGTTTCCGGCTTGCTTTTTCGCTTAAACAGAAAGCGAAATAAGCGTTTAAGCTGATACTGATATACCTCAATGTTGAGTAAGCCGGAGTCGTTGGCTGATTTATAGGTTAAAAATATGCCTAAGGGTAAAAACATGTAAGTCGAAAACCACATGCCATTAGTCATGTTCCACATGTCTTCACGCGCAAATTTCTCTCCCGTAATCGAAACCATGTAATAGGTAATAAACATTAAAATGGATACAACCACTGGCATCCCTAATCCACCTTTACGAATAATGGCTCCGAGTGGTGCTCCAATAAAAAAGAATATAAAACAAGCAAAGGACCAGGTGAACTTTTTATGTTTCTCCATGGTCAGTTTATTGATCGATTTCTTTTGATTATATAATTCGTTCAGATTTTGATTAATAGTCTGATGATTGGTACGAGCCTGTCTAATGGCCGTGGTTATCAATTCATTTTGAACCTGTGGAGCCAGAGCCTGATAAATTGTATCAAAGGCAACAATGGTATCCTGTACAAAACGATGAGGATGCTTGATTGAATCCTGAGTTTCGGTGAAAGCGAGCACCCGGTCGTTTAAAGCAGCAGGGTATCGCATTGATATCGCAAATCGCCGGACTCGCTTTTTATACGACTGATACATGGAGTCTTCAATGAAGTTCAGTTGATCGAGGTTCATCATTTTATAATGACTTCGAACTCTGCTTTCGTCTGTTCGTTCAAAATCAAAACCTTCAAGAGGGATGGTTAATACTTCCTTGCCGAATCGTTCTCTGCGAAAAGGAAAGGTTCTGTTCTTTCCCCTTCTATTTGGTGCTTCATCAGTTGCCGACTGACCATTAAACATGGTCATGGTCATGTATTTTTTATCTTCTGAAATCTTCATAAAACCGGAGTCGGCCACCGTTACTTTCACATTTCCTTTATTTTCTTTGTGATCGTAAATCATTAAACCATAAAGCATATTGTTATTTTTGCCCTTCCGGTCAACTTTTATGCTGTAGCCATCAATTTCATTTGTGAACGCACCTTCAGAAATCACCATTTCCGGCTTTTGCCTTTTCACACTAGTAAGTAAGGCTCCAAATTTCAGATTTGTTTTTGGCAGAATATTGTTAGAAAAATAAAAGGCGAATAGTGTTAGTGCAATTGCGACCCCTATTAATGGTTTCATAATTCGGAACAATGAAATTCCAGATGCTTTAATCGCAACCAGCTCATAATTCTCACCCAAACTACCAAATGTCATAATCGATGCCAGTAGCATGGCAAGGGGAAAAGCCATCGGGACAAGCGCAAAGGAAGCATAAAGTAGCAATTCTGAGACAATGTTCCATTCTAAACCTTTACCAACCATGTCATCAATGTACTTCCACAGAAATTGCATCAGCAATACAAAGACACAAATGAAAAAGGTCATTAGAAATGGCCCCAAGAAAGTTTTTAAAACAAATATGTGTAGTCGCTTCATAATGTATCGTTGGAAACGAATACAAAGCTAAGTTATTTTGAAGAAATTGAAAGTTAAAAAACCCTTAACAGCCAAGGATGTGTTTTAGGTCAGCAATTTGCGAATTCCATAATTCGGTTGTTTCTTCTTGTTCATCTGTAGTATCAATCACAATTAAAGAAACGTCTCCGGTTAAATCATCTTTCGCGATCTTAAACTCAAAATACCCTTCTTCTTCATCAACCCAATTATACCGAACAAGTTTATCTTCTTTTTGCAGTATTTTTTCAGCTTGTTGCTCCGACCCTTCCCATATAAAAGTATAAATTTTACCTCGTACCTGTACATCATCAGCAAACCATTCGGCTAGCCCTGATGCAGTGCTCAGTCGATTATACAGCACTTTAGGAGAGCAATTCATCGGATATTCTAACTGGATCTCAATTTTTTCAGACATGGATTTTATGTTTGTCGCAATATAAGTAATAACTCTCAAATTAGCAATCAGTTTTAGTATCAGCAGAACAATGAAACAACAAACGACGGACTCCTCAAAAGGACTTTCTGAAACGCAAAATAAAAACACCTCACAGGAAGTCGTTCCTGACTGATCAACCATCAATATGCAAAAGGTGACATTTTTGAACAGCGAAAATCATTCAGCCAACACAGTCTTTAGCTCTTAGCAGCAAGGCACTAGCCCGAATTTCCTCTTGAGTTCTCAATCTTGCCGATCACAACACAACGTGTAAGACATACGAATCGCCCCACTTAACGAATACACAGCACCCCACTACCAGTGGGGCTATCCAAAATTTACCAATATTAATAAACCAACACCCTCCAAAAAAACAAGACACGAATCATACCACAAGCCACTTTCAAAGCAAATACCCCCTAAAAAAAACCTCCTCCGAAAATTAAAGACAAATTAACAAACAGCGTCTATTTATATTCATTCTAAATAAGGCTCGTTTATCAAACATAAATTACACATAACGACCTGTAAAAAAAAGACATATGCAGATTATTACAGATTCTTGAAAAATACGCAAACCCCAGAAATATGATTTTTGTCACAATAGTTTAACTGCTACTATTTTAAAAATTTCTCTCGTATTTCTATTTTTCTATTTTTGTACTCGTTAATGTTTTTTAACATCTATTGAAACTTCATCAATATTAAATTGAACGTTTCAGAGAGAGGACTTAATTAAATCATATTTAACATTTGGGGGAATGTTAACGATTTGATGTAATTAATAATTATTATGGAGAGGGTTGTTCTTATTAGTCTTATGGTATCAAAAGAAAAAAGCACAAGAATATCAACAACTTGCGACTCTACTAATATCAACAATCTGAAAATATAAATTATTTGAAGAATTTTCGACATAAATGTCCGAATTACGATTTTTTGAACAATTGTTTTGCAAATTCATTTTTTTATATATTTTCGTATTCGTTAAGTTTTTTTAACATTTATTGAAATTGAAGGTTTCAAACTATTTTTTTCTGAGAGGAACGATTTATTTGGGGGAATAGGCGTTCCGAAATCTCATCAGGGGGATAAAATTGAATTTTTACTATCTTTATTATAGATAAGAATTGATGCTGTTTAATTATTAAAATTATTTCTATGAAAAGAATCGCATTATTACTTGCAATTTTTGCAATTGGTTTGCAGTCGCTTTGGGCTCAAACCAGGGAAATTACAGGTACGGTAACTTCCGCGGAAGATGGAAGTACCATTCCTGGAGTTTCTGTATCGGTAAAAGGTACCACGCTTGGTACAATTACGAATCTTGATGGGCAATATACTTTGAAAGTCCCACAAGATGCCAATACATTGGTTTTTTCGTTTGTTGGTATGCAAACTCAAGAAGCTACCATTCAAGGAACAAAAGTTGATGCAGAATTGGAATCAGATGTCGTTGGAATCAACGAAGTTGTAGTAACAGCAATCGGAATCCAAAGGTCAAAAAAGGCATTAGGTTACGCTACATCCACGGTGAAAAACGAAGAATTGGTGAGCGCTCGTGAAGCAAACGTTGTGAATTCGCTTGCAGGAAGAGTCTCAGGAGTTCGCGTCACACAACAATCTGGCACACTAGGTGGCTCCTCAAAAATAATTATTCGAGGAGCAAATTCACTGGGAGGAAACAACCAACCACTTTTTGTTGTTGACGGGGTTCCTATCTCAAACTCTGGCTATAATGGCACTAGAAACCAAATTATCGCCGGAGGTGTTGATGCGGGTAATAGGGCATCTGATATCAACCCTGACGATGTTGAATCAATGACTGTATTAAAAGGGGCTGCTGCTTCTGCATTATACGGAGCTAGAGCTAAAGATGGTGCTATTATTATAACCACAAAAAAAGGGAAAAAGAATCAAGATCTGACAGTCACAATCAATTCCTCGATTAGGCTAGATAATGTTTTAAAGCTTCCTGATTTTCAAAATGAATATGCTCAAGGAAATCAAGGAGAATATGACAAGGACAGATCCAATGGATGGGGTCCAAAAATTAGTGACGTCACAGGGCAAACATTTACCAATTTTCTAGGAAATGATGTCACTCTCCAAGCGTATCCAGATAATGTTAAAAATTTCTATGAAACTGGAGTCTCATACATCAATAGTGTCGGATTCGCTGGCGGAAGTGATTTAACTGATTATCGACTTGGTGTAACAAACTATGACCAGACTGGAGTCACACCCGATTCTAAGCTAAAAAAGTATATTATTGCTTATAACGGCGGAACCAAAATAAATGATAAAATAGAGGTTCGCTCTTCGATTAATTTCATTAATTCTAAAACTTCGGGGAAACCCGCTCAAGGATCCAACGACCCGAACGTATTAACTAATATAATAAACGGCTTACCAAGAACGATCAGCAATAGCATTTTAAGAAATAATGTTACTGATGCTGATGGACTCCCTTACGAAGTTGTAAAAAATACAAATAACCCGTATTGGGTAACACAAAATAACGTCTGGGAAAACGAGCTGAATAGAGTATATGGTAATTTTAGTATTGACTATAACATTCTGGACTGGCTAAAACTCACAGCTCGTGTTGGTAATGATTATTTTCATGAATGGAGACGACATGTTACTGCAATGAACACGATCACTGCTGCTACCGGACGTTTTAACGTCCGAAATATCACTCGAAATCAATTAAACACTGACATCATGCTTACTCTAAATAAAAAATTGTCAGATGATTTCGACCTAACAGCAGTTTTAGGGCACAATACAAACGAACGCTTTTCTAGATTAGACTACATCACTGCAAACGACCTTATTGCTTCGAATGTTTATGTTCCTCAAAATGCTAAATCAGTTGCAACAAACACAGAAACATTTAAACAACGTCTCATTGGTGCTTATTTTAATGCAACGCTAGGCTATAAAAACATGCTTTACATAGATGTAACAGGAAGAAATGACTGGTCTTCAACTTTGCCAAAGCAAAACAACTCGTACTTCTATCCATCTGTAAGTGGCAGTTTCATTTTTACAGAGGTTATTCCCAAGAACGACATTCTCACATATGGTAAAATTCGATTGAACTGGGCAAATGTCGGGAGTGATGCAAATCCTTACAGTTTGGATTTCACGTATTCCCCAAAAGACACTTATTTCCTTCAGTATTTAGGCTATGAAGGTACACTTCCTCACGGAAGCAGAGCTGGATATGAAGCTCCAAATACAATCCCCCCTGGTGACCTACTTAAACCTCAAAACGTTGTCTCTTATGAAGTTGGAACAGAATTGAAATTCTTCAAGAGCAGAATTGGACTTGATTTTAGTTACTATAAAACAAATACAACGGATCAAATTATTTCGATTGCTGTTGCTAAATCTACTGGGTTTTGGTATAAATATGTTAATGCTGGTGAGATACAGAATG
Organism: uncultured Sunxiuqinia sp.; assembly: GCF_963678245.1. NCBI lineage: Bacteria > Pseudomonadati > Bacteroidota > Bacteroidia > Marinilabiliales > Prolixibacteraceae > Sunxiuqinia > uncultured Sunxiuqinia sp. The sequence continues at coordinate 922,445 of NZ_OY782770.1, forward strand.
AAGGAATTGAGCTAGCTTTATCAGGAACCGCTATAAAATCAACAAATTTCTCTTGGGATATAAATGTAAACTTCTCGAAAAACAAAAACACTGTTGTAGAACTTGCCGAAGAATTGAAAAACTACGCTCTTACTAGTGGATGGAGTGGACTTGCAATAAAAGCGGCTCCAAAAGAGTCTTTTGGCCTTTACGGTGCGGCTTGGGAACGAGATTCAGAGGGAAATATCGTATATGACGCAAGCAATGGACGCAGAAAAGTTATTCAAGATCAGCGATTAGGTGATATTTACCCCGACTGGACAATGGGAATAAGTAATTCTTTTAGCTATAAAAACTTCAACTTAAGTTGCTTAGTAGACATCCGTCAAGGTGGGGTAATATACTCTGAAACAGTTGGTTCATTAAGGCTTAGTGGATTGGCAAAAGAAACCCTTGAGCACAGAGAAGGAACTTTTGTGCCTGAAGGAGTAAATAAAAATTCGGACGGAACTTATACTCCGAACACAAAAGCTGTCACAATACAAGACTACTGGGAAGATGTTGCAAAAACGAGTAATACTGAAGGAAATATTTTTGATGCCTCTTATGTAAAGCTTAGAGAAGTAACCCTTTCATACAAACTTCCTAAATCTATTCTGGATAATACGTTCATTTCTTCTGCTTCTATTGGAGTTGAAGGACGCAACTTGTGGATAATAAAAGACCATGTTCCCCACATTGATCCTGAAGTTAACTTCTTTGGATCAAGCTTAACAGGAGAAGGAGTAGAGTTTCAAAGCGTACCTTCAACAAGAAGTATCGGTTTCAACGTAAAACTTAGCTTTTAACACCTAATTTTGTATAATATGAAAATTCTAAAATATTTTTTAATCCTTTCGGTAATCTTTTCTGCTTCATGCAGTGATTACTTGGATATCAACAAAGATCCCAATAGCAGCGATGCTATAAACCCCGAGTATCTCTTCAATTATGGAGTCATTGCTTTCTCTGCAAATAGAAATGGTGGTGATGGATCAATCCCCTTGGGATTTGGATCTCAGATATGGGCTACAGGCTGGTCCGAAGGCTGGGGAACTGGATCGGAAGACACCTATGAATTTAGTGTATACACACTAAACAACACATGGTCTGCTGTTTATGTAAATACAGGGAAAAACCTAAATCAAGCAATTCAAATTGCCGAAAACTCTGTTCCCAAGCAATCTAATGCTAAAGCTCAGTGCATGATCATGCAAGCATACAACTTTTATCAAGGAACTACTCTATTTGGAGACATGCCCTTCACTGAAGCCTTAAAGCTTGACATCAGTGAACCAAAATTTGACACTCAAAAGGACGTTCTAGAAGGGATCATCAAAATGTTAGATGATGCAATTGACGAAGTTGACCTTAACTCTTCTCTCAAAATTGATGATTATTTTTATGGTGGAGATATGGAAAGATGGATCAAAGCAGCTAAATCATTAAAATTCAGAACACTCATGCTAATGGTAGATGCTGATAACACAAAAGAAGCTGCTATCAAAACAATGCTGATTGATGGAGGAATGATATCTAGTACTGAAGATGAAATGATTTTCCCATTTATTGATAAAACAGGGAACAAACATCCAATGCGAGCTATTAGAGAAAAATACTATGGCCCATCGGGTATCGAGGATATGTTTCCAGGAAAAAGTCTGGTAGATATCATGAATTTGCATAGTGACCCAAGGAGACCTGTCTATTTTAGATTTGGGTATACGAATGAAGAAGAGACAACCCTTGAGACAAATTACATCGGCTGCGAAGCAACTGTTGACCGGATCAAGAATGAGCCCGGAGCAACCTCTTTCTTTAATGGAGACGTAATTTGGGCTGGTGATAAAGGAGATGAAATTTTCACTTATTCAGAACAACTATTACTTGAAGCTGAGGCTCAGATACGTTTCAATAACGACCTATCTAAAGGACGTGAACTATTTGAAGATGCTCTTGAGGCCTCTTGCACCCGCTGGGGGATAACAACAGACTTAACTGAGTTTAAGAAAACTTATCCTGAGTTCACCTCAACTTCGGTTGCTTTAAAAGCAATCTATGAGGAATTCTGGGTTGATCAAATGGTTAGACCCGGAGAGGCTTGGACTAACTGGAGACGTTCTGGAACTATCGGAAATGAGATTCCTGCATTGTCGGCTCCAGAAAATGCAAAAGAAGGAGGAGCAGGAATCGAAAACATGTTCAGAAGATACACTACACCTCCAGATGTTTCTTCGGCAAACCCGAATGCACCAGAGGATGTACAATTCTACGATCGTCTTTGGTTTGACAAATAAACCTTAAAGTATAGGACTGGAGTGGCACTTCTTTCTCCTTCAATTTCAAAGAAAAGTTCTCAGTAACTGCCGCTCCAGTCCTTCATACAAAAACTGACCGCCTCAAACTAGAATTTGAGACGGTCAGTTTATATTTATTTTAGTTCTAAAAATCTGTCTAGTTTGTTTAGAACCTGTCATTTCATCGGTTGAGACTAGTTCACTTCACCATTTGCGATCAGCCACTCGGCAATTTGTACCGCATTTAGCGCCGCACCTTTTTTAATTTGATCACCCACACACCAAAAGGTTAACCCTTTCGGATTAGTAATGTCTTTTCGTAAGCGGCCAACGTAAACATCATCCTTACCCGCTACAAACAAAGGCATTGGATATTCATTACTCTGAGGTTTGTCAATGACAGTCAATCCTTCGAATTTTTCGAATGCTTCACGAACCTGAGCAACAGTTAACTCTTCTTCAGTTTCTAACCAGATGGCTTCGGAGTGAGAACGAGCAACAGGAACACGCACACAAGTAGCACTAACCTCGGTATCGGTATGCATAATCTTTTTGGTTTCCCAGTTCATTTTCATTTCCTCTTTGGTGTAGTCATTATCCAGAAACACATCAATATGAGGAATAATATTCATCGACAACTGATAAGCAAATTTATCAATCGTAGGCTCTTCTCCATTTGCAATCTGCCGAGTTTGCTCTTCCAACTCTGCAATTCCCTGTGCACCAGCACCACTGGCAGCCTGATAAGTTGCCACTTGCACTTTTGTAATTTTCGATAAATTCTGAATCGGTTTTAACGCCACTACCATCTGAATTGTTGAACAGTTCGGGTTGGCAATAATATTTCGCGGGCGAACTTTTGAATCCTCAGGATTTACCTCCGGAACCACCAAAGGGACATCATCGTCGTAACGAAAGGCGCTGGAATTGTCAATCATAATTGCTCCATGCTTTGTAATTGTTGAAGCAAAATCTTTTGAAATTGATCCGCCGGCTGATGTCAGGGCAATATTAATATCCTTGAAATCATCGTTATGTTTCAGTTCCTTAACAGTCAGTTTCTTTCCTCTAAATTCATACTCTTTCCCGGCACTTCGCGCCGATCCAAATAAAACTAACTCATCGAGTGGAAAATTACGTTCGGCCAAAACTTTTAGAAATTCCTGACCAACAGCACCACTTGCTCCAACAACTGCAACTTTCATAATTAAAATAATTTTGTTAACTTCAGTTTACTAATTTACGTTCTTCAAAACGCAGTCTAAAGTCCGCAAAATTAACGGTTTGCTTTTAATTTTTTACACAATGTGGCGTACAAATAGCATTTTTATTTTTCTGCTTATAAATTTATTAACAATTGAAAGTCACGCAACTGAGATTTGGAGGGAAGATTTTTCAGCTCCAAATATAGGCGTTTGGGGTGATGCTGACGGTTCAACCATTCATATTGACACTTCTTCAGCAATGAACTGGCACATCAAATTTGACAACTGCATCTTTACTGCAGAAAACGACTATCTAAAAACCGTTTCAACTTCTGGTGGTCGTTTTGAAGCATTAGATTGCGATGGAGAAGCGGTCTGGATTTCAGAATGGATTTCAATTCGGAACTATTCAACGATTAATTGCGAGTTAACTGCCAAAGAAACTGGCAGCGGAAAAAATCCGGCCAGCAAGTACCTGAAAGCTTTCTATCAGCTGAATGAGAATGAAAAAGTGCAGTTTGAAACGAATGGTATCAACCAAGGGGATTGGGAAGAATCTGTAGTCAGGGAATCGCAACTAAACGGCGACTCCCTCCGGATTATCGTGTACCTAAACAGCAGTTATGCGAATGACAAAGTTATTTTGGATGACATCCGGGTTTGGAGCGATCAGACTGAAACGATTGATGAAAACCAACTGGCTAAAGCTGGAGATATTTTAATTAATGAGGTACTTTTTAACCCTTATCCCAACGGTGTCGATTTTGTTGAACTATTCAATAAGTCCCAAAAGTCAATCAGGCTTGATCATTTGTCTTTGGCCAACCGAGATGAAGATCAATCTCTAAAACAGCTTATTGCTTTGTCCGAATCGCCAATCCTCCTGTTTAAACCCCAAACCTACCTTGTACTGTGCAAAGATCAAGATAAAATACGGAGCTTTTACGACACCAATTGTTCGTTATGTTTTCTCGAAATGAATAATATGCCGGCGTTTAACAATGATGATGGACATGTCGTCTTACTCAATGATTTATTAGAAGTCATTGATGAAATGCACTACGCTGAACGTATGCATCACCCTCTTTTAATCGATAAAGAAGGTGTTTCGCTCGAACGAATTTCACTTACTGAATCAGGCTTGAATCCCGCCAACTGGAACTCGGGCACCGCTGAAAACCATTTTGCAACTCCCGGCTTTAAGAATTCAATAGCCGATTCGGAAAACATCTCAGAAGATCTGGTGGAACTCAAGCCTAAAATTTTTTCACCAAACGACGATGGTTATAATGACATGCTTCACATCAGTTATCAGTTTCGCAGGACGGACTACATTGCCAACCTAACAATATTTAACTCGACAGGTCAGGCCATTCGTGATCTAGTGAAAAATGAACCAGCCGGTAGTCGCGGCGAATGGACTTGGGAAGGACAGCAAAACGATGGAAACAAAAGTCATATTGGCGTCTATATTTTATTGGTCGAACTACATTCGCCCAGTGGTGACGTCAAGCAATATAAAAAAGTTTGTACCTTGACTGGCCGACTGGAATGATTTTTTGAAATTTTTGTAACAAACCATCACAATAACAGACAAAAAAGAAAAAGCAAAACATGAAACGCAGCCTTCATTACTTCGCGTGGAGAGAAGTCACCCGATCTTCCGCATTTGGGAAAAGTCTGGCAACCACGATTATGCTCGGCTTCTTAGCCCTCTATTTTTCAGCCAACTTTCTGATACTCGGTTTTTTTTTACCGAACATAATTGGAGAAGAATTCCCTGATGCTAATCCGGTAAGCATTTTCAACAGTTATTTGCTGGTTTATTTTGCTTTTGACCTGCTTTTCCGGCAGATCTTACAAAATTTACCAACCATTAGCTTCAAGCCATTTATTATTCTGAATGTGAAAAGAAGCCAAGTTGCCCGTTACCTGCTGTTGCGATCAGCCATTCACTTTTTCAACTTCCTCCCCTTCTTTTTATTAATCCCCGTAACGTTTTCTCTTATAGCAGCCAACTATCCACTTGCGAATACATTGGCTTGGTTTATGGGAATAGTGCTAATGATTTTCACGAACCACTTCTTAACAACCTATCTGAAATGGTGGATTAATGAAAGTGGCTATGGCTTTTACATTTTTATTGGTTTGTTTGTAAGCTTGTATGCGATCAATTTCTTTGGAGTGGCAGATTTAACCGGAATGTTTGGTCATTTTTTCGATTCAATTTTGGTTAATCCGTTACTTACAGCTGCATTGCTCATTCCACTTGTTGTATTTATTGCCCTCAATTTCAATTACCTGAAGAAAAACCTTTACCTCAATCTAGTTGCTAAAAAGCAGAAAGACAACAATATTCGTGATTTTTCGTGGATGAATCGGTTGGGAGACTATGGAAAATTTATTTCTCTGGAAGTACGCATGATTTGGCGAAACAAACGCCCGCGTACCCAATTTATGATGACCATTCTTTTTCTATTTTATGGTTTGTTGATTTACAAAGACTCTGGAAACGGCATTCCCGATTTCATTTTTATCCTGGGAGGCTTGCTCATGGTTTCAATGTTCTCCATCTCGCTGGGGCAATTTTTCCCGGCATGGCACAGTGGCTATTTCTCGATGCTGATGACCCAGAACTTTAAAATGAAGCAATTTCTGCAGTCATTTTATTACATGAATGTGGTGGTTTCCTTTGTGTATTATTTACTGACCCTTCCCTACGTGCTTCTCGACTCTCGAATCATTTATTATCATTCAGCCATGCTGCTTTACCACATCGGCATTAATATGAACCTGATATTTTTGTTCGGAAAAAACAGCAAACGTGCACTTGATTTAAGTGGATCATCCATGTTTAACTACCAGGGGATGGGAGCATCGCAGTGGTTGATCTCTTTCCCGTTGATCCTTGGTCCGGTTATCATCTATGTTTTATCGAAATTGGTACTTGGTGCCAACGGCGCATTAATTCTTTTAGGAGGGCTGGGCATTGTAGGTATTTTAGCTCAACCTCAACTATTTAATTACTTTACAAGAGCTTACTTAAAACAGAAACATCGTTTAATTAAAGACTATAAAAATTCCTGATCATGATAGAAATTAGCAACCTGATAAAAGCATACAATAAAGAAGTTGTTCTGAACATTCAGCAGCTGACGATAAACCGTGGAGAAGTATTTGGTTTAGTGGGCAATAATGGAGCCGGAAAAACCACTTTATTTAACCTCATTCTCGACCTGATTGTACCGAGTAAGGGACACGTAATTAACAACCAAATCAACGTTCAGGAATCCGAAGATTGGAAATCATTCACCGGGGCATTTATTGATGAAAGTTTTACCATTGGATACCTCACGCCCGACGAATATTTTGGTTTTATTGCAGAACTTCGTGAACTGAACCAAGCCGACATGGATAAGCATTTGGATCGCTATGAAGATTTTTTCAATGGAGAATTACGTGGTAAAAAGAAATTTATTCGGGATCTGTCGAAAGGAAATCAAAAAAAAGTCGGTATTGCTGCGGCAATGATGGGTAATCCAGAAGTCGTTATTTTAGACGAACCGTTTGCAAACCTCGACCCCGGGTCTCAATACAAATTGCGCCATCTGATTAAAGAGCAGGCTGCAGAAATGGGAACCACCTTCCTGGTTTCCGGGCACACACTTGATAACATTATTGATGTTTGCTCGAGGCTGGTTATTCTTGAAAAAGGAAAAATTGTAAAAGACGTACCAAAAACGGAAACAACGCTCAGCGAAATTGAAGATTTCTTTGCCGGGGTGAAAGAAGAAGTTGGAGTTGAGCTATAACTCCAGGATGCAAAATGGCAGTGGGCTTTCGCCTACTGCCATTCCAATAAGTTATGAGTTATCCTGCTACTAGATCAATTCCTTAATCACTTTTATTGCGCTTTCGTAATCGGGCTCATCCGTTACTTCAGGAACAATTTCAGCATATTTTACTACGCCATCTTTGTCAATTACAATTGTACCCCGGGTAAGCAAACGCAACTCTTTAATGAGGTAGCCATATTTTGTTCCAAAATCAACATCTTTATGATCCGATACTGTGATCACTTTATCTAGCCCTTCGGCGGCACAAAAGCGATTTTGAGCAAAGGGCAAATCACATGAAATCGATAAAATAACGGCATCGCCTAAGTTAGAGGCCTCGTCATTAAACTTGCGATTTTGCGCCTGACAAACACCTGTGTCAATAGATGGATAAAGTGCCAAGACACGCACTTTGCCATCATAGTCTGATAATTTTACGGGGCTTAAGTCTGATCCAACTACTGTAAAATCAGGAGCCTTATCTCCCACTTTTATTGGTTCGCCTAATAATGTTAATGGGTTTCCTTTAAAGGTAATTTTTCCGGTTGTTTCTTTCATTTCTTTATTATTTAATTTCAAGCTAAAAAACAAACGAATATCACACTTGTTTAGTCAACCCTCATGCTATTTTTGAGCTTTTTTTTAGTTCCTTTTTATATATTTTATAATCAACGATTTATCGAGCGTCTGTGCGGTAGCTGCTCCCGCTTGAATTTTTCGAACCACATTCATTCCTTCAATCACCCGCCCAAAAGCAGAAAACCCCTGTCCTTCAGGATTCCGCTTTCCGCCATAATCTAAATCCGGCTGATCTCCCACGCAAATGAAAAATTCAGTCGATGCTGTTCCCGGTTCAAGCCTGGCCATTGAAAAAGTTCCATCCAAATGTTTGATGCCGGTCTCATCAGTTGTTTCATGAACAATTGGCTCGTGCATTTCAATTAACTGATCATCTCTCAAACCGCCCTGAATCACTTCAATTTTAATCGGATTTTCAGGTTGATTATCTAATCGCACCACCCGATAAAAAGAAGAATTCTCATACACGCCATCATCAACCAACCTCAAGAATTTTTTAACTGTTACGGGCGCCTTGTCAGAATAGAGCTCTATCAAGATCGAACCAAGTTCAGTTTCTATATTGACAACCAGGTTCTTCTTTTGCTGACAAGAAAAGAAGAACAACAGACTAACCAGAATGGAAGCTAACTTCATCGCTATTTTTTCTTTAAAGAAACAAAAAAGAACTCACTGCGAAGGTGAATTCGGTCAATACAAATCAATTAAGAAACGAATAATTTTCTCTTGTGATCATTAAGTTCACATTGTATTAATTACTGATTAACAAAGACTAGCAATCTTAGCATCAACTATTTTACTTAATTCATGAAATCGAAAATAAGAGATTTAAAAGTTTCTGTTATTTCAGATGTACATTTGGCGACTCACGCTTGTAAAGCCAAACCATTGCTAAAATATCTGAAATCAATCAATCCCGAAATTTTAGTTTTAAATGGCGACATCATTGACTCCTGGCGTTTTTCACGAAACTACTTCCCAAAGCCCCATTTAAAGGTGGTTCGCCAGTTTATTAAGATGCTGGAGAAGGGAGTAAAAATCTTCTATATCACCGGCAATCACGACGAATTCCTGCGGAAGTTCAATGGTGCCGAAATGGGGAACTTAAAAATCGTCAACCAGTTAATATTAGACTTGGACGACCAGAAAACGTGGATTTTTCACGGCGATCTGTTCGACCACGTCATCCATCAAGCCAAGTGGCTGGCAAAATTTGGAGCCGCAATTTATGGATTACTTACTGTTGCTAATAAGTCCGTCAATACCATGTTGCGACTGTTCAAGTTAAAGGATGTAATTATTTACAAAAGCATAAAAGAGAAGTTGATTAAAGATAAAACTCAACTCACACACTTTGAAGAGGTGATCACCAAAATTAGTGGCGAACGCAATTACAAAACCGTAATTTGCGGGCACACGCATATCCCGAGAGATAAGTCGACACTCACGGCGAATGGTTTAGTTCGCTATATCAATTGTGGCGACTGGGTAGAACATTTTACGACAGCCGAGTACCACCATAAAAAATGGCATCTTTTTCATTATATCGATAATCAGGAAGACGATGAAAACAATGAGGAACCGGACATTCCTAATAAAAAGGAAGTCTACAAATCGCTCTTCCAGGAGTTAGCAGTGGCCAACCTATTGTAAGCTGAAATATGAAAATACTATACGCCATTCAAGGCACAGGAAACGGCCACCTGGCCCGGGCAACTGAAATTGTTCCCTTACTAAAAACAATGGTGGAAACCGACGTTTTGGTGAGCGGTATTCAAGGAGATCTACAGCTCCCGTTCGATGTCAAATACAAATACTATGGGTTAAGCTTTATTTTTGGAAAAAAGGGCGGTGTCAGCTTTTTGAAAACCTTGTTGAAATTAAAGCCTTTTCGCTTTATTAAAGATGTATACAAACTGCCGCTCGATAATTACGATTTAGTGCTTTGCGATTTTGAGCCTGTTACTGCCTGGGCATGCAAACTGCGAGGGAAAAAAGCCGCTGGGGTGAGTCATCAAAATGCCGTACTTCACTCAAATGCGCCAAAACCCCAAAAAGCAGATTGGTTGGGAAATACGATTCTAAAAAAATACGCTCCAAGCACTAAAAAATATGGATTCCACTTTCAGAAGTTGGATGAGAACAATTTCACTCCGGTTATTCGCTCTGCCATCCGAAAGGCTAAAGAGAAAAAGCTATCGCATTACACGGTTTACCTGCCGGCCTACAGCGATGATGAAATTATCACCGCCTTATCGCCATTCAACGAAGTGCGCTGGGAAGTGTTTTCAAAGCATAGTGCAAAAACCTATGAACAAGGGAATGTTAGAATCCGTCCGGTTTCACTCGAACACTTTACCCAATCATTTACCACATGCACCGGCATCTTGTGTGCGGCTGGTTTCGAAACACCTGCCGAGGCCATTTTCATGGGTAAAAAGCTCTGTGTTATCCCGATGAAAAAACAATATGAACAAGCTTGCAATGCCGCGTTCTTAGGTGAAATGGGAGTGATCGTGTTAGCTGAATTAAAAAATCAAACTAAAAAAATAGATGAATGGATCAATCAATCTGATTCACTGCAAATTAACTATCCGGACAACACACTCGAAGTTCTTGCTCAAATTCTTCGCTCGGCATAATTATTGCTAACAAAGAGACTGGTTCGTATTTTTACCAAAAATCAATCTCAGGTGGTCAGAATAATTTTGCTTGTTTGCTCGCTCTTTATTTCAACTTTCCTTTATGCACAGCGGCTTTTAGTTACTGATGCAAAAACAGGAAACCCGATCGAAGGTGTAATCGTTTTTTCTGAAACCAGAAGCACACAAACCAACAAACAGGGATTGGTAGATATCAGGCAGTTTCATCCGGACGAAGCGATTCATTTCAAACACTCTTCGTACCTCAATTACAAAGCCAATAAACAAACACTTTGGTCGCTCAACTACAAGGTTGAATTGCTAATTGACCCGGTAAAGTTGGACGAAATTGTTGTTTCCGCCAATCGAAGAAGTCAGTCAAAACTGGAAGTTCCCAACCAGATAGTCAGTATCAATCAAGAAGAAATAGCTTTGGCGAACCCACAAACAACAGCAGACTTATTGAATACAAAAGGCGGCGTTTTTATTCAAAAAAGCCAGATGGGAGGCGGCAGTCCAATGATTCGAGGTTTTTCAGCAAACAGGTTATTGTTGGTCATTGATGGCGTCAGGATGAACAATGCCATTTACCGCAATGGCAATTTGCACAATATTATCTCGTTGGATGCAGCTTCAATTCAGCACACCGAAGTTATTTTTGGCCCCGGTTCCGTCATTTATGGCAGCGACGCTTTGGGCGGTGTTCTTCACTTTCAAACCTTGTCGCCCAAATTGTCAACCAACGAACGATACAAACAGTCGCGCCATGCCTATGTACGATACGCCAGTGCAAACTTCGAAAAAACAATTCATGCTGATTTTAACCTCGGTAATGAAAAGCTGGCGACAGTAGCCAGTTTTACTGTTACCGACTTTGACGACCTTATGATGGGGAAACATGGGCCGGACTCCTATTTAAGGCCTGAATATGTTGAAAATAATCAAATCGTTGAAAATCCGGACTGGCGCAAACAGGTTCGAACTGGATACAGTCAGTTTAACTACCTGCAAAAAATCAGATACCGCCCCAACGAACGGTGGAATTTGGTTTATGCCTTTCATTGGTCAACAACTTCCAATATTCCGCGCTACGACCGCTTGATTCAATATAGCGACGAGAAACTTAAATACGCCAAGTGGTATTATGGTCCTCAAAAGTGGAATTTACACTCACTTAAAATCCAAAAGAAAACTCAAAATTTATTTTTCGATCAAACAAGCTTTTTAGCAGGTTGGCAGAACTTTACCGAAAGCCGTCACAGTCGAAAATTAGGCCATGAAGAGCTAACCAGCCGAACAGAGAAGTTGAACATACTTAGCTTAAATTTTGATCTCGACAAAAAAATTGACCAAAATAACTCTCTGTATTATGGGTTCGAGGGAAACTTTAATTGGCTGAATTCAAAAGGAATCGTTAAAAACGTGAACACCACTCAAACGCAGGAAACTTCATCTCGCTATCCCGACAGCTCAACCACTTCAAGTTTGGCAGCCTATGCCAGCTACAAACTTTCACTACACCAAAAAGTCACCTTGAATCTGGGAGGTCGTTTTTCCATCAATCAACTCCAAGGCGAATTCGACCGGCAATTCTTTGATTTCCCTACAGATGAGTTTGACAATACCCACTCGTCATTTACCGGAAATATCGGATTAGTGTATCACCCTACTGAATATTGGCAACTTAACGCCAACGCATCCAGTGGTTTTCGCGCCCCCAACATTGATGATATTGCCAAAGTATTTGACTCCTCTCCGGGAAATGTAGTAGTTCCCAACCCGAATTTAAATCCGGAATATGCCCGGAACGTCGAAATCGGCATTCTACGAAGCGTGAAAAATCTAGCCAAACTGGAGCTTAACTTCTTTTACACTTACCTCAACGATGCGATGGTTCGCCGTCCTTTTTCGCTGAATGGTCAGGATTCTGTTTTGTACGAAGGAGAAATGAGCCGTGTAGAAGCACTCGTAAATTCAGACTATGCACACATTTATGGTGGAGACCTCAGTATGGAGTGGATACTTTCATCGAAAATACGCAGCCGGAATTCCATTACGGCTACATTTGGAGAGGACAGCGAGGGAATGCCTGTTCGACATGTAGCTCCAGTATTTGGCAGTTCTCATCTGTTGTACAATGATCACAATAAAACCATCGACCTGTATCTAAATTTCAATGCTAAACTTTCGAATTCGAAATTAGCTCCAAGCGAACGGGAGAAAACCGATCTCTACGCTCAAGACTCCAATGGTAATCCCTATTCGCCCGGCTGGATCACGCTGAACCTAAACTCATCATTTCAATTAACAAAAAAATACAGCCTGAATTTAGGGATTGAAAGTATTCTCGATAAGCGGTATCGTCCATATTCTTCAGGAATTGTCGCCGCCGGACGCAATGTTATCCTTTCGTTTAAAGCCATCATTTAGACACTTTGCTCTTGTCCAAATCTGAGGGTCTGATCATTCCTCTGCCGGCCTAACAAAGTTTAAATTATCGAACTGTTTACATCACCCAATGATTTTTGTATATTGAATGTCAAATCACATCATTGTCCAATCTTAGAATTTTCACTATGAAAAAGTTAAAACAGTTTCTAATCGGCTTGCTTATCGTCGCCCTTGCATTAGTAATAGTCGCGTTCTTTTTACCTCGTCAGGTTCATGTTGAACGAAGCGGTACAATTGAAGCTCCCCCCAAAGTTGTTTTCAATCAGGTTAATAACTTGCATACCTGGGAAAAGTGGTCCGTATGGAATCAAATTGATCCGGAAATGAAAGTTGAATTTGAAAATACAGGTGTCGGAGAAGGCGCTGCTTATACGTGGAAAAGTGAAGATTCTAACGTTGGCTCGGGGAGATTGACCATTACAGTTTCGGAGCCCTACGATTCGATTGCAACAGAAATGGATTTTATGGAAAAGGGAACATCTTCAGGCTATTTTTTATTTGAAGAGATCGGAAAAGGCACGAAAGTTACCTGGGGATTTGACATAGATTTGGGCAATAATCCGGCTGACCGCTGGATGGGTTTGATGTTTGATTCGATGCTCGGGAAAGATTTTGAAAAAGGAATTGAGAACCTAGGCGTTGTCTCTGAAACCATTGTCCAGGAGGGGAGACCCATTGTTGAAATAGTCACTGTTCCTGAGTTTAATTACGTGAGTATGCGCAGTAATATTCAATTTGAAAACACTTCAACCCAAATGGGAGTGATGTATGGAAAGCTATCGAATTTCATTGACAATAATGACTTAATGATGACGGATACTCCTTATGCGATCTACCATAAAATTGATGGAACAATGATTGATTTGGAATGTGGTATTCCGGTTGAGTATAAAACTGAAACCAACGGCGATATCATTTCGGGAGTCATGCCCGCTAAAAAATATGCCACAGCAGATCATTTTGGATCGCACGAAACGCTGGGTGAAACACATCAATTTATACAAAACTGGATAGTCGAAAATGGCTTTGAGCTTGTTGGCAGTCCGATGGAGAAATACCTGACCGATCCGCAAAAAGAACCGGATGTATCAAAATGGGTAACAGCAATTTATTATCCGGTGAGGTAAGTTTTAATCCATAATGCTTGTGCTTACAAAGTAGTCAAGCCAAGTCATTCGCCCGTACTTTTTTTCTAATTGTTGACGAGATGCCTGATAAGCTTCAGTTTGTTCTGTTTGGTAATAGGCTTTTACGATAAGCGCCTGAAGCAAAACAGGAATCCAACTACAGTCGGCCATTTCATCGTCTTGAAAAAGGTCGAGCGCTTTTTCGTAGTCTTCGATTGCCTGCACTTTATCTCCACCAAAAGCCTTGGGACGATTAAATAGCAGGTTTCCTTTTTCCAACCACAGAAAAGGCTCGTTTGAATTGAGATCTTCAGCCATTTTTAGGCTTTTTTGTAATTTGGGTAAAAAAAGGGGAGCATTAAAAATTGAAAAGGCAATTCGGAATCCGTAAAAGGCCGTTTGAATACAGTATAATTTTGGTGAATCGGGAAATTTAGCAATCGACTGATCCAGCATATCCTCAGCAGTGTCAAGGATTTCCTTAGCGCTTTCTTTTTTGTCATTCCCTAAATAATAACCAATCAAACCGTATCTGGCCATCAGTATTTCAAGCTGCCATTCCAGCGAACCATCAGACTCTTTCTCCATTTTTTGGATATGTTGTTCCCAGTTTTCCATATCCCCCTCAATGTAGGTCTTCTTTAACTGGCAACGAGCCTTTTCTAGTGACGTTTGGGCACAAGAGGTGAGTCCAACAAAAAGCACTAACCCCAAAATTAAGAGTCCTATTTTCTGCATACTAAATCCTATCTTCATTCATTTTCATCTTGTTTTTCTCCTTGTACAACTGCCACCAGGGAATACGAGGAACTTCATGATGTTCCCAATGGTAACCAAAAAAATAACAACTTAACATGGCCCACCAATGTGGTCCTCTCTGACTGCGTGCCTTATGCGGCTCCATTTTTTCCTGATGTGGTTTTCGATGTGGCAAGAATGTTCCAACAAAAAACAACTGAAATGTAGCCAATATTGCCGGAATAATCCAATAAACAATCAATTGATCTGGTTCAAACCAAATTTTTAAAAGATTAAACGCCATCGCCATAAACAAGAATTGCCAAATGGTTGCATAGCGTTTCAAAAACATAAACCACCAAACGAAAAAATTCTGCGACTTGACATAGTAATCCGGATCCTTCTCTGTTGCTGGAAACTGATGATGCAAATAATGGTTCTTCCTCAGTTTTTGGTAAGAAAGCCCAGCAAAAAGCAACGATGACATCCATCCGAAAATGTGGTTGACTTTCATTTTATTGCCGATTAAACCGTGCATCGCATCGTGCCCGGTGATAAATAAACCGGTATACAAGTATGCCTGAATAATTACATGCAAGTATGTCCAAACCGATTCGCCATCGACCTGCAAAAAGAGCAAGCAGTAAAGTAAATGAACCAACCAGCATGCAATAACAACTATGGCAACAAAAACACCCATCAAATTAAGTTTAATGTCAAGTTTAAGCTCAAGAAAAAGGCTAATTGCAGGAAAAGTATCCAAATAGCCAATTTATTCTCTACCTGCAACTTCCCGGCTCGCATCAACGAAAAAACGAATAACGACACCAAGTACCAATCTAAATAGTTTTTTAGCGGAATTTGTTCAGTTTGCCACTCCCACATTTTCAAAGCAGTAGCTACCGGCTCCATCACAAAATCAAACCCAACCATCAACAAAGCCCCAAGAAAAGGGAAAAACCATCGATGATTGATACTGCTAAAAAGGGCGAAAATGCAGTATGATAAAAGCAGCCAGTTCGCGCCAATCAGCAAAGGAGTATTATTTAATTTTAAGCCCAGAGCTCTCCCATAAGTATATTGGCCAAAAAGCAGTTGAGTATTTACGCCAATCATTTCGGCTAAAAATCCGACCAAGCCTATTGTCAGGAAAATAAATCCCGCTTTAAAAATCCACTTTTGATGAAAAACGAACAACAAAATGATGGTCAACAATAAGTTGAAAGAAGTCAAACTTAAAAAAATCGGATAGGTTTCATCGAATGAAAAGCCAACGATTCCAACCAGATAAAGAATACCGAGGATTATTTTGACTGACTTTATAATTTTAGGATTTTCAATCATGTTGTTTTTAGCTTTTCTTCAACCATCTCGGCAACTATTTTTGCTGACGATAAACACAGCGGAATTCCGCCACCCGGATGCACACTTCCACCCACAAAATAAATATCTTTCAAATCGCGCCTGAAATTCGGATGCCGATTGAACGCTGAAAATGGGCTGTTTGAACTTGGTCCATACATCGCCCCCTGAAACGAACCCGTTCGATCTTCGATTTTTACCGGATCCAGCGTTTTTTCAAAAAGAATCTGACTTTCCAGATCTTCCCCCAGTAACTGATTCAGCTTTGATAAAATATTCCTTCTCGTCTCCAACTTTAACCTCTCCCAATCTTGCCCCACGTTCTCGGGCGCATTAATCATTACAAACCAATTTTCCATCTCGTCAGGTGCATCGTCCGAATTTTCCTTACTACTGATAAACACATAAACTGTCGGATCAGTTGTAATTTCCTTTCGATCAAACAAGTATGAAAACTCCTTTTCGTAATTAGCACTAAAAAAGATATTGTGCAAATCCAGTTGGTCAAAACGCTTTTTCATTCCCCAGTAGAAAATCAAGGCCGACGAAGAGCGCTCTGCTTTTTCAATTCGAGTCAATCGTCTTTTGTCCGGCAACAAATCCGAATAAAACTGATGAATATCCACATCGCTAATCAAAACATGGCAAATTTTCGTTTCGCCTTTTACCACAACTCCTTTCAAACTCTTTTCCTCCACCAGTACCTTTTCAACCGGCGTGTTGAAATGAAAATTGACTTCCAGTCGTTTCGCCTGTTCCACCAACGAACTCGTAATTTGATACATTCCGTGAGCAGGGAAAAAAGCGCCCAGGCTGTGTTCCAAATGAGAAATAACGCTCATCGTCCCTGGTGTTTTGTAGGGGTTAGAGCCATTGTAAGTGGCATAGCGATCAAACATCTGAACAATTCTCGGATCTATGAAAGACTCTTCGTTAAAATTGTGAAGTGTTGAAAAAGCCTTGAGTCGGGCAAATTGCAACGCCTTCAGAAGATTGTCCCAAGTCAGCAATTTCGAAAGTCGATGAAAGGAATTGAATATGAATATTGGCGCTGTAAGTTGATAAACCATTGCCGCATGCTTTAAATAAGCAGCTATCTTCTTTTCAGAAACTTGCGTTTTTGCCTCAACCTCACGAGCAAATTTATCGACATCAGAGAAAGCCGACAATCTTGTTCCATCTTCAAAAAAGTATTTTGTTACCACACCTAGTTTTCGGTACTCGAATTTTAAATCCTCGTCAAGCAATTCATCAACTAAATGAGGCAAGGTAAATAACGATGGTCCCATGTCGAAGCGAAAGCCATCTTGACAAAATTCATTGATTTTTCCTCCGGGATTTGCAGCCTGTTCAAAAACATCCACGGCAAAGCCTAAACGAGCCAAGCGAATGGCAGCAGCCAAACCGGCAACCCCTGATCCAATCACAATGCCATTCAATTTCCTTTGTTTCATGTTTTTAAATCTGGTTACTAAAAAAAACCTTCATCTAATCTAAAACATTTTGCGCCAATTTTGTTTAAGTGTATAGACTATTTATTGAACAAACATGGGAAAAAAGGCACTGATTGTAGGAACAGGACTTGCTGGCCTATCCACCGCGCTAAGACTTACAACAGATGGATATGAGGTAGAGATGGTAGAAAAATACCATCGTCCGGGGGGGAGGTTGAACTTACTGGAGAAAGATGGGTTTAAGTTTGACATGGCTCCTACTTTTTTTAGTATGAGCTATGAATTTAAGGAACTTGCGGATTACTGCAAAATCAAAATGCCTTTTGAATTCGTCGAACTGGATCCGCTGTATTCTGTTCATTTTGAAGGAGACGAAAGATCATACTTAATTTATAAGAACCTAAAAAAGCTGGCAGAAGAATTTCAGAATGTAGAACCGGATTTGGAACGTAAAATCCGACGTTTTCTAAAATCAGCCGGCGAGATCTTTCATGACACAGAGCATATTGTTATCAAACAAAATTTTGACAGTCTACTCTCCTACTTATTACAATTAACCCGTGTACCAATTAAACATGCTCCAAAAATGTTTTACTCGATGTGGCGAGAAATGGAGAAAAACTTTGATTCGTTCGAGGTCAAAGTGATTTTCTCGTTGGTGGGCTTTTTTCTGGGTGCCACTCCTTTCGATACACCAGCTGTCTATTCTATGCTCAATTATACCGAACTGGTACACGACGGCTACTACAACGTAAAAGGAGGCATGTACAAAATTGTGGAAGGCATGGTTGACGAACTCAAAAAAAGAGGTATTAAAATGCACTATGGAGTAGAGATTGATCATTTTCAAAAAACGAATAATCAGCTGACAGCTTTCTACGATAAAAGTGGGAAGAAATGGGAAGCTGATGTTTTCGTGGTCAATGCTGATGCCGCCGCATTTAGAGGCAACGTGATGAACCGAAAAAAATATGCGCCTGCAAAATTAGATCAGAAAAAATGGACCTTGGCTCCGCTAACAATCTACTTAGGGTTGGATACAAAAGTGACTGGAATGTACCACCACAATTATTTTCTGCGTAGAAACTTTAAAGAGTATGCCAATAAGATTTTTAAGAACAGTATCAAACTGGACAAGCCGTATTATTATGTAAATATCCAGTCGATGCACAACCCAAGCTATGCTCCGAAAGGTAAAGAAAGTGTTTTCATTCTTTGTCCGGTACCCGATCTTCGGTACAAACCGGATTGGGATGATTCCCACGACATTGTCGACGCAATTATAGCAGACATGAGCGAACGAACCGGATTCAATTTTGCCAAGCATATCGAATCGGAAATCATTTACACTCCCAAACAGTGGGAAAGCACTTTTAATTTGTATCAGGGCAGTGGTCTCGGCCTCGCTCACGATTTGAATCAAGTGGGTGGTTTCCGACCATCAAACAAAGATGAAGAATTCAAAAACCTCTACTACACCGGAGCATCAACAGTTCCCGGAACCGGACTGCCAATGACTGTAATAAGCTCAAGACTAGTAACCGAACGAATATTGAAAGACCATGGATATTTATCATAAAAACAATCTCGCTTGTAGCCGGATCACGACACATAATTACAGCACATCTTTTTCGCTGGGTGTACGCATGCTGAACAAGAAGTACCGCCCGGCTATTTACAGCATTTACGGGTTTGTGCGTTATGCCGACGAGATTGTAGACACGTTTTTTGAGCAGGATCAGGAAACTATCTTCGACGAATTTAAGAAAGAAACTTTCATCGCAATAGAGAGAGGTTTCAGCATCAATCCAATTCTCGACAGTTTTCAACGAGCTGTTCGCACTTATCATATTGAGCAGGAGTTGATTGATGCTTTCCTTTATAGCATGGAGCTCGATTTGCACAAAACGACCTATGATCCGATCATGCTAAAAACCTATATTTACGGATCGGCAGAAGCAGTTGGATTGATGTGCCTGCGTGTTTTTTATGCCGACGAACCTGAAAAATATGATCAGTTGGTTAATCCTGCACGCAAGTTGGGAGCAGCATTTCAAAAGGTAAACTTCTTGCGCGACGCTCAGGATGATTTTGAAAACAAAGGACGAATTTATTTTGAAAATATTGACTTCAACCAATTTGATAAAGACACAAAAGCACAAATAGAGCGTGAAATAGAAGGTGATTTTGCGGCAGCTTTTCAGGGTTTGAAAGCCCTTAAAAAGGAAGTGCGTTTCGGAGTTTATCTGGCTTACATATACTATATAAGGTTATTTCGGAAGATTAAACGAGCAAATCCATCACAAATATTAAAGACTCGTTACCGGGTTTCAAACCCAAAAAAAATGTATCTTCTGGCAAACGCCTATTTCAAAAACACATTTAACCTTCTGTAAATGAACCTACAACAGTATGCTTATGCCAGTTTATTAGTAGAAACCATTGTTATTCCTTTGGCTTTAAGTTTCGATAAAAAGGTACATTTTTGGACGAATTGGAAATATCTGTTTCCAGCTATTTTAATTACCGCTGCCGTTTTCATTTATTGGGACATTCAATTCACTCAAGCTGAAATCTGGAGTTTCAACCACAAGTATGTTTTAGGCTATTATTTCCAAGGCCTCCCCATCGAAGAGTGGCTGTTCTTTCTAGTTGTGCCGTATGCGTGTCTTTTTATTTACGAAGTACTAAAATCGTACATCCCCAAAATTGAACTTCCAAATCTGTTTTTGGTTACCAGTCTGGGTTTAATTGTCTTATTCGCAACAATCAGTTATTTTAACCGTGGGCAGCTTTACACCTTCTTTAATTTTCTGTTTGCAGGAATATTCCTCGCTTACGTTATTTTTCGTAACCAATTTAAGCAACACCTAACGAAATTCTATTTCTCCTACTTCATTGCATTGATACCTTTCTTGATAATCAATGGTGTACTGACAGCCCTGCCTGTTGTTGAATATCATCCGGCGCACGTACTAAACATTAGGGTATTCACTATCCCAGTTGAAGATTTTGGCTACCTCTTTCTGTTGCTTTTAATGAACACTTCGATTTACGAAACATTAAAAACGCAGAAGTACTACTAAATCACCAAAAGTAACATTTTGCCCGACTAGGATCTATTCGGCAACGGCAATCTTAATAACAAGCTTTTTTACGGATTCCGACTGTTCGATCATCATACAAGGACGATGCACATCATCCGGAAAAAACAAGAAAAAGCAATCTGGTGTCGCAGTAAAAAATTCACCATCTTGTTCGCCAAAGAAAATCAAGTCTTTTTGCTCGTTATAATTTTGGGGATCGACAGTCTTTTCGAGTGGCAAAACACCTATTACTTCCTGCCCTGAAATAACGTACTGTAAATCGATATATTTTCTATGAGCTTCCCACTTTGCATCCTGCGGGCTTTTAGTCTCATATTCCGAAACCATTGCAAATACATGATCTCCTTCCAACAGATACTTCCCCATCGCCAACGAATTTAAGTCTTGTTTTAAAAAGTCGAATACTTTTTGCCACCACTCCGGTTGAGCATGATACTGCTCGTAAAACTTACTTAAATTAATTGACGCATGGGCTTGTACATCAGCTGATCCTACCCATTCCTTGCTATGGAACCATTCTTTCATTTCTTTCATTTTTCCAATCCTTATAGATCAATAAAAAAAGTAATTTTGAACAAAGATATGAAATGCTTTGCTGAATGTCCGTTTTCATATCGCAATTGAGCCAATTATACTGGCAAACTTGAAGTAAAAACTAAAGACTCTCAGAATTTCAAGCACTTACAAGAATCTTCATTTTCTGAACTTTGTGATTCAAATTCGACAGAACAATTCATCAACATTCGATCATGCTTTTAATGCAACCACTTGTGGTTTAAGAAAAGTAAGGTTAAATAATTATGAACTACAATATTAACAAATATTAAACTTTAACTACAACATGCTCAAATGCCAATTTTATTCTCCAACTTTAGATCTGATATTTTTTTCAATAGAAAAACTTTTTGCGGGGATGGACTTATTCGGAGTTGTAAAATTAATTCATGTTTTCCTTTTAGCTACAGTTAAATATTTTATCACATTTCCTTATGCATTGCTCATCGGATTGGATAAAACACAGGCTATTATTGCCGTAACCGTAGGTGGAATTAGTGGTTTTTTCTTTTTTTACTACCTGAGTACCGTTTTAATCAATTTCATAAAACGAAATAAAATTCATGCCGTTCATTTTTCCGCTAAATATCTCCGGGTTGATTTGAATCGTTTCATTCAGAAATTCAAAATTAAATCACCCAAATCATTACGGAAAAGAAGATTTTTCGTGAAGTTCCGAAACAAATATGGTTTTTTAGGAATAATCGTGGCTACACCAATATTGCTCAGTATTCCTCTGGGAGCATTTTTACTGAATCGATATTATTCCAGAAAAAAATATGTGTTTGCCTATATGGTTCTTTCTATTTTAGGATGGGCACTTATCTTCTCCGCAATCACATTCGTTTTGGCAAAGCCACTTTAATTATTGCTCTTCGATACTCAAAACCTTATCTTTAATGATTCAAAAGAAGGAATTATTAAGCTATGAAACGTGAAGAGTTTTATACTTTTTTAGACACTTGGGAAAACATTCATATTCTGATTGATTACTTAATTGACTACCCCAATAAAATTAAAAATCTAATTGACATCGGATTGAATGACTCAAAAAAACAAAGCTGGCGAGCTATTTGGATCATCGACAAGGTCCACGAAAAGAAACCGGAACTGGTTCGTCCATTTATTTCACAGTTTGTTGAAACACTAACTTTTATTTCGAATGAGAGTAAGCTTCGACACCTATTGAAACTGATCAGTCTCAATCCGATAGCCAGTGAGAAATTATTTTTCCTGTGGGATTATGCAATAACCGAATTTACAAATGCTTCACGCCCCATTGCCATTCGTGTTCACGCGATGCAGATTTTATTTGAGATTTCGAAAACGATTCCTGAATTCAAGCCCGAACTTGTTCAGTTGATTGAACATGAAATAGAGGTTCATGATTCAGCGGGTATCCGGTCGCGCGGGAAAAAATTGCTTGCGAAACTATACGGTTCGAAAAAATTTGAAAACAGCTAAATACTCATTTTCAATTCGCTTCGGTGATGCCCTTTAAAAAGCTTGTTTTTTTTCTTTAAAAATGATTGGGCGAATGATTTTTTTTATATTTTTGCAGCGTCTTTAAAGAAAAGGCAATAATGATTGACCCGTGGTGTAATTGGCAACACGTCTGGTTTTGGTCCAGAAGAGTCCAGGTTCGAGCCCTGGCGGGTCAACAAAAAAAGCACTCAAAATTTGAGTGCTTTTTTATTTTCATATCTTCATTATTCTTTCCGGATCACAAAACTACTCGGTTCTCTCCTGAAATTCACCAACTCTTCGAATAAAAAGATAGATCGCGAGAAGTCCTATCAATATATGAATAGTCAACGTATACATGATGTATTCAGGATGACCGGATGTCTCATAGATTCCCATTAACCAAGTATAAAGTCCACTTAAGACAGCTCCGATAAAAGTAGCCAGAAAATTGGTTCCCATATACAGGCCGGCCTTTTCTTTGGGGGCAATCCACATAATATATTCCTGAATTCGTGGTGCCGAAATCATTTCGCCAACAGCAAACAGAAAGACTCCCAGAAAGACCAAGCCACCGGCTATAGTGACCGATAAACCAAGCACAACAAAACCTGAAGCAGCCACTACCAAACCAAATAAAAATGAAGATATGGCACCGCGTTTCTCAAAAATACGAGAAATCACCAACTGAAATACAATGATAATATAACCGGTGTGTGAAATAGCTTCAGCGTTAATTCGCCAAACTCCACTATCCTGACTTGAAATAAATCGAGTAATACCTGTTCCTAATATCATTCGCACAGATTCATATAGAGAGGCGGTATCCAGGTAATCGTTAATATAAACAGCCAATACATTGAAAAACGCCCAAAACGGCAACCAAAAAAAGACGCCGAGCAACACCAGAAAACTCAGAAACTTAATGTCAGATAGGGCTTCCCCCATGTCTCTGAACTTCTTTTTTAAAGTGACACCTTCGAGCTCGCGCTCTGGTTCATTGTAAAAAAGCAGCGTAATAATAAACATCAACCCCACGGTAGCAGCGGCAGTATAAAAAACATAGTCCCACGACCAGCCCCTCAGTTTCCCCATAACAATTGGGCCAACTGATGCGCCAAGATTCACCATCTGATAAAAGATCCCAAATCCCAGTGTTTTATTTGTCGAATCTGTCGTTGCTCGAACAGTAGATGAAATCAGTGGTTTAAAAATACCGGCAGCAAATCCAATAGTAAGCATGGTCAGAGCAATTCCACTGAACGTCTGCGTTAAAATCAGTAATAAAATGGCAGGAAGATAAGCCATATACGAAATAATCAACATCTTCTTAAATCCATACCGATCAGCAAATGTGCCGGAAAATAACGGTATCAGATACGAAAGCGCCAGAAAAATACTTTGAATGACTCCCAGGTCTCCTTTCGAAAAACCAAGTTCACCCAAGTAAATACCGAAACTCATATAAATACCATAATACGCAAAACGCTCGAGCACCTCAATCGAGTTGGCCACCCAAAAAACCTTTGGAAATTTTGTACGATTACCCATTGTTGATTTTTTTGAAGATTTAATTACCGCTTTAAAAATTCTCGCACCACAAGTTAATTAAATTTGAAAAGTATTGAATTCCTCTCAAGATGATTTTTTTCAGGGATTCACTGGTATAAATTCATCACTCATCTTAGGATAACTTTTTAACGATAAGTCGATCCGGGCATACATTAAGTAATTGGGCTATTGTTCTATTGAATGTGGGATGAATAAACTCCGGTGAGATTTCGACCAGTGGCTGCAAAACAAATCGCCGTTCAGCGATTCGAGGATGAGGAATCTCAAGCCCATCATTTTTAATGATCTGGTCATCGTAAAACAACAAATCCAAATCAATCAATCGAGAGCTATATTGCTCTGAATGACGAAGACGCCCTAGCTTTTTTTCAATTAGCTGAGTTTGCACAAGTACTCTTTCCGGATCTAAATCTGTGTCAACCACCACCGCCTGATTCCAGAACAAATCGTCAGACTCAAACCCCCAAGGTTCAGTTTCATAAACTGAAGAATATTTAATAATTGAACCAACCATCGTTTCCACCAGTTCCAGCGCCTTTTCGAATACCGCGCACTTATCACCTAAATTACCCCCTAAAAGCAAAAAAAGCTTTGCCATCCTTTGTACATAATTGTAACGAATTCTGTAAATTCGTACTTATTCTTAAAAACTACAAAGGTATAAACGACATCTTATAAATCACCACTATGAAAAGTTTTTTAAAATATACCCTGGCAACCATTGTTGGGGTGATGATTGCGGGTATTATCATGGCCATCCTATCCATTGGTATTGTTTCATCACTGGTTTCGATGGGCGAAAATACGGTAAGCGTAAAAGATAAAACGGTATTGATTATTCGTCTCGAAAACGAGATTATCGAACGTGCCAATAACAGTCCGTTTAGCGATTTAGACTTGCCCGGATTTGCAGCAACCAAACAAACAGGTCTCGACGATATTCTCAGTTGTATTGAAAAAGCAAAAACAGACGACAATATCGAAGGGATCTACCTCAACCCTTCAACAATTACGGCAGGGCTTGCAACTGTTGAAGAAGTACGCGACGCACTAATTGACTTTAAAGAAAGTGGAAAATTCATTTATGCTTATGGCGAAACCTTCTCGCAAAAAGCCTACTATTTAGCTTCTGCTGCCGATCAGGTTGTTTTGAATCCCAAAGGAGTTTTAGAACTGAAAGGGTTAAGTGCGCATCGGATGTTTTATAAAAATGCGCTGGAAAAAATTGGCATTGAAATGCAAGTCATCCGACACGGTAAATTTAAAGCAGCTGTTGAGCCTTATTTACTGGAAAAAATGAGCCCTGAAAACCGCCTACAAACAGAAAAATATACTGGTAGCTTGTGGAGGCAGATGTTGATGGACATTTCTGAGTCACGTGGTATTTCTATTGAAAAACTTAATGAACTGGCTGATGGAGTGACGACCTTCCGTGGTGCTGAATACCTCTTGAATGAAGGTTTGGTGGATACCTTAAAATATAAAGATCAGGTGATTGACGATTTAAAACAACTGACCGCAACACGCGAAAGTAAGGATGTCCGTTCGATTGAAATCAAAGCCTATTCAAAAGTTCCCGCTCCAACTGATGGCAAAGGATTGGCTCGCGATAAAATTGCCGTGATCTATGCCACTGGTGGTATCGACATGCCGGGATCAGGCACCGACGGTATAGATTCTGAGAAATTGTCCCGAACCATTCGTCAGGCCAGGCGCGACAGCTCTATCAAAGCGATTGTACTTCGCATCAACTCCCCAGGCGGAAGCGCCTATGGCTCGGAAGTTATTTGGCGCGAAGTGAAATTGGCTGCTGAAACTAAACCGGTAATTGCCTCAATGGGCGATGTTGCTGCTTCGGGTGGCTATTATATAGCCGCTGCCGCCGACACTATTTTGGCCGATCACACGACCATTACCGGATCAATCGGAATTTTTGGAGTAATACCCAACATCAATGAGCTTATGATTGACAAATTGGGGATTACTCAGGATGTGGTCAACACCAACGCTCATTCTGACATTTTATCGCTGACCCGCCCACTCACTGAGTTTGAAAAAGGGCTGATGCAAAACTATATCGAAAAAGGTTATGACATTTTTACCGGTCGTGTTGCCGAAGGGCGTGACATGACCACTCAAGCGGTTGACGAAGTTGGACAAGGCCGTGTTTGGGCTGCTACGGATGCTATCGAAATTGGGCTAATTGATCAGTATGGCGGAGTTAACGATGCCATTGATTTAGCCAAAGAAATGGCCGGATTGGATCGCTACCGGATCAAAGCATTGCCTGAACTGAAAGATCCGTTTGAGGAGTGGATCAAAGAAATGTCTGGCTCGGCTCGTATGTGGGTGCTGAAACAGGAAATCGGCGAAGCTTACCCCATTTATCAACGACTAAAGGAAATTAAACACACCCGTGGAGTAATGGCAAAAATGCCTTATGATGTTCGAGTGGACTAATGAATAAGAAAAAATAATTAAAGAAGTTGCCGACACTGGCAGCTTCTTTTTTTGTGCCCGAATTTTCATAACTTCGTAGTACAAAATTCGTTTATGCTAAAGATCCTTCTATACCCGCTTTCATGGATTTATGGGCTGGTTGTTTACATCCGGAACACCCTTTACGACTCTAAAATTTTTAAGTCTACTGAATTTGAAATCCCAATCATTTCAATTGGAAATATTACGGTGGGAGGAACCGGCAAAACACCACACACGGAATATCTGGTTCAGCTTTTAAAAAAACATGTCAATGTAGCAACACTGAGCAGAGGTTACAAGCGTAAAACAAAAGGCTTTCGTTTAGTCGAAACATCTTCAAAAGCGTATGAAGTTGGTGACGAGCCCCTTCAAATCAAGCAAAAGTTTCCTGAGGTTACGGTGGCGGTTGACGAAAAAAGAGTTCGCGGAATAAATCACTTGTTGAAAGATGACGCAAATTCACCGGATGCAGTTTTATTAGATGATGCTTTTCAGCACCGCCAGGTAAGGCCGGGAATTAATATTTTACTGATTGATTACAACCGCCCGATTGATAAAGATGAGCTTTTGCCAGTTGGCCGGTTGCGCGAACGCAAATACCAACGCCGGAGAGCAAACATTATTATTTACACCAAATGTCCTGATGAAATTACTCCGATAACGCGTCGGATCATCATGAAGGATGTCAACCTGCGACCGTATCAATCCTTATTTTTCACCACGATGGAGTATGGAAATCCAGTTGCTGTTTTTGGCAAACGGAAAGAACTTCCGGAGGAAATGGATGGTAAAAAGAAGCGTCCTGTTATTTTACTGGCAGGAATAGCAAACCCGACCCTCTTGCAAAAATACCTGGCATCGCACTATGCGGTCATCGATGAGCTAATCTTTAAAGATCATCATCATTTTGAGGTTAAAGATTTCAAAGAAATAGAAGAACGATATCTGAAATATCAAAGCCAAGATCCAATAATCATCACAACGGAGAAAGATGCCATGCGTCTTCGCGATGAAACATCAATTCCGGATTTTATTCAATCTCAATTATATTATATTCCTGTCATGATTAAATTTCTGGATCATGAGGGAAAAAGTTTTAATAAAACAATAGTAGGCTATGTTAAAGACAATAGAAGCAACCGCGAATTATATAGGCGAACATATTCAAGGCAACGTTGAAGTAGGAATTATTTTGGGCTCAGGACTAGGGGGACTGGTCAACGAAATTACGATCGAGAAAGAAATTAGCTACAAAGAAATACCAAACTTTCCGGTTTCAACAGTTGAGGGGCATAACGGAACATTGATTTACGGAGAACTCGGCGGTAAAAAAGTACTGGCCATGCAAGGGCGGTTTCATTATTACGAAGGATATGACATGAGAGAGGTCACCTTTCCGGTTCGGGTAATGAAAAAACTAGGGATTAATCATCTGATGGTTTCGAATGCTACGGGCGGTTTAAATCCCGATTTTAAAGTTGGCGACCTGATGATCATCAGCGACCACATCAACATGTTTCCTGAGCATCCGCTGCATGGTAAAAATATTGATGAACTTGGACCAAGATTCCCCGACATGAGCCAGGTGTACTCCAAAGAGTTACGTGACCAAGCTAAGTTTATTGCCCTCAAAAATAAAATTGATGTGAAAGAAGGCGTTTATGTGGGCGTGCAAGGTCCTACATTTGAAACACCTGCCGAGTACAAGATGTTTCGCATTTTGGGTGGCGACGTGGTAGGCATGTCTACCGTACCCGAAGTGATTGTTGCCCGGCATATGGGAATGAAAATATTTGGCATTTCCATTGTTACCGACAGTGGCGTACCGGGAGAAATTGTGGAGATCTCGCACGAGGAAGTGCAGGAAGTAGCCATGCGCTCAGAGCCTTCGATGACCTTAATTCTTAAAAACTTGATTGCAAAAATCTAAGATAAAGGAGCAAACATGATTTTTAAAACTCCCGACTTCGACGATATTATTGAAGCCCACGAGCGAATCAAAAGTCTAGTGCATCGTACTCCGGTTTTAACATCTCAGTCCATCGATGAAATTACGAGAGGCAAGCTATTCTTTAAATGTGAAAACCAGCAAAAGGTGGGCGCTTTTAAATTCAGAGGGGCCTGCAATGCGGTGTTTTCGTTGTCTAAAAACCAGTTATTGAAAGGAGTCTGCACCCATTCATCGGGCAACCACGCGGCTGCACTTGCACTGGCTGCACGCATGAAAAGTATTCCGGCTTACATTGTAATGCCCGAAAATGCGCCTACCATTAAAAAAAAAGCCGTTGAATCGTACGGTGCGAGAATTACCTACTGCCAACCAACCCTCGAAAGCCGCGAACAAACACTGCTTGAAATTCAAGATCGAACAGGAGCGAAGGAAGTTCACCCCTACAATAACTTTCAGGTGATTTGCGGGCAAGGAACAGCCGCCAAAGAACTGCTTGAAGATTATGGGGAATTCGATATCATCTTATGCCCTATTGGTGGCGGTGGGCTACTGAGTGGAACCTCCATTGCCGGTAAAGCTATGAATCCGAAAGGCCTGATCATCGCTGCCGAACCTGAAGGTGCCGACGATGCTTATCGCTCGTTTCATGGCAACATGCTGATCCCATCAATCAACCCAAAAACCATTGCTGACGGTTTACTAACATCAGTAGGCGAACTGAATTTTCGGATCATCCAGCGAAAGACCGATGAAATAGTCACTGTTTCCGAATGGAGCATCATTCGTGCTATGCGTATGATTTGGGAGCGCATGAAAATTATTGTGGAACCATCAGCTGCCGTGCCTCTGGCTGCCATTCTCGAAAACAAAGTGGACGTTACCAATAAAAAAGTGGGAATCATTCTCAGTGGTGGCAATGTTGATTTGGAGAACTTGCCGTTTTAACGAACAAATTGATGGATCCTTTTATAACTACCACTTACAAGTGAATGAAACAGATTGAATAATCGGGAATCATAAAAATTGGTAGGTTTTTCAACTTTCCGCACTTGATTTGAAGTAATAGTAATAAGGGTTCATCCGGTTATAAAGATTGTAAATCCAGAAGCAGAAATTTCGTTCCCCCTTTTTCAATTGCTTTTTTGAAGTTCAGCCCAATATAGAACCACTGTAGTTGGTGGTTTTATAATTATTGGAACACCACCAAAAAAAAGAGTTGGCTCAAGACTGATCTTTAAGCCAACTCATTTATTAATGGATATTTATGGATACAGAGCTTTTATTGTATGATAAACCAAACACTTGGATTTTCGACACTCGTAAGCCTATATCCGGTAGGGTTTTCAGCATCATCTAATGCAACTTGGTAAGGCGCATTATCGACAATTAGATTCAACAAAGGATTAACATGTGGTACTGCTTGCCAATTTTGTCCTCCGCCAATCTTACCAACATTAAGGTAATCTTCATGTCCGCTAACTCCTGTAAAAGACAGATAATACTGAATGTAGTACGGGCCTAAGCCCATAACAAACCCGAGATCGTCCCCTTCAAATGGTTCTCCCAAATAAATGACTTTACTCAGCGGGTACTGCGGGTGGGCCACCTTATTCGCTTCATCTACCTGAGTGAATACTTCCATAAAAGCCTCGGAGCGATTCGTCTTATTATCAGTATCAATAACCCAGTAGGTCCCGATAAATTGGATCGGAGAGTAAATAATACTAAGCTTCACATCGCCTTCAGTTGAAATTAACTGACCGTTTGCCTTATCCAAAATAAAATCCTGAACCGTTTGCCCCATAATTTCTACCTTCTCATAAAATGAAATCCCTGTATCGGTAACAATATATGGAACAACGATTGATGTATCATTACCGTTGTCGGTGTACTGAAAAGTAAAATTACGATTCATTTCTGCTACCGACACGTTTTCTCCATTTATCGTAGCGTCAAAAGATCCCCCTCCAAGAATAGCAGAAACCTCTTTAACCTTAGCGATATAATTATCAGCAGATTCCGTCATTTTTGTAAGGCGCATTTTATTCCCGGTTTTTGTTCCCTGCAGTGTTATCACATCATTTTCGGACGACATCAGCAGAAACTCATAATCCCCCCCCTTGGCATTGTATTCGGCACCCGAAGGCGTTGCAAAATAATGCATGAACGGATTATAGGTATTAAAGGTCAATACAGGGCCACCATAGGAAATAACATCGTAAAATGATACGGCAGGACTGGTAACGTCATCCATTCCTTCATACCAAACTGCCACGCTATCGTTATCGTTAAATTTAACAACATAGCTGTAACCGCCATATTGCTTTTCTTTATCCGGGAAATATTGAAATAACCATCCCTCATCAGAGTTCTTGAGAACCTCCTGATACTGCTCAACTGCAGCTGTTTTTCGTTGTGATGCTGTCTCAT
Organism: uncultured Sunxiuqinia sp.; assembly: GCF_963678245.1. Lineage (NCBI taxonomy): Bacteria > Pseudomonadati > Bacteroidota > Bacteroidia > Marinilabiliales > Prolixibacteraceae > Sunxiuqinia > uncultured Sunxiuqinia sp. The sequence goes on from NZ_OY782770.1 coordinate 953,714, forward strand.
CAAAAAGCATCTCTGTTTCATGATCACACGAAGTGGTTAAAATGCTTAGTGCACAAGAAAACAGTATGATATAAATAATATTCTTCATAGTTGCTATTCTATTGTTATTTTATCAAAGTCTTGTTCTCCTAACTTACTTGCACGCATTTGAAAAGAGGCACGCAATTCGTCGATATCAATATCCCACACTTGTTTTAGGTAGGGTTTCACAATGGCCATTTTCTCAACAATAATAGCACTTCCGTTTTCACCGGCTGCATCCATTTTTGCCGCCCAGCTCTCTTCCGAGTTGGTGATATAGTGAGCAATCAGCTCTACAAAATCTTCATCGGTTTCTTTACTGGAATAGTCACTAATAAAACCGGCCTTCAATGAAGCTCCAGAATCCCATGCATCATCCCAGGAACCACCAACGTAGTCGGTTGCTGATATTTTGTCAAAATCGGTCGAATAGTCCTTGGTTTGATGCAAAATATGCGAGAATTCGTGAAAAATAGTTCTGAAATAATACTCATTCAATGCAGCGATATCTGTTACATTCAGATTATTGATGTTGTAAAGGGTAATCTTTAATCCTCCTTCGGCAGTTCCTAACACCATTGTTCCATTATTATTATAGGCCGGAGAGCCAACCATCATAATCATTTTAGGAAAATATTTTTCCAGGAATCCATCTGGAGCAACCTCTTCATAGGCATCTAAACATAAATACTTAACCAAATTGGCCATTTTTATTGAATTTTCATAAAGTGCTGGCACCAGTTGGTAGTCCATGTCAGACTCGATATCTTCCATTTTATACATGACACGAATATTATAGGGTTTCCTATAAATTTCGTCCAAATACTTATCAAAAGCATTTTGGGTTTTGCTTTCTACTGTAATTACGCTAACATCGGGGTTGGGGGCATTCTCTTCGGTGCATGCCCCAACAGCAACCACGATTATAACAATCATCAGCCAGTAGATTATTCTGTTTTTGTTCATGATTTTTCTTTTTTACAGTTAATTATTAACGAGGATTTTCCTCTACTCCTGCTGAGATAACATCTTGAGGAAGCTGCAATGCCCTGCGTGGATCATCTTTTTCCAACACATCTAAAATTTTAACAGTTCCATTCGATTGAATTTGATAGCGTGGCACTTCAATTCCATAGCGCTTAATATCGAACCAGCGCAAGCCTTCATGCAAAGTAAGAATTCGGCGGCACTGCAATACATAGTGAATTAAATTCTCCTGCATACCTTCGGCTACCGCAAAGTCCGGGCTAAGTATCTTTTTCTGAGTTGGTGTATCTTCAGAAGAATACTCAAGCGAATTGTAGAAACTGTTGATATCATCAAGCGTTGTTTCCGCGCCTGGAATATAAAAGGCACGAGTCCAGGCATTCAAATCGGCCAACGCTTCATCATTTCTATTCAACATGATCTCGGCTTCAGCCCTTACCAAGAGGGTTTCATCTGTCGTAAATGGAATCATAACTGTTTTTGTGTAACCGACGTTTGCAACAGGATCTGTATATTCGAACAAGTATGGAATTTTATAAAACAAGGTTTTATCCAAGTTGTTTCCTGCGTATACAAATGGCCGAAAATTAAAATACCCAAGAAGAACACCGCCTGGAGCCCAAGGCATTGGAGCATTAAGCGTTTGCTCTCCAGCAATTTTCTCAGTGTGATTAAATCTGGAACCAACATAAAACGCCCCAAAGTAAAGCCCCAGACTAGATCCGGTTGGCACAGCCAACAAATCAGCAGGATCGTTTATGTAGGCATTGGTTACAGCCTCGCGGGATCTAGGAAGTTCGCCCATGGCCGTCCAGTCGCGCAATCGTGATGATGGATTCGTTGTTAGCACCTCGGTAGCATAACTAATTGCCTTTTCCCAATTCTCATAAAACAAGTTAAAACGGGCAGCAAATGCATAAGCAGCCTTTTGGTTAAAGTGGTACGCAGCTACTTCGTACATATCGTCGCTAATTAAAGGTAGTGCAGCTTCAATGTCTGCATTTATTTTCTCGTACACTTCTTTAACTGTACCTCGCTCATACTTCGGGTTCAACGTGTTCTCAGGTGCTTCCATATACGGAATCCCCAAATCAGTATCACTCGTTGTAGAATTATAATGCTTGCAAAAAACATTAACTAAAATAAAGTGTGAATAGGCACGTGTTATCAGTGCTTCGCCTTTTTCAGGTAGTAGATTTTCTTCACCGATTTCTTCAATGGCAGCCAGTGCCTGATTGGAGTTAGCAATAGCAAGATAAGCTCCTTCCCAAATATTTTTCAAATCATCATTGTCGACTTCCGTAACCTCCTCCCAATTTGCCATTTGCTCGAATAAACGAGTTGTATTCGGATTCGACTCACCGGTATCTTCAATATTGTCGGATGAGAGTTCGCAAGCCAAGGCATAGTTTCCATCAGAATATGCAGAAACAAGAAGTTTCCTGATCTTAACCTGACTATCGACTTCTGCTCTGTTATCCGGAGTTTCATCAAGAAAATCATCACATGAGAAGACCAGTAAGGCCATCATGATGAAATATAGTATCTTCATTCTTTTCATATCTTAATCTTTTTTATATACCAAGCTTTAAAGTAAACGTAAACTGCTTAGGAACCGGAGCTGCAACTCCTCCTGTATTAAAAAACTCAGGATCCTGTCCATTCAATTTATCATCAGAATAAATCAAAAATAGGTTTGTTGCCTGAACTTTAAGAGATAAATTATTCACCCCAAGCGCCTTTGTTACTTGTTTATTAAAATCATAGGATAAAGAAATATCCTTCATTCGAATAAAATCGCCACTTGCAATTCTTGCAGTAGAATAATTGTAGGCATTATACGCGGTTGCCAGATCAGATCTCCCAATATTGTCCTCTTGTCTTATTGTAGCAATAACAGGGACATCGGTAAAGGCTTCGTCACCCGGATTTACCCAACGATTTTTAAACTCGCGGGGTAAGGCGGTCATGTCAGAATAAGAACTATCGAATACAGGCTCGAGACGAACCACATTGCCAAACGAATAGGTCATGAAAACGTTGAGCCGAAACCCTTTATACGAGAATGTATTGTTTAAACTACCAATATCTGTTGGGTCAGCCGAACCTGAATACTCTAAGAAATCAAGGTTTTCACGTTCCTGGAAATAAACATCGAACACTGTTGTTTCATTTTTGTCGTTTAAAAATGTTGGCAAACCTTCACTGTTCAAACCCTCAAATGGAATTGAAAAGATGGAACGTACGGGATAGCCTTCGCGAGCAAAACCAGTTCCCGTTACCAAATCAATTACCTGTGATCTTGTCTCCAAATCGGTCACTTCATTCTTTACTTTTGAATAGACGAAGGTGGTAACCCATGAGAAATTATTCGTTGTAATATTGGTAGACGACAATGAAAATTCGTAACCATCAGATTTCATGGATGCCACGTTACCAAATTTAGAAACCTCTCCTCCTAAACCCTGCGTGTTAACAATGCCAATCAGGTCAAAGTTGTTCCGTCGATACACGTCGAAGGTGGTATTAAGTCTGTTGTTAAGAAAACCGATTTCAGCTCCAAAGTTAAATTCATGTTTTTTCTCGTAGGTCAGTTCGCTATTTTCAAGGGATTTGATGTAAAGCGCACTTTCTTTTACTCCTGCAGTCGGGCGCCACGGAGTTTTACTTCGAATATCAACTAACGAGTTTGTCACATTGTACGGGCCTCTATCGGCCGTTAAACTATAAGATGCTTTTAGCGTAAAATGTGAAATTGCAGACTCTAAGTCTTCAAAAAAGCCTTCTTCATGTGCGTTCCATGCTCCTGAAATATTCCAGGTAGGAAGCCAACGAGCACTTTGAGAACGACCTAATTTGTTAGACCCCTCGTAACGCAATGTACCATTTAAAGTATACTTCGCTTTATACGAATAGGTCGCATTACCAAAAAAGGCAACATTCCGGTAGCGGGTATTCTCAAGACTATAATATAAATTATTCTCCTCTATTCCCTTTTTAAATAACTCATAAGTGTAGAATGGTATTTCCCCCATGGAGTACTGCATTCCCCATCCGGTATTGCTTGTTTTCTTCCGGTCGGCTGAGTTAATCTCCATTCCCCCATAAAAGTTCACAATGTGGGCTTCGTTGAAAACATCTTTATACGACGCCGTTGTCCTTAAGTCATATCCGAGCATGGAATAATTTGTCCGTGTATAAATACCCCCTTGAGGCAATACACTAACTGGTAAAGCATAAGGATCGTCAGGATCAGTATACAAAAATGGATTGTCATCTCGAATGGTTACATTGCCCATTGCCCGGTAGGCTTGAGCCTGGTTTGAGAACTCAGTGACATTATGCTCTTGCGAAGTCGCTTGATATTTCAATGCCCCCAAAGCACTTAACTCTAATTTAGAGAGTACTTTCCATTTCAGTTCCGATTGAAATTTAACATTAACCACATTCAAATCAATATTGTTTTCACTCAATTCCTCTTTGATATTGAATGGGGCATAATTACGTATGTAATAATTATCCGGATCTAAAGCTCTTGAAGAGTTCAATGCGAAAGAATAGGGGTTAATATCAAAATCACGTTTAACCTTTCCGGTTACCACATCTACATCCTGAGCCAAAGTTCCGGGAGCTTTCTGCTTCCGGTATGAGGCACTGCTAATTGTATTTAACGACAGATTATCACGAATCTTGTAATTCGTATTAAAATTCGCCGTATAACGATTCACTTTACTGTCAAGCGTCCAGCCCGGATCAACCAAAGCACTGATTGACGCGTAATAGCTTGATTTTTCAGTACCCGAAGACATACTTACAGAATGATTCTGCATGATATTGGTATTGAATAGCTCATCAAACCAGTCAGTATTTCGGTATTCGGCCTGACGTAAAAATCCGGCCATTGCCTCAGACGTATTGGGGAGTACAAATTTACCAGATCCATCAATCTGATTCAGTTGACTATACATACGTCCATACACGCCACTTTCACGGGCATTCGCAATGTCGGCATAATTCAACCATCCTCCTTCGCGCATTTCTTCATAAACCGACATTTGTTCCTGTGAGTTCATGATATTAAAATCGCGGTAAGATGGAGTTAGTCGGTACGTATACTCACCGGTATAACTAATTCTACTTACACCGGCTTTTCCTCTTTTAGTAGTAATTACAATCACACCAGCCATGGCCCGTGCACCATAGATTGATGTTGCCGAACCGTCTTTTAAAATCTCAAAACTTGCAATGTCATCAGCATTTAAGCCTGCAATAGCCGAGCTAATCATTGTTATTGCATCTCCTGATGAAAGATCATCAGAGCTTATCTCAACCACATCTTCCATTATTACGCCATCAACAACCCAAAGCGGTTTCGAACTTCCATAAATTGAAGTTGCTCCTCTAACTCGAATTTTAGGAGCAGTACCAAAAGTACCTGAAACATTTTGTACTGATACCCCAGCTGCACGTCCTTCCAAACCACGGCTAACATCTGCAATACCAGCAAGCTTAACATCTTCAGCGTCTAATCGCTGGCTTGCCCCTGTAAACAATCGTTTATCAGTTGTTACCATACCAGTAACAACAACTTCATTTAAACTCTCTGAAAACGACTCTAAGGTCACATCCAACTGAGACTTACCGTCGACTTTAACTTCCTTTGGTTTCATACCGATAAACGAAAAAACAAGTATTTGATTTGCTTTGTCGGGAATTTTTAACTGGTAACGACCATCGAAGTCGGTTGCTGCTCCAATTGTTGTTCCTTTAATAATTACAGAAACACCGGGCATTGGAGCTCCGGCTTCGTCGGTAACAACACCACTAACCTCTCCAACTTTCTGAGGTTGAACATTCGGTGTGCTCAGCTGCTCTATGTCCGGATTCGATTTGATGACGACCACTTCATCCTTTATCTCATAGGAGAGTCTGGAACCAGACAGGCATTCATCCAATATGTTCTCTACAGTCTTAGGACTAGAGCTAAGCTTAACCTCCTCTAGCTTTTCAACTTCATCAACATTAAAAAGAAAGGTGTAATCGGTTTTCTTTTTAAGTTCGTTTAAAACATCGGCCAAAGAGCATTTATTCATTTTTAGCTCGATGAGTCTCTCACTTGACCTTGCTGAGACCTGCAAACAGGTAAAGCTTACGATCAAGACTAGAAGCGCAAGTTTTCTTATACGAAGGCATTTTGCCCATTGTAAAGAAAAGTCTTCACATTTTTTCTTCATACTTTGAATGTGATTAAGTTAATACCTCATTTTGTGAAGATGCTAAAAGTACCAGAGATTAGAGAATTGAAACTTAATAGCGCTAATCTTTGCCTTCAAACATCTCGTATTGCTATTTAATTATGCTTTCTAATGATTGATCATTTACTAACGACTACATCATGACCATCCATGCTAAATTTGACATTTTGCGTTGTTGCCAACATATCCAAAACGTCATTCAGATCGTCATATCGTTTAATGTCACCCGTGAATTTAATTGTCTTATCAACATCGTCGGAGATCATTATGTTTACGTCATACAATCGTTCAAGCCTCTTCATCAAACTGTCCAAACTTTCATTCTCAAAAACCAATCGTCCACGCGTCCAGGCTGTAAACATAGCAGCATCTAACTCCTTCCTCTGCACAACTCCCGTTAAGGTGTTCACACATAACTGCTCGTTGGCCATCAGTAGCTCTTTCTTTTCCCAATGGTCATCATTTACAATAACTTTACCTTCAACAACTGTTGTCACCATTTCATGTTTTTCATCATAAGCATTTATATTGAATGCCGTGCCAATTACTTTTACTTCTGCTTCATCAACATCAATAATAAAGGGAACAGCCTTGTTGGGAGCAACCTCGAAAAATCCTTCTCCATTAAGTGATATCTTTCTAATATTTCCTTCAAACTGGGTGGGAAACACTAGTTTAGAATTGGAATTCAACCAGACTTTGGTTCCATCCATAAGAGTAAACTTGTATTTCGCGCCCCTGGGAACAATGATTGTATCGGACACTGCTGATCGAAAAAACGAAATAAAGCCTTGTTTTTTATTTTGAACCAGATGGCTGATATTATTTTCTAGGTTTGACGGATCAACGAAGGATTCTTTAGTGACGTCCAATGGATATATTTCGCCATCTCCGGTAACAAGCATGGCTTGTTTGTAATTAGCTACACGATGCTCTGATGTATGATTAGAATTTTTATAAGTAGAAATCATGTACACACTTACCACAAATACTGCGAAAACAGCTGCGACAGATTGTGTATATTTTATAATCGTTCTCCGTCGGCTTCTTATCCTAATCCCAGCTTTTATATGTTGCCAGCCTTTATCCTTTTTGATGGTTTGTCGGATCTTCTCCTTACGCAAGTAATCTTCGCGAGGCGACTGAAGTAACCTTCTCAGCAAATCAGAATTTTCCTTTTTTTCAGCTTCCCACTCTGCCAAAAACCGCTCTTCCTCATCTGATAGACTGCCCTTTATTTTCTTTGCAATTAGATCAGAAATATAGAATTCTAAATTCATTTTGTCATCCATTCTCAAATTATCATGTATATAAGTCAAAAACAGGCAACCTTCAAAAGTGGGTGACAAAGAATTCAATTATTTTTTATTTGTCTTGCAGACAAACTCCTAATCCACTCATAAACAAAGTAAAATGAGATTTATTTTTTTCAATTTCTCTCGTAGAATCTTTTTGGCTCTCATCTTCTGAGTTTTTACTGTATTGACTGAAATATTCAAGTCTTCCGCTATTTCATTGTTCTTAATACCATTCAAACTCATTAAATAAATCTCCCGAGCTGATTCTGGAAGTTGCTGTACCGCTTCATTAATAATACGGTGTACTTCTTCTTCGATAACATGTTGCGAGAAATACTCCTCACTATAGACAAAAGGTGCTACTTCCTGACTAAATTTTTGACGCACCCGAAGATGATCCAAGTAATTGACGCAGGAGTTTCGGACAGCTTTATATAAAAATGCTTGTATCGCATACTCATTGTCAAAATTATTTTTTCTCAACCAAAATTTGATAAATGCTTCCTGTACAATATCCTCAACTACCGTTTGATCATGAATAAATTTTTGACCAAATAACACGAATGAGTCATAGTATTCTCCGTAAAGGGCTTCAAATTCCTCATCACTCACAACCTTTGGTCGGTCATTGAATTTCTTAGAAGACAGCCTATTCATTCAGCTTATCATTTATAAGTATTACACTTATGGTATTCTCTAATGTGTACAAAAACAGACACCTCTAGCGATTATTTATCGTAACAATCCACAATAGAAGTTGGAAAAACAACAGTTCTTTCTGTATGACTAACGGCTGATAGAACTAGTTGGTTTTCGCCCCCACTCAACCCAACTACAAAAAGACATCAGAATCTGACTATTTAGCAATCTCTTCCAGTTCAGAACACGAACTCAATAATTGAACAGACTTTCTATCCCTGCCAGCTGACAACATGTTAAACTCCCAAAGTTAATATAATATAAATACTTTCTCAGCAAACGAGTGAAAAAGTACAATAACAAAAACTGTGATGTTACAGGTTGTTACCCCTATTAGAAAACAAGAAAGCCGTGTTGCTGACCAACCTCCTATTACGATCCAAGAACAGAAGTAAAAGCACAAATGATCGAAACAGCCACCAAGATCAAAATTTAATACAGTCTTCTGGCAAAACTTTACAGGCAACAAACGGCACTTAGAATGAATGCAGTGAAGAGAAATTGTCTTTTAGAATCATTTGATAAGTAATCAGGTGGATCATCTGTTTTTGGTATCCCGCAAAAATCCCAGTCCCATTTTGAATGTTGGAATAAACAATAACGGGCGCTGCATTCAAGTTGCCCCGGTTTGAAAGCTGTAGCAAATAATCTTTCTGAAACTGATAATACTCTTTACTTAGATCCAGGCACTCCAACCAATATTCTCCCTTATAAAAATTATTCGTGTAGATTTTCACAGGCACTTCCTTCGAGAATTTCCCTAACAGGGTGTATGTTTCGTAAGTAGTTTGATAAAACAAACCAATATTTGAAATGCAATCAATTAAACTGTAACCACCAGCTTGTCGCTGAGTTGTTTTCCCTAAAAAGGCTGCTTGACCAATTTTGTCACAATTAGTCGATTGCTCTCCTTTTGTGAGGTAATTTCCCAGTTTAGAGCAAATATCACCATAAAAGGTTTGCCCTGACAATGGAGCCAGTTTATCAATAGCCGTTTGGTCAACACCCAACTGTCTCATCCGTAGAAATGAATTCTCATCAAAATGGTAGGTATTGTATCCTTTCACAGTATCGAATACCATAGCTCGAATCCTAAAACACTGTTCCTGTTGAGATGGTGGGACAACAGTAAAACTAGTGGGATACATTTCAGTCCAAATATTGTTTTGCAGAACAACATCTTCGGGAAGTTTTCCTGACTCAATTCCATTTAGTTGTGATTTGGAGGGGATGCTGCTGGTTGCAGTTATCGTATCATGCCCTGCCAAATACACGGTCAAATTATAAACAACTTCGGGTTTGGGCTTTTCGTGAGCTAAATACATGCCATTTCCCATGTTTATCAGGAGTATCTTTGTGCCGTCTTCCCCTCTAATTTGCACCTGAGCGTCATCAATTCCTGTTTGGCTATCTGTTTCGTTAATTGAAAATGTACTATAAACATTTACCTTCCAAATAGAATCGGGGTTGAAGAAACAAGTTATGGCAATTTTATTTTCATTAGACTGAAAATTCAGGTCGATATCCTGAACACAGGCTGACAAAGCAACAATGAATAACACAAAAAATGAGAATCTTTTTTTCATATTAAAAGCTTTTGAATTTGAACCGGTAACTTATGGAGGGCATAAAACGGAATATGGAAAAATTTTTAAACTTTAATTTTCCTTCTTCTTTTTTGGTATAAATTACAAACGGATTATTTCTACCGTAGGCATTATAAATGGAAAAATTCCAGATTCTCTCTCCTCTTTTTTTCTGCTTAATTAAATTGATCCCCAAATCCAGCCGATGATAATCAGGAAGTCTTGCCTGATTAATTCCACTGTAGTAGGTAATCGATTGCGGCGAATAAACTTGATTGCTGGAAAAACCGAACTCTTCCAAAGCTCCGGAAACAGGAGAGCGTTCATAAATCTCCTGCCCTTTGTATAATGTTGAGGAGATCGTCACAGGAACACCGGTGCTATAAGTCCAAGTCAATGATAACTCAATGTTTTTGTTCAATTTATGCACTGCTACAACATTGATTCTGTTCCTGCTATCATACCGAAAAGGAAACGTGTGTCCGCTATTCAACTCGGAAAATCTGCGGGTTGCCCACGAGAGCGTGTACCCAATCCACCCCGTGGTTTTACCTTCGTTTTTTCGTAATAGCCATTCCGCGCCATGACTTTCGCCATCTCCAGTAATTACTTTGCTTGTCCAATCATTATCCAAGGTAAAAAACGACTCCCCGTTTTTATAATTTATGACCCCCTCCATTTTCTTATAGTACAAGGCCGCTGACAGTAAAACCGATGATCCTAAATTATAGTGAGCTCCTATATCGAAGGTCAAAGCAGAAGCTGGCCTGATTTCCCTTAACGATGGCACCCAAATATCAACCGGAAATGAAGTCCCGTTATTCACCAAAAGATGAATGGGTTGAGCCATCCATGAAACTGATGCTTTTACAGATGATTTAGTGTTAATTCTGAAATCACATGAAAAGCGGGGCTGAAACGAGTAGTAGGGATTGTTCTTTCTTGAAAATAATAAGACATTCATGCCAGCATTCAAATGGAGCCACCCGGTTGGATTAATGTGATTTTCGAAATACCCATCTAACTCAACAACATTGTCATCCGACTTTTCCGTTTCATATTGAAAATTATCATCCGGATCTGACACTGATCGATACTGCATAATTAAGTTACCGGGTACAAAATGATGGGTAACCACTTTCCCTCCAAACTTCGTGTTCCAAGCAGAAGACATGGCATAATCAAAGTCGATCTTTAGTCCTAAATCACGAATACTCGAGGCATTCAAATAGTTGATTGATTCGATTAGCGTATCGCTTAACTGTTCTTCAACTGAATTATTTTTAAACGCGGTATTATAATGGTAGCGAGAGAAAACAATCGTGGTATTTGCGAATAACTTCGAGCTAAATATTTTGTTCCATCTCGCAGTGGCAGTGATGTTTCCCCATTGGTTTTCCATCTTAGTCTTTGTTTCAGTATTGCCGTCTAATTCAGAGACATCCAACATTTGGCTGGTACTTGTCTCATGTTCGTTGATATGAAGTCGGTCCCTGCCCGTGTACAAGCTTAAATACAAACGGTTATTTTTATTAAGTATGAAATTAGATTTTACATTCAGATCATAAAAACCATATCCTAAATTCGTTTTCAGAGATCCACCTCCTACTTTTTTCTGTTTAAAAGACGTGAGAGGTGTGTAAAACAAATCGGCATAAGTTCTTCTTGCAGCAACTAAAAACGAAGATTTCCCTTTTTTTATAGGGCTTTCATAAACCACTTTGGATGAAATCGTCCCCACAGAAATGTCCAGGTTCTTTTTGTATAAATTACCTTCTTTCAAGCGTACATCGATGACCGAAGACAGTCGCCCCTCGTAACGAGCAGGAAAGCCACCTTTATAAACATCAACACTTTTTACAGCTTCGGGCGTGAAAACAGAAAAGAAACCGAACAAGTGATTGATATTGTAAACAGGAACTCCATCAAGCAGGATTAGGTTTTGACTGGCATCTCCTCCTCGAACGTATAAACCAGAACTCCCTTCCTTGCCCATCTGAATCCCGGGCAAAAGTTGTAAACTTTTAATGATATCCCGTTCGCCCAATAGTCCCGGAATCTTTTCTAACTGACTGCCGATAAGCGCAATTCGATCTGGAGAACCCTGACTATTGACATTCTCCGATCTGCCCTTGACAACAATTGAATGCAATTCGTTATCGGTTTTGAGAGCTATCGTAAGTCGCAAGTCGGACTCAGCTTTTTTGCGAACAATCTTCTTTTCGTAGCCAACATATGAGATTTCCAGTACCACGGAATCATTTGCACTGACAGGAATACTAAAAAAACCATAGTCATTGCTAATTACACCTATACCTGTGTGCAGGTTGTAAACATGTGCATGAATTAATGTTTCTCCAGTCTCTATGTCTACGACAGTACCACCAACCTGAACATTTTGTCCATGCGAGTAAATACATACCATCACTAAGGCTAAAACACTCAATACTTCCCTCATCTAGTGTCGTTAAGATTAGTACGCATAAGTTTTTTTATAACGTATCTACTGTGATGAAAAAAACAATACTGGTTATCGTTTTATTGTACATAACCAGCATTGTTTTGTCTAATTGATTGAAATTGTCACTTTATTTGATTCGTCGATCCCACTAGACCAAAAGGTTGCATGAAATTTACGAATATTAAAACTTGAATATATGGGATGAGTTTCATAATACACGTTATCAACATAATGAACCCTTACTGTCTTTCTAGTTTCCCCTATGTGAGTATTTGAAAACGACCCGCTATAGCCGTCTGACTCCAAAGAACCATTTACACCCCCCACCCAATCAATTGACTGTTCAATAATATCATAAGTAGCCTCATTATTTCTCCACTTCTTAGGTATCCCACGATATTTCTCTTGATTGAGAACTAATGTAAGAGAGTAACCCGTTTTATAATTCCTAAGTTTACATTTTCTTATCTTTTATCAATAAACAGAAAGAACGAAAGAGTGGAGTAAGGTTGAGTTACAATTTAGGCCATCAGAGCCTGTCAACAAAGATTATCACCACTCTTTTACTACTGCAATACGATCAGTTCTCTGGGCTAAAAGCCTGTTTTTAGGTTGCTATATTACCGTAGATTCGTTCTTTCATAATCTAATGGTTATGTATAAAAGTAAACATTTTATTGGAGTTGACATCTCAAAAGAGACATTCGATGTATGGGATTTATCAACAGGGCATCATTGTTACAGTAATGATTCAAAGGGTTTTCGCTTGTTTTACAAATTAATGAAGTCCAACACTCATTGCGTGATGGAATCAACCGGAAGTTATTACCAACAGCTTGCCGTTTTCCTCTACCAAAAAGGGATTGAAGTTTCTGTGGTAAATCCTTTAACCATTAAACGTTTTATTCAGATGAAGCTGCAGCAGAATAAAACCGATAAGAGTGATGCTCGAATGATTGCATTGTTTGCACAGGAACAGCCACTTAAACAATGGATTCCGGAACCTGAATACATCGAAAAGAGTAAGCAGCTTCAGAAAGTTGTAGTGTTATATTTAAAGCAGAATACAGCCTTAAAGAACCATATCCAGGGACTGGAAAGCAGGGGTGTTAAAACGGGCAGGATTATCACTTCATTGAAACGTCAGCTACGTCATGTTAAGGATGAGATTGTCCTTTTGGAACAGGAGATTGAAGTGCTTATAAAACAATACGATGGTGATTTATTGAGCAATATAACTTCTATTCCCGGAGTGGGAGAAAAGACTGCGGTTTACCTGATAATTATGAGTAATGGCTTTCGGAACTTCGATAACTACCGTCAGGTATCCGCATTCTTTGGACTGGCTCCTACGGAACATACTTCAGGTACAAGTATAAACGGGCAGTCCCGAATCAGTAAACGGGGCAATCCGAATATGCGCAACCATTTGTTTATGTGCAGTTTTACAGCCAGTAAATGCAATCCTCAGTGCCATGCATTGTATCAACGAATTGTAAACAAAGGAAAGTCAAAAAAGCTAGCTTTAATTGCTGTATGCAACAAATTGGTCAAACAAGCTTTTGCCATTGCCAAATCAGGGATACCATACGATCCGGCCTATCGAAGTACCATCATCGGTCAATAATTTTTCTTTGGGAACAGCCCCCAAAAAAACAGGGTGTTTTAAATCAAAAATTATGGGTTTTTATTTGTTTTTAAGCTCAGTTCTTTGTTAGTCCTTTAAAAGGATCAAAATTCACAATCGTACTAAAAACAACTTCTTCCAGAGAATAATTCAATCTTCTTTTTCCTACAGTTTGAGTGCCACCCTCAACAATAGCTGTCGACTTGAGTCTTTTGTTTCTACTAAACGACTCAAAAACAATAACATTATCATCATCAACCTGAGCTGATTTCAATGAATTATCTTTAAATTTACTCAACTGTTCCTGGTCTCCATCAAGTATAATATATTCCTTTTCTCTGGAAAATTTATAAAGCGAATTTTCTATCTTGATAATTCCATCTTCATTTAATACGCTCGCCAGCCCAGTTGCATAAAATTTATAGCGAATATCTAGATCTTCACTAATTCTAAAAAAATCACTATATTTTTTAACAAAACTATTTTTTTCATCTTGAGTTTTAATATTATCAGCTAGGTCATTGGTTTCATTCCTGAAAGTCTCCGCAGACTTAAAATTGAGACTATTCTCCCATTCTTCCTTTTCGGTGTCTTCCATTTTTTCTATTTCCAATAGTATCCGATTAAAATCCTCAAGTGTTCTAAATACCAAATATCCACTCTCCTCATACACTTCAGACTGTTCCTGAGTAAAGGCAACAGTTTCAGATTGCTCTACTGCGAGCTCGTCCTTCTGACAAGCACTAAAAATTGTTAACACGATTGCCACCATGGCAAAAAGATTAAACTTTTTCATAATTTTACATTGTTTATGAGATGGGTAGCAGTAACTATCCATCCCGGTTAATAAACATTTATTTCAACCCGGCTTTCTGTAAAAAACAGTTAGCCGGGTTTTTCTTTGGCCAAAGCTACAGAATAAACATTTAGTTATTCCGATTTTCGGGGAAAGGGGACCCTTAATTTTTGTTAAATGGCGGTGTTCGCAAATCGCAAAAAGTGCCCTTCATTAAAATATTGAGGGGGTTCATTCAGAAAAAAGTGCAGTTCATCAAATTTTTAGAAGAGTTAAAAAAAACTTATTTATACCGCATATAAATAATTGGTTTGTACATAAGCCAGATATCTACGAAAAGTCAACAATTCGGAATTCAGAAAATACATCTCATAATTTAGATGAAACGAGCATGTAAAAACAGTCACACACAGAAGCATGATTATTTAAAGCGAGTTCAATCAAATACCGCTAAAAATTTTAACTTATAATGAGAAAAAAGATGCCTATAAAAAAAGCACCGGAAAATGACTCCCGGTGCTTTCTTACAGAATAATTAAATGAGTCTTATTTCCCTTTCAGCAAAGGCTTTCCATACTTCAGAATTTCACGTCCGGCCAAATCGTTTAGAATTATTGCAGCCATCATATACCAGGCTGACAAAGCACAAACGATCAACACGATTGCAGCCACTGTGTTCATTATGTGAGGTCCAAAGTGTCCCAGGTCCAGAAAGATAAAACCCAGCAACAAAGTGGTGAAGGTGATGAACATAGCTTGATGAATAAACATGGAGCCGATCCAAAAAATGGCGGTCAACAAAGTCCACCCAACCAGAAAAAGGCCCACATCGGTATGTGACGATTCGTACACGCCCAGGCTGTTTAACACCCAGATAATTCCCAGTCCAATCCAGAATGCACCGTAGCTTGAAAAAGCAGCAAATCCAAAGTTATTACCCGTTTTTTGTTCCATAAATCCGGCGATTAACTGGGCTAGTCCTCCAAAAATAAAACCCATGGAGATAACCGGTCCCAAGCCGCACCAGCCCAGGTTATGAAATTGAAGTAAAAGAGTCGTCATGCCAAACCCCGCTAATCCTACCACCGCAGGATTTCCTAATTTAATGTTGTTCATTGCCAAATGAATTTAGTTGTTACTTTTTTTGATTTTGGCGCAAACCTAGTCAATAAATTAAATCGACCGTTAACCTACACGACAAAGGATTACGTTCTCTGAAAAGATTAGCGATTTGGTAATGTAACCCGGCAAACTACCATTCAATATGTTCATCGATAAAGCGAATCAGCCTATTGGCCATGGCCTGCTGTTCCTCGATACTGGGATGTCCGGGTGTTTCCTTAAACGGCATGAAAAACGAATAAATTTTCGGATCGTCTAAATTGAAAACGGCCTGTTCAATGTAACCCGGCCATTGCGAGTCTGTTCTTGTGGCATCCATATTCCCCAGCATGCAAATAATACTGGCTTGCGGATATTGATCACGAATGCCGGCCACAAAGCTCTGATACGCCTGAATGATGTATTCATCGTTCGGTGCATTGCTCCCAAAATTGGCTTTAAACTCATCACGCTCCGGACGGTTAACTAACCAAGAATCATTCTGAAAAAGATTAATCACGACCAAGTCGGGCGTATAACTGGAGAAATCCCACTGACTGGCAGAATCAGCTGGATTAAGACGATCATAAATATCGGACATGATGGAGGGAAACCAGCTAATCATGATACCTATTCCGCTCTTACAAATGCAGTGGTATCGGGCATCGAAGTGTCGGGCTGTGATTGCCGCGTAACTCAGATAGTTGTTTGTAAAGGTTCCGCTTGGACGGTCTTTCCCTGTGGTATCTTCCACGGCATACCCGGCTGTGATGGAGTTGCCATAAAATTCGATTTTTCGTTTTTTAGCTGGCGACTTGGGCAGCACTTGAGCATTACCTTCTATTTTGAAACCATAAAAAGTGGTTGTACCACGGTCCCACTCCGTCCGTTTGAACAATTTCAGGGTATGTTTCCCGGGAGCCAGCCCCGAAGCCAGCGTGTAATATCTTTTCACCGTATCCAATTGCAGCAAAACCGTGCTATCCTCATCTAGCTGAATATTGAAATCGTTGGTGCCATTTTCATCACTCATCAGAGCCGAGATCGATTCCCCTTCAAAATTGATTTTAACCGAGGTGCCGGACCAATATAATTCAGCTCCTTCCACATTGCTCGTATCTATTCGCCCTTCATACCTAATTTGCGGGTTCGAATAGTTTAGTTTCAGATCAGCCTGCTGGGTAGTACAACTAGTGTTGACTGCAAAAAACAAAAAAGAGATCAGATAAAAGAGATTTTTTAGATTGCCCATGTTCTGTGATGAATTGAATGAGTTGGATAATTCTATTCGTATTTTGAAGGGATTGAAGATACAAAAGTTTTTTAACGACGAAGTAGCGACCTGTTAATTTTAGAGAAAACTAGAATTGAATTGAATACGGATTGAGATTATTAACTCGTTCTTTTGAGTTTTCCTATTTTTTCTGAAACGGTTCCACGCTCGGTTAACCGAACGATGGCTAAAACAGCACTGGCAATCAACCCCGGCTGAAGGATTACACTTGTTTTATCGGCTACCCGCAAATCACGATCTTTCAGGCAAGCAGCAACATCAGAACTAGTTGTACTGAAAAATTTGTTGCCAAACTTCCAGGCTCCATCGCGAGCCAATTTCATGCTAAAATCAACCAGGTAGTCATCCACCTTTCCCGTCCATTTCAGTATAAATTTCAAAGCCGGCCAAACAGCGGACAAATCATCCTGCACATCGTGAACCAAGGATGATAAAATCTCATTAATCCGGTTAAAATCATCCTGAAGATCTGCTATCATTTTTTCTCTTGAAACCTCCGCGGCAGCAATCCCCAAATCAAGATTGATATGTGCATTCATTCCCATTAGCAAATGCTGCAACACAATAGGCCAGTAATTCGTTGACAAGTCGAATGCCTTTTGCCAGGAGAGTGTCATTGGGCTCTTGCTTTTATAAGCCACCCACGCTTCAATGTACCGATTGGCAAACAGCACATCGAGTTGCTCCATGCGTTCGCCATCATCAAAATAATTGTTCTCAATTCCTTCTTTTACCTTGATCGTTACTTTTTGGTAGAGTGCCGCGAAGTATCCGGAAGGGTCATTGTTTTGTATGCATTCCTGAATAATATGCTCCAGTGTGTCAATAACTTCATCAATGGTATCGGGTAGCTTATTATTCATAGTAGGTAAGGTTGAAATTCAGTCTCAAATTAGGTATTGGAACAGATCAGGTTTTTCATTTACGTATTCGTAGACAAACCCATTTTCGGCCATTCGTTGCACCAGACCATCAAAATCATTTTTGTTGCTTAGTTCAATTCCAACAAAAGCAGGCCCGCGCTCGCGGCTATTCTTTTTGGTGTATTCGAAATGAGTGATGTCGTCATTTGGACCAATAACATATTCAACAAAGTCGCGCAACGCGCCCGAACGCTGAGGAAAACGGACGATAAAATAATGCTTCAGCCCTTCAAATAACAGCGATCGCTCCTTAATTTCTTCGGTCCGCGTGATGTCGTTATTACTTCCTGAAACAATGCAAACCACATTTTTCCCTTTGATCTGATCAGCATAATCATCCAAGGCGGCAATAGAAAGTGCTCCGGCCGGCTCAACCACAATGGCATCGCGGTTGTAAAGCTCCAATATTTTGGTGCAAATACGACCTTCGGGAACCAACACAATATCATCGACCACCTGTTTGCAAATTTCAAACGGCAGATCACCAACACGCTGAACAGCCGCTCCATCAACAAACTTATCAATTTTCTCCAGAGTTACGACTTCTCCCTTTTTCAATGATTCTTTCATAGAAGGAGCACCAGCCGGTTCAACGCCAATAATTTTGGTGCTCGGATGCATTTGTTTAAAGTAGCTTCCCACTCCGGCAATTAATCCGCCGCCACCAATGGGAACAAACACATAATCAATCTGAAGGGTTGAATCCTGTAAAATCTCCATAGCCGTTGTCGCCTGTCCTTCAATAATCAACGGATCGTCAAACGGATGAATATAGGCCTTCTGGTTTTCGTGACAATCTTTCCAGCCCTCGCTACTGGCATCATCATAAGTATCTCCAATCAATACGATTTCGACAAATTCTTTCCCAAACATTTTTACCTGTTTGATCTTTTGTTTGGGAGTCGTTGTAGGCATATAAATTTTTCCGTTAATCCCCAACTTCTGACACGAATATGCCACTCCCTGAGCATGATTACCCGCACTGGCACAAACAACCCCATTCTTCAGCTGCTCTTTGCTTAGACTCTTAATTTTGTTGTAAGCACCACGTATTTTATAGGACCGTACAATTTGCAGGTCTTCTCGTTTTAAAAAGATCTTAGCTCCAAACTGCTCCGAAAGGTTTAAATTCTCAGTCAGCGGGGTAGAAGTTAATATTTCATTCAGAGTCAACTTTGCCCGATTAATATCCTGCAAACTTGGAAAATATGATTTTGTCATTTTTGTCTTTTATATATGAGAGCAACATTTCGCCTATTGTTCAGTTCACCATCAGCGAACAAGAGCACAAAAATAAGGTGTTTTTCGCATTGAGAAATGATTCTGCCTTACTACTAAATGACGATTAACAAAAAAATAGCAATTCCTTATTCCTCAACTTCGGGAGCAAAGCGCTCATGAAAATCGGTAGAAAGCACTCGAAATTCGGTACGGCGATTAATACCCTTGGCTATTTCTTGCTGTTCTGGAGTAAGCCCAAGAATGAATTCTTCGGTCAGTTCATCATTCCGCTTCAGAAAATCGTACTGCTTAGCCAACTTCCGTGTAATGGCTTTTGGCCAGGTTTCACCATATCCTTTGGCCACTAATCGACCAGGGTTGATGCCTTGTTGAATCAGGTAGTCGACAACTGCCTGTGCCCTTTTCTGAGAAAGTTCGAAGTTGTACTGTTCCGAGCCTACAAAATCGGTGTGTGCCATCAGCTCAATGGTAATGGTTGGATTTAGTTCTAAAATACCCACCAGGCTGTCTAACGCATGAACCGACTCGGGTAACAATTCCCAACTTCCAAACTCGTAATTAATATTATCTACTTTGATTGGCGCATCGGTTGGCGTGAGGTACAAATCAACCCTAAAGTCCTGACTATCATCTAATCCGATTGTGGATTCGCGCCCTTTATCATTTAAATAGCCATCTTTAAACGCAGCAAAAACATACTCTGTTTCGGGATTTAGCTTCATCTGAAACTTCCCGTCATCAGCACGCATCTTCAGGTTTGTGCCATCAGTGCCGATAATACGAATACGAGCACCATCCAACCGTTGGCTGGTTTCTTTATCGTAAATTTCTCCCGAAACACGATAAACCTTAGGAGGTAAGTAAAAGGAATAAATATCATCGCTGCGTGATCCTTTTCGGTTCGAGGCAAACATTCCGCGCGTTTCCTCCCCTTCAACAAAAGACATCCCAAAATCATCACCCGAAGAGTTGATCGGTGCTTTCATATTCTGAATGCGCCACTCCCCTTTTTCAGTGCGGGTGGCTTTAAAAATATCCAGCCCACCCATTCCCATGTGGTAATCCGATGAAAAATACAACTCGCCATTTGATCGGATCGTTGGGAACACTTCATCGCCCGGCGTATTAATTTTGGACCCTAAATTTTTTGGGTTCGAAAAAGTACCGCCACTGCCGGTAGCGAACCAAATATCTTTACCACCAAAGCCTCCGGGTTTATCTGAAACAAAGTATAAGGTATCGCCATTAATCGACAACGAAGGATGAGCTGCAACAAGGCTATCTCCCAGCAATTCCAATTTAATAGGCTCCGACCAGTCGCCACGCGACATTTTCACGCTGTATAGTTCTGTGCCAAGATCCTCTTTTTTGTCGTAACGGGCACGCGTAAAAATCATTTCATCGCCATTTTCCGACAAGGTAATCGCTCCTTCTTCGTCCGGAGAATTGATCATTCCAGATTCATCAATCAATTTGGGAGGCCCCCACTTTTGCCGCTGAACCTGATATTCTGAACGAAAGATATCGGCAAACTGCTCACCCGTTATACTGTTTTCTTTATTGCCAACGGTATTTTCACGTGTTGATGTCAACAGAATTTCATTATCACGTCCACCTACAAAAACCGGAGTGTAATCGGCATATTTGGAGTTTAACTCACGAACAGTATTCACTACATAACGGGTCGGACTATCAACCCACTCCTGGATATAGCGACAAGCATCCAATCCGTTTATTGCCTGAATATCTTGTGGTATTGAATCGAGATATTGCTGATAAGCTTCAATTGCCTCGTCGTATTTCTGCGTAGCGCGTAAACAATCGGCATAATAAAGTACGGCTTTAAAATCGGGGTGTTGCCGGCGAATTGCATTTTTATACCAAATGGCAGCCTTTCCGTAATCACCAATTTCGCGATATGCTTCGGCCATATTATAAGCCATTTCCATTTTGTGCTGCATATTATCGTCCTTTCGGTAGGCTCTCCGGTATTTTTCAGTTGCCCGATAATATTCACCTATTTCATAAGACAATTCACCCAATCGAAAATTTTTTTTCGAGGAACAAGATCCTAAAATAAGCAGGGCTAACGAAAGGCTAATAACAGCAAAATACGTATGCTTCATGTATTCTCGCAGATTAAGGCGGTAAAAGTAACCAAATTTGTTCGTTATGGAAAAACTAAAATCATGATATTCAATGATAAACAAAAAATTTCAAGATCGCTCGTAAAACACAGTAAAACAACATTTTAAAAGATTAAACGCATAAATCGGAATTATATTTTGTTATCACCTGTTTTCTACCCAGTTTCTACCCGGTGCTTTTTTCATAACCAATTTTGTTCTAGCTTTGTAACGACCTTTTAAATTTTAGAATCATGGAAAAAGTTTTGTACAGAACGGTTTTTAACCGTAAGAAAAAGCTTTTACCCAATGGGAAAGCTTTACTCCAAGTCGAGGCTTATTTGAATGGTAAAAAAAAGTACTTCTCGACAAAAATTTACATTAGCCCAGAGCAATGGGATAAACGACACCGGACTATCAAAGACCACCCCAACCAAATTAGGTTGAATAAAGAAATCCGGGACTTTGTTTCGAGGCTGGAAGATGCAGAAATGCAACAACGGCAAAAAGGGAAACAGGTTTCAATCGAGTATTTAGGGGAATTCGTTAAGGGTTCTTTAACGAGTGTTTTTCTTGACTTCTGCCGACAGGAATTAAAAAACAGCGATCTAAAGCAGACAACGCAAAGGGATCATGAAACCGTGTTCAACTATCTTAAGAAGTTCAGACCGGGCGCACTAATTGAAGAAATAAACTACAAGTATCTAGTTGGTTTCGAGCAGTTTATGCGGTAAAAGGAACTACACACAAACACAGTAGCCAAAAATCTGGGGATTGTTAAAAAGTATGTAAATCAGGCAATCAACAGAGATTTGATAGACCTGAACAAAAATCCCTTCCGAACCTTCAAGCTCAAAAAGATAAAAACGGAGCGACACTATTTAATCCCAGAGGAAATTGAGATTTTGGAAAAGCTGAGATTACCCAAAGAAATGGAAGCTTATAAACTGGCTTTAGACAAGTACCTGTTTTCACTTTACACCGGGTTACGATTTAGCGACATTTCGGAGTTGAAACCTCAAAGCTTGGTTTTGGAAGAGGGGAAAGAATGGCTGGTACTAAATACCAAGAAGACCTCCGAGCCTGTGCGGATTCCCATTCATTTACTTTTCGAGGGGCGCGCGCTGGATATTTTTTACAACTATGTTGGCTCCGGGGTTACCGTTTTCCCATTCCAGTACAACCACCTGTTAAACGCTGATCTTAAAAAGGTAATTGAACACGCCGGAATTAAAAAGAAAATCACGTTTCACACTGCCCGGCACACAACCGCCACATTTTTACTTTACAAAGGGGTGAACATTACCACCGTGCAAAAGTTGCTAGGACATCGCCGGATTGAAACGACCCAGATTTACGGCAAAGTAATGGACATGACCCTGCTTAACGATCTGAAAAACGTTTCATATTCCCGCTAATCGCCGTATATTTGAACGATCCGGGAAAATAAAAGAACTGATTTTCTGACCTTAAAACATTGATAATGGGTAAAATAAATATCAAACATTACCTAAACAAGCAGGTGAAACCATCCATTATAAAAGGAATCGAGAAATATCCTGTTTATGTAAGGGCTTCGTTTGGTCGAAAAAATGAACGTTTTAGAAGTGTTTGGCTATATAATTCTGTATCAGAAAAGGAATTTGCAAATAGGGATATTAAGAAAATTATTGATTACGAGAAAGATATAATTAGTGATATTTTGGTCAATAACGATGAAGTTGAGAATGTAAATCTTAAGTCAAGACTACAATATTCTATAGATTCTATTTCGAATTGCTTTATTGGTTTTACCCTAAACAGGGAGAGTGTCGGACGTCAAATAGTCGATTTCATTATTGAAAAAACAACATTGTCAGAAGGTATTATTTGGAAATATGTTAGAATTGATGAGTTGTTTTCTGATAATTGGTTTGAACTTGCCGAAAAGGGGGTATTTGACAAAGACACCGAGAAGATTGCCATTTACTTAGGTTTATTGCTGAAATTCGAACATCTGTATTACGGGCAAAATAGTGAAGAATTTGAACCGGGCGATATCCTAAATTATTTCGAATGGGAAAAAAATGGAGCTAGAGCAAGATTTTTGGAATTTGTAAAGGACGAAAATATCTTGAAAAAAAATGACGTTATAATAATATCGCAATCTTTTGATAATGACTTAATTAAAAACAGATCTTTTGACATGCGAGGGTAAAATTCCAAAAAAGATTTAAAAAATGCGGAAATGTATTTTTAATTTCCGCATTTTTTGTGTTTACTTTGCGGAAAGAATTAATTCATTTCCGCAATATGATAGCACTAGAAATTAAATCAAAACTCCCGCACGGTGCAATTAAAGAGATTGCACAGCGAACAAATTTGAGTACTTCCACAATTAGCCAAGTTTTAAACAGTAAAACAAAAAGCCCGCAGTTAGCTGAAATATTGAAAGCCACTGCCGAGGTTCTAAAAGAATTCAGAGATAGAGAGCGTAAAGCCTTAGCCGAACTGGATATGGTATTGAACGAAGAAACCCCGGACGAACTGACCGCACGGCTCAACCATCAACAAGAAAAATATGGCGAAGGATCAAGCCCACTACTCTAGTACCGGATTGTGTAACAAATACGCAATCATGTATCAATACGGTTTTTCAATTCGAATTGGTATTGTCTTGGCTTCAAGTATCGAGATGGCAAAATTCAGACTTGGGCTAGTGCTGCGAGCAAATGAGCCCTACTTAAAATATGGTACTGCCCGAATATGGGATGTTTTTTACATGAACTAGTTCAAACCAACTATGAAAATATACTGGGATTCAATACCGCGAAAAATATTTAGGCTTTCAGATCATGACAAGCTAGAACAAATGAGAGAAGAAAGTGTAAACAGCCTCTACAAAGAGCTATTTATCAAAATGGCCTCAATTCAAGCCCCAAAACTAAGCCCGGAGCAAATAGAGGAAAAGCTAAAATCATACTTGGAAAAAAACGGCTGGAATTTAGGCGAAGCAAAACAAGCATTGCTAGCAGATATAGACGAGACATTTAGAATTTAAACAACTATTTATCAGCCAATTAAATCATGAAAAAACTAAAGATTAACGAAGACAAAAACGCGATCCAAGCGGATTTGGAGCACGCAGAGCAAACAAGAGAAAGTTTACAAAAACTATACTCGATTCTTGATGAAGGAGGCCACAAACCAACCTACCAAGTAGTTGAAGACATTACAAGAGAAGTACTTGGCAGCCATTACCGGGACGAATTTGACGAGTATCAGAAAGCAGAGGAATTTTTGAAAAACTTACTCATTGCAAACAGCAAAGACAGTTCAAAAGTCTTAGGATTCAACTTGAATAAAGACAAGCTCAAAGACATGATTGAGGTTAATCCAGAGGAATTAGAACGCATTGCCGAGGCATTTACAATGATAGAAAGACATGCGGTCCGTTTTATGGAATTGATTGACCTGAATAAGAAAACCAATAAAGTTGAACTGTCAAAAGATGCACCAAAGATCATTGCTGACTGGCATACAGTTTACGCAGAAGGAGAAAAGCAACTTGAAGTGGCAAAAACCATGATTGATCTTTGCGAACGATTAAACAACTATCAATTGGTATGTTCATCGGCTGGGGCTTACGGTGATGTCCGCGGACTAATATTTAGAAATAGAAGGTGGGAAATAGAGGCCAACTTCATAAAACGATTCTAAAGTTTTGAATTGAAAAGTAATAGGCAGATGAAAATCACGTCCATATGATTTTGGGTTATTGTTTAGAAACGGGGTTGACTGCCTCCCCCGTTGTTTTAAAAAAACTTCATTTATAAAATTAACAACATGTCAGGTAATACAATCCCCGTAGATATTGAATTTGTCCTGAAAAACATGAATTTTCAGGAAGAGGCCGGAAAGATGAAAAAGGGCATTCAGGGGGTAACCACCACCGCCCGGCAGGAGGCCGACAAGATTCAGACCATATATAAACAAATGGCTGCGGGAATTGGTGTATATTTCTCAGCCCGCTTTTTAAAAGAGTTTGTTACCTCCATCGCTCAGGTTCGAGGCGAATTCCAGCAGTTGGAGGTATCGCTCGAAACCATCCTGAAAAGCAAAACTGAGGCCGACCGCCTCATGCAACAGGTAGTCAATTTTGCAGCCACCACCCCTTTTGAGTTGAAAGATGTAGCTACCGGAACAAAACAGTTGTTGGCTTATGGCTTTGCAGCATCGGAAACCGTTGACACTATGCGCTTGCTTGGTAATGTAGCCGCCGGGGTTTCGGCTCCCATTGGCGATATTATCTACCTGTATGGAACCCTGCGCACACAAGGCCGGGCTTACACCCGCGACATTCTGCAATTTACCTCGCGCGGTATTCCAATTATCGGGCAGTTGGCCGATCAGTTTGGAGTGGCCGAAAGTGAAGTTCAAAAGCTGGTTGAAGCCGGGAAAGTAGGTTTCAAAGACGTTGAAACAGCGTTTAAGTCACTCACCGATGAAAGTGGGATATTCAACAATCTGATTGAAAAACAATCAAAAACCATTACCGGGCTTTACTCTAATTTTCAAGATGCTATTGACGTAGCACTCAACGGCCTTGGCGAAGCAAACGAAGGAACCATAGCCGATGCCATAAAAGGTGCAACAACTTTAGTTGAAAATTATGACAAGGTGGTCGATGTGTTGCAAGTGTTGGCAACCACTTACGGCGCTTACAAGGCCGCTACCATCGCCGTGGCTGTGGCCGAAAATTTCAGAGCTACATCAACGGTCACCCAAATGGTTAGCAATGGTATTAAAATGGTTGCGGTAACCAGGCAGCTAACCTTAGCACAATGGTTGCAGGTAAAATCAACAGCAGCACTCAACGCGGTAATGGCTATCAATCCTTATGTATTGGCAGCAACCGCAATTGCCGGGCTTGTGACTATACTCTCGGTATTTGGAAAAGAGGCTAAGCAGGTTGAAGACTATGTAAGCGAACTCAACAGCAGCATTGACCGGATTGGTAAGCAGGAGGAAATAGATCAGCTGATCAATCAGTATGAAACGCTTAGCGGAAAAGCAAACCGAACAGCCGATGAGCAAAAAACCTTAAATAGCTCAATTCAGGAGTTGGGTACAATTTTCCCCGATGCGATTAGCAAAACCGATGAATATGGAAAGGCTGTTGATCTGGTCGCCGAAAAGATTCGTGATTTAAATAAGGAGTTACGCGACAACCTAATTACAACAACCACCGCAGAGATAGAAGACAGTGAACGCAAAATAAGGAAACTACAAGAGCAACAAGCCAACCTGTTAAACGAAGCAAATAGTGGTCAAACAGACAAAAGAACATTTGTAACTACAAAGGGAGGTTCTGCCGGGTATATTGAAAATGAAGTTATCGGGTTGAGCCCCGAAGAAATCAAAAAGAAAAGAGACGAAGTAAAAAAACTCTCCGGGGATATTAATCTATTGCAGGAAACATTGCAGAAAGGTCGTACTAAATTAACGGCGTTGAATGCTGCCGATGCAAACGAAATTCTAACCCCGTACAAAGATTTGTTTCAACAAGCCAGCGACTACAGCCGCGAACAAGCATTACAGGTTAAGGCCGATTTGGTGGCTTTGCTTGGTGCCGGGCTGGGCGTAAATGCCGACCAACGCATAAAAGAGCAAATACAGGCTGTTGATACTCAGTTGGGATTACCAACAATAAAGAAACAAATAGCGGAAACCACAACGGCACTGGCAGAGGCGCAGGCCAAGCTGGTTGCGCTACGTGCCGACAGTTCGCAGGCCACCGCCAAACAAATTGAAGATCAAAAGAAACTGGTTGACGACCTTGCTGCTCGCCTAGAAACATTAACAGGCGTTAAGCAGAAAAAAGAAAAGGAGCTGACCACCCTAAAACAGCAAATCGACAAGCTGTATAAAGACCTTGAAACGGCTGATGCAAAAGACCGCGACATTATTGCCGCCCGAATAGTAAAGCTCGAAAAGGAAAAGCAGCTGCGCGAAGAAATTGCCAATCAAGCGGTAAAAGTTGCCAACAACGACCTGCTCAATCCCAAAACAGCCTCATCCGACAGTATCCGCGGTACACTTAAAGATGGTGAAGGCCGCCCGTTGTTTATCGGTAAAGGCGAAATTGACAACGCCAAGAAACTTGACCTTGAATTCGATAAGCTGAATAAGCGGATTATTAATACACGAGAAGAGGGCACTTCTTATTTATTATACGACCTAACTCAAATGTCGGCTGCCGCGGCATCGATTACCGACCAGTTTGCAGAGCAATTGGGGTTAAATGAAGATCAGGCACAGGTTCTGAAAGATGGTTTTCAGGCGGTCAATGGTATTGCGAACATTGCAAGCGGCAATGTTATTCAAGGGGCGGCGCAACTCGTTAGTGCCTCTTTAAGCATGTTTTTTCAAGCCCCCGAAAAATTGGCTGATCATTTTAAAGCGGTGCAGGAACAAATCGACGCGATGCTTTCGTCTATCGATATTGCCACACAGTCGTTAGCCAACATGGGAAGCAGTGCCGTGTCTCAATCGTTATTTTCCATTCAACGCCGCATGTCTGATTTAGCCGATGAAGCTAAGCGGTTAAATGATGAATTAGGGGGTGCGTCATACGGTAGACGACGTTCGCCTAGTTATGTGGGTTTTTATGGCGACCTAGTAAACGAGGCTACTTCGCTGACCGATGAAATACAAGCTTTAAGTGAGCGCCTGATTGGCGGCAATGTATCGAACGACCAACGTGAAGCAATAGAGGCGGTTTTGTCAAGTTACAATGCGTTGATGGCTCAAATAGATACGATTACCCAAGAGGTAACCGGAACAACCGTGCAAAGTTTAGCCGATTCGCTAGCCGATGTGTTTTTGTCGGGCGAAGATGCGGCGGTTGCCTGGGGCGAAAAAGTCGACGAGGTTATTAAAAATGTAATTGTAAAACAGCTCACTGCCGACTTGCTCACCGCTCCTATTCAGGATGCTGTTAAGCAACTCGTTAAAGATAGTACTGATGGAGAAAGAACAGGGAGAGGTGGCTCAGGAGAAGAAATAAATATCGGACTAACCCCCGAAGAGGCGGCCAATTTCAGAGAGTCGGTTCAGGATATTTACGACTCTGCGCAGCCTGCATTTCAGGCGATGATCGATTCGTTCTCGGAGTATGGTTTTGATTTTGGCAGTGCGACAAATAGCAAAGGATTAACCGGGGCAATAAAAGGCATTACCGAAGAAACAGCCGGGCTAATTGCCGGACATTTAACAGGCCTGCGGTTTGATGTGCGAGCAATTGTAGCCCAAATAGCAGCCGGGCAGGAAGACACCGTGCAACGCATTGGCTACCTAAAGCAAATTGCCGATAACACCCAATACAATAAGCACTTAGTTGAAATAAAAGACGAAATGATAGGAATGCATAGAACACTAAGGGACGGAATTTAAAAAAATGTCCTTTAGCCGGGCAGGGGTTTTGACCTTAATCCACTTTGTCCGGCAGAGGTAAAACAATCAAAATAATTCATAACACTTAAAAATTTTAGAACTCATGGTACAAGTAAAAAACGAAATGAAAACGCAAAGAATTGATTTAGGTATTGATAATGAATGGTTGCCAGAAGTCAGGGCGGCTATTATTGATTTAATCCAAAACTATGACTACGAAAATTTGGGGCACTGTGCAAAAGACATAATGTACTGGGCTGGTAATTTGCTCAAACTAATAAAAGATGACCCAGACAGCAAGGGAAAAACACTATTTCTTGAAGTTGAATCGCATGGTTCTGGAAACATATCTTATGAGAACTTAGTGGAAATAAGAGAGGCACTTTTTGACCTCCTAAAAAACAGCTTCAGCCTAGAAAGAAATACAACATACTATGCGGTTGAATTGATTGAGGGATTGATTAAATATTGATACACTCCCCTTAATTTAAACACCATTTAAATAACGTTAAAACACCTGAAAGTATGGAATCCCAACAAATAGCAGTGATTACAGTTTCCCTAGACGAGTGGAACGAACACAAGGCGATGTTAAAGGACATTTGCGAGAAAGTGAGCGTTTTGTCAGATCAGGAACAAAAAGAGTTATTAACCCCGAAGGAAGTCTGCGAACGGCTAAAAATTGGGTTTGCAACTTTCAACAGGTATGTAAACGATGGGCTTATTGAAGTGATTAAAATAAGCCAAAAAAAAGGGGCTAATCGCTATGTGAAACGCTCGCACCTTGATGAACTTCTTAAAAATGGAATGGTCTAAAATCAGGAAAGCCCCAGTGCTGGGGCTTTCCTTTGACCTTAAAAATTTAAGAACTCATGGTACAAGTTCTAAAAATCTTCGGGTGTAAAAGTACCGAAAGTTTTCCATTTAACCGAAAAGCAGAACAATATGACACAAAAAATATTCTTTGGCGATGCGGAAATAATGAACACGGTAACCCATAAAAAGGCAATAGTAAATCGGGTTGTATTCAAAGAATACAACAATTTGCAAGACAGCTTCTTACGAAACAGAGTTTTAAGAGATATTAAACCGAAAGACCGGAGCAAATACAAAATAGTAAAGCTTTGTTTCAGCAAAGCCAAATATTTAGGAGATACGAACTACTAACGCGAATTTTGGGAATGATCGATCTAATAAAAATGAGTAAAACCGGACTTACAAATAGCGAAATTTTTAGCATTTCAGAGGATAACAACCTCCAAACAAACAGCAAAGCCGGGGTTTTCTTTTTTGACAATCAGAATCAAAAGTTTATACAAGGCTTTTATTTACGAATTGAAACAAGCAAAGCAAAAAGGCTGAAATTAGAATGCAGCTTGCACAAGTTTTTTAACTATATCCGAACAGGGAAACAGGCAAATTTCGATCTATTCAGCATCACCAACGCACGGCAAAGCCTTGAATTACTGAAAGAAAAAACAGGCATAGAGCCGGAAAACCTCAATGTGAACTACTACGAAATAGGGCTAAACTTATACATGGAAAAGGACTGCCGCACCTACATTGATCAAATGCAGACTATTGGGGTTCTCGACAACAAGCGGCGGTTTTTCGTTAATCCGAGATACAAAGGCGAGCGTGTGAAAACGACCGTTTTCCACAGGCATATTAAGAAAGTATACAAGGTTTACGACAAGGTACACGAAATGAGGGACAAACAGCGGAAAGATATCCCGGAGGCCACCCCAAACATATTGAGAATTGAAACCACTCAACGCAGGGTTGAAAAATTGACTGTCGCTGACCTAATGACCCCCAAGACTATAAAGAAATTGACCGACCAGTTTTTAAAGGATTGGCGAACGGTTCAATTTGACCCGGCAATTGAAGCCAAAAAAGGCACGCACCAAAGGAAAATAAGTCTGTGTCAAAAGATAATCTTATTCGGAAAAGAGGAAGTCTTGAAAATGGCGAAAGAAGACTTTGCAGCAGGGAAACTGACCGAAAAACGATATAGAAATAAACGCGAATTCATTGGAAATGAGTGGGATATATTCAAAAAAACAATACAGGTAGAGAAAGCCCCGGAGGAAATGGAATTTAGAGAAAAGATAAACGAGGCGATAGAAATAGTAAAGCTCTGACTACCAGCATTATAAGCACGACAAAAAGGGCATATTTCTTGTAAAACACAAATGCCTGATTTTAAGTTAATTAAGTATTGGCGTGATACGAAATGATAAACAGTGATAAAATACAAGTCGCTTTTTGGGAGGCCTATTAATGCTCCCTGACATTTGGGAAACTTGTTCTATACGTCCCGGAGGGAAGGCCGAGCAAAGCGAGGCCATAGAAACGACAAAAATAAAACATTGATAAAAATCTATGTATGCAAAAGGATTCAGTGTATGTATTAAAGAAAATTATTAAAGTTCAAGAAATAACGATTCGGGAAAAGGAACGTGGAGCAACTCAGAAGTGGATTTATGAAAATTTGATCCGGGATGAGTTCTTTATCAGCTTGTCAACATTCAACAATTATCTGGCTCGAAATGCAAAAAAGGAGCTTAAGGAGTTGGAAGATGAAACTAAGGGTAATAAATGAAACTTTTTGAAACTGCATTTTGCCAATATCCCCACAGAATTGAATTTGAAAATTAGAAAAAGGAGAAAACCGTTTTTTGCATTGAAATTGAGTTTTATAAACCGACAGTTTCAAAAAACACCCTTAACCAAGGATTTTTAAGGGATTAAGGGTATTTGAAAATGAAAAACAACCAAGAAATTAAAAAAACCAATGAGAAATACTTTAATAATGAAGACACAAAGGCTCTACAAGGTTATATTTCATCTTTGGGGGGTATGGTTTAAAATAGTTTCAAAAAATACCCTTGAAACATCCTGAAAAATACCCTTGAAAAGTTTCATTTTGATTTAATCCAAGTTCACTATTTTACACGATAACTTCAAACATACCCTTAAAATGAGAAAAGCAGCCAAAACAAAAACCAAAAAAGGAGCATCAAGCCGAAATAAATACACTCCTGAACATCACGAGAAAGCCCGGCGATATTACTTAATGGGTTTGAATTTATCTGAAATAAGCATTTTAATGAAATGTCCTGTGCGAACCCTTGAAAAATGGCAAAAGGCTGACGAATGGACAAAATTAAGCCACGGTGAAGCAAACAAGGTAAAAGCTTTGGAGCTACACGAGGCGGGGAAAAGTTACAATGACATTGCCGACATGCTTAAAATCAGCCGCGCAACTGTTTGGAGATACTTAAAAGAGGCTAGGGAAAGCCAACAATGGAGGATCAACCATAGCAAACAAATACGATATGAATAGAAACGAAAGAACCCAAACAATTAACCAGCTAAAGCAAGACGGCTTTAGAGTAGTAAAGAATCATCCTGACCTGTATATCAATGAAAATGGAACGATTTACAGCCTCACTGCCGGGAAAACGCTAAAAACAGATTCAAAGAACAGGCTATTGATACAAGGAAAGCGTTTAAACGTTCCAAAACTCATTTTAGAGGCTTTTAAGGGCGAACCATACAACGGCGGGCAAGTAGTCTACATTGATGGGGATAATAATAATATGGCCTTGGAAAATTTAAAATACAGTCGAATTTTGCCGCCGAACGTTTCAAACAATGTGGACAAAGCCGACATGCTGACCGCTATCAGGTGTTATTTTGAGGTTGAAAAACGGTTCAATCTAAAAAACACCATACAAACAAAGCTTTATTTACAAGGGATAACAGCCGCCCGGCAGTTCTTCGATACTCATAAAAAAGCCCCTCACATTGGTTTATTCAATGCCTATGTTAGTGAAATCTTGTGTAGCAAAGCAAAAGCAGCCAAAAGTTACGGGATTGAAACGAGGGACGGGACAGAGATTATAAACGGGTTTTTGAATGAACTGACCAAAGAAGTACTGGCAGATTTAAAAAACGGGGTTTTAATCTTGCAAGACTACAAGCCTGCCCCAAAAAGCAACACCCAACTACTAAAAGAATTTAAAGCAGATCGGGACAAATTGGAACCCGGCAAGAAATAGTTTTAGTTCCTCGTAAACTAACAACAACATATGATATTCAAACAGTTAGATAACCGGGTAGAAATTGGGTAGCAAAAACGGGTAGAAATTGACAATTTTTAGATAGTTTAGAAGTATTAGAGCCCGGGAAATAAACCGGAGTTTGCGAAAACCCAACGATTAAGGCCGGACAATTCCGGCCTTTTCATTTATATGCAAAACAACTTAACCTCTATTGAGGGCAAAAAGCTTTTAATTTTTTCTTTGTAAGTTTGTATTAAGTCATCCGGGAGCGGTTGAAGCCGAGGCCAACACCTAGCGGGCGATGGGGACAGCGGCGGCTGATAATGACAGCGTTCCCGGATGATCAACCCGCACTAGAGCCGATTAAATCGGCTCTTTTTTATATATGCATCTAAACAATAAGTACTTATGTCGTATTATTTAAAGCTACTTACTAAGTTGTATTTAACCATTTATAGAGAGTTGTAGATATACCTTTTTGATTCTGCTATTACTACTTTAATGTGAATTTACTTGTAAATCACTACTTTAATGATTAATTTGAGACATACCGAAATTGTACTTACTAATTTTTGTATTACATTTGCGGGGTAAAACAAAATTAATAAGCTACTAAACCTATTTACCCCTATGGATGTTGAAGTAAGTGTTAACGGATCAGGTATTGTTTCCGAACTTTACAGATTTTATGTAACATATATTGATTTTATAGGTGGGATTCTATTAGGTGTTGTAATTGTCGTAATTTATAATCGTTTTGTTGGTCAAAGATCTTTGAGAAAAAGTTATGAAAGAACAATAACAGCTTTAGAAGATCAGATAAAGACACTTAAAGGAATAGTTTCGGAACGACTCGAGAGTATTGATGTCGAAGAAATAAGTGACAAGAGGCTAATAAAAAATCTAAAGAAATATTTCAAATCAAACAGTTCAAAATAATAACTAAAAACAAAACCCAATGATTATTACTGTAATTTCTGGCTTGGCTTTGTTATGGTTAATTGCTTATTTAAGGATTAAAAGGACTAGGGTTGTATTGATAAATGATTTGAGGGTTATTTACTCAAAGATTGAAACTCAGGTTATTGTTGAAAAGGTCAGACCAGACAATAAGCTTGTAAATCTTCTAAAAGGGTACAAGAACATGTTAAAGAATCCTGATTTGGCCGACATTCAAGTCATGGTGGCATTATCTATGATGCTACCGAAGCACAAAGCAAAAAAATGGAGGTTGCACCATGAAAAATACATGGCAGCAATGCCCCAGAGTGTTAGGGAGCTTGACACGGAATTCGACTTAGTTATTAGAAAGCTAATCAATATGAGTATGTTGAAGCCTGATTTCATTCTATTTGCTATAAAAATGTTGTTAAAGTTGGTAGCAAAAGAAAGCTTAAATAAGTTAATGTCAATCCCCAATAGGTACAAAGATTTTAGTTTAAATGAAGTTGTTTACATCAACAATTCAATGAGATTAACCACAGCATAAGATCAAAGAATCATATTTTAGGCCAGTTGTTTTTGCAGCTGGCCTTTTTTATTAATAAATAACAACACAAAATCTACCTATTTTCTACCCAGAGTGTTTTTAGAAACGTATGTACCATTGATTCAAACCTATACAGAAGTTAAAAAACGTTATGGAAAAACGAAAAACGAAAAGATAAAGTATTTACCCGCTGCAATTTTTGATATATTTACAGAATAACTTAAGCCAAATAAAGAACCAGGCATTTCGAATTTTTTAGATCATATAGTCTGTTTCTAACAAAACATCCGGGCAAATAAATTTCATTCTATTACTATAACAAACCGAATAAACCTCAAATCTATGTTGATCAAAAACTACACTTCATCGTTACTGCTTTTCGTACTTTTTTCGTTGCTTACCATCAATTTAGCGGCAAAAGATTACACCGTTAGCTCACCAAACGGGAAAATTTTGACCACGGTAAATACGGACGACGAAATTCATTGGTCGGCAAGTGTTGATGGGCAGCCAATTTTCAAGAATTGCAAAATGAATCTCACTATAGACGGTGAGGTTTTGGGCGAATCAGTCAAAGTCAGAAAAATAAAAAGAAGCTCTATATCTGAACAAGTTAAAGTTATCGTCCCGGTTAAATCCAAGATAATAAAAGACGAATATAACCAACTAAGCATTCAATTTAAAAATGATTTTTCAGTGGTATTTCGTGTTTTTGATAATGGAATTACCTATCGATTTGAAACCTCGAAAAAGGGCGAAATTATTATCAATAACGAAACGGTCGATCTAAATTTTTCGGACAACTATCCAATTTTATTTCCTGAAGAACAATCGCTGCTTTCGCACTACGAACGACTATACATCGACGAAAAACTATCCGCGTTGAATGCCGGTAGATTTTGCTCACTTCCAACCCTAGTAAAAGCTACCCAAAATATCAAAATTGGGATAACCGAAGCCGACCTGTTCGATTATCCGGGCTTATTTCTTGAGGCAACCGGTAGTACAAGCTTAAAAAGTAAATTCCCGTACGTAATTTTCGAGTCAAAGTCTAAAGGAGATCGTGACGTTGAGATCATTAAACAAGCCGATTATATTGCCAAGACCAACGGCTCCAGAACTTTTCCGTGGCGAGTATTCATGATTAGTGAGGAAGACAAACAGCTGGTTGAAAACCAACTCGTGTATTTACTTTCAAGAGACTGCCAACTTGAAAACACGTCGTGGATCAAACCGGGATTGGTCGCCTGGGATTGGTGGAATGACAACAATATTTACGGTGTTGATTTTAAATCAGGACTCGACAACCAAACCTATAAGTATTACATTGATTTCGCCTCTAGATACGGAATTCCTTACATCATTTTAGATGAAGGCTGGTCAAAAACGACAACCAACGTGTTGGAACCAAATCCGAATATTGATATTGATGAACTGGTTCAGTATGGTAAAGAGAGAAATGTCGAGCTTATTTTATGGTCGCTTTGGGGGCCTGTTAATAAACACATGGACGACATCCTGGATCAATTTGCCAAGTGGGGTATAAAAGGGCTCAAGGTTGATTTCATGGCTCAGGCTGGCCAGGAAATGGTCAACTTTTACGAGCGTACTGCCCAAGCCTGTGCCGACCGGGAACTACTGGTCGATTTCCATGGGGCATACAAACCCGCGGGTTTGCGCAGGGCGTATCCCAATGTGATCAATTACGAAGGTGTAAAAGGACTGGAGAATTGCAAATGGTCTGATGTAATTACACCAGAGCATAACGTAACCCTACCGTTTACACGGATGCTGGCCGGCCCAATGGATTACACTCCTGGTGCCATGCGCAATGCTCAGCATAAAGATTTTAAAATCAGCCACAGCAACCCGATGAGTATGGGAACAAGATGCCACCAACTAGCGATGTATGTTGTGTATGATGCGCCCCTTCAGATGCTTTCAGATAATCCATCGAATTATTACAGAGAAGAAGAAAGTATTCGTTTTTTAAGTAAAATGAAAACCGTTTGGGACGACACTAAAATATTGGACGCCAAAGTTGGCGATTATATTGTTACCGCCCGAAAAAGTGGCAATGACTGGTATATTGGCGCCATGACAGATGCAGACTCCCGGACACTCGAAATTGATTTGTCATTTTTGGATGAAGGGGATTACGAACTCGAAATCATGCAGGATGGCATCAATGCAGATAAAGCGGCAATTGACTATACTTACATGACAAAAACGGCTGACAAAAACACAAAAATTATAATTCCGATGGCATCAGGTGGGGGCTGGGCAGCAATTTGTAAAAAGAAATAGATCCGATTTTTTTTAGAAATTCGCATTGTAAATATCCGGTAAATACACACAAAGGCCGCTCCAATCGGAGCGGCCTCTTATTTGCAATCACTGATAGTACATTATCTTACAAAAAGAAGTTCTCTATATTTTGGCAGTGGCCAAAGTTCGTTATCAACAGTCAGTTCGAGCTTATCGATATGATAGCGAATATCATCCAGGTAAGGATAAACAGTTTTTTCGTATGCTCTCGATTTTTCAACTGAGTCTTCAATTACATTGGCTACTTTGCGAGCTTCAACCATATTTTTCACCTTCGCTTTAATAGCTGAAATATGGCCGCTGATTTCTTTAATCAATTCCTTACGGGCAAAAGCCAGCTCCTCAAATTCCTTTTCAGAAAAAACCTCCTTCAGGTTTTTAACATTTTCCAGCAAGGTCGTTTGATACTGAATAGCTGTAGGGACGATATGGTTAATTGCCAAATCACCCAACACACGTGCTTCAATTTGAACCTTCATGATGTATTTTTCATACTCTACAGCAGTTCGTCCAACCAACTCTTTTTCTGATAAGACTTCTTGTACCGCAAAAAGCTTTTTTGTCTTTTCCGACAGGTATCCCTGTAAAGCATCAGGCACACTGTTGATGTTAGTCAGGCCACGCTTTTCAGCCTCAACAATCCAATCATCACTATATCCGTCACCATCAAATCGAATCGGTTTGCAATCAATAATCAGCTTTTTCAATATCTGGAAAATAGCTTCGTCTTTTTTTACTCCGGTATCAATTAAGCTATCAACTTCCGTCCTGAATTGCGTCAACTGAGCAGCAACAGCCGTGTTTAAGGCAATAAGCGCGGGGGCACAATTGGCCGACGACCCAACAGCCCGGTACTCAAAACGGTTACCGGTAAACGCAAATGGCGATGTGCGATTACGATCGGTACTGTCCAGAATAATCTCTGGAATCCGGCCAATATTCAATTTCAAAGCTGTTTTTTCGTCCGGTGTCATTTTACGGTCAACCACTGACTCTTCCATCATATCGAGCATTTTACTGACTTCGGTTCCCAAAAAGACAGACAAGATCGAAGGCGGAGCTTCATTGGCTCCCAAACGATGAGCATTTGAAGCAGTTAGAATACAAGCTCTCATTAAGTCTTGATTATCGTACACCGCTTTCATGGCATTTACCACAAACGTTAGAAACTGCAAATTTGACTTTGGGTTTTTACCCGGCGAATATAGGTTAACGCCTGTATTAGTGGATAATGACCAGTTGTTGTGCTTGCCCGATCCATTAATTCCGGCAAATGGTTTTTCATGAAACAGCACCCTAAAATGATGACGACGGGCAATCTTTTTCATAATGTCCATCAGCAATTGGTTATGATCGTTCCCCAGGTTGGCCTCTTCGTAAATAGGAACAACTTCAAATTGATTTGGAGCAACCTCATTGTGACGGGTTTTCAGCGGAATACCTAATTTATAAGCTTCATTTTCCAAATCTTCCATGTATCGATAAACCCGAGTTGGAATGGAACTGAAGTAATGATCATCCAGCTGTTGATCTTTTGATGATGAATGTCCCATCAAAGTCCGCCCCGTCAAAACCAAGTCAGGACGAGCCATAAACAGTGCTTCGTCAATCAGAAAATACTCTTGCTCCCACCCCAGATTGGCATTTACTTTTGTTACATTTTTATCGAAGAACTGGCAAACAGCGGTTGCCGCTTTATCCACGGCTTGTAGTGACCGCAACAACGGAGTTTTGTAATCTAATGCTTCGCCGGTGTATGAAATAAATACGGTTGGAATACACAGTGTTCCATCAACAATAAACGCCGGAGATGAAGCATCCCAGGCGGTATAGCCACGTGCTTCAAAGGTTTGGCGGATGCCTCCACTCGGAAATGAAGAAGCATCGGGCTCCTGCTGCGAAAGCAATTTCCCGCTGAATGCCTCCACAACACCACCATCTTCACCATGAACGATAAATGCATCATGTTTTTCGGCTGTTCCGTCGGTCAACGGATGAAACCAGTGTG
This sequence comes from uncultured Sunxiuqinia sp., assembly GCF_963678245.1. NCBI lineage: Bacteria > Pseudomonadati > Bacteroidota > Bacteroidia > Marinilabiliales > Prolixibacteraceae > Sunxiuqinia > uncultured Sunxiuqinia sp. Next base: position 992,459 of record NZ_OY782770.1, read on the forward strand.
TATAGTGTGTTGCACCATTTTCGGTAGCCCAGGCCTTCATTCCCTGCGCCACCTGATCGGCCATTTTTCGATCTATTGCTCTCGAATTATCAACGGCGTCACAAACGGCTTTATAGGCCTCTTTGGAAAGGTATTTCTTCATTTTAGGACGGTCGAACACCTTAATCCCAAAATAGTCGGAGGTTAGATTATGCTCCCGCTCAATTACAACCGGTTGTCTTTCCATAACCACCTGTAAAGCTTTAAATCTAAAGTCTGCCATTATCTAAATAAGTTAAATTATAAAACATTGAAATTTCTTCAGCCAAATACAGAGCCCAAAAATAATGAATTTTGTAGCTATCTTTTTATTTTTCATCTATGTTTATCCTGTTTCTCGGCAGGTTCATTCAAAATAATCAACCATTTTTGAATGAAGTAGGGTAAAAAAACAAGGGGTGAGGTCACACAACTTCGTTCGCAAGTGCAAATACTGTCATTTTGTTACAATGCAAATTTTAACGCGAAGAAATCAGTGAGTTGTGTTTTAAGTTGTTAATTTTTCGAATACCTTGTGTAAAATCAAGCAATATCATTATTTTGGTATTTGTTGACCATTAAATAAGAGCAAAGCAAAGACATGACAAATAAGAAAGACCTGATAAAAACAATAAAAGAAAGCACTCAATCGAAAATTAAATTCGCTGTAGTTGACATTGATGGTATATTGAGGGGCAAGACGATTCATAAAGATAAGTTTCTGGAAGTAGTTGATGGCGATATTGGGTTTTGTGATGTCATTTTTGGATGGGATGCCAATGACAAATGTTACGACAATGTAGAAATTACCGGCTGGCATACTGCCTATCCTGATGCAATTGCCCGAATTGATCTTTCGACCTACCGCAACATTCCGTGGGACAACGAATGTCCGTTTTTTCTGGCTGATTTCAGTTCTGAACCGGGCAAGGATTTGCCCGCTTGTCCTCGCAGCTTATTAAAACGAATCAGGAAACGTGCAACAGAGAAGGGCTTCGAAGCAGTATTCTCACAAGAATTTGAGTGGTTCAATTTTGTGGGAACTTCGAACGAGCTAGCCGAAAAGAATTATTCCGATTTGAAACCAATCTCGCCGGGAATGTTTGGCTACTCCATGCTTAGGCCAACACAATACCAAACCTATTTCAATGACCTGTTCGATTTGCTGGAGAAGTTTCAGGTAAGCCTCGAAGGCCTGCATACCGAAACCGGCCCCGGTGTTTATGAAGCGGCAATTCGTTACGATAAAATTGTACAAGCTGCTGACAAAGCAGCACTTTTCAAAAACAGTGTAAAAGAAATTGCCTATCAACATGGAATAATTGCCAGTTTTATGGCTAAATGGAATGATAATCTTCCCGGTTGTAGCGGACACATTCATCAAAGTTTGTGGGATATCGGTCAAAAAAGAAACCTCTTTTTCTCGGGCGACAAACAATCACCGATGAGCAGGCTGATGGAAAGCTACCTGGCCGGACAGCTATATTGCTTACCTCACATTTTGCCTATGTATGCACCAACAATCAACAGTTACAAACGGCTTCGCGAAGGTGCCTGGGCTCCGGTTACCGCAAGTTGGGGACTCGACAACCGCACAACAGCGGTTCGGGTTATCAACGGACAGGCGAAATCGATCCGACTGGAAATGCGCGTTCCCGGCTCCGACTCCAATCCATATCTGGCAATGGCTGCTGCCCTGGCCTCTGGTTTATATGGAATCGAAAATGAATTAGAACTAACGATTCCAAAAACAACCGGCAACGAATATGCCCAAAAAGACCACGAACGACTGCCGCTCAACCTACTGGATGCCAACAGAAAGATGAAAGATTCGAAGATTGCCAACACCCTGTTTGGAGAGGACTTTGTCAATCATTTTGTAGCTACACGAGAATGGGAATGGCGCGAATTCGCCAAAGCAGTAACCGATTGGGAAACAAAAAGGTATTTTGAAATTATCTGAAATTCCAATTTCTGATTACTTTTGGGAACTACAGACGACAGCTAAAAAAGAAGAAAGACTATGCAAACGCTTGATTATTTTCAGATAATCCGACAAGCTTGGGAAGAATTTGATGAGCGACATGATATTAAAGGAATTTTTGATGTCAGCGCCCATGTTTCAACCAACCATGTTTATAAAATATCCTTTTACGACCGGCAACCGGTTTTTGCAAAATTATCGGACTACGGTAATTTTGAACACTTCAAGGAAGATCATGTCATTATTAACAACTTGGCCAATAACTTGGAGGCGCCCTACGACAACTTCCTCGCCAAATCGTTGGTTAAACGAAACGATCTGTTCATCTTTCGCTACTACGATCAAAAACGCAACGCCTGGGTGGTTTTCTATAATCCGATCAGGATGAAACACAAAATGCCTCGCCGGCTTGAGCCCAAGCACATCCGGAAGCTTGGACGCGAACTAGCCCGCTTCCACAAGGCTTGCTCAAACGTAAGCAATCAGCTCCCGAAAGCGTCGAAAACAGTGGCAACCGACATCCATCGACTAATGAAAAATCTGGATTCCGGTAAATTCTGCGCAACAGCACCTCAACGCGATCTTTTAAAGAGCCAATGCGAAAAATTTATCGTTTATGCCGACAAGGTGAACTACACCACTGAAATTGAAACAATTCCGGTATTTGTAGACTGGAACATTGGTAACTTTTCGGTAACCGGTGACGGGAAGCTCTATTCCAGATGGGATTATGACTGGTTTCGGGAGTCCTCACGTGTCATGGATTTTTACTTCTTCAGCCGAGTGGTTTCCGACGTAGGCGACCGAACGGTTTTCAGCTATATGATCGACCCGCTAATGGAAGATCGATTCATCATGTTTCTAAAAGAATATCACCGTATCTTTCCGCTGACAGAACCAGAAGTACGCTTAATAAAAGAGGCCTATCGCTTTTTCATTTTAAATTACGTGGTGAAAGATGGAACACATTTCTTTCTACCATCGTACGCCCGTAAGTTGCAAAAAGAAGCCTACAATTTATACATTCCGGCCATTGACACGAATTACGATGTAGATAAAATATTGAAAGCATTAAAACTATAAATAGCATGAAGACGCAAGATTTCAGAAGTGTAGTAACGAACTACAAAGCGGTTTTTTTTGATGCTTTCGGGGTATTAAAAAATCACAAAGGAATTATTCCCGGTGTTGAAAATACGTTCGATTTTCTGGATGAAAAAGGAATTGACTATTACGTACTAACCAATGATGCGTCCCGAAGCCCGGAACAGCTGGCACGGATGTATCAAGATAATGGAATCCCCGCGATTACCACCGATAAGGTTATTTCTTCGGGCATGCTGGCGCACGACTGGTTGAAACTCAAAATAAAATCAGGCCGCGTTGCTTACCTGGGCACTGAGCAATCGGCTCACTACATTGAGTCCGCCGGATTGAAAACAATGCCCATCAGCAAGCTCGACCTAAATGATGTTGATGATATTACCTGCCTTGCATTTCTGGATGACGAAGGTTTCGACTGGAACAACGACATCAACAAAGTTATCAACCTGCTTCGGAAAAAAAACATGTCGGTGATAGTTGCCAATACCGATATTAACTACCCGGTCAACCGAGTTGACATTGCCATTGCTATTGGTGGAATTTCAGATATGGTTGAAGAAATTCTGGATCGACATTTTATCCGTTTTGGAAAACCCGATGCCCAGATGTTTATGTTTGCGTACGAAAAAGCATGCTTAAAACAAGCTCTTAATCGCGACGATATCCTGATGGTAGGCGATACGCTTTTTACCGACATCATTGGAGGCAACAAGTTTGGGATGGATACCGTACTTGTTCTTTCCGGAAATACCTTAGCGGAAAGTGCCAAATCGAAAATTCGCTCAACAGGAATTATTCCAACTTATGTATGCGATTCGGTGGCTAGCTTTTAACAAGCTGAAAAAAGAATTACCCGAATATTGGTTACGCAGAATGTGTTTTTGCCATGTTTTGTAATGCATCAATCAAAAACCGATCGTTCTCTTTTCCTTGCGAGGCAACGCGAATGTGGTATTGATCCAGCCCAATTTTGTTACTACAATCGCGCACATAAAGTCCATAGTTTTCAAGTAGCTGCATTTGCAAATCAACCGCTTTCATTCCAAATTCAATTTTAACAAGAATGAAATTGCTTCCGGTTGGATAAACCTTGAAGCCTGGAATCTCGACCAGTTTTCGATACAAATCTTTTACATCATCAATAACCCGAATACGCGAATTATGGTATTCCTGATTCGTCCTTTGAAGTTGCAACAAAAAGTACTCTGCAATGGAATTGATATTCCAAACAGGCAAAGCCTCCTTAATTTCTGTCTGAAACATTTTGTTTGAAGTCGCGCAATACCCCAACCTCAATCCCGGCACACCACAATGCTTGCTCATGCTTCGAACAACAATTAAGTTGTTATAATCTGCTAATTCTCCAAGCAAAGTCGGTACCTGTTCATCAGCAAAATCAATAAACGATTCATCGAGCAAAATCAACTTCAAATGTTTCATCTTCTTCAAAAACCACTTCATCTCATCAACTCGCATCAATTGCCCGGTTGGATTTCCGGGATTGATAATTAAGGCTGACTCAATCTGATTTTGATCAATCCAACTGGCATATTCCTCTAAATTCAGCTGATAATCCTTCTCTGGTTTAAGGTGGAATAATTTTGCCGCATCCAAATTTTTCAATTTTTCAATGTACTCACTAAACGTGGGAATCGGAATCGCGATTTGATCAATCAAACATTTCTCAATAATAGTAATCAGCTCAGTGGCACCATTGCCTAAAATCAGATATTGCGGATTAATTGCTAATACCTCGGCCAGCATTTCCCTCGCCAAACGTGGATTGCTGGATGGATAAGCTTTAATAATACTTGCTAATTTCGATTGCAGCTGCTCCATCATTTCATCGGTTGGATAATAAGGATTGGCAATGAAACAATAATCGATAACCTTGTCAAGCATTTCCTCGCCAACAATATCGGCCAATGCCGGTGAATGAGACGTTTCTTCGAATAGGGCTTTGTTGATCTTTATTTTTGCAGTGCGCATAATTCAAAAGTTAGGTGGCAAAAATAGCGAAACTCCGCATTCAACAGAAGTATCGGACATAAAAAAAGCTGCTCCCAAAGGAACAGCTTTCAATATTTAGTGTAATACTTTAATTACAATTTTTCAACTGCTTTGTGTGTAACTTTGATGATAACAGCAGCAATTTTGTATGGGTCACCATTTGATGATGGACGACGATCTTCTAAACGACCTTTCCAGCCATCTTCAACAGTTCCAATTGGAATACGAATAGAAGAACCGCGGTCAGAAACTCCATAAGAGAAATCTGTGATAGCAGCTGTTTCGTGAAGACCTGTTAAACGTTGATCGTTATACGCTCCGTAAACACTAATACACTCTTCAATATGGTTTCCAAATTCTTTGCAAATCGCATCAAATACTTTTTTATCAGCACAAGTTCTCATCAAACCATTAGAGAAGTTTGCGTGCATACCCGAACCATTCCAATCCAACTCTTTTCCTAGTGGTTTTGGATGCCATTCAACAACAACACCATATTTCTCACCGAGTTTTTCTAGGAAATAACGTGATACCCAAATTTGGTCACCAGCATCATGGGCTCCTTTTGCAAAGATTTGGTATTCCCACTGTCCTGCAGCTACCTCGGCATTGATACCTTCAACATTCAGACCCGCTTCTAAACAAACATCGAAATGCTCCTCAACCAATTCACGACCAAATGAGTTTTGCGCACCCACACCACAATAGTAAGGTCCTTGTGGAGCTGGATAACCATCAGCTGGAAATCCCAGAGGTTTGTTTGTTTGAGGATCCATCAAGAAGTACTCTTGTTCAAAACCAAACCAGAAATCTTCATCTTCGTCTTCGATGTGAGCACGTCCGTTAGAAATGTGTGGAGTCCCATCTGCATTTAATACTTCCGTCATTACAACGTAAGCATTTTTACGAGTTGGATCAGGATAAATTGCAACTGGTTTCAAGAGACAGTCAGAATCTCCTCCTTCTGCTTGTCGAGTTGAAGATCCGTCAAATGACCATACCGGGCAATCTTCCAATTTTCCGCTGAAATCTTTTGCAATTCTTGTCTTTGCCCTTAAAGTTTGTGTTGGCTTGTATCCGTCCAACCAGATGTACTCTAATTTTGTTTTCATCGTGTTACAAATTATAAGTTAATGATATATATTTTCGATAATTTGATGTCAAAAATAGAACCAGCTGACAAAATTATAAATAAAAGTGCAGCAAATTGTAAAAAGTTAATACAAAATTCATATAAGAATATATTTTTGTCCACTACCCTATTCAAAATGAGCCCGAAAGTTAAAAAAGATCTCTTTTTTTCCATAGTCATATTTGTAAAAATGAATAGAAATTTCAAATTAATAGCATTTCCCTATCAAGAACCCCTATTTTCATCAGGGACCCGATCTATTAGTAGGCTTCACCAGTTGCAAATTTTCAAATGTGTTTTTAGTTCAAAAATGATAAGCTATCTTTATGTTTTATTCGTAATTTTAAATATTTATTCAGAGTTAGTTTGATGGTATTTCATCTAAAAGAACTTACAACTTTATAATTTTTCACAATGAAAAACATCGACCGAAGAAAATTTCTAAAATCATCGGGTACGGCTGTTGCTGGAAGCATGATTCTCCCCAGTCTTATCCAGTCATGCCAGAGTGCTTCAGCCTCTGCCGAAGTTCAGGCTTACCTTGATCATTTTGGCGTTGATATAACGCTACTACAAAAAGTCACTAACAAATGCCTCAGCAAGGGTGGCGATTATGCCGATCTATTTTTTGAACACAAATTAAGTAACAGTCTATCGCTGGAAGACGGCAAGGTTAACCGTGCCTATTCAAATGTAGATTTTGGAGTAGGCATCCGTGTTTTAAAAGGAGACCAAACCGGCTTTGCCTATTCGGAAACAGTAACTCCCGAAGCATTGATAAAAGCAGCGAACACTGCAGCCAATATTGCAACGGGCAATGTAAACGTATCGGCGCAAGAAATTAAAGAAGCCATTCCTTCAAACTACTATAAAATTGATCGATCGTGGGAAGAGACAACGGTAGAGGAAAAAATCCCGTTCATTCAGGCTTTAAACGACCAGATATTTGCCAAAGACACGCGCGTATCAAAGGTGAATGCCTATTTGAGCGACCAATCAGCTTATGTTCTTTTTTACAGCTCCGAAGGGATTCTCACCTACGATTACCGCCCAATGGTAAGTTTAGGAGCATTTTGCGTAATGGAGAAACAGGGTAAAATTGAGAATGCTTATTCTTCGCGTTCGTTCCGAAAAGGCTTCGAGTTTTTAAATGATGAGCTTGTGAGCTTGTTGGCCACCGAGGTGGTCGACCGAACATCGCTCCTATTTGAAGCCACTAAACCAAAAGCCGGCGAAATGCCTGTTGTAATGGGAGCCGGAGGATCCGGAATCTTGCTGCACGAAGCTATTGGCCATACCTTTGAAGCCGACTTCAACCGAAAAGGAACATCTATTTTTGCAGACAAAATGGGCAAAAAGGTAGCCGAGAATTTTGTCAATATTGTGGATGATGGAACACTGCTTGAAAACCGGGGATCGTTAAACACCGACGACGAAGGAAATGCAACCGAAAAAACATATCTGGTTAAAGACGGAATCCTTAACAGCTACCTGCACGACCGAATTAGCTCGAAACATTACCAAGTAAACCCAACAGGAAATGGAAGGAGAGAATCCTTCCGTCATATGCCACTGCCACGAATGAGAGCGACTTATATGGAAGTTGGACCTCACTCAAAAGATGACATCATCACCAATGTGAAACAAGGCATTTATGTGGATAATTTCAGCAATGGTGAAGTAAAAATCGGAGCCGGCGATTTCACCTTCTTTGTTAAGTCGGGCTGCCTGATTGAAAACGGAAAACTAACACGCCCAATTAAAGACATCAACATTATTGGTAACGGACCGCAAGCACTGGCCGACATTACAATGTGTGCCACTGACTACAAAATAGACAACGGCACCTGGACCTGTGGAAAATCCGGCCAATCGGTTCCTGTAACCTGTGGACTACCTACCGTTTTGGTAAAAAAACTCACCGTTGGTGGTGTTAGCTAAATCAAGTTCAATCATTCAGAAAAAAGGAATTAAAATGACACGAGAAGAAAAATACAGTCTGGCAAAATGGGCCATGCAACATGCATTGGACGGTGGAGCTGACCAAGTCAGCATTATTATTTCGCAAAGCAAAAGCAGCAACGTTGATGTTCGAGAACAAAAAATAGACACGCTGAAAGAAGCGATCGAAAGCAACATGAGTATCCGCTTGTATGTTGACAATAAATATTCGTCGCACCGAACCAATCGGCTGGAACAGACAGAACTTTCCCGCTTCATTGAACAAGCAATTGTCGCTACCAAATATTTATCTCCCGACCCATATCGCTCATTACCCGATCCCAATTTATATTATCAAGGTGAAGGAGAAGATCTTGGAACTGAGGATACTTCCTACGACAATATTGATCCAAAAACCAAAGTTGATCTGGCTTTTCAAATTGAAAAAGAAGCTATAAACAAAGATGAGCGCATCATCTCGGTATCGGCAAGTTACTCCGATAAAACGAGCAGCCGACTAATGGTGACAAGTAATGGTTTTGAAGGTGAAACAAAAAACAGCTCTTATAGCCTGGGAGCCTCCGTATCGGTTGACGGTGGAGATGCGCGTCCAAGTGACGCCTGGCGCGAACGGGCTATTTTGTTCGATCAACTGCAAAAATCAAATATTGGATCAGTTGCCCTCGATCGCGTACTAAAAAAGATTGGTCAACAGAAAATCAGCTCTGGCAAATACGACATGCTTGTTGAAAACAGGGCTATTGGGCGGTTATTCTATCCCTTGCTAAGCGCGTTGGACGGTTACAACATTCAGCAGAAAAACTCTTTTTTGATTGATAAAATCGGAGAAAAAGTGGCGTCTGAAAAACTTACATTAACCGACGATCCGTTTATTCAGGGCGGGCTGGGCTCGCAGCTATTCGATAGCGAAGGGCTGGCTTTAAAAAAGCGCGAGGTATTTAAACAAGGAGTACTCGGCACTTACTACATTGACACCTACTACGCGAAAAAACTGGAGATGGAACCGACAACCGGAGACTCTTCGAATTTAATTTTTGAGAGCGGCGAAAAGGATCTTGAAGCACTTGTAAAAAGCATGAAAAAGGGGATTCTGGTTACCGGCTTCAACGGTGGAAACACGAATGGATCAACCGGAGATTTCTCCTATGGGATTGATGGTTTTCTGGTTGAAGATGGAGAAATCATCAAGCCGGTTTCCGAGATGAACATCAGTGGAAATATGAAAGAGCTGTGGATGAATCTGGCCGAAGTTGGAACAGATCCGAACCCGATTTCATCCTGGCAAACACCGTCCATGTTATTTAAAGGAGTTGATTTTAGCGGTAGCTAAGTCCCCAGAAAAATAGGCAGACAATCATAGAAAAACCTTATCCTTTCGCAGGAGGAGGTTTTCTTTTTTATTTTTGAAGAAAAAAAGCAGTGGCAAAACGAGAAAAAAAAGGGAAAAGCAAAAGTTCAGCGGGCTACAACCAGAAAATAGGTGAAGATTTCCTGCTTCAAAATGCACAAAAAGAAGGCGTGCAGGAAACAGCCAGCGGGCTTCAGTATAAAATTATTGAAGAGGTGGACGGACAAAAGCCATCGGAATTTGACACCGTGCTGATTCACCAGCGAGCACTTCTATTAAACGGGACAATACTAGAAGATACCTACCGCCAAAACAAACCCGACGACATGAAAATTGAAGAACTGATCGAGGGATTGCAAGAAGGACTTCTGATGATGACCAAAGGCAGTCGCTACAAATTTTGGATTCCCTCGGATCTTGGCTGGGGACGAAAAGGAACAAGCAATAAAATACCTCCTTTTGCTGTGCTGGCCTTCGACATTCGCTTAGTTGATATTTTGACTTAAACACCCAAGAAAAACGGATATCTCAAAAGACTTCAATCTTCTGGCATCAATCTTGTTTAAACAGCTAAAACTTATACAAACAACCAATAAAAAAAAATAAAGTCATGAAAGCAATAACAAGTACTATTTTATTAATTGCCTTAGCAGTTATGACATCCTGTGAGGGGCCAATGGGGCCTGCCGGATATGATGGATTTGACGGAGAAGATGGAGTAAATATTCAAGGAAGTATCTTTGAATTTACTGATGACTTCACAAACGCTAATGATTTTAGCTTATCCTATTCATTCCCCAATGGATTCGAGATTTATTCAACCGACATTGTAATGGTCTACATCCTATGGGAACAAGCGGACTACGGAGGAGAAACAGTTGATGTTTGGCGAGCACTACCTCAAACAGTTGTTTTAAATGAGGGTGTCATTCAGTACAATTTTTATCACACAGTGTACGACGTTCGGGTTTTTATTGATGAAACAGTTGGAGAATTGCGTCCTGAAGAAACCCAAAACCAGACCTTTCGGATTGCAGTGCTCCCAGCTGCCTGGGGCTCCACCAAATCGATCGACATTACAGATATGAATGCCGTGATGAAATCGATGGACATGACCTCAAAATCGGTTAAAAAGATATCAATCAAATAGCGACCGTCTAATTCCTTAAATGTAAAAAGTCACTCCAGCCAATGAGCTGGAGTGACTTTTTTTATCAAATGCCTGTCTTAGTATTCTTTCACCTTGCCTGACCCAACTACCCCCTGATCAATCAGCGGGCTACCTTTATAGGTAACATCTCCTGAACCTGCAATGCGCACTTCTAAATGTTTCTCGACATTAACAAAAGCATTGCCCGATCCAATGATCTTGACAATGGCATCTTTCACCTCAAAATCAATTCCTTTAAAATCACCCGACCCGGAAATACTAACTGATAAATCATCAGCCATCTCAGTGCCTTCAAGGGTAATGTCGCCACTCCCTGAAATGGTGGCTTTTACGCGTTCTGCTTTTAAGTCTTCAAGTAGAATATCTCCACTCCCGCTAACTGACAAATCCAAAATACGGCTTTCAATTGGTCCGTCATTAATAATATCGCCCGATCCAGAAAGCGATAGTGCATCAATTTCAGGAACCGTAATATAAATTTCAATTTTACCCGGAGTAAAACTTTTCCACAAATAGTTTTTTGCTGCAAACCGAACGATTAACTCACGACCTTTTACCTCGGTAATAATTTCCTCCAGTGTCGACGATTTGGCAACCACTTCAATAGATTGCTCGCTCCCTTGCTCAACATACACTTTTGCAGGAATCCGAATGGCTATTTCGGAGAATGAATCCACCTTTCTAAACTCAGTTTCGGCATTGGCATCCAGTGAAATGATTAAGGCCATCACGGCCATTAAACTTATAAATCCTACTTTCATCTTTTCCGTTTTTTATTATTGTATTCTATAGTTAAAGACACTTTGATTCAATAAAGGTTGCACCTGCTCTCGTTTTTATCTTCAATCGAAACCTCATCGAAAACTTTTGCTCTTAAAATTATCACAAAGGAGAAAATGACACCTTCATTTACTGGCGAATTCGTACATTCTATATTACAAAAGTAAATTTGGAACTACTCATAACAAAATCAAATGACGAGTTATATTGCTAGTCGAAGAAAAAATCGCTCATGACACAACTCTTGCTGCAATACAATAAACCACCAATCCAGATCATCAAAATAAAAAACACAATTACCAGCTAGCAATCAACATGTTAAAAAGCATCTCATCTGAAAATCCCTTTGCTTATTTTTATTTAGACTGCATAAAGATAGTTGACTTGCATTTATTAATCTTAAAACTGAATTGACGATGAAAAAAATTCCTATTCTTATTGTATTGCTATTAGTTATGATGACAACTCTGGCGCAGAAAAAAAACGGCGACGTGTTTATTGAGCATCCAGCAATGGATAAAGTAGATAAACTATAGAATGCCCTCGAAGAAGGTGACAAAACTACTTATGGCAGCCTGTTGGCAGACACCGTAATGGTTGTAATCAACGGAAATCGAAATTTTAAAACTCGTGATAAAGAAGTCAAGAGTGTCGATTGGTGGAACAAAGAGTTTGAGAATCTGAAAGTTGCAACGGACACTCCTGCTTATGCTGATGCTATTGATTATAAAGAGAGTGGTGTATGGGTTCAGGATTGGTTAGGATTAAAAGGGACGCACAAAGAAACAGGAATTAATCTCGACTTATCTATTCATAATTTGTATAGTTTTAATGATGAGGGGCAAATAAGCTCCATCCATCACTATTTAAACAATGATGTCTTGCAGGAAATAAACAGAAGTAAAACGACGAGAGAAAACGGTAAAGACTATATCGGACACCCCTACATCACCAAAGTTCGAAAACTTGCCAATGCCTATTGCGACAAAGATCTTGACGCCATGAAAGCCTTCTATGCAGATGATGTTTTCTTCTCAAATACAACCATGAAACTGAAAGAACAAAATGACATGGAAGCTCAGACTAAGGTATGGGAATCACAGTCTTCTGAAATGGATAACATCAATATGAAGCAAGTTGGATATCCGGATTACATCTACTATGCTTTAAATGATGACTATGTTGTTTATTCCTGGTGGATTTTTACAGCAACGTCGATTGCAGATGGGAAGAAGATAGAATTCCCAATGATGCTATCGCACACATTTAACGACGAGGGAAAAATTGTGAATTCGATGGGCTACTACAGCAGCAATCAATACGAATAATTGAACAGCATCAATTATTCGAAAGACTCCATTATTCGGACAATGGAGTCTTTTTTTTATCTATCTATACGAAGGAAGTCTATCCTAAAATACGCTTTTGCAGACAAGCATCAGATCAATCTGCCCTCTCAACCCAAACATGCTCTCCCTCTTTTGTTTCCAGCTCGTATAAATAATATGCTTTCAGCTTTTTCGGCTGCAAATCTGGGTCGCCGATTATTTCAGGCTTTGGAATAGCTGTTGCTTTCATCAAAGAATTCTCTTTCACGAAGCCCGGATCGTACTCGGGCAAGTTAAGTTGCCACTCCGAACGAATAATTGCTTTCCCCCCCAAAGAAGAATAAATGGTTGCATGCTCAAATTTTCCGTCAGCCCAACTTAAGTCGACAGTAAAACCGCCTCGGGCTTTTAACCCTTTAACTTCGCCTTTTGACCAAGAACTGGGCAATGCAGGCAAAAAGTGAATGGTTCCGGTATGACTTTGCAACAGCATTTCGGCAACGCCAGCGGTTACACCAAAATTACCATCAATTTGAAATGGAGGGTGAGCATCAAGCATGTTCTTATAAAGACCTCCTCCTGAATGGTCAGCTTGATCTCCAAAATTAATGGGAGTAAACAAATTCTGAATAATCTTTAATGCGTGATCACCATCTAACATTCGTGCCCACATATTGGATTTCCAGCCCATAGACCAGCCGGTGGCCTCATCTCCGCGCCGCTCAAGTGAATTTCGAGCTGCCGTAAACAACTCCGGGGTATCCCATGGATTAATTTGATTCCCAGGATGAATTCCATACAAATGGCTCAAGTGTCGATGATGAGGCTCTGTCTCTTCAAAATCTTCGTTCCACTCCATCAAAATGCCATCGTCATTAATCCGAAAAGGCTGCAATCTAGGAATCAGCATTTGTAACTCTAACTGAAACTCAGGATCGATACCTAACACAAGAGTCGCCTCCAAACAATTACTTAACAATTCATTTGTCATAGCCAAATCGCATGCAGGGCCTGCACAAACAGCCACTGCTTTGCCAGTCTGTGGATCGATGAATTTATTTTCCGGAGAGGTTCCAAACCGAGTTTCCAAATAACCATTATTATTTGTATTCAACATGTCAATAAGAAATTGAGCGGCTCCTTTCATTGCCGGATACATCGTTTTCAAAAAGTCCTTATTGCCTGTAAATAAGTAATGCTCCCAAACATGACTAAGCATCCAAACGCCTCCCATGCTCCAATTGGCCCACACCGGATCCCCTCCTCCTTCTCCAACAGGTGCACAGTGCGCCCATATGTCACCATTATGGTGCGATGCCCAACCTTTCATCCCATAATACGAGTCAGCAATTGCTTTTCCTTTTTTGCTGTTATTCAATACCAAATTCATCAGCGGCTCAGTCAAGTCCGACAAGTTGGTCACTTCCGCTGGCCAATAATTCATTTCAACATTAATATTCTGGGTATAGTTGCTGCTCCAGGGAGGTCGAACGGTGCTACTCCAAATTCCCTGCAAATTAGCAGCTTGCGTTCCAGGTCTTGATGAAGAAATAAGCAAATATCGACCATACTGAAACAACAGTGCCACCATATCCGGATCTTTGTTTTCCTTGAATGAAATAATTCGCTCATCAGTTGGGAAAGTGTCAACATGCTGCTCCTCGCCCAGAGTCAGGGCAACCCGATCAAAAAGATGCTTATAATCCGCAACATGATTGCTCTTTAAGGTCTCCCAATCCATCTGAGCCGCTTCTTTCAAATTTCGATTTGCAATAGTTTCAAAATCTTTCCCCTCCAGCCCCGGAGACTTAAACGGTCCGTTAAAGCTAGTAGCTGCTGAAACCAATATAATTGCTTCTGTTCCACTTTTCATGGAAATTTTGTCATCTGCGACTTGGACTTCGCCGTCTTCCGAGCGAATCTGCACATTCACCTGAGCCTTCATCCCTTCTCCATCCCAATCATCATAAACAATGGGTTGATCAACATCCCGATAATTGGGCGCTACATGTTTCGGAGCCTGAACAATCATTTTATAAATTCCATCTTCTGAAATAACTTTATGTTTCAGCAGACTATTCAATGACAACGAAAAACTAAGTTGATTGGGTTCTGATGCCGTAAGTTTTATTGCAATGAGTTGATCGGGATAACTGGCCAAAACCTCACGCTTGTATCCAACCCCGTTTGTTTCATAACTCACCTCCGAAATAGCCTCCGAAATATTCAGCTGCCGTTTGTAATGCGAAAACGTCTCATGCCCGGTTTCAAGCACCAAATCACCCAAAGGTTGGTACGACTCAGAATATGGCCCCTGAATGTTTCGTATTACTTCATTGGCTTCCGTATATTTTCGATCCTCAACCAATCGGGCAACCTTAGCAGCATAGCCGGCAGCGTCCGGGTTTGTCAAATCCCGTGGATATCCCGACCAAAATTCGTCATGATTCAATCGAATAACTTCATGATCAGGCCGCCCAAAAATCATCGCCCCAAAACTGCCATTTCCAACAGGCAAGGCTTCCATCCACTCAGTGGCGGGCTCATCGTACCAAAGTTTGAGATCGTTTTTTATTTCTTTTTGCCGACAAGAGAAGAAACTGGTCGACACCAATAAAACAAGCATTAGGTTTAGTATTGATTTCATAGTAGCTAAGTAGTTTTCATCAAAAATAGAAAAAGTAAGTTGAATGAAGATAGTGAAACAAATACTTTCCTTCGATATAAATACAAATAGCTGTCATTAATCATATTTCTTTTGTTGAATAAAAGGAAACACACTAAGCCTCAAAAACGTATATTAAAATAAAACGGACAAGCTCATGAACTGTGTTCATATCCTCTACCAAAAGGACATTTAATTGCCGACTGCCTTCCGGCTCTAACGCTCTTTCATCCAAATAAATTAAAACTAAGAATCATGCAAGTCAAGAAGTATCCATATTGCGATCTGAATCGTTATCGGGGTCTACTTATTGAGGTTGGTTTAATCCTCTCTCTTGGGATTTGCTTACTGGCTTTTGAAACGAAAACAACGGTCAAAAAAAGTGAAATTACCGGCTCAATTGTTACTCAGGATATCGACAATGAAATCATACCAATTACCAGACAAGAACAAGTAAAACCGCCGCCGCCTCCACCGCCTCCAAGAGTAGTAGAAGTTCTCAACATTGTTTCGGACGATATTGAAATTGATGAGGAACTGGAAATTGAAGACACGGAAGCCGATGACCAAACGGCCATTGATATTACTCCGGTAGTTACCGCCTATGAACAAGAAGAAAAGGAAGAGGAAGAAGAACAGATCTTTTACATTGTTGAAGAAATGCCGGAATTTCCGGGTGGCGAACTTGCCCTGAGAAAGTTTCTGGCCAATTCCATAAAATATCCGGTTGTTGCTCAGGAAAATGGCGTCGAAGGAAAAGTGTATGTCTCGTTTGTTGTAGGCAAAGATGGCTATGTTACCAATGCAAGAATAATCCGCAGTGTTGATCCATCACTGGACAAAGAAGCATTGCGTGTTGTTAACAGCCTGCCTCAATGGAATCCTGGCAAACAACGCGGGCAACCTGTCCGGGTGGCATTTAGCGTACCCATAACTTTTATATTACAATAGGGAAATAAGTAGTTTGCTCCAACGAACAAAGGCTTCCAAATTGGGAGCTTTTGTTAGTTGATGATAAAACCAACGAAAAACATATTTATCGATCATTACAATTGTTTAACACAATTCATTAACTTGTACAACTATAAGTGTCTGCAATTACAACAAAAAAAAAAATTAAACAATGCAAAAAGCTAAAACAGTAAGAATATTTACGGGAAACAAGGTCGACATATCCTATATTAAGGCAGAACTCGAAAAACAAGGAATACCATCCGTTATTCAAGATGATTTTAATTCTGGTACAATAGCGGGCTTTTCAGGAGGCATTCCCACAGCAATCGATCTTTATATTCAGGAGGAAAATTTTGCACAAGCAAGCTCAATCATTAAAGACTTAACACAAACCTCTTAGAAGACAGTTTACGAAATACTTTTGCTTTTCTACCGTGCTGCAGTAGGGGATTGTCTTTATTCTTTTCGTGTAAAGATATCAATCCAGTCAATTACCGTAAAAGTTAAAAAGTATAGGCCATTTTGATCGGTGATAAAATAGTTGTCGGCAGACATTTTTGACTGAAAGATATTAAGAAATGCTTTTCAATGCAATGCATCTGTGCATTGTCGTTACAAACGACTACCAGCTCGCCCCTCGTCACCGCCAATGATAAAACGAGGGACAGTTGGGATTTATAGTAGATCGGTGAGTATTTCAAACAAAATTGCATGTTATAAGTTGTTCTTATATCTGGACTGACCTGTCTTTTTTTGCAAATTGAATAACAACACAAAAACAGAAGACAATGAAATACACGGAAAAAGTAAAACAAATAAATTGGCTCGCACACAACGTAGTGCAGCTCGAAGTTTCTAAGCCCGATGATTTTCAGTACAGCGCAGGCGATGCCGTTGAGATCAAAGTTAAAGACCAGGAACCCGGGCCTTTTACGATGACCAACCTGCCCTATGAAGATCATCTTGAGTTTGTAATTCGCATCTACAAAGACCATCATGGTAAGACAGAGGCAATTAGCAAACTGAAAGCAGGAGACGATATCAGTTTCACCGCGCCTTTTAATACGTTTAAGCCGCAAAAAAGAGCCGTTTTCCTGGCTGGTGGAACGGGAATTACACCGTTTATAGCTGTTATGAGGGCGATGCGGAAAGAAGGAGAGCAGAACGACTGCCTACTACTTTTTTCCAATAAAACCAGGAAAGATTTGTTTCTGGAAGATGAATTGAATGAAATGCTTGGCGAGCATTATGACAACGTAATTACCCAGGATAAAGAAGACCCGGAGTACTATGGCAATATCGATGAAGATTTCTTAAAAAAACGAATTGAAGACCTGACAAGACCCATATTGGTCTGCGGACCTCCGGCATTTAACGAAGCTATGGAAAAAGCACTCAGAAATATTGGTGTGAAAGAACAGCTCATTGATTTGGGAAGCTGATTGCCGGGATGGCATTGCGTTTTAAACGTTACACGCCAGCTTAATCCTCGTCACCGCTGGCGTTATGACGAGAGGTAGTTGAGGCCTCCATCTCATCAATTACCTCTCGGTTTTGTATCTTTGCTTCTCCTGAAACTCATCTGCATGGCAAATTCAAAATACCTAATGGAAGCAAAAAACATCACCCTAAAAATTGACGGTGAAACCATTCTGGAAAACGTTAACTTTCATTTAAATCCCAGAGAATCACTCACAATCACCGGGGCTTCCGGAAGTGGGAAAACCACACTGGGTCGAATATTAGCCGGCATTCAGAAACCGACTTCCGGAGAACTTTTTCTCACTGGAATTGAGAACCGTCTTATGGTTGATCAGCAAGACCACTTTATTGCTTATTCGGGTCGCCGAAGTATGCACCATGGGCAGCGCTATGAAAGCTCAGGAATGGAAAGCGTTCCAACGCTTCTAAATTTCTTGGAGCACAGCCTGGCGCAAAACCCCAACCGACCGAAAATGCAAGAACTAACAGGAATGCTGAGAGAATTGGAGATTTCACATCTGGCACACAGCAAGATTCTTGAACTGAGTAATGGCGAACGCAAACGAACTCAACTGGCTTTGGCTCTTCTAAAAAAGCCAGATTTACTGGTACTCGATCAACCTTTCGTGGGCCTGGATTTTCACTCGCGAAAGAAATTAACAGAGCTACTTGAAGAAAAGATCGATGCCAAAACTTGCCTGATTATCATCACTGATCCCCTAACAATTCCTGAAAATTCAAGCTATGTTTTAGAATTGGATCAAGGGAGAATCATGCAATTTACGCAACGCAATAAGTATATTCCTAAAATTGATCATTCACCTCAACTCTGGAATGAAATTAACCAAGGGCTCTTTTCATCGCTCCCGACTAAGAACGAAGTTTCCAGCGATGTTGTTTCCATGAGAAACCTCCAAATCGAACTCAATGGAAAAACCATTCTCAAAAACATAAACTGGCAAGTTAAGAACGGAGAACAATGGGCGCTACTGGGACCTAATGGAGCCGGCAAAAGTACTTTATTGAGCTTGATAACAGCCGACAATCCACAAGGGTACAGCAATCATCTCATTTTATTCGACCGCCAGCGGGGAAGTGGCGAAAGCATTTGGGACATTAAAAAACGAATTGGCTTTGTTTCTCCTGAGCTACACCTTTACTTCCTGCGAGGCGCGGGCATTTTCAACACAATCCCGGGACTTTCAAACCCTAACACCACCATCCACAGCTCTCTTTCGTGTACCAAGGTCATTCTTTCAGGCATCAAAGACGAAGTTGGATTTACGTCTTCCTCAACCGGCCATCAACTAAAAGCAGCTCAAACCTGGCTCAAAATCCTAGGGTTAGAAAAATTACATAACCGCGCGTTTTCCCGCACTTCGCTCGGAGAACAACGTGTTTTGCTGCTGGCAAGAGCTTTGGTAAAATCGCCGCAACTGCTTATTCTGGACGAACCGTGCCAAGGTCTGGATCAACAGCAAACCGATCGTTTCAACCACCTGCTAACTATCATCAGTCAACAACTTCAAACTACCTTAATCTATGTAACCCATCGAATAGATGAAATCCCCTCTACGGTTACCCAACTCCTGCAGCTTGAAAAAGGAAAAGTCAAAAATCAGGGCTCATTTAATCGGGACAGTTTTCATTGGAATGATTAAATTTGAGCCCACAACCGCTTTCAATTTGAATTTAAACATGGAATTGAACCGAGAACAAACCGAAGTTTTCCATCGCGCAGCAGCACTTTGCAGCCGGGCCGAAAAATGCTCCAACGACATATTAGTAAAACTCAGCCAGTGGGGCGTAAATGAAGATGATGCGGAGTTAATCCTCGATCGGTTAATCGAAGAAAAATACATCGATGATGAACGTTTTGCCAGTAGCTTCGCGCGCGATAAATTTCGGTTCAATAAATGGGGAAAAACCAAAATTGCTTATCAACTTCGAGGCAACCAGATCAATTCAACAACCGTTAATTCGGCCATAGAAGAAATTGACGAGGATGATTATTGGGAGACTTTGCTTGACCTTGTTAAAGAAAAGAACAAAAGCATAAAAGCCGCGAACCAATACGATCGAAAAGGCAAGTTGGTTCGTTTTGCCCAAAGCCGTGGATTTGAAATGGATTTGATTTATATGGCATTGGACGAAATTTTGAGATAGCATCTCACAAAAACAACTCCAAATATTTTTTTTAGGCTCCTGTTAAAGCCAAGAAGAAACGAAAAACCGGAAGAAATCCGAATAATTTTCACCTTCAGTTTCGAACCTAAAAACCAACTCCGGTTTTATCATGTTTTATTAACAATCGGTTTCATAAGCACAATGAAAAACTTAATTTTAGGAGGCTGATTTATTCAGTGAAAAAGATAGTTAAAGAACGACAAAACAGATTGAAAATGACTCCTTTTACTCACTTACACGTACACTCGCAATATTCAATTTTAGACGGAGCCGCAAGCGTTAAAGGGCTTGTTGCAAAAGCAAAGGGCGACGGAATGAAAGCACTGGCCTTAACCGACCATGGAATGATGTTCGGAATAAAGGAGTTTTACGACGTTTGCAAACGTGAAGGGATCAAACCAATTTTGGGATGCGAAACCTATGTGGCCAACAGAGCAATAGAGTCAAAATCTGATAAAGTCGACCGCTCGGGTAATCACCTGATTTTACTAGCCAAAAATATGAAAGGCTACCGCAATTTGGTGAAACTTATTTCCATAGCCAGCAACGAAGGATTTTACTACAAACCCCGTATCGATAAAAAGGTACTCGAAAAACATAGCGAAGGAATTATTGTCTCTTCAGCCTGCCTTGGTGGCGAGGTAGCTCAGCATATCATGAAAAATGATATTGAAGCTGCCGAAGAAACAATCAAGTGGTTTAAATCAGTTTTTGGCGAAGATTATTATCTGGAATTGCAAAGACACCATTCAGACGACCCCGCACGTAACGAAGACGTTTATAAAAATCAGGTGATTGTTAACAAGGAAATTATTGAGTTGGCAAAAAAGCACGATGTCAAACTGATTGCCACCAACGATGTCCACTTTATTAATGCTGAAGATGCCGATGCACACGACTTGTTGATTTGCTTGAATACCGGGAAAGATATTGACGACCCCAACCGGATGAGATACACCAAGCAGGAGTGGTTTAAAACATCGGCAGAAATGAACCAGCTCTTTGGCGATGTACCAGAGTCGCTCACAAATACCCAGGAAATTGCCGATAAAGTTGAAGAATACGAACTCAACTCCTCACCTATTATGCCTGAATTCCCAATTCCTGAAGAATTTGGAACGGAGGAAGATTATGCAAAAAAATATACCGAGGAAGCATTAAAGGAAGAGTTTAAAGACGGGGCTTTTGAACGTCTGGGTGGTTTCAAAAGTGTACTCCGGATTAAACTGGAAGCCGACTATTTGAAGCATTTGGCTTACGAAGGAGCTCAGGAAAAATATCGCTATGGGAATCCAATTCCTGACGATGTTAAAGAACGGCTTGACTTTGAGTTAGACACCATTAAAACAATGGGATTTCCCGGTTACTTCTTGATCACACAGGATTTCATTAACGCAGCGCGCGAAATGGGAGTTTTGGTTG
Organism: uncultured Sunxiuqinia sp.; assembly: GCF_963678245.1. NCBI lineage: Bacteria > Pseudomonadati > Bacteroidota > Bacteroidia > Marinilabiliales > Prolixibacteraceae > Sunxiuqinia > uncultured Sunxiuqinia sp. The sequence goes on from NZ_OY782770.1 coordinate 1,014,006, forward strand.
GTCCCGGGCGTGGTTCCGCCGCGGGAGCTGCGGTTTCGTATTGCGTTGGAATTACCAATATCGACCCAATCAAGCACGATTTGCTGTTTGAGCGTTTCCTAAACCCCGACCGGATTTCCATGCCCGATGTCGATATTGACTTTGATGATGATGGGCGACAACTCGTATTAGACTGGGTAACCGAAAAATACGGGCGCGATCGAGTGGCACACATTTGTACCTTTGGAACAATGGCCACAAAATTAGCCATTCGTGATGTTGCCCGCGTGCTAAAACTGCCACTCCCCGAAGCTGATCGTTTGGCCAAGCTGGTTCCCGAAGCTCCAAAAATGAGTTTTGTAAAGGCTTATAAGGAAAGTCCGGAATTGAAAAAAGAACGGAAATCGGATATCCCACTGGTGGCTTCCACCTTAAAATTTGCCGAAACCCTGGAAGGTTCTGTTCGCCAAACCGGTGTTCATGCCTGTGGAATTCTAATTGGTCGCGACCCTTTGAACGAGCATATTCCGCTAATGCCCACCAAAGAAGAAGACTTGTACACAACCCAATACGATGGTCGTTATGTTGAAGATATCGGACTTCTGAAAATGGACTTTCTGGGGTTGAAAACACTCTCAATTATAAAGGAGACACTCGAAAACATTCGCCTTTCCAAGGGATTAGAAGTAGACATTGACGCAATACCGGGCGATGATGAAAAAACATTCGAACTGTTTAGCCATGGCGACACGACTGCCATCTTCCAGTTTGAATCGCCCGGAATGAAAAAACACCTGCGCAACCTGAAACCCAACCGGTTTGAGGATCTGGTAGCCATGAACGCCCTATACCGCCCGGGACCAATGGAATATATTCCCGATTTCATTGACCGGAAACATGGTCGCAAAAAGGTGGAGTACGACCATCCAATGATGGAAAAATACCTGAAAGACACTTACGGAATTACAGTTTTTCAGGAACAGGTGATGTTACTCTCGCGACACCTGGCCAACTTCACACGTGGTGATTCCGACTCACTGCGGAAGGCCATGGGTAAAAAGATTATTGCCATGATGGACAAACTGAAAGTTAAGTTCATCGAGGGATGTAAGGCCAATCCAAAGTTTGTTGAAGGCTGTAAGGAAAAAGGAAAGGAGCCCGAGATAATCATCGAGAAAATATGGAAAGACTGGGAGGCCTTCGCCTCCTATGCATTCAACAAATCACACTCGGTTTGCTATGCACACATTGCCTATCAAACAGGTTACCTGAAAGCCCACTTCCCATCAGAGTTTATGGCAGCTAATATGAGCCGAAACCTGAGTAACATGATCGATATCACGAAATTAATGGGAGAGTCTCAACGAATGGGAATCAACGTACTTGGGCCAGATGTAAACGAAAGTTTCAACAAGTTTATGGTAAATAAGGAAGGTCATGTTCGTTTTGGAATGGCAGCTATAAAAGGGGTTGGTGCTGGCGCAGTATCCGATATCGTAAAAGCCCGCAAAAAAGGATTATTTACTTCCATTTTCGATTTTGTTGAACGGGTGAATCTACATACCGTCAATAAAAAGAACCTGGAAGGTCTTGCCATGGCTGGAGCCTTTGATAGTTTTGGGCTGAAGCGCAGCCAGCTTTTCGCAAGCAACGAAGAAAATGAACCCTCTTTTATTGAACGAATAGTCAAATACGGGCAACAGATGCAACTGGAAAGCAACAACGCGCAGCAGTCGCTGTTTGGCGAAGCAATGTCTGCACAGGCAGTTAAAACGCCTGACATCCCGAATGTTCAGGAGTGGCCCAAAATCGTACTTCTGGAAAAAGAAAAAGCATTGATCGGCATTTACCTTTCGGCACACCCGTTGGACGATTACAAATTGGAGATTGATAATTTCACCAGCAAGGAATTTGCACTGAAAGATCTCAACAACAATATTGAAACTTTACAGGGAAGAGATATAACATTTGCCGGAATGGTTACTGAAAGCCGTGAAGCAGTTGGAAAAACAGGGAAACCATACAGCACGCTAACCCTGTCGGACTATACCGATTCCTACACCTTCTTCTTTTTTGGGAGAAACTATGTCGAATTCTCAAAATACAGCAAAACCGGACTCTTTCTAATGATAAAAGGCCAGGTTCAACCTCGCTTTAATTCCGACCAGTTGGAATTTAAAATCCGAAGTATTGAGCTTCTTTCGGAAATAAGAAAGAATAACATCAAGACAGTTACCCTACAAGTTCCTCTTCAAGTGGTTACACCCACATTGATTCAGGAAATTGAAAGCATTAGTATAAAAAATAAGGGAAAAGCTCTTTTGCGATTTAATATCTGGGATTCAGAAACAAAAAGTATGGTTAACCTGTTTTCAAGAAACACTCGCGTTGAAATGACTCGCGAATTGGAAAAGTTTTTCCGAGATCATGAAAATCTGAATTTTAAAATTAATTAGCTTTACAGCTTTAAATAGAACAATTACTCATAAAAATATTTGAATTATGGCACAAGAAGTAAATGATGCAAACTTTGAAGAAGTTGTACTTAAATCAGACAAACCGGTTTTAGTTGATTTTTGGGCTGAATGGTGCGGGCCTTGTCGCATGGTAGCTCCTGTTGTTGAAGAATTGTCGCAGGATTATGATGGGAAACTACTGGTTACCAAAGTAGACGTAGACAGCAACCCTGAAACTGCAACGAAGTTTGGCATTCGCAATATTCCAACCATCTTGTTTTTTAAAGATGGAGAAATAGTAGACAAACACGTTGGAGCAGCACCAAAGGCAGCTTTAGCAACCAAAGTAGACGCACTACTATAAAAATATGGATTCACAAAAAAGAATTATGGGTGCTCGCTGAGCGCCCATTTTTTGTGTAGAATCAAAAAAATAGCAAAACAAAAACCGTCTCAAATGACATTTGAGACGGTTTTTGTATGTATCTTAAATTTTACTGTTGCCTACAGCTTAACGCTTGTGACGAGGCTCGTCAGAAACAGTCAATTTCTTTCTTCCTTTTGCACGACGTAATTTTAATACTTTACGACCGCTGACAGAAGACATTCTTTCGCGAAAACCATGTTTATTTTTGCGCTTTCTGTTTGATGGTTGAAATGTCCTTTTCATTTGTCAATATTTTTATGTGTAATTCTACTCTTGTTTTATTTCGGACTGCAAAAATAATCCTTTTTTTATTCCATCCAAAATATTGATAACTATTTTCTTCTATTTGTTCCACTATCAATTTCGCGCTTGGCGCGGTAAAGTTCGAAAGGCTTACAATCCATCTGCTTTTCTTACTCAATAGAGATGGATTTACGCCAAGATAGGTATGAAAAATGCTCACCAAAATACCCGGGCGATTCCCATCGTTAAATATCTAGTCTAAGTTCAAAAAAACTACGAAAAGATCAACAACTAGTGCAAAGGCAAATGAATTACCTTTTTAGTTTCAAAAAACTCTTCATCAAATTGATCACTCAGATTATAAATCTGCACTTTTGACTTAAATGGTTTTAGCTCTTCGTCAAAATCGCCTCCTTTGAGATATAAAATGCCATTCGCCAAGGTGTTTTTTTGATTCACCGCGATCTTCTTTCGAACCAGCGATACAAATTTCGGAAAGGCGGTAACAGCACGGCTCACAACAAAATCAAATTGTCCGTTCACTTTTTCAGCTCTGTTTTGTTGAGCCTTCAAATTTTTTAGATCCAAAGCAGAGCTAACTTCTTCCACTACTTTTATTTTTTTGGCAATCGAATCAACCAATAAGAAATTCGTCTTGGGGAATAATATAGCCAACGGAATGCCGGGAAATCCACCACCACATCCTACATCCATAACTGATGTTGCCGAGGCAAATTGAATGTATCGGGCTATTCCCAACGAATGCAACACATGACGTTCGTATAATTGATCAATATCTTTTCGCGATATCACATTAATTTTTTCATTCCACTCCTGATAAAGTGGCTCCAGCCGGCTAAATTGTTCAATTTGAAGAGCTGTTAGATCAGGAAAATATTTTTTGATGATTTCCATAAAAATTCGCGTTTTGGTCAAGAAATGAATTGACAGAATTTATGAATACGGTTTTAAAAACGATAACTGGATTTGAATACGATTAGGATTCGTGATCGTCCATTTCGGTAGATTCAATCATTTTAAAAAGCATTTCCCGGGCACGAAACAATTGTGCTTTTACCGTACCAAGCGGCAGATCAAGCTCCTTGGCGATCTCTTCGTAAGAAAACTCCCGGAAATACCTGAGTTCCACCAAGGTTCGGTAACGAGGCTTTAACTTATGAACGATGCGACGTAGCAAAATGGCTTTTTGAATACGGATCAACCTTTCTTCCGGATCGGGATCTTTTGATTTCAGCCTCACTGATTGCTCATTATCATTACCGTCCTGGCTATTCTCAATTGAGACGTGAACTCCTTTCTTTTTACGCAAAAAATCGATGCAATTATTTGAGGCAATTTTAAAAAGCCACGTACTAAATGCGTAACTCGGAGAATATTGATGAAGGTTTTTAAAGGCTTTTCCAAATGCTTCAATGGTTAAATCTTCAGCATCACTTTTATTATTAACCATTTTCAGCAACATGAAATAAATGGCATCTTTGTATTTACTCAGAAGCTTTGCAAATGCTTTTTCATCCCCTTTTAGTGCGGATTCAACCAAGGCAAAATCTTGTTGAGCCTTATCTGATAAATTGGGGTTCAATTCCATTTATTACTTTTAATCCTTTTATCGTACAAATAAATTTCGAAAGCCCTGACAAAATACAGAACCGGCCGAACATAAACGTATGCTAACGAAGATAAAAAGATTTTCCTTTCCCGCAAATGGGTAGTCATTCTTTTAATGATAAAAACCTGAAGACCGATTAGGACTGCCATGGGAATTGAAACAAATAACCAATTAGCAGACTCAGTGACCAACATCCAAGTCAACGATATCATTAAGGTTAGCTTGCCAAAATTTTCAAGCCATTGAATAAGGCGCTTCTCAAATCCAAGTTGCTGATTCAAACGAATTTTCTTTTTCAACAGTCCTGAAAAATCCCCCTTTTGAAGAGTAGCATTCTCCCTGACAAAAGTTTCCGGCTCAATCGAAACATGTACTTTTTTCTTAAACCGGTCGTTAAAAATGAGCTCCAGGTTCCCAAAATGACAGTTCATTTTTCCTCGGAAACCCGACTGTTGAAAATAGACCGTCTTTTTAAAAAGAACGTTTGTCTCATTAAAAAAGACAGGGATTCCTGCCAAAGAATAAGCTGCTGAATTTAAAAACGACAAGAAGCGCTCTATCCGAATCAGTTTATTGATGAATTTCTTCTGAGGGATGATATTTGAATAGTTAATCAGAAAATCTGATTCGTCTGAAAGATCGTTCATCTTTTTAAGAAAGTTAGGATCAATCTCTCCAATATCAGGAGGCAACATAATCATCTGCTCCGAACTTGCTGCCTTCATGGCCAGGTTAATGGCCAGTTTTTCTGAAAAATTTGTTTCCTGATTGATCGAAGTAAATTTCAGTTTAGGATACTTCTCAGCTAACTGAGCTACTTTTTGAATGGTGCAGTCTTCTGAGAAATCATCAACCAAAATAATTTCGAAATTAGAATAGTTTTGCTTCAGAAGCCGGGTTAAGACCTCTTCAATCTGCTCCTCTTCATTACGCACACACATACAAATACTCATCGGCATCTCAAGCGTCGTATCCGTAACTCTTTTCTGAAACAGTAGCCTCAAATAGAAAAACAGCAGAAAGAAGAGCTCAATCAGAACCGAAAAAAAGAAAATACCCGAAGCAATCCATTCCGTGCCTATTCGGTTAAAGAAATCAAGAATCATATTTTGATTTTAACAGCAAAAATAACAATCGCACAGACTATATAAACATCATTTTTAAACTATTTTAACTCGCACAGAAAACAGGTATTCTCTGGCCGTTTAACTTTTATGGCTATCTTTGAGCACTCAAAAATAAGTGCATGGATTTTACGCTTCATCATCAAGCAGTTAACAGCAACGCCCGGGCAGGAACACTGGAAACCGGACATGGGAAAATTGAAACTCCGATTTTTATGCCGGTCGGAACGGCTGGGTCTGTAAAAGGCATTCATGTTAGGGATTTACACGAAGATATTCAAGCCCAGATTATCCTTGGAAATACTTATCATTTGTACTTGCGCCCCGGAACTACAATTATTGAAGAAGTGGGCGGACTGCACAAGTTTAACGGATGGAATGGCCCAATTTTAACCGACAGCGGAGGCTACCAGGTTTTTTCATTGGGCGATATTCGCAAACTCACGGAGGAAGGAGCAAAATTTCAGTCCCATATTGATGGCTCGCGTCATTTATTTACGCCGGAAAGTGTCATTGACATTCAACGAAAGATTGGAGCCGACATCATAATGGCTTTTGACGAATGCACACCCGGCGATGCTGAATATGATTACGCGAAAAAATCGTTGGAGCTCACCCAACGTTGGCTTGATCGTTGTGTAAACCAAATGGAAAAAACAAAACCGTTGTATGGACACAGCCAATCGCTATTTCCAATTGTGCAAGGAGCTGTTTATCCGGATTTGCGAGAAGCGGCAGCTAAATTTGTGACGAATATCCCAAGTGACGGATACGCCATTGGCGGCCTTTCGGTAGGCGAAACTGAAAAAGATATGTACGCCATGATTGAAGTGGTTACGCCAATTCTACCGAAGAAAAAACCTCGCTACCTGATGGGAGTGGGAACTCCAATCAATATTTTGCAAGCCATTGACAGGGGTATTGATATGTTTGACTGCGTAATGCCAACCAGAAATGGTCGTAACGGAATGCTTTTCACAAAGAACGGACTGATCAATATAAAAAACAGAAGGTGGGCCGATGATTTCTCTCCGATTGACGCAGAAGGAACTTCTTTTGTAGACACGCAATATTCGAAGGCTTTTTTACGTCATCTAATTGTTTCCAACGAAATGCTGGGATCTCAAATAGCCAGCCAACATAATTTGGCATTCTATTTATGGTTGGTAAAAGAAGCCCGAAAGCAAATATTGGCAAATACGTTTAAAGATTGGAAAGAAGAAATGGTACAGAAACTAGGAAACCGATTATAAATTCTCAGAAAAATTAGTAGTGGATATGAAAATATCAGGTCTAAAAACAATTGACTTCTATATTATTAAGAAATTTCTGGGAACATTTTTTTACGCTATTGCTCTCATTATTAGCATTGCAATGGTGTTTGATATTTCTGAAAATCTGGATGAATTTATCTCAAAAGATGCGCCTTTAAACGCAATCATCTTTGATTACTACTTGAACTTCATCCCATTTTTTGCCAACCTTTTTAGTTCGCTTTTTACCTTTATTGCCGTTATTTATTTCACCTCTAAAATGGCATACAATTCAGAAATTATAGCGATTCTGAGTAGTGGGGTTTCGTACAGACGACTAATGGTTCCCTATATGGTTGGCGCCTTTATTATCGCCCTGTTTTCGTATACACTTGGTAACTATATAATTCCCCCTTCAAACAAAAAGCGAATTGATTTTCGGAATACGTACATCGATTCGAACCGAAGTTATAACGAACGAAATATTCATCGTCAGATATCACCCGGAGTTTATATATATATCAGCAGGTACAATACCTCAAGTGATGTCGGCCACCGTTTTACAATTGAGGAATTTGCAGAAGGAAAACTAAAATCAAAACTACAGGCTGACTATGTCAAATGGGATCGGGAAGAAAAAAAATGGGTGATACACAATTACGTCATCCGCGATTTTGATGGATACGAAGAAACTTTAACAACGGGCACTGAAATAGACTCAACGCTTAATATGTCGCCTGAAGATTACCGGGTTGTGAAAAACATTGTTGAAACGATGACACTCCCCAAGCTGAACGAAGAAATAAAAGATATGAAGCTACGGGGAGTAAATACCCTTGAATTTGAGATTGAAAAACACAAGCGACTTTCCGGGCCATTCTCTGCTTTTATACTTACACTAATCGGAGCATCGCTGGCATCAAGAAAAGTAAAAGGAGGTATTGGATTTCATTTAGGATTAGGAATTTTACTCGTATTCACGTACATCATGTTTATGCAGATATCGACCGTTTTTGCGCTCTCGGGAGCCGTCTCCCCTCTTTTAGCAGCTTGGATCCCGAATATGATTTTTGGTGTCTTAGCCGCTTATTTATACAAAATCGGAAGCCGATAAATGAAACTTCAAACCATTCAATTAATTGTTCAAAACCAAATTCCAAGCCACACGCAAGCCCATAGGGTATAATGTTGCGAAATAATTCCTTGATGTGTGAAAAAGTTATAATTTTGACACTTCTTAAAGAGAAAAAAGTCAACTATTTTTCAAACTCCGGATTTTGCCGGAGCATTTTTTTTAATTAAAACTAAATGATATGTCGTTGAAACGGAATATCCTGGACCTTAGAAAAAGGAAAAGTGAAGTTCTCAAAGGTGGTGGAGAAAAAGCCATTGAGAAACAAGTTGCAATGGGAAAACTCACTGCCCGCGAACGTATTTTATACATCCTTGATGAGGGTTCTTTTCACGAGTATGATCTGTTCGTTGAACATGTTGCACGCGATTTTGACATGGAAAATAAAAAATTGCACGGCGATGGTGTTATCATCGGAACAGGAACCATTCATGGTGCTCCCATCTGCATCTTCGCTCAAGACTTTACCGTTGCTGGTGGATCATTGGGATTGATGCACGCACGTAAGATCACCAAAATTATGGATCACTCCTTGAAAATGCGAGTACCATTAATTGGAATTAATGATTCAGGTGGTGCCAGAATCCAGGAAGGTGTTAACTCACTGGCTGGCTATGGTGAAATTTTCTTCAGAAATACACTGGCCTCCGGCGTTATTCCACAAATTTCGGTTATTCTTGGCCCTTGTGCCGGAGGAGCAGTATATTCTCCTGCATTAACCGACTTTGTTTTTGTGGTAAATAACATCTCAAAAATGTTTATCACAGGCCCAAGTGTTATTAAAACTGTTTTGGGAGAAGAGATTTCAATGGAAGCTTTGGGTGGAGCAAAAGTACATGCCGAAATTACCGGAAATGCTCATTTTTACGCCGAAAACGAATTGGAGTGTTTTGATCAAATCAAAAAGCTCATGGAGTATCTTCCATGGAACAATAAACAAAAGGCTAAAAAAGTTGAGCCTGCCAATCCAAAGAAAAGGAAGAAAGTCGAAAACATTGTTCCCGGCGATCCTAAGATGCCTTATGATATTCGCGATATTATCGAGGCCATCACCGACAAATCTGAGTTCTTCGAAATCATGGAATTGTTTGCGCCAAATATTGTGATCGGTTTTGGGCGATTAAATGGAGAAACTGTTGGATTTGTTGCCAACCAGCCAAAAGTGCTAGCTGGTGTTTTGGATTGTGACAGTTCTGATAAAGCTGCTCGTTTTATTCGCTACTGTAACGCGTTCAATATTCCAATTATCACTCTTGAAGATTTACCGGGCTACTTGCCGGGAGTTGATCAGGAACATGCAGGCGTTATTCGTCACGGTGCAAAAATTCTATATGCATATAGTGAAGCTACCGTTCCTCGAATTACAGTTATTATCAGAAAAGCTTATGGAGGTGGCTACATTGCGATGAACTCACGCCACCTGCGTGCCGATTTTGTTTTTGCATGGCCTACTGCCGAGATTGCTGTTATGGGACCTGAGGGCGCTGCAAACATTGTATTCCGCAAAGAGATTGCTGAAGCAGAAGATCCGGACGCGATGCGCCAGATTAAAATTGATGAGTACAAAGAAAAATTTGCTAACCCATACGTCGCTGCAGGTAAGGGATATATCGACGAAGTTATTGAACCTGAAGATACACGTAAGATGCTCTTGCATGCGTTACAGGTTTCTGCAAACAAATCGGTAATGGGACCAAACAAGAAGCACGGAATTCCTCCGTTTTAATCGAAATTTTAATAGTATGGCTGAGAAAAAAAGTGAAAAGCAATACGATACGATAATTGTACACAGCGCCGTCTACAAAACAGAGTATACGCAAAAGTACATCAATCGTCCAGTTTGGGAGTACCCAAATGAAAATCATGTTTTTTCTTTCATGCCGGGATCAATTATTGATGTTCACGTAAAACCCGGTGAGAAATTAAAAGAAGGCGATAGCCTTTTGATTTTGGAAGCAATGAAAATGCACAACAATGTACAAATGCCTTTTGATGGCAAAATTGTAAAGATACATGTTAAGCCGGGACAAAAAATCCCCAAAAAACATTTAATGTTAGAAATCAAACGATTATAATAAATAAAAAAGAAGGGGTTTTAACCCCTTCTTTTTTATTTATTGTTTGCTTGACAGTAATTGAAAGTTACCTTGAATATCATTTCCAATAAGCATCATCATACATCCATTCTTCAATAGATAAACTTTTTTCAGTAGCTGGAGTTAAATCAATTAACTCGTCATTCCAAAATGCTACATCCACCATCCAACTTTCAATTTCCAGCTCTGGTTCAACTTCAACATTAGTTAATAAACCTGATGATTTTGCTTGAACTCCGGTTAAAACGACTGCTGCAATTACTAAAACTAATTTCCCAAATTTTGTTTTCATAACCTTAAAACTTACTTGTTTGTACTTCTATGTGTTTTCTAATTAGATAGACCAACAAATAGTACAAAGGTTAAAACGGAAAATGTTAAAGCTTGTAAAGAATTTCTTAATGAAATCTTAAACGCAAACTAAAGCTTCTGGGAAAAAAGGCGATAGTTGTTCGGAAAATAAGAATGAATAGATTTCTTTTCGGTACGAAATAACCCAAATACGGCAGAACCACTACCCGACATTAAGGAAAAAACGGCGCCCATGTCATATAACTTTTGCTTAAGCCCTCCGATCTCGGGGTGTTTATCAAACACATATTTCTCAAACTGATTGGTTACATTGCCCCGCCAGCGGCGCACCGGAAACTTTGATATTGCCTTTAGCGATATGCGACCTTGAGCAGGACAAACATGCTGATATGCCTCGGCTGTGGAAACATGAACCGGAGGCTTTACAAGCACCAAATAATAGCCAGACAGATCAATCGGAATCCCCTCCAGTCGTTCTCCCCGGCCCCTTGCAAATACGGGCTTTGGGTTAATAAAAAACGGACAATCGCTGCCTAGCTGCAAAGCATAGTCCATTAGTTTCTGTTGATCAAGTTGTAGCTGAAATAAGTCACTTAACAATTTCAACATGTACGACGCATCGGCCGATCCACCGCCAAGTCCCGCGCCAACCGGAATATTTTTATGTAAATGAATACGAACCGGCGGTAAGTCAAAATCATCCTTTAGTAACTGGTAAGCTTTCACTACCAGATTTGATGTCGGGTCTTCCTGCAAATCAATTCCGGTAATAGATATTTGAAACTCGCTCGCATACACAACCTCCAAGTCATCCTGAACAGGAACCGGATAGAAAATGGTTTCAAGATTATGAAACCCGTCAGCTCGCTTCTCAGTGATCAGCAAGCCTAAATTTATTTTTGCAATGGGATAAACAATCATGGGTATAAAAAATGGCTGCTGTAAAGATACAAAACAGCAGCCATGTAATATCGATTATTGATAAGTTTCGATCGGATCGCAGGTACACATCAGATTTCGATCTCCATAAGCATCGTCAACACGTCCAACAGGAGGCCAGTACTTATTTTCAACCAAATAGGGTAAAGGAAACGCAGCTTGCTGACGGGTGTAGGAGTGCTCCCATTTATCCGCAACCACCGTTTCGGCTGTATGTGGTGCATTCTTCAACGGATTATCTACTTGATCTGAATCTCCTTTAATGATAGCCTGAACCTCCTTGTAAATTGACTTTAATGCAGAAATAAACCGATCAAGCTCTTCTTTCGATTCACTTTCAGTAGGTTCAATCATCAACGTACCATGTACGGGAAAAGACAAGGTAGGTGCGTGGAAGCCATAATCCATCAATCGTTTAGCGATGTCCGCCTCTGTAATACCTGAGTCAGCTTTAAAATGACGGCATTCTAAAATCATTTCATGAGCTACTCTGCCCTCTTCTCCAACATACAAAATTCCGTATGAATCTTTCAATTGGCTGGCGATATAGTTGGCATTCAATATGGCGATTTTGGTCGCTTGGGTCAATCCATCGGCACCCAACATTTTGATGTAACCATACGTAATTGGCAGCACCGAAGCACTTCCCCAGGGAGCGGCCGAAACAGCTGAAATTCCCACATGTCCATTATTCATCACCGGATGGGAGGGTAAAAAATCAACCAAGTGTTCGGCCACAGCAATTGGCCCAACACCGGGGCCACCACCTCCGTGCGGAATGGCAAATGTTTTGTGCAGATTCAAGTGACAAACGTCAGCGCCAATACGCTTTGGATTGGTTAAACCCACCTGAGCATTCATGTTGGCACCATCCATGTACACCTGTCCCCCATTTTGATGAATAATTTCACACATCTCAACAATGGATGCTTCGAAAACACCGTGTGTTGAAGGGTAAGTCACCATAAATGCCGACAGCGAATCTTTGAACTCTTTCGCTTTCTGCCGAAGTGCATCTACATCAATGTTTCCTTTTTCATCGCAAGACACAACGACAACTTTCATTCCTGCCATTACTGCACTCGCCGGGTTTGTTCCGTGAGCCGAAGAAGGAATCAGAACAACATTCCGTTGCTCATCACCTCTACTCAAGTGATATTCTCGGATTACCATCAAACCTGCATATTCGCCGGCTGCACCTGAGTTCGGCTGCAAACTAACATCTGAAAAACCAGTTATCTCAGCTAAATCACGGCGCAGTTCCTCCATCATTTCCTGATAACCACGCGCTTGGTTTTTGGGTACAAATGGGTGAATGCTTCCAAACTCAAACCAACTCAATGGCAACATCTCAGTAGCCGCGTTCAATTTCATGGTGCACGATCCCAATGGAATCATGGAGTGTGTCAGCGATATATCGCGATGCTCCAAGCGTTTAATGTACCGAAGCATCTCCGTTTCGGACCGGTATTTATTGAATACGTCTTGCTGCATATATGCAGAAGTTCGTAAAAAATCTTTGTCAATATTGGCTTCTTCCGGGTAATTTACAATGTTTGAATAAGGCTTATTTGCAGCTTTGGCAAACACTTCTATCATCCAGTTGATATCATCAAGATTGGTTGTTTCGTCAATACTCAGTCCAACTTCGCCATTTTCCAGGTAGCGGAAATTCATTTCCAGCTCGTGCGACAACCATTCTATATCTTCACGCTTTACATGTTTTGGTAATGCAAATCGAATGGTGTCAAAGTAATTGGTATTGAGCTGCTGATAACCAAGAGCAGTAATTTCTTTATCGAGTAAAACAGCAATGCAATGCACCCGGTCGGCAATCGCACGAATACCTTCCGGTCCATGATAAACACCGTAAAATCCAGCCATTGTTGCCAAAAGTGCTTGCGCCGTACAAATATTTGATGTTGCGCGTTCACGCTTAATATGTTGCTCACGAGTTTGCAAAGCCATTCGCAAAGCATGGTTGCCATGTTTATCTTTTGAAACACCAATGATACGTCCCGGCATATTTCGTTTGAAATCAGCACGAGCAGCAAAAAAGGCCGCATGGGGACCGCCATATCCCATGGGTACTCCAAAGCGTTGCGAGTTTCCAAAAACCACATCGGCACCCCATTCTCCCGGAGGAGTCAGCAAGGAAAGGCTCAACAAGTCGGTTGCCACAGCAACCTTCGCATCCACGGCATGCGCCTGTTCAACCAAATCAGCATAGGACAAAATTTCGCCATTCGAATTTGGATACTGAACAATCACCCCAATGACATTTTCATCAAACGAAAAATCAGAAGCTTTCCCAATTTTCAAATCAATATCTAATGGAGTTACGCGCGTTTGCAATACATCAAGCGTTTGAGGCCAAATCTGCTTATCAACAAGGATCACACTTGCACCGGCTTTCGCTTTTGCCCGTGATCGGGAGTTAAACATCAATACCATAGCTTCTGCCGCAGCGGTAGCTTCATCAAGTAACGACGCGTTGGCCAACTCCATGCCGGTTAATTCACAAACCATGGTTTGATAATTCAGTAAGGCCTCCAGCCGACCTTGTGAGATTTCAGCCTGATACGGAGTATATGACGTATACCACACAGGATTTTCCAGCACATTCCGAAGAACTACAGCCGGAGTAATCGTGTCGTAATAACCCATTCCAATGTAGGTATTAAAAACCTTATTCATTTTTGCCAGATCGTGAATCCGGCGGTAATACTTTCGTTCAGTTAACCCATCGGCTAACTGAAGTGGCTTCTCCATCCGAATGTTTGCAGGCACCGCCTGATCAATCAGTTCATCCAAAGAAGATACACCAATAGCCTCCAGCATAGCTGCTATATCTGAACCACGAGGCCCAATATGACGGGCTACAAATTTATCACTTCCCATGTTTTGTATGTATTTTCTGAAATTTGAGACAATACTATATAGAAGATGCGGATAAAAAAATGATTTTTATCCGTTTACAATGTTCTTGTCAGTCTATAAGAAAGGGGTTGTTCTCCTTCTCAAACCCAATACTTGTTTCAGGGCCATGCCCACTGTAAACGCCAGTTTCGTCGGGGAGTATAAACAACTTGGTTTTAATGTTGCTTATCAGCTGCTCGAAATTACCTTTAGGGAGATCGGTCCGACCAATGCTCCCGTAAAACAGAACGTCGCCTGCCAATATAAACTGCTGACTCGGCTGATGCAAAACTACGTGACCCGGAGCGTGACCCGGAACATGAATAACATCCAGAGTTGATTCACCAAAAGTAACCTGAGCTCCCTCGTTCAAGAAGTGGTCTGCCGGATCAACAGGTTCCACCGGAACTCCAAACCGATCACCACTTGCCACAATGCCCTCTACTAAAAAAGCATCTTCTTCGTGTGCATAAAAAGGAATGCTATACTTTGTCCGGCAATGGTTGATTCCCAAGATATGATCGAAATGACAATGGGTATTCACCAACTTAACCGGTTTTAGATGGTTCTCTGCTATAAATTTATCCAATTCCTGACATTCATAATCAAAAAAACACCCCGCATCAACAATAATGCATTCCTTGGTGTCATCGTAAAGAACGTAGGTATTTTCCTGAATTGGATTGAATGTAAACTTTTTAACTTGAATCATTTTAATATTAGTTTGTTGTTCCCTTTAACATCGGAACAAAAACAAATGTTCCGTGCTTTTCCTTTTCAAATTCATCTTCGGAAACCCGGGTTACTTTGTACATAATTTGTTTTTCTACAGGGCCAATTGGTGCTACAAAAACGCCTCCAATGCGAAGCTGCCTCAACAAATCCTGAGGAATCATCGGCGCTCCAGCTGTAATTATAATCTTATCGAAAGGCCCATAAGTAGGCAGTCCCTTGTAGCCATCGCCAAAAAAGAACTTTGGGTGATACCCCAGTTCTGGCAGCAACACCTGTACTTTCAGAAACAATTCCCGCTGGCGTTCGATGGTGTATACCTGAGCTCCCATTTCAACCAAAACAGCTGCTTGATAACCACTTCCGGTGCCCACTTCCAGTATTTTTTCGTTGGGTTGAATATCGAGCAATTGAGACTGAAAAGCAACTGTATATGGCTGAGATATTGTTTGGCCGGCACCAATCGGGAAAGCTTGGTCTTTATATGCAAATTGAATAAAGCTGCTATCCATAAATAAATGGCGCGGAACTTTAGCAATTGCATCCAATACCTTTTGATCCCGGACTCCTTTTATTCGAATACCTTCGATTAAGCGTTTTCGTAAGCCCTGATGTCTTAAACTGTCGCGGGAATCCATCTGTTTTTAGTTTTTGGTAAAAATAGTTCAAATGCTTGTTTAGCGCAACGCTGAATATTCAACATTATCAACAAAAAGCGTTGAAAAGTTCTGTCATTTTGAGCCCATTAAAATAGCTTTTTATTTCTAATTTGCAGCTATGATCAGAATCGGAATTCTTTCAAAGGTGGCATCGCCATCAGCATCAATAAAGTTGATCCAACATTTTAAAAGTTTCAAAATTACCGGAATTGTTAATAACATTATAAGTCAAGACAATAGCCATCAGAAATACACCATTGAGGAACTGATTACCAATTCGGATGCTTGCTATATTGATCTTGATCAGCCATCTTTTGATTTAATTCAAATGGGAATCAAAAAGAGTAATCATCTTTTTCTACGATCTGTTCCAACACTGTCCATCTACGAAACCCGTCAATTAATTAACTTAGTGAACGAAGCCGGGACATGTCTGATGATCTTCAATCCGCTCACCTATGTTAGCGAGAATATTCAAATTCAGGATCATCTAACCAAGCTCAAGCTAACTAGCATCAGGCTCAAACTTGATTCTGAGGAATTCGAAAAACAAATTCTAAGCCTCTTGCTCTATCTCAAAACCATTGAAAAGAGTGAAATTAAACGAATTGATGTTTTTGCTTTAGAAGGAGAGAACCAATTGAGCCTAATTAATTTGCGGATTTCATTCTCAACCGGCTCAATTGCCCAAATTGACCTGAGCGAAAAATTTAGCAGTAAACACTCGTTTATTGAGATTTCTCAGAATGATGAGTCAATCATCTCACTTCCTACCAACCACATTGAAAATCGTGCGATTCAGAGCACGGAAAAGAATGCCCTTCAGAATTTCATTCAATCCATTCAGAAAAACCCGGCTATTATTATATCGCTTAGCGAGTTAGAAGAAGCCTTGACGTCGTTAAATGAAATCAAGGACAAATTAAAGTACTTGCACGACACACCCTTGATGTAAAAAGCCTATTTTCGCCGCAATAAATAAGGTGTTTTGTCGTTTTCGAACTACTAAACGCTGAAGAATTGACCAGACAAAACTCCGCTTTCTAATGAGCAAGAAGGTACAAGTTGCCAAGTACTTATTTTTTGACTTGTTTGCAGCAGCTGCAAGTTGGATTCTTTTTTACATTTACCGTAAGGTTTATATTGAACCTCAATATTTCGGGACAGACGTTCCGCTTGAGTTTAATAATCGTTTTTTTCTGGGCCTAATTATTATACCGGCATTGTGGATTTTGTTCTACTACATTACCGGCTATTACAGCAATATTTATCGCAAATCAAGATTGATTGAACTGGGACAAACCTTCTTAACTTCGCTAGTCGGCGTTCTAATGCTCTTTTTTGCACTGATGCTGGACGATTTTATCGGCTCGTATAAAAACTATTACAGTTTATTCCTCACCCTTTTGGGGCTTCATTTTGGCTTAACCTATATTTTTCGCTTAATACAAACCAGTCGGATTATTCATCGGATTCATAATCGGAAATTTGGATTTAACACACTATTAGTTGGCGGAGATGAGAAAGCTTTAAAAATATATAAGGAATTAAATACCCAAATTCGACCTGCAGGGTACAAATTTATCGGCTTTTTAAGTGTTGATGAAAGCGAACAATACCCGCTCGAGAAGCATCTACCGAAGCTAGGTTCAATTCATGAATTTTCGGGAATTACGGATCAATACGAGGTGGAAGAAGTGATCATTGCCATTGAATCAACTCAACACGACTTACTATCGGCGATTTTAACCAAATTACAAAACCGAACTCTTACCATCTGGGGAATTCCTGACCTCTTTGACTTACTCTCAGGTAGTATAAAGACAAACGGCATCTTCAGCAGTCCGCTTTTAAAAATCTCAAATGGGATCATGCCGGCATGGCAAGCCAATATGAAACGATTGATCGATGTTAGCTTCTCAATCTTGGCAATCTTCATTTTCCTTCCAGCTTTCTTGCTTATTAGCATACTTATAAAGCTAGAGAATAAGGGACCAATTTTATACACCCAAAAGCGCATTGGACGATTCGGCAAGCCATTTACGATTTATAAGTTTCGCACAATGATTCATAATGCAGAGACGAATGGCCCAAAACTATCCAGCCATCACGATGATCGGATAACAAAGATCGGACAGTTTCTGCGGCGAACCCATTTGGATGAAATACCGCAATTTTACAATGTCATTATAGGCGAAATGTCGCTGGTTGGTCCTCGCCCCGAACGTAAATATTTCATCGATCAGATTGTTAAAATAGCCCCCCATTACACTCATCTGCATAAAATCAGACCTGGCATTACATCGTGGGGGCAAGTAAAATATGGCTACGCCTCTACACTCAATGAAATGCTTGAACGGCTTCCATACGACATGGTTTACCTTAAAAACATCTCTTTATACATTGATTTTAAAATACTCATCTACACGATCATAGCTTGTTTTAAAGGAGATGGTAAATAATTAGTTACTGAAACTAATGAACAAGATATTTTAAAATAGCAAAACAAGTCTGAAAGCAATTTACAAACAAATGAATTTTAGATGCTTTCCCTTTTCTAACTTCAAACCAAATTGCAGCAAGCTTTTTTTACTGATGCGCTTTTATGACAATCGATATCCCCTAAAACATCATACTCAGCTCCAGCAGGCTTTAAAACACTTTCATAAAAAATAACTCGATCCACCTTTATCTACTGGGCGGGTATTTCCTTTATTCGTAACAATGTTATGTGCGGAGTAAACTTTTTATTCGATGAAATACCTTTATCATCCAACCTCTTTTGAATGGTGCCGGACAAACGCACGAGATCTTCAACACGATCTAACTTGAAATGTAACACAGAAGGACTCCCACGGTGTTTGAAAAAACCAACCTGATGCAATTTGAAAACAAAAGCTCTTTTCCCGGAACAAACTTCATCCAAAATCAATTTCACGAATTCGTTCACCTTCCAGTTCGTCTTTCAGGTCTTAAAAAACAAGCTCAAGATCACAATTTAGCTCAACGTTTACAGCAATAAAAACACGTTTCCTTTTCATCATCAAACACCATTTATTCAAATGATACCAGCTTCAATTTTAAAAATAATTTGCTCAATGAGAATATCCTCTTCAACCGGATCATATTCATCCTTTAAATTATTTCCAAAAATCCGGGCCACCCCCTGCCAAAAAAAGGCGACCAACCCTCCTTTCAAATCTTTGATTAGCTCATAGGAGGTATGCCCGGTTTCCCGATCAATCAGTTTGATCAATATCCGACCTTCAGAAATCGACAGTTTTTTCAACTCATCGCCGTATTGATCAAACAACTCTTCCTCAACCTTTTTGATATATTTTTTTTGCTCGCGCCTACTTTCGGCTGCTAAATATTCATCTTCATACTTTTTAAGTAATTCAGCTGCTTTCTGAGCATAAGGATAGACTTTTTTCACTTTTCGTTCAAGCCGATAATAACGTCGCTCCCACCTTTTCGACTTAAAAACATGTTTTGGATACACCGAGATAGGCTCCAAATCCTGATGTGGCAACGTATCTCCATTCTCTTCAACTCCTTCCATAAAATGAAGCGTATCAAGGTTCTGTCCGAATCCAAATTCAGACAAAACAAAAATGAATATTGAGATCATTAACAACTTTTTCATCATTCAAAATACGAAGATAATCACATGTTATTTAACCTGAAATGAATCATAAAATTTTCAGATTATCTTCCGGTTTAGAGTTACTATATTTGTGCCAAACTTAAGAAAGGGGTTAATGATGTCTGAAAGACTAAAGGTAAACGTAACTTCGGAGTTTGGGGAACTCGAAGGCGTTATTGTACATACTCCGGGGCTCGAAGTAGAGGAAATGACACCGGAAACTGCCAAGCGGGCACTGTATAGCGATATCCTGAATTTGGCTGTTGCCGGGAAAGAATATCAGCAACTAAAAGGGGTGCTATCAAAAGTTAGCAACTGTTTTGAAGTGAAGGATTTATTAAGCGACGTTTTAACAAATGATACGGTACGTAGCAGCCTATTGCAGGAAATTTGTCACACTGAAGGAGCTTTGGATATTCTTCCATCATTACAGGAAATTAATGCGAAGGAGCTAGCGGCACAACTTATACAAGGAGTTCCGATAAAACGAGACAATCTGACCCGTTATTTAAGCCAAGAGCGTTTTAGTCTGGCACCTTTGCACAATTTTCTGTTTACCCGCGATGCATCCATGTCGTTTCGTGATGAAGTTGTGATTGGTAAAATGGCCAATAAAGTGCGCGATCGGGAAGCTTTGATTATGGAGGCAATCTTTAATCACCATCCATTACTGGAAGCCAAAACGGTGAACCCACTTCAAACAAATCAATCAAACTCAAGTCGGGAAATTATGATTGAAGGTGGCGATTTTCAGGTTGCCCGCGAAGATGTTCTTGTCATTGGAACCGGTCTCAGAACAAGCACCACCGGCATCGACTTTATTCTGGAACAAATTCAATCGAAGAAGGAAAAAATTAGACATGTTATTGTGCAAGAATTGCCTGATACGCCGGAGTCTTTCATTCATCTGGATATGGTTTTCACCTTTTTAGACCGCGACACCTGCATGGTATACGAACCGCTCATTTTGGGAACTAACCGGTATCATACGATTCATATCCAAATTGAAAATGGTAAAGTTTCACACATTACAGAAAGGAAAAACCTACCAAAAGCATTGAAAAAGTTGGGCATCGACCTGAAACCGGTACAATGTGGCGGCAGTAAAGACATCTGGACACAGGAACGCGAGCAATGGCATAGCGGTGCTAATTTTTTCGCCATTGCACCAGGCCAGATTATTGGATACGAACGCAATGTAAACACCGTAGAAGAGCTAAACAAACATGGATTTGAGGTTATTAAAGCGAAAGATTTTATAACCGGAAATGCAGAAATTACGAAAGAACAAAAATGCGTAATAACCATTGCCGGTTCGGAACTTGCGCGCGGAGGTGGTGGTGCCCGATGTATGACTATGCCTTTCCGCAGAAAACCACTTGAATGGTAACCAATTATGCGAAAACTTAGAACAAACGAACTTGCCCGGATTAGTACCGAGGAATACAAACAAACCAAGAAAACTCCAATTGTTGTTGTGCTCGACAATATTCGCAGCTGCAACAACATCGGATCAGTTTTTCGAACCTCCGATGCCTTACTAATTGAAGGGATTCATTTATGTGGCATAACGGCAACTCCTCCGAATAAAGAAATTCATAAAACTGCGCTGGATGCCGAGAAGTCGGTTCCATGGACTTACTTTGAACGAACAGAAGATTCGGTACAAAAGTTAAAAGCTGAAGAATACAACGTTTTTGCCATTGAGCAAGTTGATAAGAGTATCATGCTTCCTGATTTTGAAGTGGAAGAAATAGGTAGACTGGCGTTGGTATTTGGCAATGAGGTAAAAGGAGTTCAACAACAAGTAGTTAATCTGTGCGACGGAGCTATTGAAATTCCGCAATTCGGTATCAAGCATTCATTTAACATATCGGTGAGTGCCGGCATTGTTTTATGGGACTTATTTAAAAAATTCCGTTATTAACAACTAATCAAGATTAAAAAGAAGATATAAAAAAAGCGGCCTCATGTGAAGCCGCTTTTCTTTTTTAAGTAGGGCGTTATTTCTTTTTCTTCTTTGAAACAAAATAAATACCGGCACCAACAATCACAACTGCAGCTATAACTATAATTGTCACTGTCTGGCTATCTTCGGCTTCCTCATTTGCCTCGTAAAAAACCGGATCCATATCGTCAATCGATAAGGTATCTGCCATTTCAAATAAATCATCTTCTTGCTCCTGAGCAAGTGCCGGACTCATTCCTCCCACTGCCAACATAACAAAAAGCGTCAAAATCATGAATAATTTTTTCATCGTATTGTATTTTAGTTATCAATTAAATGTATTCAAATATTCCTTGTATTTATCCACAATCTCAGGATGTGTTTCCTGATAGGTATCAGCCAAAGCCCGAATAGCAGGTTTATATTGCGGATAAATCTGTAAACAACGCTTCAATACTTCCCGAGCTTTTTCAGGTTGGGTTGTTTCATAAATTTCTGCCAAATTAACATAGGCACTGAAATACTTTGGATTAACATCCAACAAATGCTCAAGATAATATTTTGCTTCCACAAAATTTGACTCCTTCTCCTTCAGTCGTCCCATCAAACTTAACGTAGGCTCATAATTTGGATTTACCTTCAAAGAACCTTCAAGGGCTAGAATTGCCTGATCATTCTTGTTTTGCAAACTTAAGATTTTTCCCAAACGATAGTAAATATGTTCATCTTTTTTATAAAATTCCAACGCCTTCCAAAAATAATCTTCAGCTAGCTCATAATTCTTGTTTTTAATCGCCTTTACTCCATAGTAAGAAGCTTCTGACTTCCGTTTTACAACAGCGCAAACCGGCACCTCATCAACCTCAACCACATGAATTGTTCCTTCGGGTGGAAAGTTTTCATTTGCCAATTGATCAGGAGAAATATAGCTGTTACCGATAATCGCATAATCCCAATACTTATCACTCCGGAGTCGGTATTGAAAATACGTGAATTTCAAATTAGATTGATCGCGAAAATACCAATCCACAGGAAAATTACTGCCCACAACTACCTGCCCATTCACGTTATTTTCCTCCATATAATCGTTCAACCATTCGGCTCCACTTCGCATGGTATGGTAATAATAATCTGTCTCATAATTTCCATAGGCGCCTTTTAATCCGCCAACAATTTGATTGTAGTACAAGTAGTAACATGGATGAGCTTTTACCATAAACCTCAACGGATGAATTAACAAGAATAACAAAATGACGATTGATGTGATTTTTACCGACTTCAATTTAATGCGGCTATAAAATTCGTGGATTCCAACGGCAGCTAAAATTACGATACCGGGATAAATAAACAGAAAATGCCGCCAGGCCCCGTACAAATTAGCTTTCAATAAAATTACAAAAACCAGTGGAAAGACAGTGGTCAGGATCAGAAAAAAATAGGTGAAGCGATGCCTATTACCAGACACCGTTTTCCAATGATAAAAAAACATTACCACTCCAACAAAAACAATTATTGGAATGGTAATTAACATGTATTTGGGAAGATAATACCATGGCCGAAAGTCTGACCAAATAAATTTCCCCTCGAAAATCTGCCGAACTGTAGTCGGGAAATCTGTCATTACCTGGTATGATTTCCAGGGGTTGACAATTGGATTTTGAAGGGCGTACGGCCAAAACAAAAGACCGAGCAAATAGCCTGCAATTGAAAATACAACTAACTTGACAACTGTTCGTTGCACCTGAGTCCAATTTATCTGCCCTCTGTCGAAGTACTCAACCAAATAGAAGAGCACTCCGGCCAGGAGCAAATAAAAAGCTAATAAGATTCCTCCTGCCCTGATACTGACGGAAAAAGCAATACTCGCAATTAAAAGTGAAATCGAATGCGACGAGCTTGTTTTAAATCTGGCATAGGTTAATTTCAGTGTGTAAAACACACCGGCAATATAAGCCAGGGCAAAAGGAATATCTTTTAAATTATTTTGTAAATGTCCGACAAAACGAGGAGAAACAGCAAAAAGAATAAGCGTAATAATACCGACGCGATACCCTTTTAGCCAGGTCGCAAACAAGGCTGTAACAAAAATACACAGCCAGCCAATAAAGCTGCTAACCAGATGACGAAAACCATAAACATCTTCAATATTGAACCAGTGAACTAAAAAGGTTGCTACATTGTCGGGGAACTGTCCATAATATTGCAGATGGGTTTTAGGGGTTTTCAAAGCGTCACGATCCTTACCCATTGAAGCAAAATAGTCGTACACTTTTTCTGAATGCTGATAATGTACCTGTTCATCACCTGAGATACCTGCATCGAGGCTAATAAACAGCAAGCTCAAAAGCAGTGCTATTGCCGATGCATAAAATATGATCTTCAGGTGACGTTGTTGCATTATTTTTTTTCTTCGTTCTGATATATTTTCCTGATAAAATAAAGTGGTCGCTTTTGCGATTCTTTATAAATACGATAAACGTACTCCCCAATAATTCCTAAAAAAATCAGTTGTATTGAGCCTAAGAAATAGATGCTCAAAACTGTTGATGGCCATCCAGTAATGGCAAATCCCAATATTTTAGCGCTCAACACATAAATACCTGCAAACATGAAAATAATGGTTCCCACGAAGCCTAATATGAGACATAAGCGAATTGGAAATTTTGAAAAGGAAAAGATGGCATCAGCTGCTAAAAGCGATAACTTTCCAAAGGTCATTTTAGCCTGTCCTTGCAATCGTTCGTCCCGCACATAATCTACAAATCCCTGTTTATATCCCACGAAACTTCGTAGGCCGGGAAGATAGCGAACCCGTTCTTTCATCGACAAAAGTGCCATTAACGCCTGTCGGTTCATCATGGAAAAATTTCCGGCATTTTCAAGATCTTCCAGATTGGCTACTGATTTAAAAACCTGATGAAACAGGCGTGTCATACCGTTTTTGGCTTGGTTCCCTTTCCGGTCAGACCTTCTCCCACTTACAATATCGTAATCCTCATTAACGATTTTCTGATACATCGCCTCAAGCACCTCTGGGGGATCCTGCAAATCTCCATCCATCATGGCCACATAAATACCCGAAGCATTTTCCAAGCCCGCTGTAAAAGCCGCTTGATGTCCAAAATTCTTGGATAGAGAAATTACTTTAATTCTGGAGTCATGCTCCTGATGACGAATTAATTTGTGTAAGCTCGTGTCGGTACTTCCATCATCTACAAAGATCAACTCAAATTCCTCAGAAATCTTTTCGAGCACTCTGACAGATCTTGACACTAATTCGTCAATCAATTCTTCTTCGTTTAATATTGGAACTACCAGAGATATCATTTACTTCTTTTTTAGTTCGTGCTTCTGCTCGTCTTCGAAATTGGGAAGCCAAATGGCTCCCCAATTCAAGTTAATCGTGGTTTAGTTGGCTTGCCGTTATACTCAAGCTTTGTGTGCTGTTCCTGGCACAGGAACAGGAAATTCCAAATCGACAGGCCCAAACTTGATTTCTTTTGGCCCCAGATCCATATCTGATTTAAAAATTTCGTCGTAACTAACTTTCTGCCCGGTGTAAGCGGCTGTTCGTCCCATAATCGCGGTCAGGGTTGAAATTGCCGTTTGTTCTGCTTCATTAACGTACTCTCCCGTTCGGATTGCATGAACCAAGTGCATGTGTTCCTGCACATACGGTGGAATTTTCACCTTACTCATGGGTTCACCATCTTCTCCCAGCGGGTATTCAAACTTCCACTTTACCGAACCATCCAGATTCCAGATTGTGTTCCGGCAATTCGTATAACCTTCAGTTCCAACAACCATTTCGCCGGTTCCATTAGCACAGTTGTCAATCTGGCGGCTCATGCTATGGGAGCTCACACCGTTTCCAAAGTCAAAATCAACACTAAAAAAGTCGTATTGATCGCCTGTAATTCGACGCGCTCTTCCACCATAGCCAATCGCACTTTCGGGATGCTTGCCGATAAACCAATTCACCACATCGATGTTGTGCACGTGCGTATCCAAAAAATGGTCGCCACACAACCAGCAGAAATTATTCCAGTTGCGGATCATGTAAGTCATATCATCCCAATCGTCTTCCCGTGTGCGAAACCAAACATGATTCTGATTCCAGAAAGCTTTTGCTGAAGTGATTTGCCCAATGGCTCCATTGGCAACCTGCTTATAGGTTTCAATATAATCTTCCTGATGACGACGTTGCGTTCCGGTAACCACGTTCAAGCCAATAGCTTTCGCTTTTTTAGCCGTTGCAATTATTGAACGAATTCCCACCGGGTCAACGGCCATGGGTTTCTCTAAAAAAGCATGCTTTGTTTGTTTAACGGCTTCCTTAAAATGCTCCGGTCTGAATTGCGGTGGTGTTGCTAAAATAACGACATCTACTTCTTCCAAAGCCATTAACTTCTTGTAGGCGTCAAATCCTACAAAGCAATTCTCTTCCGGGATTGGTCGCTTGTAACTCGCAAATCGTTTCCGACAAGCATCAATTTTATCCTGAAAAACATCAGCCAAAGCAACAATTTCCAAGTCGGGTCCGGCACTGATAAAGTTTATCGCAGCCCCCGTTCCACGATTACCAACACCAACCAATCCTGCTCGTAGCTTTCTACCACCTGGCGCTGCTCTTAGTATTGGCGGTAATCCAAGTTCACTTACATCTTTCGTTGATTTGCACGACGACAAAACTGCACCTGCTCCCATTGCTCCAATTCCTGCCAAAGCTGTTGCTTCGAGAAACCGACGACGATTAATATTTCTTGATTTATTTGTCATTTTTCACTGAGTTTTATTGCTCTATTGCTTCATCTACTTCACATACAACGCGGAAACCAACTTCCACGACATCAGAATACCACCAAATTGATTTAGGCATCTGCGGATCAGTCATTAACCAGGCTTTTGTTTTTGTATAATCCCGGGCAGCACAGCGCACATCTTTAGCATCGCTTTTAAACGATCCGCCACGAATAACATGCTCTCGTCCTTTTTTCGGTCCTGTTGGATTTATCACTAAACCTTGCTCGCTGTACTTTTGGTAGATATCAGGATCATAATAATCCAAACAGAATTCAGCAACGTTTCCTGGTAGGTTTTTCAACCCAAAAGCATTGGCTTTCACTTCAGCTGGATCTACTGTCATTCCCTCGCTGTTAATCTCATAGGCAACAAACGAATTGATAACTGTAGTATCTGGCGAAAATATCTTTCTCAATAGTCCTTTGGACGAATAGTCCTTTGGATCACCTTTAAACGGGTATGGGGTTGACTGACCGGCACGGCATGCATATTCCCATTCCGCCTCGGTTGGTAGCCGATACTTCTTGCCCGTCACCTGGCTTAACCACCTGCAATAAGTATTGGCGGCATGCCAGCTCATGGTAATAGCTGGTTTCGCTCCTTTTCCCCATCCTTGGTCAGGTGCTCCCCAAGGCGGTGTTGGTCCCGTAATTCCATCAACCTCTTCATCAATATTCATTGTTTCTTTTCTTCCTTGCGAAGAAGTTGCTTTAAAAAACGCCAGATATTCATCCCAGCTAACCTCAACTCTTGCCATCCAGAAGTCAGAAACTTTTGCCTGGAAAACGGGTCCTTCATCTTCATCACGCAGAGGTTCATTTTTAGGACTTCCCATTTCAAACGCCGCCCCGGGAACTGCAACCATTTCGAAGGAAACACTTGTGCCTGGAATTTTCTCGGTAAAATCGTTAAATGAAGTTACTTCAGTTGGATTTTCGTATACTTCAACATTTGCTGCTTCTACTTTGCCAAAAGCTAAATTGTGTTCATGTTTCGCATTCGGGTCATAATGGCCAACATGCAAATGACAATTGATGCATCGCAGCTCCTCTTTGCTTGTTAGGTAATACAAATGAGCATCATCTCCTTCGGTGGAGAGTGTCGTTGGAAATAAGTTTTGATGACACTTTAAGCACGCATCTTTGTAAACAAAGTGTTTGGCATTTTCAAGCTTTCGCTTATCCTCCCAGTTATAGTCTGCACTATCCTTAAACAACATGCCATAAACATCATTAAAGCCATGTTTTGCTTTGGCCGCAAGATGGCCGTGTCCTTTCGGTGGCAAATGGCACTCAACGCAATGCACAATTACACCTGCGCTGTTGTTGTAATGAGTTGAAAGTTTCCAACTTTGTTCAGCATGTGGATGAACGTGGCACGACATGCAATAGTCATCCGTAGAAGTATATTCAATTGCTTGATTACTTAATTGAAGAATAACGACACATGCAACAACTCCGATCAATACAAGACCCAAATAAATTCGCTTACCTCCCAAAATGCATTTCCGTTTCATTAAATTTCTAAATATTTACAATGTGCTGGTACATTAACACGGAACGAATCTAGCATGCATCAGTTACTCAAACCTTAACGACAGCTTAAACGAGGGTTACTTCCGGGTTATAAAATGGGTTAATATCATGTTATACAGCACCATTTATAAACTATAAGAAAGTCAAAAACAAATAGATATAAGATTAATAAAATAAATTAACCCTGATGAATACTTGGTTAATTGCGTGCGTGAATTAGCTCATCGAATGAGAGCTCGAATCGTTCACCATAAAGCTTTTCGTAAAGCACGACGAACTTCTCATAAGTATATTTTGCAGTATTGAGGTTGTTCTGAACGACCAATGCACGAAGCTTATAAGATAACGCCTGATCATTAATCGGATCGGTAAGCAAAATACGATCTGCCAGTTTTAAAATCAAATTGTGATCAAACTCCAGATCCAATCGGTGAATAAACTTTAGTAGATTGTCAACAATATTATTTCCAACAAAACCTTTATAGTCGTCAAGCCAATCGTGGTCCTCATCTTTCAAAACCTCTCCAGCACGCACAATTTTATAAAAATCGGGATAAAATGTTGGCTCTTTCTCTTTATTCTCTTTTAATATTTTCAAGCACTCTACATAATCACAGTATACTGAATTTCCAAAATGAATATTCCAACAATCGACGTTAAAAACAACTTCAACTAAATCCAGCCTTTCAAGAATAATCCGCAATTTCCGGATTGTTACGCCTCTACTATTTTTGGCATTTTGATAGCTCATTCCCGGCCACAAAATCTCTGATAGCTCCTTTGTTGAAATCCCTTTCTTCCGATGTTGCGAGTAGACCAGAATCGCTAAAAAGAGCTGCTTTATTTTTGGAGTAAACTGAGGTGTAACGTCATCTCCATCTTTATCAACTACCCGAAAATCGCCAAAAAGTTGGATGTAATTCCGCTCTGGATAGTCATTCTGGACATCCTCCAATTCTTTAAGTTTTTCTTTTGGAAGATAGCGTTTTCGTCCCAAACGCAAGGGAAGCTTCAGGTAGATCAGCAACAGCAAAAATAGCGCTAAAGTAATTGTCCCGATTTTCGATAATATCGGGTATCGTAAAAAAATATTCTTGCTTTGAGCCAAATCCACCAAATCTTTACTCAAACTCCAGATTTCTTCATCACCCAAAGTACGCGACCAGATTACCAAGTCGTCAATCCGCCCCTTCATATGCGTACTGGCACTATAACCGGTCATGCCAACATAAATATTTTCGCGACCTTTATACGACGGATGTCCGAGCGAACGACTATCCAATTTACCGTCTACATAAATTGCTTGCTCACCCGTAAGTTTGTTGTAACGCCAAACCAAATGATACCATCGCCCTGCTTCTATCGTTGTATTTCCCTGTAAATCATTGGCATAAAATCCGAAATACGGTTTTTGGTTTCGCAATACAAGGTGAATGGATTGTTGGTAAGAACTCCCTTTGGTTCCGATAATACTAATGTCACGCTCAGTAACATTATAGTCCTTTATTTTTATCCATGTTGAAACTGTGAAATCATGATCCCGGAGCTTCAAGTCTTCAGCTTTCGGCAGAATAATATAGCTATCCTTTTCAAAAACTGCGACCATGTCGCGTTGCTCATCATCTTGATATTGCATATCAACATCTTCACCATTAAAGCTGTTGATGCTATAATCCATTGAGCCGTTTTCAAAACTGTAATAGGCCTCCAACCCTTCCGTAATTTCCAATGGTATCGCAACAAAATGTTGCTGTTTGTTTTGTTCGGGCTCTTCAAAAACAACCGACTCCGGCTTAAACCGATATCCCGGGCTTTTAGGAGTTAAAACCAGAGTTTCTCCCGGTCCTACAGGAAAACTATAGTCGCCGAAGCTAAGACTATTTGTCCCTTCCCAACTCACGTAATTTAAAGGCTGTGCATTAAACGTGACCGTTCCTTTTATTGTTTTGAAATCTCGTAGTTGATACAGCACCTGCAGAATCCAGTCTTGAAAACGATCAAGCATAATAAAATTTGGAGTCTTTCCGGTGCTTTTCCAAACGCTCTTAATATGCTCAATTAAGTATGGATTCTGAGTTGTATTGAAAAATGATTCATCTGGCTGCCCGGCTCTTTTAGGAAAGTTATAGTCGTTATAAATCAATAAATTATTTTTAGCGTCTCCTTTTAAAAACTCACCGGCAAAATCTGGAGCCTCCAAAATTGAAAAATAAGGTTCAACCGCATAATCCCAGACATAGTGCAACCACTCGGGACTGTTTCGGTGTTGCTGCATCGTAAAAATAACAATTCGTTTCCCGGTCTCCATCATGTTCTTCAAGGTCGGCCACTCCTCCTCCTCATGAACATAGAGATAAGGCAGAATACCGGTCTCTCTAATAATCGTTGTTAACTCGTTCGCATTAACGTTAAAATCAAGAAATAAGGTCAGAATTTTATTCGGTTCGTCTTCAAGTACTTTCCGAATTACAGTCAACGGATCCTGTAAAGGTTGGTATCTCCCATAAGAATCACGCAACATCAACTGACTTTTCTGCCGATCCCATTCCAGATGAAATCGAAAACCTCCAACATTGTCATCAAGCAGCTCTGATATGGTTTTATTTTCTCGTGTTGTAGCATCAATTCCTGAAAAATTGGAAACCACAAATATACTTTCATCATAATGCTTAAAAACAACATCTTCAGCTGCTTTTACAACTTGAAATATTATACAGAATGAAAATAAAAGAAGAATATATTTTATTGTTCGCTGTTCTATCATAGACTAATGACCATCCACCATCGAATTTATAATCTAACAAAGATATAAAAAGGCTTGAATCATAACGATAGCATTTTAGTGCAGATTTAGCAGCGGAATTAATCACATCAATTTGCGGATACGTTGACGGCGGAGTCATATTTTTTCTATTTTTGTGGTTCAAAGGGGTTGTTAGCTCAGTTGGTTTAGAGCATTACCTTGACAGGGTAGGGGTCACTGGTTCGAATCCAGTACAACCCACAAAAAGGCAGGAGTTTTCAAGCTTCTGTCTTTTTCTTTTCCCTCCAACATGAAAAAATTGACATCAAATCTCATTCGAAAAAAGTAAACGGCAGAAAACTCGACTTGTCCTTACATTTTTTAAACAATGAACTGGCTAAATTGGGGTTTCTTGGGAGGTTTGACGAATACCTTGCAAATAATGAAATATTATTACCTCAAAAAGTCCTTTGGAAAGGTGTGTCGCCGAGTGAAAAAGTCGTTCGAAAAATTGTGAAACGTTATTAACGAGGATCTAACTAAAAAGAAATATAAATCTTAAATCAAGACTTGATAAAACTAAAAAAACGAACATAGTGCAGCTAAATATAAGTGGAGTTGGCACGCTTGTTTTTTCTCCGAGCTAGAAAGCTGCAGGTCACAAAGGGTTTCTGTCGCAAGAGAGAAACGACTTCTTTTAAGTAATACAACAAAACGGGGGAATGTCTTCTGAACAACTTCTTCGGTGTCTTCCTTCGACTTCAATATGGAGAACAAGAAACGAATACAGCCGCTCATGGTGGCGTTCGAAAAGCGATTAAAACGTTGGTATCCCCTTTTTTAAATGCTTTAATGAGCTGTATATCCAAACTCTTACTGTTCAACCTTTCTTTGTCAAATTGAGAAATTATCGTTCTGCAGATATCGTACTTAATTATTAGAAATCCTTTTTTCAATCGTTATACTAAATTCTTCCTACGATGCTTTTGGTAAAATTGAAATAAGCTGGCTTTTCATCTCCCTAAAGATTAGGATAGCGATAACAAATGAAAGCACCAACCAAAACGATTGAGTAAAAACCAAGACACTCAAGCAATAAATAAGCAAAGCCAAGATAGAAGTCATCAACCCAAACTCCTTTTGCTGTTTGATTTTTCTGGAGATACTGAATACCAATCAGGAAGCCAAGAATCGATAATTCAACTAAGAAAAGGCAAATCCTTCTGGATCAGCTATATATAAAACACACCCAATAATCCAACAAAAGTATATGTTGATCTGTTCCAAACAGCGAACTTTCGTCATCATCTAAATGATGTCGTCGTTGTCCTAATCCAATTAAAAAAGAAAAAAATAAGCAGAAAAAAAATTGACAATCTAAATTGGTATAATCCGCTCAATGTCCATGCACCTACGTTTTGTACAAAAACGTAGCTATGCTAATAAAATGAAATCAATATTGAAGGCGTGTTTAAGACATATTTTTTAAACGCTGGAAGAATATTCTGACCCAGAAATCTTATAGACTTCATCTTCACTTAAACTTTAGTAAACCTAAAGCGAATAGATTTGCTCACAAAAAAACAGGTTGAAAAGAAACAATTCAGATATAGTCATTTTCGAGCGGATCAAATCAGGAAATAGCGATGCATTAACAGCCCTATTCAACAAATATTATCAGCAAATATGTCGCTTTACGTTTCTATTTATTCCTGAAAATAAAATTGTTGAAGAACTTACCGCGAATGTTTTTATCAACCTGTGGGAAACCCGTAAAAAAATTACCATCCACTCAAGTGTAAAAGCTTACTTGTACCAAGCTGCAAAAAATCAAGCCATATCTTTTCTACGGAAGAATAAAAACATGTTAACCCCATTGGATGATTTTTTGGATTTGCCTGACAGACGAGATCAGACACCCGAAGCGATTTATATTGAGGGTGAACTAAACCTAGAATTTACCAAAGCCTATAAAAAACTTCCCAACAGGGCACAGCTCGCTTTTAAATTACACCGGCTAGACGGTCTGAAATACTCGGAGGTTGCTGAAATAATGAACATATCGATTGGTGCAGTTGAAAAAAACATCACGTCGGCTTTAAAAATTTTACACTCAGAATTACACTCATATACAAAAGCAAACTAATTCCACAATTAACAGCTTTCTAACAAACTCTTAATTGTTCTGTATTCGGGTGAACGGCAAAAAACACGTCATAAGTGCAAATAAGCGTTTATGACCAAAAAGGAAAAAATACGAATCATTCTTCGCCAGCTCAACAAGACCGCAAGTAAGCACGAAAGAAATAAATTCAGCAATTGGCTTCTACAAGATTCCGATAATCTCGACCTGTATATTGAGATTAAAAACATTTGGCATACACCATTAACTAAGAGGCTCAGTTTCGATGATACTCATGCAAAAATAAAACTGAATAAGGCAATAAAAAAAGAGCGAAGAAAAATCCAGTTGGCTACCTACTCAAGAACGATAGCTGCTGCATGTATCCTGCTTATTATTATAGCCACATTTACTTATCAGCATTTAAAAGAGCCGCAACAAATTACGAAAAAAGAAAACCAAATACAATTGATAACCAAGCACTCAGAACTTGGAGAACAGCTCCGTATCACTCTTCCCGATGCTTCTGTAGTCCGCTTAAATGCGGGAAGTTCGATTCAATTTCCAGCAAAATTTGCCCCAAACAAACGCCAGATCACACTGTATGGTGAAGCTTTTTTTGAAGTTACCAAAGATGCCAACAGACCATTTGAGGTTAAAACAAACAACCTTACAACCACGGTACTCGGAACATCATTCAATGTAAAAGCTTTTGAGCAAAAACAGGCAATCATTACGGTTGTCACCGGAAAAGTGAAAGTTGAAACAGAAAATAACGACAGCACCGACAAAATACTGCTACTACCAAATCAGCAGACGATTTACAACAAACAAGAAAATCACTTTAAAATGAAAGAAGTGGACTCCCAGCACTATTTTGCATGGACCACAGGAACCATCCGGTTTAATAATGATCCGTTAGAGGAGGTTGTCGAAACATTAGAACGTTGGTATAATGTAAAAATTCTGCTCGATAAACATATTAAAAAATCGATGCGAATACAAGGAAGCTATACTAATAAAAAGCTGTACACCATCCTCGATGGCCTTGGATACATCTACAATTTAGATTGCAATTATACAGATGATAACATCATTGTAATAAAACCAAAACCTCAAAATAAATTGCCTATGTAAAAAGTTGGTAACCCATAAAACAAAAAAACTCGCATCTGTGTGGTAGCTGATGCGAGCAAAACAAAAGTTGTTTTTTTTAATCTATTAAGTTTTACAAAATTATGAAAGTTAAACTATTAAAACAATTCATGTTTGTTTCTAAACGCATGTTTTATATTTTTTTACTGCAGGTAATTGCCCTGCAGCTCGTCAATGCCGGACAAATAAAAAGCCAGAGCATTGAGGACGTTAAAATTTCAGTCGGTCTGAATGAAGTTGGACTTAAAGAAATTTTCGCAACAATTGAAACTCAAACTGATTTCGTTTTCATATACGATGCCAGTATTCTGGACAACGCCAACATCAGCTCGCTTGAGTTCGAAGACAAGCCTGTTGTTGATGTATTGAAAGAAGTTGCCAGCAATTTCGAATTGAGATTTCGGCAAATCAACAACACTATCTTTGTCAAAGAAGCAGATCTTCCTAACTCGAAACCAGCTGACGGCAGCACGAATCAGCCAACGCAATCCATCACCGGGAAGGTGACCGATAAAGGTGGGAATACACTTCCGGGAGTAACTGTTTTGGCAAAGGGAACAACCAACGGAACAGTTACCGACATAGATGGCAATTATCAGATTGAAATAGGCAATGATTTGAAAACACTAGTGTTTTCATTCATCGGTATGGATACACAAGAGGTTCAAATTAATGGCCGGTCTATCATCAATACGCAGCTATTTGAGCAAACAACTTATTTAAATGAGATTGTGGCTGTAGGCTATGGCATCAAACAAAAAAAAGATTTGACAGGAGCCGTTTCAGTTGTAGACGTTGAAGAAATTTCCAGCACTCCTGTCGCAGGTGTCGATCAGATGATGCAAGGGCGAATGGCCGGGGTTAATGTAATTGGTGATTACGCTCCCGGTGGTGGTGTTTCGGTTCGCGTGCGTGGGTTCAGCACCATTCGCAACAACGATCCGCTCTACATTATTGATGGTGTACCCGTTGAATCAGGCATAAACATGATCAACCCAAACGACATTGAATCGCTACAAATCCTAAAAGATGCATCATCGGCTTCAATTTATGGCTCTCGTGCAGCTAATGGTGTAATCATCATCACAACAAAAAAAGGGAACAGCGATGCAGCAAAAATAAATTTCGACGCTTACGTGGGAGTTCAGAGCCCAACAAACACCATCCAACCGTTAAACGCTCAGGGATACGGAGACTTGCTTTGGCAAGCTCATTTCAACGATGGGAAAACCCCGGCAAGCGATATCTATGGAAATGGAGCAAACGCCGTTATTCCAGAATTTCTCGATGCAAACAAACGCGTTCCCTCTGCCGATTTGAATTGGGTAGACGAAATTACTCAGGATGCCGTAGTTCAATCGTACAATCTTAATATTTCAAAAGGAAAAGAAGACGCAAGACATTCTTTCTCATTAGGCTATTTTGATCAGGAGGGAATCGTTAAATATACTGATTATAAGCGTGTATCATCTCGCTACAATTCGCAATACAAGTTTTTCGATCGACTGACCATAGGAGAGAATGTTTCACTATCGCATTCATGGAGAAACTCAGCTACAACCAACCATATGCTTTCGAGCATAATTTATGGCGCTTACAAATATCCGTCGGTTGCTCCGACTCATGATCTGGATGGGAATTTCGCAGGTTCGTTCATCAACGATTCTGGTAACCCTCTGGCTAACCTGTACTACAATCGCGACAACACGCACAAACGACTGAAAATTTTCGGAAATGTCTTCGCCGAGCTGGAAATCATCGACGGACTTAAAGTAAAATCCAACTTCGGGGTTGATTATGGTAGCTATAACCGCCGAAGTTTCAGCCCAAAATATACCGAAACAGGCGCTCAAAACCCGAAAACAATAAGCAGTTTGTCTACTTCCAACAATTGGAAATTTGATTGGGTTTGGACCAATACAATCAGCTATGTAAAGTCATTAAAAAAACATCAGATTGAGTTGATGGCAGGAACAGAGGCAATTGAGTCGACTTACGAATTCTTCGACGCTTCGCGCGAAGGATTTCCATACGAAGACAAAAACTTCCGTTATTTGAATGCTGGTGATGGAAGCAGTCAGAAGAATAGTGGTGCAGGCTCTCATTGGGCTTTAAATTCGTACATGGCCAAGGCCGACTATACCTACGATAGTCGTTATCTTTTCTCGGCAACTTTTCGTCGTGATGGTTCATCGCGTTTGGGGAAAAATAAATGGGGAAACTTCCCTGCACTTTCGGCCGGATGGCGTGTTAGCGAAGAAGACTTCTTTGACAGCAAAAAAATCAGCAACCTAAAACTTCGCCTAGGATGGGGACAAAACGGGAATCAAGATGTTCCTCCTTACGCAACAATCGAAAGTTACTATTCCGATGCCAACCACTCAAACTATGCGATTAACGGCGATCAATTTAGTGTTTCCAACGGATTTACATTGAGTAGAAACGGAAATCCTGACCTTAAGTGGGAAACAACAACGCAAACAAATATCGGTATTGATCTTGGGTTTTTCGACAACCAATTCAACATTACAGCCGACTATTTCTACAAAAAAACAAAAGACTTGCTTCTGGAACGTCCACTTCCTACAATTGCTGGAGGAACCAATCAAACGGTTTGGGATAATGTTGGCGAAATGGAGAATAAAGGATTTGAACTGCTGCTCGATTATCAGAGCAAAACAATGGGTGATTTTTCGTGGAATGCGAGTTTAAATATTTCGCACATCAAAAACGAGTTGACCAGCCTACCAGCTGACATTGAATTCATTGCTTTACCAAGTTCGTATTTGCACAGCGTAAACTTCGATCAGGAAACGTCTCGCTCTGAAGTCGGCCAGCCAATCTCTTCGTTTTACGGGTATAAAAGTCTAGGCATTTTCAAAAGTCAGGCCGAAATTGATACACATAAAATACAACCCAATGCAAAACCAGGTGACCTGAAATTTGAAGACACACATAAGGATGGCAAATTGGATCAAGACGACCGTGGCTTTATTGGTAACCCACATCCTGATTTCACCCTGGGGCTAAACCTCGGTTTTCAGTACAAAAATTTTGATGCTACCCTCTTCTTCAATGGTAGTTTCGGAAACGACGTTTGGGATATGACTCGTTACTATGGAGACTTCTTCAACCTTTCGCAATACAATAAACTGGATCGAATTCGCGACACCTGGAGTAACGACAATCCCAATGGATCAATACCGCGCTTATCGCTCGACGACCCGAATAACAACATTCGCCCCTCTTCTTACTACATTTCAGATGCATCGTACGTGCGTTTAAAAAACCTAACGATTGGCTATTCGTTCAACGAACTGGCTCAGAAAATCCACAGCAGTAAAATGCGCGTTTATGTACAAATTCAGAATTTATTTACCATTACAGGTTACGATGGACTAGATCCTGAAATTGGCTTGCAGAGTTATAGTTCGGAGCACCGAAACCTTGACATCGGAGTCGACCGTGGATTATATCCCCCATCAAAAACTTTCATGATTGGTTTGAACCTTGGATTTTAATCACCCAATAGCGAACAATAAAAAAGATAATATGATGAAAAAGACAATATATTTCCTTGTAGTTGCATTATTTGCGACAAGTTGCAGCGATAGCTTTCTTGAAGAGAACCCGATCGGTGAGCTTTCGCCAGATCAGATCATGACTCCAGAGAATATTGAAGGAACAATAATATCAGCCTACTCTGCTCTAAATGGACAAATTGATGGAGCTTCGAACGCATACAATTCTCCGGACTCGAACTGGAGTTTTGGCGATGTTCTTTCAGACGATGCTTATAAAGGCGGCGGCGGAACAGGTGATCAAAATCAGATTCACCTCATGGAGATTTTTGCAACCACGCCCACCACAATGGATGTAGAGCGCAAATGGATGGCTCTTTACGAGGGAATTCGCCGGGCAAACCTATCAATACGGCTATTGAATGAAAGTAAGGACTTTGATACTGATTTAAAAAAGCAACGAATTGCAGAAATGCGCTTTCTGAGAGGTCACTACCATTTTGAAGCAAAGAAGATATACGGCAACATTTGCTATGTCGACGAATCAGTAAAAACAAAAGAAGATTTCTATACGATTTCAAACTCTGACTTAACTGATGCTGAACAATGGACTAAAATTGAAGACGATTTTAAAGCGGCGGCACAAGTTCTTCCGAACGATCAAACTGACTTGGGACGACCAACAAAAATGGCAGCCAAAGCATATTTAGCGAAGTGCTATGTTTTCGAGCAAAAATGGAGCGATGCCGTTACCACAGCTGACGAGGTGATTAAATCGAAGAAATATCATTTAATGGACAACTTCAGAGACGTCTTTCTTCCTGAAAATGACAACGGTCCGGAAATCATATTTGCCGTTCAACATACCATCCAGGATGGATCACCTGACAACTATAATGGTTCTATTGGCGACCGTTTACTGTCTCCGGGAGGGCCATATGCCGGATATGGATTTTTACGCCCTTCTCAAAACCTAGTCAACTCTTTTAAAACTGATGCAACTGGATTACCCATTCATGATAACTCCGTGTTGACCGATAATGAAAACATGGATCCACGGATCGACCATACCATCGGACGCCCGGGCATTCCTTTTCTGGATATTCAGGTATACGACTGGACTCCTCGCGAAGCATCTGTTTACGGCCCATTCATTACAAAAAAACGACTACTCTCAACCAAGTCGCCCTACTATTTATCTACCTGGCCATATGTAACCGCCTTAAACTACTATGTGATTCGCTACGCTGATGTGTTGTTATGGCGGGCTGAAGCAGCCATCGAAACCAATGATCTGGAAACAGGTCGGCACTACATCAATGAAGTCCGGAAACGTGCTCGCGATGGAGATTATGTGAAAACAATGGATGGCACCGCTGATGCGGCAAATTACGTGATTAACACTTACGATACGGCATTTGGAAGCAAAGCAAAAGCTATTGAAGCTTTAAGAACTGAACGTAGGATGGAATTTGCACAAGAAGGTCATCGCTTTTTCGACTTAGTTCGGTGGGGAATCGCTGCCGATATGCTGAACTCTTATTTTACCAGCGAGAAAAAACTACGTTCGCATTTAGCAAATGCCACTTTTGTTAAAGGGAAACACGAGTATCAACCCATCCCACAATCACAAATGGATTTAAGTCAAGGAAAAATGGTTCAAAATCCAAATTACTAATATTCAATTTTAAAAGTCCGGAGTCCTTGATTTCGGGCTTTTTTTCACCCAATAAATTACTGTAGCAAATACCCAATCGGCCGTAACAAATCCCGTGTCGGAAAACTAAAAACAAAAATAGAATGAAAAGATCGTTCAAATCAATTGCTTCAATAGCAATTTTAATGGTGAGCTTAAGCAGCTTGCATTACAACGCAGTCGCCCTGCCCTCTCCACAAGGACGTGCGGAGAAACAAGTAATTCTGGCCGAAAAGAATTTTCCTTTTCTTTCGTCGCTGCTTAACCACAAGCCACTAAATCATCTTGTGTCGGGAAACGATGACCTTAATCGGATATTAAAAACGAAATGTGAAGCAATTCACTCCACGTTAAACAGCTCTCAATCTCAATCAAATATTCCAATACAAAACATTGTTTCCTCATTCAAATGGAAAAAGGAAGAGATTAAGCTTGTGAAAGAACAGATCGAGAAAATAAATTCAAATCCAATGGCGAATGCTATTTTTCAGAAAATGAAGAATAGTCACCAGTTCTCAATTCAAGAACATCAGAACAACGCGAGTTGGATTGGGCAAACTATTGAACGGGAATTAGAAGGCATGAATCGCATTATACGGATTTACGCGTTGGCGGAAAAGCCGAACTCTCCCAGAATTGACTCGGTGAGCTATAACGTAAGAAGTCAATACTATCAGAAAGTAGTCAATATCGTAGCGCTTAATGTTTCTGATGATTTGGACACGATGAAGCTCCTTTTTGAGCCAACAATGAACTTTGCTGTCTGGCTATTAGAAATAAACAAACGAGACGAAGCAGCACGTTTTGAGCCGATGGAGCTGGGTGAAAATGCGAAAGCTGTGCAACAAATAAAACAAACCAATTGGAGCAATTACCAATATTCAGCCATCCTTGTCCCGGGACATGGCCCCGAAGAAAAAGGCGTTGATCTGAGTCCATTAGGAATGATGCGATGTAAACTTGCTGCCAACCGATATAAAAAAGGACTAGCTCCATTTATCATTTTATCAGGAGGTTACGTTCATCCATTTCAAACACCATTTTGCGAAGCCATGGAAATGAAAAAAGAACTGATAAACCGTTATAACATTCCAGAATCAGCCCTAATTATTGAACCACACGCACGGCATACCACAACCAATTTAAGAAATGCCGCACGCTTGATCTTCAAATACGGAATACCAAGCGATAAGAAAGCGCTTTGTACAACAACCATTGATCAAAGCAATTATATAACTGACATGAATTTTGATCAGCGATGCTTGAGAGTATTGGGTTACATGCCTTATCGCCTAGGTGATCGTTTAAACCGAAATGACATTGAATTTTACCCGTTAAATAAGTCCCTGTTTGTCGACAATGTTGATCCCTTAGATCCTTAAAACCATTTTAAGATATGAAATAAATACTTCTCACTTTATTAGGCGTGCTTGCGTGTCAGCGGTTCGAGCATCATTTATCAAAACTGGCACCACAAGCTTCGCCTGTAGACAAAGTCGCCATTTTTCGGGCGACCACGGACAAATGTCTTCTTCTACACCCTACCCTTTTAGTATGCTAAGCATCGAGCCGATGACAACACCTCACATTCATACCGGATACGAGTATTATGTGAAAAACTACAATGACTTTGTACATACACACATGAAACCCGCGCTAATTGGTATCTATCACAATGAAGGCAAAGGCTTTGCGACTAAAATATCTGACATCTATTTTAACGACATTACCTGCCAACAAGCAAGCGAAACTGACATTTTTATTCAGGGATTTCCGTCAAAAAAGGTTTCTAATGTAGTTTTTAATAACCTCACCATCCATTCAGCAAAAAAATACAGCCTTTCTGACACTCAAAATATTGTGATGAATGATGTAACGATTGGGGAACCAGCGACAGCTCCTTCATTTGTAAGATACAAATGATCAAAAGATCGGTGCTGTGAATGCTCAAGGCGACAGATATCTTTTGAAAAACATAGCCTCTATCAGCGTTTTGCTTCGAGTTTTTCGATAAACTTTTCTTACCGCGAGTTTCTTCATACCCGTTACAGGCAACAAAAAAAGAGAACCAATTTCTTGATTCTCCCTCTATTAAGTAGCGGGAGCCAGACTCGAACTGACGACCTTTGGGTTATGAGCCCAACGAGCTACCAACTGCTCCATCCCGCAATATATTTTAAGTATTTTTAATCTCTTTGAACGTACATTTTTGACGATCTTGTCTCAAATGCGGATGCAAATATAATGGATGTTTTTAGAAAAAAAAAATATTTGTGATTTATTCTGAAATATCTTCACCTCGTTAAAAAGTCTTAATTTCAGAGCTTCGAAATAGGCAATCATCGAATTGTTGCTAATTTTGTTGCTGCAAAATCGGAGAATGGCAAAAAAGGAAAAAAAGAAAAAGCTAATTGAAAAGCTCAAAAACCGTTACAGGTTAATCATTTATAACGATTCAACCTACCAAACGGCATGGAGTATTAAGTTAACACGACTCAAGGTTTTTACCTTTTTCGGAATTGGCGGATTACTTCTCGTTCTTTTCACCATCCTAATGATTGCCTATACACCAATCCGCGAATTCATTCCCGGCTATCCCTCATCCAAAGTTCGGCAATTAATTGTGCACAATGCGGTTTTGGTCGACTCACTGGAAGAACAATTGCATATAAGGGACAACTACTTCGATAAAATACGAATTCTAATTGAAGGAGATGTTCCACAGGATCCTGATTTTGTTGCTGATACAGCCATCCCAAAAAATAATTTGGAAATCAATTACTATAACCACGATTCGGTTTTCAAACAAAAAATACTGGAAGAGCAACTCAACCTGTCCATTCAAAAAGAAAACCCCCAAAGCAGAAACATTGCCAACATCCATTTTTTTGTCCCATTGAAAGGAATGATCACCAATAAGTTCAACGTTCAATCCAATCATCGGGCTGTTGATGTTGTTGGATTACCAAATTCGAGGATCTCAGCTGTGCTGGATGGCACGGTGATCTTTGCAGGATGGACAGCCGAAACCGGTTATGTCATCTATCTGCAACACGAAAGCGACTTAGTTTCGGTCTACAAACACAATGCAGAGTTGTTGAAAGATGTCGGAGATAAGGTAAAAGCGGGGGAAGCAATTGCGATTATGGGAAATACCGGAGAGTTGACCACCGGCCCACACCTTCATTTTGAGCTCTGGAATCGTGGTATCGCTATCGACCCTGAAAAATACATTGACTTTTAAACTTAGCCATGAAAAAACGTATTGCTATTTTAGGATCAACCGGATCAATTGGAACGCAAACATTGGAAGTAATTGCCCAAAACCCCGATCAATTTGAAGTGGAAGTTTTAACAGCCCATAATAATATTGATCTGCTGGTTGAACAAGCGAAAAAATATCAACCCAACATGGTCGTGACGGCCAATCATTGCCGCTACGAACAGCTTGCCGAAGCATTGAAAAATGAGCCAATTAAAATATTTGCCGGTAAGGAAGCTCTGGAACAGGTGGTTCAGTTGGACACAATAGATATGGTGGTGACAGCGATGGTTGGCTATTCCGGATTAATTCCAACTTTAAAAGCAATTGAAGCAGGTAAACACATCGCACTGGCTAACAAAGAGACACTAGTGGTAGCCGGCGAAATTATTACTCGTGAGGCCCTGAAAAATAAAGTCAGTATTTATCCGGTTGATTCCGAACATTCAGCCATCTTTCAGTGTTTGGCAGGGGAACACATGAATGAGATTGAAAAAATTTATTTGACCGCTTCCGGAGGTCCATTTCTAAATTACACCCAGGAACAGCTTGAAAAAGCCACAAAGGCCGATGCATTAAAACATCCAAACTGGGACATGGGCGCTAAAATTACAATAGATTCGGCCAGTATGATGAACAAGGGATTTGAGGTAATTGAGGCCAAATGGTTATTCGATTTAAGACCGGATCAGGTTGATGTAATCGTTCATCCGCAAAGCATTATTCATTCTCTAGTTCAATTTCGTGATGGTTCAATGAAAGCCCAAATGGGACTTCCGGACATGAAATTGCCCATTCAATATGCCATGAGTTTCCCCAAACGACTACCATCAAATTTCGAGCGATTTAACTTCCTCGATTACCCAAAACTGACTTTTGAACAGCCGAATACAAAAAAATTTCGTAACCTTGCACTCGCATTTGAAGCCTTGAAAGCAGGAGGCAATTTGCCATGTATTTTGAATGCTGCCAATGAAATTGTGGTGCAAGCCTTTTTAAAAGAAAAAATACGCTTTGTTGATATGCCTGATTTGATTGAAGAAAGCATGCAAAAAGTAAGTGCCATAAAGAATCCGGTTTTAGAAGATTATATTCAAACTGATAAAGAAACACGATTGTTAACGACTTCGATCATTAAACAACGAAGTAAATTAAAGCTATAAAAGAAGAATGGAACAAGTATTTATAAAAGCGGCACAATTGATTTTAAGTTTATCCATTTTGGTGGTATTACACGAATTTGGACACTTTGCTTTTGCCCGTCTGTTTAAAACCCGGGTCGAGAAATTCTACCTGTTTTTTGATCCTTGGTTTGCCTTGTTTAAAACAAAACGCGGCGAAACCGAATATGGAGTTGGCTGGCTGCCACTGGGCGGTTATGTGAAAATTTCCGGGATGATTGATGAGTCGATGGATAAAGAAGCCATGCAACTGCCACCTCAACCGCATGAATTTCGATCAAAAAAACCATATCAGCGTCTACTTATTATGCTTGGTGGGGTGATGATGAATTTTATTTTTGCTTTCGTGATATACATTGGAGTACTTTATGCTTGGGGAGAACAGTTTTTACCCACTGAAAATGTCACCCACGGAATCACGGTATCCGAAACCGGGCATGAAATCGGACTTGAAGATGGAGATCAAATTTTATCGGTTGACGGTAATTACATCGACAATTTTAATAAAATCATACCGACTGTTATTCTTGATAATGCAAAGACCATCCAGGTTTTAAGAGATGGGAAGCAAGTTGAAGTTGAGGTTACTGATGATGATTTAGCAACACTTATAAAAAGCAGCCGAGTAATTAGCCCCAGAGGATTTTTTCATGTAAAAGTAGCCGAAGTTGAAAAGGGTTTTCCAGCGGAGGCTGCCGGGCTGCAAAAAAATGATGTGTTTGAAGGAATCGACGGAAAAGAATTTACCTACTACGACGAATTTTTAAACTACATCAAAGCGCATAAAAACGAAAAGATTGTGCTTGAAGTTAATCGGGATGGAAAATCACTAACAATCCCTGTAACTGTTCCTGAAGACGGGATTACCGGATTTCAGGCAAAACCACAAGAAGAAGCGTTTAGTTACCTTCAATTTGAAACCATTAAATATGGCTTTTTGGAGTCTATTCCAGCTGGTTTCACCCGTGGAGTAGACACAGTAAAAGATTACCTGAAGCAATTCAAACTCATATTTTCTCCAAAAACAAAGGCCTACGAATCTCTCGGTGGGTTTATTGCCATTGGAAATATCTTCCCCGGAGCATGGGATTGGTATTCATTCTGGAACATGACCGCCTTTCTGTCAATTATTCTGGCAATTATGAACCTACTTCCGATTCCGGCATTAGACGGAGGACATGTCACCTTCCTGCTTTACGAAATTGTTTCGGGACGCAAACCTGGTGAAAAGTTCATGGAATACGCGCAGATTACCGGCATGGTCATTTTACTTAGCCTGGTACTCTTTGCCAACGGC
The DNA here is from genome assembly GCF_963678245.1 of uncultured Sunxiuqinia sp. Classification (NCBI taxonomy): domain Bacteria; kingdom Pseudomonadati; phylum Bacteroidota; class Bacteroidia; order Marinilabiliales; family Prolixibacteraceae; genus Sunxiuqinia; species uncultured Sunxiuqinia sp. The sequence goes on from NZ_OY782770.1 coordinate 1,058,816, forward strand.
AATGATATCTTCAAGCTAATTAATCAGTATTTTTAAATAAGGAATTAAGAAGCGATTGTTTTTTTTCTATTTTTGCAGAAACCATTTAAACGTTAAACTATGTATTTATCAATTATCTGCGGCATGTTTGGCCCTCAAGAAATAATCATCATATTAGTCATTGTATTACTTCTATTTGGCGGCCGCAAAATTCCGGAACTAATGAAAGGACTGGGAAAAGGGATGAAGGAATTTAAGAATGCCACCAAGGAAGACGAAGAGCAGCCAGAAACAAAAAAAGATTCTGAAAAAAATAAAGAACAAGATTTTGACTGAAGTGAAATCCCGTTTATATGACGGGATTTTTTTATGGTAAGATTTTTGTAGATTTAGCTGCAAAACTCAGATTCTGATAACTATGAAACGAATATTCTCCTCCACTTTTTTGCTGGTCGTAATGGCTGCATTGCTATTTACTTCGTGTGACGACCAAACCAATATGCGTAAAAAAATTACCGGAAAAGCCGGCGAATTAGTCGTGGTAGTGCCTGATGCAACCTGGGAAGGTGCAACCGGAAAACGATTCCGGGAAATAATGGCGCAACCCCAGCTTGCCTTACCACAAGATGAGCCAATTTTTGACCTGATTCAGGTTCCACCAAATGCATTTGGCGAAATTTTTAAAACAACCAGAAATATCATCCGTGTCAAAATATCGACGACAGTTGATTCTTCACAAGTACGGTTCAGAAAAGACATATGGGCCTGGCCGCAATCTGTCGTGGATATTAATGCGCGATCAACCGAAGATTTCAATCAACTGCTCGAGCGACATTCGGATCGGATTATTGCATTTATGCTAAAAGCGGAGCGCAACCGCCTACAAATGAACTACCGAAACTATAGCGACAAGGCTGTAAAGAACACGATCAAGGAGAAATTTAACATCGACATAACGATTCCTCCGGGCTTTAAAGTGACGCTTCAAAGAGAAAATTTTGCTTGGGTTCGCTATGAAACACCAGAGATCAGTCAAGGAATTATCATTTACACCTATCCATACAAGTCAGACAGTACATTTACAAAAGATTTCTTACTAAACAAAAGAGACTCAATACTCAAGGCACATGTTGAAGGTCCGGCATCGGGGAGTTACATGACAACCGAGCATCGGATACCTCCGGTGTTTAATGTGTTGGAACATAATGGCAACTACGCTGCAGAGATGCGCGGATTATGGCGTGTTGAAGGTGATTTCATGGGAGGGCCTTACGTCAACTTATCAGTATTAGACGCCGCCAATAACCGCATTATTGCCCTTGACGGTTATGTTTATGCTCCACGTTTCGACAAACGCAACTACTTGCGTCAGGTGGAAGCCATGATTTATTCGTTGAAGCTACCCGACCAGAAAAAGAATGATAAAATTAAAAGCCAAATAGACATGGGAAATTAACACCCAAAATAAAAAAAGAAAGGGCATAGTGTGATCACACTATGCCCTTTCTTTTTGCTGTAATATTGTAATTGATTATTGCAACGCAACTTAATTTGAAAGCGCTAACTGCTCTTTTCATGTAACCGGACCAGATCCCGAATTCACGTTCATTTCGCCCTCTGATAGTGTTATCACATAAGATGTTTCATGTTGAGTTTCCCAAAATTTACTTCAACCAACTTTTGGTATTTACTACTTTTTCATACCACAGCATTGACCTTCTTCGCAATAACCCAGTTCGGTTTTGCCATTTTATCACCGAACTCCCATGTACCACCGATCATGAATAAAACAAGTCAGTTTAAAACTTACAATCAAGAGAACATCTGTTACACCTTTTGATTTTGTACAAAAAACAATAGTTACTCACTCAAGTCATCTTTCAGTTGAAAATATTTTATTTTTGATCACTGAAACAAGAATTGTATTTTTAATTTGAAGCGTAAACGAATTAATTAGCATGACCGAAATATCATCTTATTTCCCGGCTGAATGGGAGACACAAAGTGGCGTCCAACTGACCTGGCCCGACACCGCAACCGACTGGAAACGAACACTCATAGAAGTACTTTCCGTTTACGAGCAAATCGCAAAAGAAATTCTAAAGCACGAAAAGCTCTTGATTGTTTGTCGTGATAAAAATTCGCTTCCCGACTTTCTTCAAAATAACAATGAGCAGCTAACTATTCAAGAGATGCCCATCAACGACACCTGGGCCAGAGATCACGGTGCAATTACAATTATTGAAAATGGGCAACCAGCATTACTCAACTTCCGCTTTAATGGCTGGGGAATGAAATTTCCGGCAAACCACGACAACCAAATTACGTCAACTCTTTACCAACAAAAAGCCTTTCGGGAAGGAGTTCGGTTGCATGACCTTTCGTATTTCACCTTCGAGGGCGGAGCAATTGAAAGCAACGGCACCGGCTGTGCACTAACAACCAGCGAATGCCTGCTATCAAAAAACCGCAACGAACATTTAAGTCAAACAGCTATTGAATTTCTGCTGAAAAAAACCATGTATATTGAAAAAGTGCTTTGGTTACATCACGGTTTTTTAGCCGGAGATGACACTGATAGCCATATTGATACGCTGGCACGTTTTTGCAATAAAAACACAATTGCCTATGTAAAATGCACCAATACGCAGGACCTTCATTATGACGCACTCCAAAAAATGGAAGTAGAACTAAAGCAAATGACCGATCAAAATGGTCAGCCATTTCAGCTCGTTCCACTACCCTTTCCCGATCCAATATACGATAACGATGGAGAGCAACTACCCGCAACTTATGCAAATTTTCTGATACTGAACAAGGCCGTACTGCTTCCTGTTTATGAAATAAAACAGGATTTTGAGGCTATCGAAATCACAAAAAAGCTGTTTCCGGAACATGAAATTGTGCCGATAAACAGCCGTCCGTTGATTAAACAGCATGGATCAATCCATTGCATCAGTATGCAATTTCCAATTGGAGTATTATAATTACAAAGAAACAAATGACAGCAAATAAAATTAAAGTTGGACTAATACAACAAAGCAATATCGGAGATATCGATCAGAACAAAGCAAAACTGGCGGTAAACATTGCCGACTGTGCTAAAAAAGGAGCAGGACTTGTGGTGCTTCAAGAGCTCCACAACAGCCCTTATTTTTGCCAAACTGAAGATGTCAATTCATTCGATCTCGCTGAAACAATTCCCGGCCCATCAACTCAATATTATTCTGAATTAGCAAAAAAACACGAGCTGGTGCTGGTCACTTCCCTATTCGAAAAGAGAGCCGCCGGCATCTATCACAATACAGCGGTTGTATTTGAAAAAGATGGAAACATCGCCGGCAAATACCGTAAAATGCATATCCCGGATGATCCGGGCTTTTATGAAAAATTCTACTTCACACCCGGTGACTTAGGCTTTCATCCCATTGAAACGTCTATTGGTAAACTAGGCGTATTGGTATGCTGGGATCAATGGTATCCCGAGGCTGCCCGCTTAATGGCTATGGCTGGCGCCGAGATGCTCATTTATCCCACTGCAATTGGATGGGATCCGCGTGATGACGAGCAAGAAAAAGATCGCCAACGTAATTCCTGGATTACCATTCAACGTTCGCACGCAGTGGCCAATGGTGTTCCGGTAATCAGCGTCAATCGCGTTGGACACGAACCCGATCCATCCCAACAATCAAAGGGAATTCAATTTTGGGGAAACAGTTTTGTAGCCGGACCGCAGGGTGAACTTTTACAACAAGCACCTTCTGATACTGAACAAAATTTGCTGGTTGAAATAGACTTAACCCGATCCGAAGAAGTACGACGCATCTGGCCGTTTTTCCGTGATCGCAGAATTAGCAGCTATACCGATATTACCAAACGTTTTTTACTCGACTAAAAGAAGTCTTCAAACTGAGCTGGCTTCTTATTGGTGTCATTTTGTTCTTCGCAATCCAAATCCATAATGAAATTGGTTGGTTTTTCAAACTCATGGTCAGGCTTGTATTCGAGTGTTTTGTCGGCATACACTTTCTTCATAAACCGCCCCCAAACCGGCAAAGCCATATTAGCTCCCTGTCCGGTTGAGATGTCATCAAAGTGGATGCTTCTCAAATCTGCACCTGTCCATACACCGGCAGCAATTTGTGGTGTCACTCCCATAAACCATCCATCAGAATGGTTCTGTGTAGTTCCTGTTTTTCCTGCAATAGGTCCTTGAATTTGTCCATAAACCGAATGCCAACGGACACGTCTACCAGTTCCACTATCAATCACTCCTCGAAGTAGGTTAATCATCAGATAAGCCGTTTGTTCATCAATGGCATCGTGCCGTTCAGGACGGAAGCGGGCAATTACATTGCCATGCTTATCTTCAATATGTGTAACAAAAATGGGTTGGGTATAAACACCTTTATTGGCAAAAGTTCCGTAGGCTCCAACCATTTCATACAAAGTAATGTCCGATGTTCCTAAATACATTGAATAAACAGGATCAATTCGGCTATACACTCCCATTTTATGCATCACATCAACCACCGACTGCGGATTATACTGCTTCATCACCCAACCTGAAATATTATTCACCGAATTAGCCAGTCCCCACTTTAGGGTAACCATTTCGCCTTCACGTTCACTTCCTGAGTTTTTAGCTTCCCAAATAGTTCCATCCGGCATGACGAATTGCTGGCGAACGTTAGGCACTTTGGTACATGGCGACAAGCCATTTTGCATGGCAAGTGTATACAAAAATGGTTTTACGGTTGATCCAACTTGTCGTTTTCCTCCTTTCACCATGTCGTACATAAAATGCTTATAATTGGGGCCTCCAACATAGGCACGGACTTGCCCGGTGGCGAGATCCATCGCCATAAAAGAAGAACGAAAATAACTCAAGTAATGACGAATTGAATCCAACGGAGTCATGATTGTATCTTTATCGCCCTTCCAGGTAAAAATCTCCATTTTAACTGGTTGCTCAAACACCTTGCGAATTTGGTTAAAATTCTTTCCTTCAAGCCTCAACACCCGATAGCGTTCACTTTGTCTAATTTTCCGGTTCAACAAGTCATCGACCTCTTTGTTGTTCATATCTCCCGAGAAAGGGGGATTTTGAAGAGATTTTAAATGTTTATTGAAGTCGGGCTGCAAATCCAGTTTTAAATGATCTTCGACTGCCTCTTCAGCATACCGTTGCATGCGCGAATCAATTGTCGTATAGATTTTCAGTCCATCTTCATACAAATCATATTTGGTTCCATCCGGTTTAAAGTTCTTTTGGCACCATCCAAACAAGGGGTTTGTCTCCCATTCAACTGAATCTTCTTCATATTTTATTTGTTGCCACGAAGCGTATTTACTCCGCTCAGGTTTTGAAGCACCCATTGTTATTCGCAAATATTCTCGGAAATATGGAGCAAGTCCACGCTTAAAATCTTCCTTCTGATAGTCTAATCCCAAAGGAAGTGCACTAATGGAGTCATAGGCTTGCTGATCAATATATCCATATTTTTGCATTTGAGCTAATACTGTATTTCGTCGCTTTTTAGTAAGCTCCGGGCGACGCAACGGATTATAAAGTGAAGAGTTTTTCGCCATTCCAACAAACATGGCAGCCTGATGCATTTTCAATGAATCCGGCTCAGTATTGAAATAAATACGCGAAGCAGACTTAATTCCGACAGCAAGGTTTAAAAAATCATACTTATTTAAATACATCGTCAGTATTTCTTCCTTTGTATAGCTTTTCTCCAGCTTAACGGCAATCACCCATTCCTTAAATTTGCGTAGCACCAACTCGAGCTTACTCTCAAATTGCTGGCGAGGAAAAAGCATTTTAGCCAATTGCTGGCTAATTGTACTACCGCCACCAGAGCTGCTATCGCCGGTAATCACGCCTTTCACAACGCGCAACAGCCCCCGCAAGTCAATTCCTGAATGGTTATAATAGCGAACATCTTCGGTCGCAACCAATGCCTCGATTAACTCAGGTGGTAAATTATCATAATTCACATAACTCCGGTTTTCCCTGAAATAACGACCCAACACCTTGTGGTCGCGAGAAATAACATCTGAGGCTAACAAACTCTGAGGATTTTCCAGCTCGCGAAAAGTGGGCATCTCCCCCATTTTGCCCTTTGCAATAAAAAAGAATAGGCCGAAAACCATCAACAGTCCCAAAAAGAATAACGACCAAAATCCGTACGTATATTTTTTAAAATTTTTCTTCTCTTTTTCCATCCGAAAATTGTATAGTGAGTATTGGAGACAAATATAACGAAAGGAATAAGAATATTATTTTTTGTTATTTCAAAACGATGCTGGGAATTTCACTTTACTGCACCAAGTCGTGATCAGCGGAACCCATCCGGACTAAATGTTTCGTGCTGAGAGAAAAGCGGAATAACGGAGTTCATCGTGACTTGAAAGAGTAGATTATTGTGGCTCCCTGTTCAACTCGGATTGGTTCATAATTAACTCGCCGTCGAAAAAATACTACTCGTTCCCTTAAAACTTTAACTCGTCTAATGTGTGAGATGAATTTAGCAATGGCAGATGTATATGCTCACTTTGCGGAGTTACTATCTTTTGACAAATTTTAAAAACAGGATGTACTTCCGAAACAATTTTTACTATAATAAATTGACTACTTTGGTAGTTTTTGATAAACTAGTCATAAATAAAGTGTTATTCACAGGTAAATCGTATTGTAAATAGCACCTTTTGTTACACCTATAGAAAAAATAAGAGGAATAAAAGTTCTATTTTACATACGTTATGGGCAAGCTGAACAGGAAGCCTGCAAATCCAATATCACATATGGTAAACATAGGCTTTACATTGTAAAAATAGTAGAAAGCAGACATGATAATAAGAAATATAAAGACGAAGGATGTAGAGACGGTTGTGGAACTTTGGTATCAAACATCAATAATCGCAGATGATTTCATTCCTGAGAGTTATTGGGGAAAGAATAAAGATGCAATGGCATCAATTTATTTACCAAATTCGGAAACTTATGTTGCAATTGAAGATGAAAAGATTGTTGGTTTTGTTTCAATGGCAGAAAATATTTTAGCTGCAATCTTTGTAGAAAAAAAAATTCAAGGAAAAGGAATTGGTAAAAAACTTTTAAACTTTATTAAAAGGAGAAGAAATAGAATTCAACTTAAAGCTTATAAGAGAAATACAAAAACAGTTGATTTTTACACAAGTCAGGATTTTAAAATTATATCCGAAAATAAGGAAAAAGAGACAGGTGAATATGAATATCTAATGCAATGGATAAAAGAATAAAAAGAGTACAAAATGACTAATAAAAACAATAGTGATTGGTTTACGATTGAGAAAATTGATGACAATACATCTATAATAAGTGAATACAAGCATTGGGAAGAAACACATTGTTATGTGCTAAATGGAACAAAAAAATGTTTACTAATTGATACGGGACTTGGAGTTGAAAATATTTTAGAACAAGTACAAAAACTAACGGATAAACCTGTTACAGTAGTTACAACACACGTACACTTTGACCATTTTGGCGGACATAAATATTTCCCTGACTTTTATGTACACGAAGCAGAAATAGAATGGATAAATGGAGGATTCCCATTGACAATAGAACAGGTTAGAAACTTTTTAATAGAAGAACCATGCGATTTTCCCAAAGATTTTGATGTTAACGATTACGACCTTTTTAAAGGAATTCCGACAAGAGTGCTAAAAGATAACGATACTATTGAATTGGGAGAACGAACAATACAAGTTTTGCACACTCCGGGACATTCTCCAGGACATATGTGCTTTTATGAAAAAGAGAAAGGCTATTTATACACAGGAGACTTGATCTATATGGATGTATTGTTTGCGGATTTTCCATCAACAGACCCAATTGCTTATATGAATTCAATAAAGAAATTATTGCCTTTGACTGTAACGAAAATTTTACCGGCACATCACAGTTTAAATGTCCCGTTGTCGATTATTAAAGATATGAATAAAGCCTTTTCTGAATTGTTCGAGAATCGAAAATTAAAACATGGAAGTGGAACATTTACATATGAGAATTTTGGAATAAGACTCTGAAAATAAGAAAAATGGTTAAATAAAACCCAGCCCATAACATTGTGTAAAATTAAGCGCTGGCGAAGTGCTGTATTTCAGCCTCCTGTCCCGCTTCAGCTTCTTTGTTTATGCGGACTGGAACGATGCTCAAAATCCGCGACTTATCTTACAAGTAACCGTTATGCACAATTAAGATGAAGAAACAAATAACATTTATCACACTGATTTTAATCTTTAAACTTGGGATTTCTCAGGAGTTAAAAAAAGATAATTATGAGACAGTCAAAACATTTGTTGATTTCATTAAGAATAATGAAATCGATAAGATAAAAACTCTGATTACATACCCTTTAAGGAGAGAGTATCCGCTTTCAGATATTGACAATGAGATTGAATTTGAAAAACGATACACGGAAATATTTGATGATAGTTTGAAAAACATGATTATTTCATCAAATATCGACACAGACTGGTCAGCTGTCGGTTGGAGAGGGATAATGTTTAATAATGGTGATTTATGGCTTAATTATGATAGTCGATTATTATCAGTAAACTATCAATCAGGGTTTGAACAGGATAAAAGAATTGAGTTAATTAAAAAGGACAAAACTTATATTCACGAAAGCTTAAAAGATTTTGAAGAACCAATTTTAATAATTGAAACAAAAAAATTCAAAATTAGAATTGATAAACTGTATAATGCTAAATACAGATATGCTTCTTGGTCTATAGATTCTACAATGAGTGAAAAACCCGATTTGATAATCAACGATGGAAATTGGATTTCAGAAGGTAGCGGAGGAAATCATAGATATGAATTTATCAATAGAAATTACAAATATGATTGTATCATTAATATATTAGGAGCAGCTGACACTCCGCCTGCAGAACTTGTGGTTTATCAGGATGATAAAAAAATACTAAATGAACAAGGACAAATAAAAAGAAAATAAAAGTGCATACCAAAGTGTAAATTGCATTGCGGGGTTCGTGGTGTGTCGTACGCAGGATTCTCGCAATATCGTTCCGTCCGTGCCGGACAGGAACGCTATCTGAAATCCGCCCCGACAACATGTACTAACCGTTAGCAAAAATATAAAGAATTCGTCTACACAGAATAAAAACTTGAAATATGATGAAAAAGACATGTTTAATAACTGGAGGAAATTCTGGAATTGGAAAGCAAGCTGCTATTCAATTGGCACAAACTGGATTTCATGTCATAATTGGAGTTAGAAATTTAAAACGTGGAGAGATTGCACTTGCAGAGATTAAAGAGAAATCGGAGCAAAATGACATTGAATTATTACAGATTAACATGTCATTGAAAAAATCAATTTTAGATGCGTCACTTGAATTGAAAAAAAGAACTGATAAGTTGGATGTATTAATTCATAACGCCGCCGACTTTGATATTGCACGAAAGAAACCTGAAAAATCCGTAGATGGAATAGAAACTATTTGGGCGACAAATCAAATTGGACCAGTTTTGCTGACGGGTTCTGTAATGAACTTGATTAGAAAAAGTGAGCAAGGCAGAATTATAACAATTGCTTCCCAAGGGTTAGTGATGCATCCAAAATTGACGGTTGATTTAAAAGACCCTGAATTTGAAAAAAGAAAATTTAGTGTGCCAAATGCTTATTATCAATCGAAACTTGCACAGGTTATGTACACTTATTGGCTATCTGAACAGCTTAAATATACTGGCATAACCGTAAATTGCATTCGAGTAACAAATGTAAAAGTTGATACTAGTCGCTATCCCAATATTTCAGGATTTATGAAATTTCTTTATTCAATGAAAAGCAGATTTTCAATTTCACCTGAAGATATGGCGAAAACCTACACTTATTTGGCATCGTCCCCGGATATAAATACAACGACTGGGAAATACTTTAATGAAAAAAATAAAACAGTTACTTCATCACCATACAGTTTGAAAAAGGAAAATATTGATGCGGTTATGAAATTAACTTTGAAATATATTGAACAAAACAATTTCGCTAACACTTTACATAAGTAATGGCAGGCAATGTAGTAAATATCAAAGTTTATAACTCGCTCAAACTGCGTAGCGGTTTGACAGGAAAGTGCCACGAAATACGCCACTACTCATACAATATAGCGGTGTAGTGCATTAAAAAAGACAATGCAACTGGCTAATTTAAATTCTAACAATAAATTTATTTTAACAAAAGAAGACTAGATCAATTACCTATAAACAAAGGATTTCGCAGATGTGTCATAAAATTGTCATAATGATTTTCATAGAACAACGATTGGTTATACATAGTTTTGGATTAACAAAAAAATATAAACTATGAATGAAAATCAGTTAGCGAAAAAAGTAAAAACACTTAGAAAAAGAAAAGGATATCCCAAGAAGCTCTTGCAGAGATTTCTGGACTCAGTCCTAGGACTGTTCAGAGAATAGAAAATGAAAATAGAAATCCATCAGGTGATTCTTAAAAAAAGACTATCAACAGCGCTTAGAAGTTTCACCGGACTATTTAACGGAATGGGAATCAAATGAGAATTCTAACTTTTTATTAATTTTTGCTTTCTCTCCAATTCTGTGTATAATAAATCCATTTTTAGCAATTTTAGGACCCTTGATATTACGGTCTATAAAGAAAAACCAAATACGCGGTGTTAAAAGATTAGGAGTAAGAATTTTTAAAATTTAAACAATCTGGATAGTGTTGTTTTTCGTCTTCAGAACAATAAGTTTTCTTAGATTAAAATACATTATCCAAAACACACAAACTTTTATTGGTAACGAATGGGATTCTTTTATGTACGATATTGAAAATCAATCTTATTTGAAAACATTTTTATTATTAACAACACCTTTTTCATCTTATCTATTACCTACAAAACGTACATAAACAACCAATCTAACAAATCAAAATTGACTATAAATCGACTTATCATGAAGAATTATTTATTCCTATCCATTTTTCTCTTCATTACTGCTTATAGTCAAAAACATAAACAAACTCACAACAGTATATTGAATCTTTCAAATATTACATAATTAATTACCAAGCTATATATGATGCGTTTCAGGATTCCGTAAAAAGTTTGCTAACCAACGATTCATATATTTCTATTATTGGAGATTCAACATTTAATATTACAAATGATTTGGGAGAATTTCTTTTTAATGGAAAAAACTTCGGATATAAGATAATCAATGACTCTCTAATTCTCTCCAATGATAAACAGAGATTGTCATATAAGATATTAGAGCTTAATCCAAATTCATTCAAGTTAGAGGTTGATAACAAATATTTTGACAGAATTGACTTGATTAAACCCAGAGACAAAAGCCGAAGAGTTGAACAGACAGTAAAAATTGAATATTAAAAACAGGCTTTTAGCCCAGAGAACTGATCGTATTGCAGTAGTAAAAAAGTGGTGATAATCTATGCAGACGAGCTCTGATGGCTTATTTTGTATCACAAGCCTACTCCACTCTTTCGTTCTTTCTGGTTATTGATAAAAGATAAGAAAATGTAAACTTGGGAATTGCATATGGCAGACGGGGATCATAGCGGTCTGACATGTCAGGCCTTGCGCCTACTTTCTTGCGGGTCAGACAGGATTTCCGTTGAAAATCCTGTCTGACCATATACAACAAGTGACCGTTATTCCGTCCCTTCTTCATGCTTCGGCATCGAAAACGAACCATCGGGTGTATTTACCATCCAGTTGGAGAAGTCGTGTAAAAACAGCCAAAAGGCCTTCACCAAATGTTCGGGAGCATCGAGATTCAGCAATACTTCGCGGTAGCATTCGAGCCAAACAATACGGGCATCGGGCGTAATTTTAAAGGGCAAATGCCTGCGCACTAAAACAGGTTTTCCGCGGTGCTGATTAAAGTAGTCGGGGCCACCCAGCCGTTGAATGAAAAAGTCGGCCGATCGTTCTTTGGCAGCATCCAGCCCAACCGGGTTCGATGGAAACAGGTGCCTAAAAGAACTTTGAGCCAGCAGGTCGTAATGGTCGCTCACCATTTGGCGCACACCTTCCTCTTTCAAGTATTTGTATAATTCCTGATCGGGCATATATTTGTTAGGTCTGGCACCAAAAGCCATCTTTTCAATCTTCAGTTCCATGGGTTTATTTTAATCATTACTCGTATTTACCAATAACCGACAATTTGCCCGAATGTTTAGGAGCTGGGGGAGTGATCGGCCTTTTTTTCGAGCCAAAAACAAGGCCCGAAGAAAATTCTCCGGGCCTGAGTTATAGCTATGTTGTTTGTTTCAATTTTGAGAACTACTCGCCGCGAACAGCTGCAATTCCGGGAAGAACCTTTCCTTCAAGGTATTCCAACAAGGCTCCACCGGCAGTAGAGATGTATGAAACACCATCAGCAATACCGAATTTGTTAACTGCTGCAACCGAGTCCCCACCACCTACAAGAGAGAAAGCGCCTTTTTTAGTTGCTTCAACAACAGCATCACCAATTACTTTAGTTCCTTCGGCAAATTTTTCCATTTCGAAAACACCAGCAGGACCGTTCCAAAGTACGGTTTTTGAATTGCCAATTACTTCGTTGAAAGTAGCAATGGTGTCAGGACCTACGTCCAATCCCATCCAACCGTCTTTAATTTCACCGGCAGGGCAAATTTCAGTATTGGCATCCGCAGCAAATTTATCAGCAGCAACACAGTCTGAAGCAATTACCAGGTTCACACCTTTCTCTTTCGCTTGCTTAATAATACTTTTTGCTAATTCTAAATAATCATCTTCGCAAAGTGATGAGCCGATGTTTCCACCCATTGCTTTTACGAACGTAAAGATCATTCCACCACCGATAATCAGGTTGTCTACGGTATTCAACATGTTTTCGATGATTGTAATTTTAGTTGAAACTTTTGCCCCACCCATTATGGCAGTCATCGGACGTTGAGGATCTGCAACTACTTTATCCAAGCTAGCAACTTCGCTGTCAACCAGATATCCAAATAGTTTGTCATTTGGGAAAAACTTAGCAATTACAGCAGTCGATGCGTGAGCCCGGTGTGCAGTACCAAAAGCTTCCATAATCCAGCAGTCGCCATTTTCAGCTAATTTTTTTGCAAATTCTTCGTCACCGGCAGTTTCTTCTTTGTGGAAACGAAGGTTTTCCAGAATCAATACTTCGCCTGGTTCTAAATCAGCGGCCATTGCTTTCGCTTCGTCGCCAATGCAATCAGGAGCGATTTTTACAGTAGCGCCACCCAATAACTCTGATAGATGATTCACCAAGTGTTTTAGTGAAAATTTATCTTCGGGTCCGTTTTTTGGACGACCAAGGTGAGACATGATAATAGGAGAACCACCTTTTTCAATCACTTTTTTGATTGTTGGCAAGGCAGCACGCATACGGTTATCGTCGGTGATTTCGAATTTTTCGTTTAATGGAACGTTGAAATCCACACGAATTAGTGCTTTTTTCCCTGCGAAATCATAGGTTTCAATAGTCTGCATAATTGTTTTTTTTAGTTTCTTAAAAAATCGTTCCAAATATAACGAAAAAGGAAGCTTTTTGAGTATGGTCTATTCGCTTAATAAAGAAATATTAATGCAGAGGTAAACTTGAGTTTTTTGATTTAGTACCTGGACACTTTTTCACAAACTTCACCGGAAAAAGATGTAAACGAAGTAGGTTTTATTATTTTTGTTTTCAACTAAAGTTAGCCTATGTTTTTTCGCAACGTAATTGGGCAAGAAGCCACAAAAAAAAGATTAATTCAGTCGGTGAATGAAGAGCGTATTAGTCATGCGCAATTGTTTGCAGGACCAGAGGGATCGGGCAAATTGGCTCTGGCTTTGGCGTATGCGCAATATGTTTCGTGTTTAAACAAACAAGATGGAGACTCGTGTGGTGAGTGTTCATCGTGTAGAAAATACGGTAAGTTAATTCACCCCGATTTGCATTTTGTTTTTCCGGTAGTTAAAACGCCAAAGTTTAAAGATCCGGTAAGCGATAACTTTATTGGAGAATGGCGAAAGCTTGTATTGGAAAATGCTTATTTCAACCTCGAAGACTGGTTCAATTTTGTTGGAGTGGAAAATGCTCAAGGCTTAATTTACTCACACGAAAGTGAGGAGATTATTCGCAAGCTCAACCTGAAATCATTCGAAGCAGAGTACAAAGTGATGATTATTTGGATGCCCGAAAAGATGCATGTTTCTTGCTCTAACAAGTTGCTGAAAATGATTGAGGAGCCTCCGGTGAAAACCCTGTTTTTGCTGGTCACCGAAAATGAAGAGGAATTGATTACCACAATTCGCTCACGTTGCCAGCTGATTAAAATTCCGGGAATTCAGCCCGAGCCCATGAAAACTGCTATTGAAAAGTTGGAAGGAGCTGCCGGTAAAGATATCGATAACTTGGCTCACTTGAGCCGAGGAAATTACAGACAGGCTTTAAATCTGTTGAAACTGAATGAAAGTACTCGCTACAATTTGGAGCGATTTAAAGAGCTGATGCGCTTTTCATATGGACGCAAATTCATGGATTTGTTTCAATGGATTAACGAAGTTTCGAATATGGGGCGCGAGCGACAAAAAATATTTTTACAATACAGCATGGGCTTAATTCGTGAGAACTTCATTTATAATCTGAAAAATCCAGCTCTGACCTATATGCATGAAGAAGAGCAGGCTTTCTCGTCGCGTTTCTCGCCGTTCATCAACGAACGAAATATTGTGCCTATAAGTGAAGAGCTGGAGAAAGCTTTTCAGCATATTTCAATGAATGGAAATCCTCGAATTATTTTTACCGATATGTCGTTGAAAATTGTGAAGTTGATTCGTAAATAGTTCGTACCCGATAGATTAATTGGGATTTTCTTTGGGCAGCACAGGAATTTTGAAATAGAACGTAGTTCCGACTAGTTCCTCTGATTCAAACCAGATTTCGCCATTCAGCAGATTCATAATGCCTTTTATGATACTAAGCCCAAGTCCTGTTCCCGGCTTAATACTTTTTGATTCCACCTGGGTAAAGCGGTTAAAAATTGTATCCTTAAATTTCTTAGGAATTCCAATCCCTGTATCTTTTACAAAAAAGGTAATGTCGTTTTCAACCAATGAGCAAACACCAAAGGTGATGGAACCTTCATTGGTGTTTTTTATAGAGTTGGTCAGCAGATTATCAAAAACTTGTTTTAACCGTACCGGATCGGTAAACAGAATTAAGGGTTTCTGGATTATCCGGTGTTCTGTAGCCAGTTTAATATTAGGTTTTGAGTTGAATAAAGGACTCTGACGGTGGTAGTCATAGATATTTTGAAGAAAAGGGACAATGGAGAAATAGCTCTTATCTACTTTTAGTTGGTTCGATTCAATTTTGGCTACGTCTATAATGTCGTCAATAATTCGGAGTAAGTGGGTGCCTGACTTTTGAATAAATTCGGTGTACCGTTCCTGTTTCTCTTTGTCTACGGTTGGTAGAGATAACAAACTCGAAAAACCAATAATACTATTCATTGGTGTGCGTATTTCGTGCGACATATTAGCCAAAAAAGCAGACTTCAATCGATCGCTTTCCTGAGCTTTCTCAGTGGCTTTTTGCAATTCTAAATTTAGCTTCTGCAATTCGTTTAATGCATTTTGCAGTTCGTCATTCTTTTCAAGTATTTGCTTTTGGAGTTTTTTTTGATTTGTCAGATTATTCAAAATAAGTACGAGCTTATCACCAATATAACTCCATAGTATTTGGATGAACTTTACAGTGCCATCTTTGCAGACGACTCTTGCTTCAAACGGAGGCTGGCTGTTTTTAGCCTCTGGACTTCTCTCGAGCTCTTTACGCCAGAGGCTTTCTATTTTTTCGCAGTAAGCTTTCTCGGGATAGGCCGCCTCAAACCAGTCTTTAACAGTAGGAATATCTTCTATTGTATATCCAAACGTGAGAGTAAACTCATGGTTGAGATATTCGACGAGCCCATCCTTGGAGTTAATGGCAATAGGAATTGGGGACTCATCGACGAGATTTTTCAGCCCTTTTTGATTCTCAATTAATTCTTGTGTAATTGTTTTTTGTTTGGTGATATTGATCAAAGCACCAACAATCGCTTTTGTTTTTCCGTTTTTAATAACCGGTGTTTCACGCACTTCAACCCAAATTAAACTGCCGTCTTTATGAACCATTTCAAGCTCGTAAGGTCTTTGTATTTCACCTGTTTCAATCGCCCTAACGGTTAACTTAAACCCAACTGTATTAACGGGGTTGTCAGAAACCAACGATGTCCATTTCACCATTGCCTCCCGTGGAGTATAGCCAACTAAGGTTTCAATTTGAGGACTAATGAACGTGATTTCATGGTCAGTATTATGTTCGTAGAATACGTTTGTACTATGCTCAATAATATTGCGTATTTTTTCTTCGCTCTCTTTTATTATTTCTCTGTTCTTTTTTTCCTCGCTGATGTCTCTAAGGGTGCAAATCATCCCATCGAAAAGATAGTTTTTGATTAAAGGCACTAACCAACCAGCTAAAACAATAGGCTTTCCTTCAACTGTTGTTAGTTCTGTCTCATATTGTCGAGGTTTTAATGAATTTTTTGCCTTTAAATAGTCATCAATAAAGGTTCCAACAGCCTGACGTTCAACCCCGAGTACATTCTCCCCCAGGATTTTATGTTTTGGAGTACCGGTGTTTAGGGTCATTCCCGAATTGGTGTAGAAAATATTATCCTCTTTGTCAGTAACCCAAAGCCCCTCGTGTAAATGATCTATCAATCGTTCGTAAAACTTTATTGGCCCTGTTGCGGGTTTAAGTGTTCTTAGTCGCTTTTTTAAAATGAGTACAAATTCTTTATCCCCAATAGGGGAAACTTGTATGTCGTATAAATCTTTACCATCAAAAGTAAATTCGGTAAATTCCTTTTTCTTTTTTGATTCGACAACTTTAGCAAACTTCTTAATCCACCTATCTTCCAAGCCTTTAAATAATAATGTCGTCGGTTTGTTAATTAGGTCCATGGAGGGAAGTCCAATTGCTTCTTCAAATGCCTCATTTAATTCGTAAGCCTGAAAATCGATGGGCGTATTCTTTGAGTTGTAAATGATTTTGTTAAGCGAGCAACCCAGAGGGATTTCTCTAAATACGGATTGATAATGTAGTAGTTTTGACGAACCGTTTGTCATTTCTGGGTTAATTTTGAATGCAACTCTTCGATAATAAATTGAAGAATTCATCTCGATTCATAAAATATTAATGCCTCAGAGAACTAATTTAGAATAATTCTTCGAAAAAATCTAGATTATGCAATACAATCGTGAGATATTGTTGTGGTCTGACTCTCTGTTTGGTCAATTTTATTGACATCTGTCACAAGCACTTTGTTTCTCAGCTTTATTAATTATTTTTGTAGATTATAGCAAAAGGCTGTTGCCGGATCAGTATCAATCCGGGATTAATTGTAAATGTATGGATGATCAACTATCAATCGAGCGGGGATGTTGTGAGAAATCTGCCGGGACGTGCGCAAAACTAGAAGTTTACGACTGGCTGGACGATGTGATCAATAAGTCAGGTGATGACGACATTATAGAAGTTCGGTTTAAAAATACGCGAAAAGATTATTACAAAAATGTAAATAATCTGAAACTGAAATCGGGAGATATTATCGCTGTTGAGGCAAGTCCAGGGCACGATATTGGTCTTGTTACATTAACCGGGGCTTTAGTGAAACACCAAATGAAAAAGCACAAGGTAACCTTGATTAATGGCGAACTTCGCAAGGTTTACCGAAAAGCAAAATCAGTTGATATTGACAAATGGCGAGAGGCAATGAGCCTGGAGCACCAAACAATGATTGAGTCACGTAAAATTGCTGCCGACCTTCGTTTAAATATGAAAATTGGTGATGTAGAGTACCAAGGGGATCGCACCAAAGCCATATTCTACTACATTGCTGATGAACGTGTTGATTTTCGGCAGCTGATTCGGGTGCTGGCTGATACATTCCGTATTCGTATTGAAATGAAGCAAATAGGTGCCCGACAAGAAGCCGGAAGAATTGGAGGAATTGGCCCATGCGGACGTGAACTTTGTTGTGCTACCTGGATCGGCAACTTTGTTTCGGTAACCACTAATGCTGCCCGTTACCAGGAAATTTCACTAAACCCTCAGAAGTTGGCCGGGCAATGTGGAAAACTAAAATGTTGTTTGAACTTTGAAGTTGATGCTTACATTGATGCTCAAAAGGATTTCCCTCCGAGTAATATTCCTTTGGAATCAGAAGAGGGGCGATTCTATTTTCAAAAGGCTGATGTATTTAACCGCACGCTTTATTACACGTCAAACAGTAGTTCTGTTTCAGGGCCTGTTGCCGTTAGTGTTGAGCGGGCCAAGGAAATCATCCGATTAAATAAAAGAGGCAAAAAGGTCGAGAAAGTTGCCGACCGTATTATTGAAGTCAAAACGCAACAGAACAAAGGGTTTGAGGATGTCATTCCCCAAGAAAGCCTGACTCGTTTCGATGAGCCTAAGCCACGCCATCGCAAAAAGAAAAAGCGGTTTACAAAGAACAAATCATCACGACCTCCAAGAAATAAGAAATGAGGAATTTGATTCATATTTTTGTCTCTCTGCTTTTGTTGGTTGGATGCGATACTAACAGGGCGTATGAGGATTATAAAACCATTGATCCATCCGGTTGGAATAAGGATTCTGTTGCTCAATTCGATGTCAATGTGCCTGAGATAGGTCAGCCATACAATATATACATCAATGTTCGAAACAAAGGAAATTATCCGAACAGCAACCTCTGGTTGTTCATGGAAATTCAGGAGCCGGAGGGAAAGCTACTGACGGATACGATCGAATATATTTTGGCTGAAAAATCGGGGAAATGGCGCGGAAGTGGAATTGGAGATTTGTTTGACAATCAGTTTATTTATCGAAAAAATGTTGTTTTTGAGAAAGATGGAACCTACCAATTTCGCATTCAACAAGGCATGCGAACTGAAACACTGAAAGGTATCCACGATATTGGACTTCGAATTGAGAAATTAAATAATTAGCGTTAAAAGTGGGAAAGAATAAATTGGCCAAATTTACTGAAATGGCCACATTTGGTCATGTTATCCAGGCTCCCTACGATAAGCATAATCATAAAGATCATGAATTGAAGGGAAACTGGGCAACGAACTTTTTTAAGAATGAAAATCCGATTGTTTTAGAATTAGGATGTGGGAAAGGTGAATACACTGTTTCATTGGCTGAATATTTTCCCGGTATGAACTTTATAGGGGTAGATATAAAAGGAGCCCGAATGTGGAGAGGGGCAAAGTCAGCTCATGAAAAGAGGTTGAAAAACGTTGCTTTTATTCGAACCAATATCGAAATTATAGATTCTTTTTTGGGAGCTGAAGAGGTGTCCGAAATCTGGTTGACATTTCCCGATCCGCAAATGAAAAAGCACACCAAGAGACTTACTGCTACAACATTTATGAATCGGTACAGACGTTTTCTTAAACCGAAAGGCGTCATTCATTTAAAGACTGATAGTAATTTTCAATATCAATATACCTTAGCGATGGTTAAGGAGAATAACTTTCCCATTTTGACAGAAATTCAGGATATTGATCATTCTCTTTCGACAGATGAAGTTCTGTCCATTCAAACTTTTTATGAGAAACAGTGGCGGGAACGCGGCATTCCGATTAAATACTTGTCATTTCAACTGAATGCTGATAAACCATTGCGCGAGCCCGATGTTGAGATAGAAAAAGATCCGTACCGGAGTTTTGGTCGTTCGGCAAGAGAATAAGCATCATGGATAATTTCTTTGAAAAGGCCTGGGAAGTAGCCTGTCAGATCCCGGTGGGGAGGGTGACCAGTTATGGCGCTATTGCCCGTTATTTGGGCACGGCTCGTTCTGCTCGAATGGTTGGTTGGGCAATGAACAATTCCCGCGCATCAAAAGTTAATGTTCCCGCACACCGGGTTGTTAATCGCAAGGGATTGCTTACCGGTAAAAATCATTTTCAAGGACAGCAAGTGATGAAAGAATTGCTGGAAAGTGAAGGGATTACTGTCGAAGATGACCAAATTCTCAATTTTGAATACGTATTTTGGGATCCGGTCAAAGAGTTAGGAATTCAATAAAAACAAAATAAGATGTCTGATACACCACGAAAATTTATCGTTCCCAAAAACGTAACCGATGTACTTCGGAAAGTGCAATTTCCCGGAGGAAAAGAAAATATTGTTGATCTGGACATGGTTCAGGAGATAAGAATAGCTGGGAAAAAAGTTAGTTTTTCACTTGTCTTTCAACGCTCCGATGATCCAAATATAGGAGCTGTGATTCAGCAGTGTGAGCAAATTATTGAGCAAGAGCTTGGGCCTGATGTCGAGATCAAAGGAAACATTACAGCCAAAGCAATCCATCAAATGGAGCGTCCGATTTTACCGGGCGTAAAAAATATTATTGCCGTGTCATCCGGAAAGGGAGGCGTTGGAAAATCAACTGTTGCTGTTAATTTGGCCGTTTCGTTGGCCAAAACTGGCGCTTCGGTTGGCTTGATTGATGCGGATATTTTTGGTCCTTCGGTGCCTAAGATGTTTGGAGCAGAAAAAATTCAGCCGAGCGGAGTCAAGAAAGATGGAAGAGAAATGATTGAGCCAGTCTTTCAGCATGGGGTGAAAATCCTTTCGATCGGCTTTTTTGTGGCTGGCGACGATGCCTTAGTTTGGCGTGGCCCAATGGCAAGCAATGCGTTAAAGCAGATGATTACCGAAGGAAATTGGGGCGAGTTAGACTATCTGCTGATCGACCTTCCTCCGGGCACAAGTGATATTCACCTGACCTTGGTGCAAACCGTTCCGGTTACGGGAGCTGTCATTGTATCTACACCGCAAGATGTGGCTTTGGCTGATGTAATTAAAGGGGTAGGCATGTTCCGGGGAAAAAATGTTGATGTGCCGGTTTTAGGGCTGGTTGAAAATATGGCTTGGTTTACTCCTGAAGAACTGCCTGATAACAAGTATTATATTTTTGGAAAGGACGGCGCTAAAAACCTGGCCGAAAAGATGGAAATTCCATTGGTGGGTCAAATTCCATTGGTGCAGGGAATTCGCGAAGGAGGTGACTCTGGGGTTCCCGCTGCTGTTGACGAACAGTCTCCTATGGGGAAGGCATTTCTTGATGTGGCTGCCAATACGATTAAGCAAGTAGAATTGAGAAATAAAGATATAGATCCTACTAAAAAAGTGAAGGTAAGTAGGAAATAAACGATCGTTGAGATGACTTTTAAATCCCTGAATCAATGTGATCCGGGGATTTTTATTTTAAAGGAGATGCTGATGGGCCATTGTTTCAAAAGATGTCGTCCATCGGTTAAATCATTTTGCATTCAAGCCCCAATAAATTAGCTTGTTTTTTGTATTATTGTAAACTTTTTGAAAGTTGAAATAAACTAAAGATTAAGGCGTTTTGTGGGTACGGACTAAGTAGGCAATATCAATTATTTCAGATCCTACTTTTCCATGTTAAAGCAGACAATATTATTCGAATAAATAAGTTTATCCTACAGTGTTAAAATATACTCTTTTGAGCAGAAATTTACTACATACCTCCTTCATCGTATTTGTACTGGCTATTCTTAGTGGTTGCTCCGCCGAAAAAAATACGCGTATATCGCGTGCCTATCACAACTTGACATCGCATTACAATGTGTACTTCAACGGTAAAGAGAGTCTTAAGTCCGGCGTTGAGCGCATTAACCAATCAGTGGAAGATGACTTTACCAAGTTGCTTCCAATTTATAAGTCGAGCCAACCGGGAACCGGGCAAATGGCCCAGTCTGATATGGAGTATGCCATCATGAAAGCATCGAAACTGATTAAGGTCCATTCGATTACCAAAAAGCCCAAAAGAAGAAAAAACAGAAGCCGGGCATACATACGATTGGCAAGTAAGGAAGAATATAACAACTGGGTGGATGATAGTTATATATTGATGGGAAAGGCCTATTTCTATATGAAAAACTATATGGCTGCCATCGAGAACCTGTCGCATGTTGTTCGCAAATTTAGTGAAGAGGACACCAAGTATGAGGCGTACGTTTGGCTGGTTCGTTGTTATACTGAATTAGAACGTTACAATGAGGCACTGGAACTGATTCAAAATGTAAATGCCAGTGAGGATTTCCCCCAAAAGTACGACGAAGAGTTTGCGTTGGCTGTAGCCGACTTTTACTTCAGGCAAAATGAATTTAATGAGGCCATCCCAAATCTGAAAATAGCGATAGACGAAACTTCTGGTAAGAAAAAGAAAGTTCGTTTAAAATATATTTTGGCTCAGCTCTATGAAGAAACCGGGCAAAATGCTTTGGCTACTGAAACCTATCGCGAAGTTGCCAGAATGAATCCTCCCTATGAGATGGCTTTCAACGCCCGAATCAATGCTGCCGGTTCTTTTTCTGGTGAAGGCGATGTAGCGAAGTTGAAAAAGGAATTAAATAAAATGCTGCGCGACTCAAAAAATTATGAATATCGCGATCAGATTTATTTTGCTTTGGGGAATATTTTCATGACCGAGGGAAACAAACAGGTCGCTACTGATAATTATATCCAATCGGCAGCGGCAAGTAGCGTGAATACGTTCCAACGCGCCTTATCGTGCCTCACCTTAGCTGATATTTACTTCAATGATAAGGAATATAAAAATGCTCAAAGTTATTACGATAGCGCCATGGTTGTTATCGATGAAACATACCCTAAATATGAAACAATTGTTGAACGGTATAATAGTTTAACCCGACTGACAAACAACCTGTATACTGTTGAGCGGGAGGATAGTTTGCAACACATCGCTTCTTTAAGTGAAAAGGAGCGAAACGATTTAGTAACGAAATGGATTAACCAAGCACGCGAAGAGGAGCAACGCCAGCGTCAGTTGGCCAATGCAGAGATGATGGATCGAAATTTTTTCCGAATGAACCAATCGCGTATGGGATTAAGCCAGCAGAGACAGGGGAGTGGCTGGTATTTTTACAACCCAACAACGGTAGCTTATGGTAAGGTTGAATTCAAGCAGATTTGGGGGGACCGTAAATTGGAGGATAACTGGCGTCGAAGCAACAAGGGTTCAGCAGGCGATTTTGAAATGGAAGAGTTGGTTGATAGTGAATCAGGTGTTGATAACAGCGAGATTCGCGTGGATGATCCACTGGAACGTGAATTCTACCTACAAGATGTTCCAACAACGGAAGAGGAAATGACTGAATCTCATCAGCGAATTAAAGAAGCCTTGTATAATGCCGGACGAATTTTTAAGCAAGACTTTGAAAATTACGAGCACTCGATTAACGAGTATGAAGAATTGCTGGCAAGGTATGACAATACGATATATGAACTTACAGCCTATTTTGAGTTGTGGGATTTATATAAACAACTTGGGGATGACCAAAAATCGGAGTATTACAAAAGCAGGATTATTGCTGAATACCCCGATAGTAAATATGCAAAATATCTGATAAACCCATTCTTTTTTGTTGAGCTTGAAGCCCGGCAAGATAGCATGAATAACTTGTATCAGAAGGCATTTTACAACTATCGACAAGGTAATTATCAAGATGCAGGCGAATTGGCCAGACAAATAAAAAGCATGGAGCCTGACACTTTGCTGATGCCCAAGGTTGCTTTTATTGAAACCATCGCTGACGGTATTAAGGCTGACTGGACACAGTTTGGGAAGATGTTGAATAAACATGTTCAGACTTATCCAGAAAGTGGCACTGTGCCATTAGCAAACGAAATCCTTAAATTGATTGAAGATAGTACTCTGGCTGATTATCAGAAGCTAGTGGAAATTGGGTACTTGAATGATCAAATTCAGAATCAGGAGCTTCTTCCTGAAAATCAGGCCGACCAGGATGAGTTTGGTGGTAAATTTTCGTATGATGAAGAGTTGTTGCATTATTTCGTAATTGCAATTCCCCGGAGCGAAGAGGTTGACTTAAACCGCTTGAAGTTCGATATTGCCAACTATAACATCGACCATTATACAAAGATGGATTTCGACATTGAAACCGAAAATTTGAATGACGAAACGATATTGGTTGTTGTGAGGCCGCTGCCTGACAAAGAGCAAAGTTTGATTTATTTCCGTTCAATCATTCGCAAGCGTGAAGTTTTCGAAACCCTTCAGGATATTCAGTATGTCAACTTTGTGGCTTCGTCATACAACTATCGCGAAATTTTATCAGACAAAAATTACCTGGAATACCTGAAATACTTCGTTAAGAATTATAGTCGATTTATTAGCAACGACTTCCCTGCAGATGAATTAGCAGACCCGGAAGAATTGATGGCAAAAGCTCGTGCGGAGGAAGATAAGCTAGTTGAAAAAGGTTCTTTTGTCGTGGTGAAAGCTGATGAAACAGAAGGTTTGTACGCTAAAGAGACCGATGTGCCTCAGTATTTTGTCATTGCTGTTAACGATCCGAAGTTTGACCTGCGGGCACTTACTCCCGGATTTAACCGATACAACCGCTCGCAATTTGGTGAGAAAAACCTCACGATCGAACAGCAAAAGTTTGGAGATTATCAGTTGATGGTCGTTAAATCGTTGGCTAACATTCGCGAGGCAATGGGGTATTTCAGCAAGGTGGTTGCCAATCGTACTTTATACGAGAGTCTGGAAACCCGCAGTTACCGCAACTTTATTATTTCACAGACGAACTTGGAGAAAATGATCTCTGAAAGCTCGATTGATGATTATATTGAGTTTTTCCGGGATTATTATATTAGCGGTAATTTTGCTGAAAATGAATCGCAACCAACAGGAGCTTCAACAACACCAGTAAATAACATAACATCAGCGATTGCTCCGGTTCAGCCGGCAGAACCTACGTACGAAGGGCCTTTCGATACCAATGTGTCCGGGAAGCAAAACTTTGTGTTAATCATTCCTAAAAACGGAGTTGATGACACAGCAGTTAAGTCAGCCATAGAAGCACACAATGCAAGTAACTTCCCGAATATGAACTTGGCGGTTGAACGAGGCGAGTTCAATGTTGACAACTACATTCTAACGGTTACCGATATTCAAGATCAGGAATCGGGTTTGAATTATCTCCGAAGCATTGTTCGCAATCAACAGGTTTATCAACCACTATCGGAGGTCAGCTACCGCAATTTTGTACTTACGCCAGCTAATTTATCCATATTGCTTGACAATAAGGATACAAGTAAATACCTCGATTTCTACAAAGCTTACTACCTGAATCGCCAGGAGCGTTAAATTGTGTTAAGGATATACATTTTAGGGAACATTCTTTGTTAGTATAGGTGTTATCTCTTTAAAAAGACAAAAAACATGAAGACAATACGTATACTTTGGGTTGACGATGAAATTGATTTATTAAGAGCCCATATTATTTTCCTGCAAGAAAAAGGTTACGATGTAATGACAGCTAATAACGGAGCTGACAGCATCGACCTTGTTCGTGAAAATCATTTTGACATCATCTTTTTGGATGAAAATATGCCGGGGCGAACCGGGCTGGAAACACTGGATGAAATAAAAGCCATTGATCCGAATGTTCCGGTGGTAATGATTACTAAAAGTGAGGAAGAAGATATTATGGATCAGGCCATCGGCTCAAAAATAGCTGACTACCTGATTAAACCGGTTAATCCCAAGCAAGTTCTTCTTACAATAAAAAAGAATGTTGATCAGAATGAGCTGGTTACTCGAAAAACGACTTCAGCTTACCAGAGCGAATTTGCCAAGATTGGTATGCGAATCAACGAGCGGTTGGATTGGAAAGAGTGGACTGATGTGTATCGGAAACTGGTATTTTGGGAATTGGAATTGAGTGCGTCGCAAGATTCTACCATGGATGAAGTGCTGAAAATGCAAAAGGCTGAAGCGAACAAAGCCTTTAGCCGGTACATTAAAGCAAATTATTTGAGTTGGTTCGATAAAGATGCAGAAGATCGGCCAATCTTGTCTCCTGATATTTTCAGGAAGAAAGTTTTTCCACAGCTTGATAAAGGACACAAAGTACTGGTTTTAGTTATTGATAACCTGCGATATGATCAATTTCGAGTGCTAAGCTCAGCGGTTAGTCAGTATTATCAAACCGAAGAAGAAGATCTATACTATAGTATCTTACCCACTGCAACCATGTATGCCCGAAATTCAATTTTTGCAGGTTTAATGCCTGCTGAAATTGCCAAGTTATTCCCCGAATATTGGGAGGACGACGATAACGAAGGAAACAAAAATGTGCACGAACGTGAGCTGATGCAAACGCAGATGAAGCGCCGAGGACGCACGGATAAATTGTACTTTGAAAAGATTACCAATCCCAGAGCGGGGAAAAGACTCAACGATAATTTGGGAAATATCTTGCAAAATGATTTGTCGGTTATGGTGTTCAACTTTGTGGATATGCTTTCGCACGCTCGTACTGAGATGGAGATGATGAAAGAGCTGGCCAGCGATGAGAAAGCATATCGCTCGTTAACAATGAGTTGGTTTATTCACTCGACCATGTTTGAACTGTTGAAAACACTATCTGAACACAAAATAAAAGTGATTTTAACGACCGATCATGGAACTATAAGGGTGGATAATGCACTGAAGGTGATTGGGGATAGGGAAACAAATACCAATCTTCGGTATAAAATTGGGCGTAATTTAAATTATAATGCAAAACAGGTATTTGAAATTAGAAGTCCTGAAAAAGCCCACTTGCCAGGAAGAAATGTCAGTTCGAGTTATATTTTTGCGATGGATAATGATTTTTTTGCCTATCCCAATAATTACAATCACTATGTACAGTATTATCGCGATACGTATCAGCATGGTGGAATATCACTCGAGGAGATGATTATTCCGGTAATTACATTGTCTCCAAAATCTTAATTTTTACTGTCAATTTTGTCATCTCGCTGTTGCCGGTATGTTTTGTTGGCAAATACAAATTCCTGAAGTTTGTGGTTGTCGGCCTCTAGTATTTTATCTTTATCGCCTTGCCAGCAGGTTACTCCTTCACTGATAAATAAAATTTTATCGCCGATTTCCATTACCGAGTTCATGTCGTGGGTATTGATGACTGTGGTCATTTTGAAATCTACGGTGAGTTCATGAATCAGCTCATCGATAACCAATGAAGTTTCAGGATCCAATCCTGAGTTTGGTTCGTCACAGAACAAATACTTCGGATTCATAACAATGGCGCGGGCAATTGCTACTCGCTTGTTCATACCACCTGATATCTCGGCCGGATAAAGCTTGTGGGCTTTGTCGATATTAACCCGGTCGAGGCAAAAATCAACCCGTTCTTGTTTCTCTTTCGCTGTTTTGTTTGTGAACATGTCAAGTGGAAATCTCACGTTTTCTTCAACATTAAATGAATCGAACAAAGCGCCACCCTGAAAAACCATGCCCATTTCCTGGCGTAGTTTTTTCCGCAGCTTTTCATTCATTTGAGTGAAATTACGGTCGTCATAAAAAATAGTTCCTTCATCCACATCATGAAGACCAACAATTGATTTCAACAGAACAGTCTTTCCGCTACCACTTCGTCCAATGATCAGGTTCGTTTTTCCGGGCTCGAAAACAGTAGAGATGTTGCTCAAAACTTGTTTGTCCTCAAATGATTTAAATATATTTTGAATGGTAATCATTAGAATAAAAGTTGTGTTAGAATCAGGTCGAAGACCAAAATTAATATGTTTGTATTTACGACAGCTCTTGTGCTTGCAGCCCCAACTTCAAATGCTCCTCCTTCAACAAAATAGCCAAAGTAGGCTGGAACAGTGGCCACTAGAAAACCAAAAAATAAGGTTTTAATCATTGAAAATGTAACATAGTATGACGTAAACATATATTGAATACCATTGATGTAATCGGGAGCAGTAACTGCACCAACTGCTGGTCCAACAATGAGACCTCCAATCAGTCCAAAAAATACGCTCAACACAAACAAAAAAGGGAAAATAAATACGACAGCCAATGTTTTGGGCATGATCAAAAAGCTTGCAGAGTTAATTCCCATAATTTCCAGTGAGTCAATCTGCTCGGTAACGCGCATACTCCCTATTTCGGAAGTAATGTTTGATCCTATTTTTCCTGCCATGATCAGCGCCAGAATAGTTGACGAAAACTCCAGAATTAGTGTATCTCTGTTTCCCAGTCCGATTAAGTAACTTGGAAATAGCGGACTCGACATGTTGTAGGCAACTTGTAAGGTAATAATACCACCCATAAAGATGGAGATAATAGCAACAATGCCGACCGAATCAAGCCCTAGTTGTTCGAGTTCTGTAAATAGCCTCCGTAAATAAATACGATGCTTTTCGGGGCGAGAAAAAGCTCTACCCAACAGAGTAAAATAGCGTCCTACGTGAAAGAAAAACTTCATAACAATACTTTAGCCTAAAGTTACAAATAATAGCATATGAAAAAACCTATTTATGCGTTAGATCTTTGAATAACGATCAATCGAGTTAGAAGGAAACCACGAAATAACTTTATGTTTTTCATACAAAATAGGTATATTTGAAATATGTCACAAAAAAATTGACGCATGAATAACAATTATTGTATTATTATGGCCGGAGGAATAGGAAGCCGCTTTTGGCCCATGAGTAAAAGCTCTATGCCGAAGCAATTTCTAGATATTTTAGGAACCGGTCGAACATTTATCCAAATGACATTTGACCGGTTTAAACGTGTCTGCCCGGTTGAGAATTTTTATGTTGTAACCAGTGTTGATTATAAGAAGTTAGTATTGGATCAACTACCTGACTTAGAAGAAGATCAGGTTTTATTAGAACCTCTGAGAAGAAATACTGCGCCCTGTGTGGCTTATGCGAGTTATAAAATAAAAAGTATAAATCCTGATGCCAATGTAATTGTAGCTCCTTCGGATCACTTGATTTTGAAGGAGAATGAATTTGTAACGGAAATTCAAAAAGGGATTGATTACGCTTCAAACAATGACGTATTGGTGACTTTAGGGATTACTCCCAGTCGTCCTGAAACTGGGTATGGATACATTCAGATAGATGGAAAAACGGAGTATGAGAACTACGAGAACCTGTATCAAGTGAAGACATTTACGGAAAAGCCCAATCGTGAGATGGCCGAGTTATTTGTTTCAAGTGGTGAGTTCTTTTGGAATTCGGGGATATTTATTTGGTCGCTGAAAAGTATTTTGAAAGCCTTTGACGAACACCTTGAGGATGTGTCAGGCCTATTTCAGAAAGGCATAAAATTGTATGGCACCGAAGACGAGGTTCACTTTATCAAAAAAACATACTCTGAATGCCAGAATATTTCGTTGGATTATGGCATCATGGAAAAGGCCGAAAACGTATATGTTTTATGTGCTGACTTTGGGTGGAGTGATATGGGAACTTGGGGTTCGTTGTATGAAAATGGTAAAAAAGATGATGCCAATAATTCAATTAATGGAGGAGATGTTTTTACCTACCAAACTGAAAATTGCGTGGTCAATGTTCCGAAGGAAAAGGTTGTCGTTTTACAAGGGCTGGATGGATATATTGTTGTTGAGGCGGATAATACCTTGCTTGTTTGCAGAAAGAAGGACGAGCAACAAATACGTCAGTTTGTGAGCGATGTGAAGATGGTAAAAGGTGATGATTTTGTATAAATAAAAAAGTGACAAAAAGGTTAAGCTTCTTCAGTAATGAGGAAGCTTTTTTATTCTCTGAACTCGTCTTTAAATGAAGTTCGGGCACATCGAAAACCAATGTATGATTTTGTTGTGTCCTCATATTCAAAGCTTCGAGTTGAATTCCGAATATAATAAGCAACATCTTTCCAGGAACCTCCTCTTATAACTTTTCGTTTCATAACCGGTGCATCATCTGGCGAAGAATTATACTCGTACGACGGATTGAAATCATTGATGTTTTCGTATGCTGCTTCGTTGAATGCCGAACTGGTCCACTCTGCTACGTTCCCTGCCATATCGTATAGTTTGTAATCGTTGGGATCAAAACTAGCGACTTTCATCGTTGTTGCGCTCGATTCGCTATCTGCCACATAATTCCCTCGGCGCGGTTTGAAATTCGCTTTAAAACAACCCGGCAAATTGCGCGTGTAATAACTTCCCCAGCTGTACAACGTTCGTTCATGTCCACCGCGAGCAGCATATTCCCACTCGGCTTCAGTTGGTAGTCGATAGGCATGAACCGAAGGAGCTTCCATTAACGTTTGATACTTGTTCATCATCTGAGTTCGCCAGTCGCAAAAGGCTTTTGCCTGATGCCAGTTAACTCCAACTACTGGGTAGTCATCAAAACCAACATGGGCAAAATATTGCTTTGTTAAGGGCTCATTATACGAATATGTATAATCGCGTATCCAACACAGGGTGTCGGGATAGATTGGCACACTTTCTTTAAAAATAAAAGAAGATCGATTTGAAATTGGAACTTCCTCTCCGTCCTGATTAATAATTGATCCTTCGTAGGTTTGAGTCTCATAATTGTATCGGTTTTGACTCTTGGCCGCCTGCTTATAATCAACCCAGTAATAATCGTAAGTATATTTTCTGGTATCCAACGATTTTGAGAAAAACATCCGTTCTTCCTCTGGAATGTACAACTCTTCCATAGCTAACTGAAAATCCGGATTGTTCCACTCGATAGCATCTTGCCAATTTAAACGGGGAGTTTCATAAAAGTTTCCAAAGTCATCTTCTGTGATCATGAATTCGGGATAAGTTTCAGACAGAAGAGTGCGGGCAATCGAATCTCTCACCCAGTAAACGAATTGCCGATATTCATTATTGGTAATTTCCGTGTCGTCCATCCAAAAGGCTTCAACTGAAACTCGCTTTAAAGTTGTATTGAAATTTTGTAGTTCGTCATCTTCAGTACCCATCACATAGCTTCCTCGTTCGATAAATGTCATTCCAAATGGTGCAGGCTCATAAAATGGCCTCGACTCTTCTGGATACAGGTAGTTGAGAGTATTATCCTTTTTGCACGAAGCAACGAGAATGAGCACAAAAAATACGGATATGACAAAAGATCTATTCATTTACAAAATTGGGCAGTATGGTACGCTTTAAGTTAACGTGTTACAAATATCAATATTGTACATTTCTTAAATTGAAAAAAGCCTTATGAGATATTCTCATAAGGCGTTTGAGCTTTGTATGCGTATAATACTTAATATTCCCACAAATCCTGTTCAAAATCAAAAATCTCACGTTCAATTTTTCTGGATTCAAGCATGGCTTCACGACCGCTTAAGTATTGACTAATTGCACGGTTGTTGTATACGTTGGATTCTCTTACAATGTAGCTGTTGAATTTACGCTTGATAAACAGGTCGTCGAAAGACATGTTTTGAGCTGTATTGTTTGGGTTAATAACCGAGTGTGTGGCCATCAGTTCTCGTGCTTCCGGGTAATAGATCCAGAATACTAGACGACGTTGAACATTTTCTCTGTTAATGTCCTGATCTCGGTAGTATTCCTGAATTGGGCAAATACCAATGATGCGGGTATTTAGTGTTGAAGTTTGCTTATCGAAGAACCATTCTTCTTTAACCATGAATTGCTTAACCTCCTCAGCACGGATTTCGCCTACAACAGTTGTTTCTTTTAATTCTCCGGTATCCAGGTCACGAACTTGGCGGGTTCGTGTTGTTGCGCCGAATGCTTCTTTCACTTGCTCAAATGTCATTGGCACTTTAAACTCATCGTCGGTACGGGCATCATAAGCAGTAAGTTGTCCGTTTTCAATTCCTTCAATGAATAAATTGATCAAGTTTGTACGGCCATCCATACTGGTAGTTGGAAAATACAAAACCTGGTTCATTTTTTCTCTTAAATCAATGATTCGCCATATTTTTTTGGACCACATCACATCTGCTTCACGGATAGGAGCAAAAGCCATGGGTTTTTTATTTTCAATATTGTTACGCTTGAAAGCTCCATCAATAATCTGAGCCTGTGTATCTTTTGCCGAAAAACTAACTGCACAGCAAACAATTCCTATAGTTACCAAAAAATTTTTCATCTCGTTCCATTTTAACGTTCAAAACTATTCGAAGGAATTCGCTTATCGTGATTTCTCTGTATGCAAATTCCGTTTCATGCCTTATCTTATCTTAAAGCTTATTGGAGACAATTCCCGATCAGTTCCATCATCACCATGTGCAAATATATTATCAATGTAAATAATACTTCCGGGAGCAAGAGTGTTAAACTGTGTGCGCTGCTCATCAGTAAAGCGATTTGAATCAGACGACCACGTGTTGTTATATCCACCTGTTCCGGTAAATGTAATATCGAATTGAGTTACTTTAAATTTCAAATCAAAATCAAAATCTTTAAGATCTGCAAAGATTCCCGCCTCGGCTAACAGATCTTCTTTACGCAAAACACCACTATTTTCCCCTGCAACTGTTGCTACAGGATCGGGTACTTGTTTTACCCGGAAGTCCATACTTCCTATAAATCGTTGTTTGCCTTCAAAGTCAGCACTCACAGAAACTTTTGTACGGTTTCCGTTAATATCTGCCACCTTTGGATAGACCACGTAGTTTTTACCATCCTGGTCAATTTTACCATTCGACATGGTAACTTGTAGTTTTTCAGAAGGTACTCCTGGCACAGAAACGCTTACCGGGTTAGGAACACCCATATAAAAGACGTTCATTTTTATGGGCGATATGGTAACCGAAGGTTTGCTAACCTGATATTCTTCTTCGAATTTGTAGTTCTTGTACTCGCCTTCGGGAGTTTTGTATTTTATTATCCCCCCCCACTTATAAGTACCTGGCGAAGTAGCCGGCCTCTCGTAAATTCCTTTTCCTCCTTCGATCTTCAATTCTTTGTTTTTAACTAAAATAATAGGCTGTTGAGTGGTATCTTCAGCAGCTAAAAATACTTCAGCGCGGTAAACATCACCTTCAAGAATATAGGATGATTTTTCAATCACAGTAGGCCTTAGCCTATTGAACTTAAACGAGCTGGCATCAATCTGACTATACAAATAGGTTAAGATGTTTGATTCCGCGTTTTGAATGTCGATTTGTATTTTCGAAAGCAATGCAATAACGGCAATTAATGGCTTACTCTCAAAGTGTGCAATTTCCCATGTGATTTTTTCAGAATCTTTTAGCGTGACTTTTGGGTCAGAAGTGTCCAACGCTTGCTTAATTGTATAGCGCATGGGTGAATTTTCTTCCAGTAGCGATAGAAACTCTTCCTTCAGGTCACTAATTCCAGCTTTTAGCTCTTCTGCTTTATTTAGTCTGATCATGATTTCTGAAGGTATATTCAGTTCATCATCTTTTTTTAAGACCAAGGTATCACCTTCGTTATTGATCACAAAGGATTGTCTTTTATTGCCGTTGTATGTTTCGTTCTCCTCAGAAAGATTTGTTCCTCCTGACTTGATGACAAGTTCTTCTTTTAGGGAAGTAATTTTATTGATCAGACTATCCGTCATGGACTTCACCAAGTCAGCCTTTTTTTTCCATTCATCTACTTTTGTTGGATTCTCCTCATAGGCTTGAGCAAAAGAAGCATAAATCTGCTCATTTTTCGAATCTACACTCTTGAATGTTTGCATTAAGCTTGAATCAACGATGCGGAAGGCGTCGAGTACTTCTGATGCTACATTTAGCGCCATCATGGCCAGTAGTACCAGGTACATCATGTTGATCATCTTCTGCCGGGGAGTTTCCGGGCAATTCTTGGTTCCCATATACGAAAGGCTTATCGGTTCTTATTATTTCTTGTAATTCATGGCTCCCAGCATATTACCATAAACAGAATTCAATGCTTCAAGGTGTTTGTTTAGTTCTTCAGCATTTGATTTGTACTTCTTAATTTCTTCAGTCGACAAAGCAATCATTTCGTTCATTTGTGTCATTTCAGCGAAGAATTTTTGAGAAGATTGCAGCTGTGCGTTGGTTTCTTTTAGCTGACTCTCGTATGAAGAGTTTAGCGTCTCAAGATTTTTATTTAACCGATTTAGATTTTCGCCATAACTCGCAGAACTTTTACTGATTGATTCAATTCCAGAATCGATTGAGCCTGCTGCTTTTTCGTATGATGAAGCAAGTTTGTTGCTTGTCTGTGTTAGCTTACTGGCAAACTCCTCTCCTGAAACTGAAAGTTTTGTTAGCAATT
The DNA here is from genome assembly GCF_963678245.1 of uncultured Sunxiuqinia sp. Taxonomy (NCBI): domain Bacteria; kingdom Pseudomonadati; phylum Bacteroidota; class Bacteroidia; order Marinilabiliales; family Prolixibacteraceae; genus Sunxiuqinia; species uncultured Sunxiuqinia sp. The sequence continues at coordinate 1,093,013 of NZ_OY782770.1, forward strand.
GGTCTCCATTCTCAGATAAGTTTTTCGCTGTTTTAGAGTAGGAACTTACCAAATTTGAAACTGAGTCGCTAATTTTATCATTGGCTTGATTATTAATCTCCGATAGCGTGCTCATTGATTCAGATGCCGACGTCAAATTCCGGACATATAAATCGGTGGCCAATGTTGCCGAACTAATTTCACTGATACTTGAGGCCGTATTACTCAAATCAGTCAATCCTTTCGAAACTTTCGTCAATAATTCTGGTGAAATATCTGCTTTATCCCAAAAATCACCAAACCCACCCTTTGAGTCAGTCTCAATGGCATCGTCGCTATCATAATCCTCCTTTAGCTCAGGATATACTTTTGACCATTCGGGCATCTCCAAAGGTGGTTCAAAAGCTGAAATGAAGAAAATGAATGCTTCAGTACACAAACCCACAATTAATAATAGACCTGAGTAAGACCAGTGTTGAAGCTTAAATAAGGCACCTAACAATACGATTGAGGCACCCAAATTATAAACGTAACCTGTAAAGACTTTCCATCGTTTATTCTGAATTATTTCACCAATGTTCATGTTTTGTAGATTAGGGTTTGACTAAAATTCATTGCCAAATGACGATCTCACACAACGGAAACCGACATAAGATTTAGCTGTATCTTGGTACTCAAAACTTCTTGTTGAAACTTGTAAGTAAGCGGAAATATCTTTCCACGAACCTCCGCGAATAACTTTCCTTTTCATTACTGGAGGATCGTTTGGAAGAGCGTTGTATTCAAAATTTGGATTGAAATCATTAACATACATGTAGGCTGATTCATCATAAGCTGAGATTGTCCACTCTGCAACGTTTCCAGCCATATCATACAGTCCAAACATATTGGGGTCGTAGTTTCCAACCCGCAATGTTGCCAGTCCTTCATCCTCTACATAATTTCCACGAAACGGCTTAAAGTTTGCCAAAAATTTCCCATCATCATCACGGGTGTAATAACCACCCCATGGATACATTGAAATGTCCTTGTCACCTCTTGCTGCATATTCCCATTCGACTTCTGTCGGCAGGCGATAGTCTTGTATCACCGGTTCACCCACTCCATCAAGGTATTCATTGTGCAATTTGGTTCTCCAATGACAGAATGCTTTCGCTTGTTTCCAGGTAACACCAACCACGGGATAGTCGTCGAAACCCGGATGCCAGAAATATTTGCTTGTCCACGGTTCGTTATAAGCGTAAGTGTAATCGCGAATCCAAACTAAAGTATCAGGATGTACAAATGTTGTTTCGCTGAAAATAAAAGAGGAACGATTTTCAATTGGACGTTCTTCTCCATTCTGATCGAATACGGTACCTTCGTAACTTTCGGTTTCGTAGTTATATTTATTGGCTGATTTTGCCGCTTGCTTATAATCAATCCAATGGTATGTATAGAAAAGTTTTCGGGCGTCAATTTCCTTTTTCCCAAAGAATCGCTCGTTTGTAGGAATATACATCTCCTCTAACGCATCAACATAATCCGGATTGTTCCATTCCAACCGCTCATCCCAGTTAATACGAGGAGGATCTATAATGTTTCCATCCCGATCTTCACTGATCATAAATTCAGGATATTGCTCCCCAATTAGTGTCCGTGCAATTGAATCACGAACCCAGTTCACAAACTGGCGGTACTCATTGTTTGTTATTTCAGTGTCATCCATCCAGAATGCATCAATGGAGACTGTTTTTGTTGGGGTTGAAGACCAAGTTGGATCCTGATCGTTCGGACCGATATTTATGCTTCCGCGGTGAATAAAAGTCATTCCATAGGGAGCAGGTTCAAACCATTTTCCACGACCTTGAACGCCGGTTAGCTCTCCATTGCCAGACTTACCACAGCCGGTTAATGCCCAGATAGCCGCAATAATTAAACCTGAAGAAAGTATTTTTTTCATAGCTACACTTTTGCTTTCGTTAAATCAGCTTATAAAAACCTGATACTCTTATATTTCTTTAATCTTCCCTTGCCAATATCAACAGAGTAACGCAGGAAGATTTCCTGCGACCCATATCCATATCGGCCTAGTGCAGATGTTGTTATGTCGTAAGCCAAACCTAAGTTCAAGCCATTTTTTAATTCTACTCCTATTAAAAGTGCGATCGCATCTTGCAGACGATAAGTTAATCCGCCTGAGAAGCGATTATTGTAGACCACACTCAAATTAAAATCAACCTGCGTGCTTGCCAAATCTGATTTCGCAAAAACCGAAGGCCGCAACTCAAATAACGGGTCGGGCAAGCTAATATTGTATCCAGCTGATAAATAGTAGTGTCGTAGCAGAGGGAAGTATTCACCTCCATCTCCGTATTTGATTTCTCCCTGGTTGACATGTGTCACAGAGAGACCCGCAAAATAGTCATTTGATTTTAGATAAAGACCAAATCCAACATCAAAAGTTATTTGACTGACGTCACTCTGAGGAATCGTTAGGTCTCCGGATTCAGTTCCTTCGATCCCATCTTCTCCAACAGTAATCCAATTGCCATTAATTGATTTGTTGAAAATCCCAAAAGACGTACCAATACCAAGATTTCCGATACTAGTTGTTGTTTGGTAAGAATAGTTCAGATTTACGAGAACATTCTTTGAAAAACCGAGTTCATCACTAATGATGTTTAATCCTACCCCACTTGTACTCCCAAATATATTAGCAGTTGTTTCCACGCTAAATAACAGTGTTTTAGGAGTGCCGTCGAAGCCACTCCATTGATATCTGTTTAATATTAATCCAGTTATTGCATCATTACTGCCAGCAAAGCCCGGGTTTACCGACAGCTGTGCTTCTTTATTGAAGCTAAACTGAGGGTCTTGCTGAGCATTTGCGGCTAAGTTAATGATTATTAACAAAAATAAAAAGTAAAATATTTTTTTCATAAACTGGCTGTTACTGCCGATTTCTAGCGCCAAAGTAAGTGAAAATAATGAATCTTTCCTGATGTTTTTTTAATCGTGTGCCTAAGTTTTTGAACGCATAGGGCCTGCATTTATTTTACGATGCGATTTAATTTTCGAATATTTCGCCACCAGCGATCCGGGATATCGTTTTGGGCAGCCATTCTATAATCTTCCTCAGAACAAGAGAATGTGCGCTCGATTGTTTCATTTTCATCAGATATCTTCATCCACCAACGGCCGGTCTTTTGGCTTTGGTAAAAAAACAATGGCAAGTCAATATCATCAATTTCTATTATAAATTCATTGAAATCATTATTTGTTCCGCACGGAGATTCAACCTTTTTAAAGTAGAAACCTTCCAGAAAATGCCAAACAATTTGAGCCATAAGCTTGCAACTCAGCTCGCCTTGATCAAGCTGAGGAATCAGGTTGAAGAATCCTGCGACCTTTAGTTTATCCGCCATTCCTGCGTAGTGACCTACCTGGCATGCTTCTTCAGCGTATAACCCATTTGGCGAACCAAAATATTGTCCTGGTGCTTCAAGTTGCCTAATCGCATTAATATCAAAGCTAAGTATATCCGCATCTCTCAAGTAGGGCTCAATCGAAGACATATCATATCGAATCTCTCCCAGTCGTTTATTCTCTGTTTCCAGCTCATAACTGTGGTCGAGTTCCAGTGAGTCGACAAAATAGTTCTGATATCCAAGCGTAGATTGAGAATACAAATTCGGTTGCTTTTCAAAAATGAAATTCAAATAGGTCTCCGAATTGATTGTTTTTATCCCCTTTTTAAAATCTAATCTTGGGTCTATGTTTACTAAATTAAATGGATCTTCTTCAAATGCTTTTGTAATGCCGAACGTAAGATCCTGACTGCCGCCCAATACCACGACTATTTTGCCCGCTTCAATCAGGTTTGAACAAACGTCTTTTAAAGCGAAATAAGTATCGTTGGTTGTTTTACCTGTTTTAACATTACCCAAATCCAGAATTTTGAATCGGGGCGAAATTCGGTTCAATGAATATAGAAACTCACGAATTTTATTTGGAGCCTTCGAGCTTCCTTTAACAACGGCATTGCGGTCATCTTCAACCCCAATTATTATGACCTCCGCCCTTTTCAGCGGCAGCTTGGACTGATTTTTTTCCAAAATTGTGCCTAAACAAAATTTAGGTTGCGCCCAGTCTGGGCTCTTAAACTTTGAAAAGTCGACAGGTTTCAGATAAAGCTTAATATCCATTAGTTCGATTTTTTTCCGAGGATGAAAATAAATAAAAAAGGCAAACATTTTAACGTTTGCCTTTGGATATTATTTTTTCTTTTTGCGCTTGGGCTTCGGACCTTCTTCAATAATTTTCATGCAATCGTCAAGGCTTAGCTTTTCAGCTTCGGTGCCTTTTACAATTTTATAGTTCTTTTTCTTGTACTTAATGTATGGTCCCCAGCGCCCTTGGAGTATTTGCAGCTCCGGTTCCTCGTCAAACGTTTTAATAAGTGCTTTACGATCTTTTTCACGTTTAGCTTCAATCAACTCAATGGCACGTGGAAGTTCAACTGTGTACGGGTCATCCACTCCTTTTTCGAGTGATACAAATTTGTTGTCGTGACGCACATAGGGACCAAATCGACCAATCGCAACCGTCACTTTTTTATCTTCATATTCTCCCAGGTCGCGAGGAAGTTTAAACAAGTCAATTGCCTCTTCGAGCGTTATCGTTTCCAAGTGCTGGCCACTCCGGAGACTTGCAAATTGGGGCTTCTCACCTTCTTCTGTGGTTTCACCAAGCTGAGCCAATGGGCCATATCTTCCAATTTTGACAGATATTGGCTTGCCTGTTTTCGGGTCATCGCCTAAAATACGTTCTCCGTTTGTGCGTTCCGAAACTTCCAACGCGTTTTCCACGTTTTGGTGGAATGGTTTATAGAACTCGTCAATAACTTCGTTCCATACCCTACTTCCTTCAGCAACTTCGTCAAACTCAACCTCAACCTTTGCTGTAAAACTGAAGTCCATGATTTTATCAAAATACTTGATTAAATAATCATTGACTACCATACCCACATCCGTAGGGAAAAGTTTATTTCGTTCCGCGCCTGTTATTTCTGTTTTTACAGCTTCTTTCAATTCGGTTCCAATTAAAGAGAGCTGTGTGTATTTTCGTTCAACCCCTGGTCGTTCTTCCTTCACTACGTAACCACGGTTTTGAACTGTCGTAATCGTTGGTGCATAGGTTGAAGGACGTCCGATGCCTTGTTCTTCCAATTTTTTCACCAAGCTTGCTTCGGTATATCTCGGTGGTTTTTGTGTAAACCGCTGAGTGGCTTCGATCCATTCAGCGCGTAGCTGTTGGTTTTCTGTTACAGGAGGAAGCAAGGTGCTGTTGTCGTCATTTTCTTCTTCATTGTCTGACGACTCCATGTAAACACGCAAAAAACCGTCAAATTTAATTACTTCGCCGGTAGCCTGAAATAAATTACTACTGTTTGAAACCGATATATTAATTGTCGTGCGTTCCAATTCTGCATCTGCCATTTGCGAAGCGATGGTTCGCTTCCAGATCAGCTCGTACAGTTTCTTTTCCTGGTTAGATCCACCTGCCTCTGGTTGATCCATATAACTTGGTCGAATTGCCTCGTGAGCTTCCTGCGCTCCTTTCGACTTTGTTTTGTATTGACGGACCTTGTGGTATTTTTCTCCAAGTGTGTTGACAACCTGACTTTTTGCCGAGTTGATCGCCAATGATGACAAGTTGGTTGAGTCAGTACGCATATAGGTGATTTTACCTGCTTCGTACAACCGCTGGGCGACTGCCATCGTTTGAGAAACCGAAAAACCTAATTTCCTACTAGCTTCCTGCTGTAAGGTTGATGTTGTAAATGGCGCAGCCGGTGTTCTTTTCGATGGCCTGGTGGTAATATCAGCAATGCTGAAATCTGCCGTTTTGCACTTTTCGAGGAATGCTTGTGCCTCCTCCCTGGTTTCTAGCCGTTTTTTAAGGTCTGCCTTTAATTCTACCGCATTCCCATTTTTATCAGGAACCAGAAAAGCTGCTGTAACCCTAAAGCTTGATTTGCTTTGGAAATTCATAATCTCCCGTTCTCGCTCCACAATCAAGCGAACAGCAACCGACTGAACCCGACCTGCAGAAAGCGAAGGTTTTACTTTCTTCCAAAGCACTGGCGAAACTTCAAAACCTACAATACGGTCTAAAATGCGTCGAGCTTGTTGAGCGTTAACCAGATTTTCGTCTATTGGACGCGGATTTTCAATAGCCCGCAGAATCGCATCCTTCGTAATTTCATGAAAGACTATTCGCTTTGTTTTTTCAGGCTTCAACTTCAGAACTTCTTTCAAGTGCCAGGCTATTGCTTCTCCTTCGCGGTCTTCATCGGATGCGATCCATACCATCTTGGCATCCTTAGCTAACTTCTTCAGTTCTGCAACTATTTTCTTTTTATCGGGTGAAACAATATACTTAGGTGTATAATTGTTTTCCATATCAATCCCAAAATCCTTTTTTTCGAGGTCTCTAATATGTCCCATGCTAGATGTGACCAGATAATCTTTGCCTAGAAATTTCTCAATTGTCTTCGCTTTGGCAGGGGACTCAACAATAACCAGATTCTCGCTCATAAAAACCTCCTATTTTCTAAAAATTTCTGCAAATAAAAGAAAATGCTTGGCGATCTTCAAATTTTAACTGAAGATTCTTGATTTCTTATTTGTTTGATAATGATTATTTTATTGCCCTTTAGTCCTCATTGATAGCTTGCTGAGTGTTGAAAATCAGGCCAAATAAATTAGCTGCAAATTTTGCACAGACTAAAGCAGGTTGTTGAGATACTTAAATCCAATGCCAACTATAAAGACTATCATTATTACAGGCTCGAGAGCTAGGCTCCCTTCTTTCGCTATCGCTCAGCAGCATTTCTGGCGGTTCACAAAGTCATCAGAAAAAAACTACTTAGGCTTGGGAATTAATGAATATATTCTTTAATGATCTCTTCATCGGTTAGTTGCGACCCCGAAACCGTCATTGCCGTTTCAATTAATGCCAAATGCGAATATGCCTGCGGAAAATTTCCGAGCATCCGTTTGGTTTTAAAATCAAGATCTTCACTAAACAACCCAAGATGGTTTGAATAATTCAGCAGTTTATTGAATTTTTTGATGGCCTCTTCCTTTCGTCCAATTTTAAATAGAGCATTAGTCAACCAAAATGAACAGATAGTAAAAGCTGACTTTGGCGTTCCAAAATCATCTTGATTGCGATAGCGGAACATCAAACCATCGCGTTCCAACTCCTCCTGAATAGCTAATACCGTAGTCACATACTTCTGATCAGTTGCATTAATAAAACCATACGACTCCATTAATAAAACCGAAGCATCCAAGTCATTTGACCCATATGCTTGGGTAAAGGCCTGTCTTTCCTCGCTCCATGCCTTTTTCATGATGTCTTTGTGAATTTTATCCCTCAAGACAGACCATTTATCAACATACAGCCCGCGTCGTAGGAGTGTCGCAATTTTAACAGCACGATCAAGCGCGGTCCAACAAAGAACCTTGCTAAACGTGAAATGCTTGTTTTCGCTTCTGATTTCCCAAATTCCACGATCAGGCTTCTTCCAATTGTTTTCTACAACTTTAATTATATTACGCACAATAGTCCAAAGCTCTTCGCTGTGCTCCAATGTAATATCATAAATCTCAAGTTGTTGATAAATAACGTCCAGTAAGATGCCATAAATATCATTCTGCTTTTGTCGGTAAGCCGCATTTCCAATCCGAACCGGAACTGATCCTTCATACCCCTCTAAATGTGATAATTCATGCTCTCTCAATTTCTTTTCCCCGTTAATCCCATACATAATTTGCATCTTCTCATCCTTGTCAGGAAGTATGTCTATAATAAAACGGAGATATTGATTGGCCAGTTTGTAATGCCCCAAGGAAGTCATGATTTTAACAACCATTGAGCCATCACGAATCCAGCAAAATCGATAATCCCAGTTTCGTTCTTCTCCAATCGTTTCAGGCAACGAAGTAGTTAAGGCAGCCAGAATTGCGCCACTCTTAGCATAACTTAACATCTTAAGAATCAATGCACTACGAATTATAAGATCATTATAAACACGGAAAGAAGTTGTTCGTTCAACCCAATTCAACCAATAAACTCGAGTTCGCTCCATTTTTAATTTTGCCCTGCGAGTATCTTGTGGAAGTAACTTTTGATTATAGCTTAACAGGCAATATTCATCCTGTGTTAATCGGATTGAATTTTGCTCTAGAATATCCTGATAATCCAGGCTAGAGTAAAAATATAGTGAATCGTAAGTTCCGTTGGTGGTGTTTGATTTGATGTAACAATTTCCATTCCTTTCCCTCTCGCAGCCCTGTTCTACAAAATTTTTGGTCTCGTTTTTTCCATATTCCAACTTAGGATCGTACAAAACCTTAAATGATGGCTTACCTTCAACCCATTTAAAATAACGAATAATATCAGGTGGAGTATAATGCCCGCCGCTATCGGGATTTTCATACCTTGGCATAAAGTCTCGCACTTCAAATACGCCATCTTCGCACTTAAACCTCGTTTTTAAAATGTTCGTTCGTGGAATGTAACTCTGAGTAATATTTTCTGGTTTATCAGGGATAATTTTAAAGCTTCCTCCCTTTTTCTTATCCAATAAATTTGCGAAAACCGAAGAAGAGTCAAATTGTGGCAAACAAAGCCAGTCAACTGATCCATCTTCTGAAACCAAAGCAGCGCTTCTGCAATTTCCAATAACCCCGTAATTCAAATTCTTCATAGACAAATGTTAAACATCATCAAAAAGGATGGATTAATTCCAAAATATTTTGATAACTTGAAAAAATAAAACAACCTTTAAAGTAGCAGAAAGCACTCAGAAAGGCTAATTGAGCCGCTAATATAAATTTTATAACCGAAAATGTCTCAAATATGAGTCAAGAACATCCGCTTCTTTATATTTGGGTTCAATAATTTCGATTTCACAACAATTAACTTAAGAATGTGTTGGTAAATAGTAAGGAAAACATTAATCAGATTAAAACAAATAGACCAAAATAGAAACAGTAATGAGCAAAATTCATATCGTATCAAACCGATTACCGCTAAGTATAAGAAGAGAAGAAGAATCATTTGAACTATCTCCAAGCGTGGGAGGACTAGCTACCGGAATGAGATCCATCTATAAAGAATATGGAGGAAAATGGATCGGGTGGCCCGGCTTAGCAAAAGATGACCTGACAGAAGACGAAATTATTGAGATTGACGACAAACTGGTTACCGAAGACTGCCTTGCCGTTCATTTAAACAAAGAAGAAATCAATCTATATTATGAAGGCTTTAGCAATAATGTTATCTGGCCTCTCTTTCATTATTTCGCACAGTTTTGCGATTACAATCCAGACTACTGGGAAGCCTATAAAAAAGTTAACCATAAGTTTGCACAAAAAGCCCTTGAAACCATAGATGATGGTGACATTGTTTGGATCCACGACTACCAGCTGCTCTTGGTGCCGGAATTGATCAAGTCAGTTAAACCAAATGTCACAATCGGTTTTTTCCTTCACATTCCATTTCCTTCATTCGAAGTTTTCCGAATCTTACCCTGGCGTAATGAGTTAATTAAAGGGATGCTTGGATCTGATCTGATCGGGTTTCACACTTATGATTACGAAAGACATTTTTTCAGTTCAGTGAGACGATTGTTAGGCCACGAGATTTCTTTCAACGAGATTCATCTTGAGGACCGGATCATTTTGGCAGATGCTTTCCCAATGGGAATTGACTACGATAAATTTGAAAATTTAGCCAAGGACATTGCTCATAAATCACTGCAAGAAAAGTCTGAGTTCCATCGAGAGTTAGAAAAATATTTTCTGGTATCGCCAGACCGAAAGCTAATTTTATCGATTGACCGACTGGATTATACGAAGGGAATTCCGAACAGGCTGCACGCGTTTGAAAAATTCCTAAATAAATATCCTGAATTCAGGAATCAGGTTTCGCTCATTATGCTAGTTGTTCCTTCGCGCGACGAAGTAGAGCAATACAAACTACTAAAAAGTGAAATTGATGAGCTTGTTGGGCGGATTAACGGGCAATACGGAAATGTGAACTACACTCCTGTCTGGTATTTCTATCGTTCGCTGCCATTCGAAAACCTGATTGAATTGTACAGCACTTCCGATGTGGCACTAATTACTCCGGTACGCGACGGAATGAATCTGGTGGCGAAAGAATATATTGCTTGCAGAGTGAATCAAAGTGGCGTATTAGTTATTAGCGAAATGGCAGGAGCGGTAAAAGAATTGGGTGAAGCAATCATCATCAATCCGAACAACGAAGATGAAATTGCAGACAGCATTAACCAAGCATTAACGATGCCATTGGACGAGCAACGAAGGAGAATGAAATACTTACAATCGCGAATTCGAAGATACGATGTATTTAAATGGTCAGGCGAATTTATAAAAGGCTTGAAAAAAGTTGAAGGAATTCAACAGCACTTTCTGGCTAAAAGAATTACTACAAGTTTAAGTAAAGAATTAGTTGAAAAATTTGCTTCAGCAAAAAAACGCGCCATATTTCTTGATTACGATGGAACGCTCGTTGGTTTCAATAACGACCCACAAGCAGCAAGTCCCGATGAAGAGTTGCACAAACTAATTACCAAGTTGGAAGAGAATGAAAAAAACACTGTCACGATAATTAGTGGACGCGACCGGGAAACACTTGAAAAATGGCTGGGAAATCACAAAGTTAACTTAATTGTTGAACATGGGGTTTGGCTGAAGAAAATTGGTGAAGACTGGAAGATGCTCGACAATATAAATAGCACCTGGAAACCAACGATTCGTCCTATCCTAGAGAGCTTTGTTGACCGAACACCTGGAACTTTTATCGAAGAAAAGAACTATTCACTGGTTTGGCACTACCGAAACTCGGAACCGGAACAAGGCGAACTGAGAGCCAACGAATTGAAAGATGAGCTTCGGAACATGATTGCCAACCATAATCTGGAAATTATGGAAGGAAATAAAGTAATTGAAGTAAAAGCCGGCGGAATAAACAAAGGCATCGCAGCTCAACGCTTTTTAGGAGATGACGACTACGACTTTATTCTTGCTATGGGTGACGACTGGACCGATGAATACATGTTCCGCGAGCTACCTAAGTCGGCCTATACCATAAAAGTGGGTTTGAAAAAAACAGAAGCGTCCTACAAAGTGGAGTCTGTAAAATCAGTACGCAACTTACTGAAATCATTGGGAGCTGAATAACAAAAAGTCATTTCGTCAGCTTTTCTAAAAAATGGTGTAGTTTTAAGCTTTCAGATAAAGTTATGATGAAAAGAGCATGTAAAAATATTCACACGAAGGAGCATGATTATTTAAAGAGAGTTCCATGTGTTACAAAAAGTAAACAATTAATAAACACATGAAAATTATTTTAATGCTGCTCGTCCTGGTATTTCTGAAAACAGGTTATGCGCAGGACACAATCAACGAAACAGATAAAAAAGGGCAAAAGCAAGGTTTCTGGGTGAAACAATTGCCCAATGGGACCAAAATTTACGAAGGAAATTTTAAAAATGATAAACCCGTTGGTGAGTTTAAACGCTACCATACCAGCGGGTTTTTAAAAGCCCAATTGTTCTATCCCGAGAAATCGGATACGGTAAAAGCTGAGTTGTATGATCTTAAAGGAAAATTGATGGCTGAAGGCCAATATATTGGACAGCTTAAGACTGGCCACTGGAAATTTTTTCAGAAAGATCAATTGGTTTCTGAAGAAGAATACCTGAACAACCTAAAACATGGCATTTCAAAAACCTACTATCCAACCGGCGAACTTTTTGAACAAACATCGTTTAAATACGATTTGAAAGATGGTATTTACCGCGCGTATTTCAAAAACGGCAAACCTTACATGGAGTGCATGATGAAAAATGCCAAGCGAGAGGGCACATGTAAAGTTTATTACCAAAACGGAGCACTTGAACTGGATGCTTTTTATACAATGGGATTACGAGATAAAGAGTGGAATTATTATCATCCAAATGGCGATTTCTCGCATTCGCTTATTTACGACATGGGAATCCTGATGAATGCGATGGTTTTAGATAGTATTCAGCAACTAAAGTTCAACGAGTTGGAGAAAAACAAAAGCAAATTGGTTGACCCCGAAAAATTCATGAACGATCCCATGCAATACATGCAAAAGAACAATATTCTTCCACGATGATTGATTGGTGTTACGTGGCAATAGCAAATTTGCATGACTGTAACAAAATTGAAAGATAAGCGATGTTAAAATCCTGGTTTTTTATTGCTTCCCTAATCATCCTGACAGGAAACTTAGTGGCTCAAGATGAAGTCGAAAACTTCTACTGGGTGCGTTTCAAAGACAAGTTGGGAACAGTTTTTAGCATCAATCAGCCGGAACAGTTTTTGTCGCTGCGCGCAATTGAACGCCGCCAAAAACAAAATATCGCGGTTGATGAACTTGATTTACCGGTGTCGATCAACTACCTGCAACAGCTGAAAGAACAGGGAGCAGAAATCATTCATACATCGAAATGGCTTAATGGGGCAACCATTCGAGCAACCACATCCGTTTATGAGCAAATCAGACAAGATCTAAATTTCATTGCCTTTTCAGAACTTACCAAACCCGGTATTTTCTTGAAGTCAGCTCGCAATAAATTTCAAACCGAGCGTCAACTAAACGACATCAATATCTCCGAGTACGGCTCTTCCTACCACCAATTGCGGCTATTTAACGGACAACTACTGCATGCACTCGGCTATCGGGGAGAAGGCATGCACATTGCTGTTTTAGATGCCGGCTTTTATAAAGTCGATGAGTTACCGGCTTTCGAGCAACTGTGGGGCGAAAATCGTATACTGGGAACCAAAGATTTTGTCGATCCCGGAGGTGATGTTTTTCTGGCACACACCCATGGCACGAATGTACTTTCGACAATGGGAGGATATGTCAAAAATAAATTAATTGGAACCGCTCCTGAAGCATCTTACTATTTGCTGCGCAGCGAAGATGGTGCGACGGAATACCCGACTGAAGAAGACAACTGGGTTGCAGCTGCTGAATGGGCTGACAGTGCCGGCTGCGATGTTATTAATTCGTCCTTAGGCTATACAACCTTTGATGACGCGGATATGAATCACAGTTATGCTGAGATGGACGGGAACACCACCCGAATCACGAAAGCTGCAAACATTGCGGTGGAAAAAGGCATGCTGGTGTTTTCCAGCGCAGGAAACGAAGCCAATAATCCATGGAGATATTTGGTTGCTCCTTCGGATGGAAACTTGGTAATTGGTGTTGCGGCAGTTAATAACGATAGCATTTGGGCGCCGTTTAGCTCTTTGGGTCCGAGTGCCGATGGCGACGTAAAACCGAATCTGGCAGCAGTTGGCTGGGGAACCATTCTGCAAAAAACGGATGGACGTATCGGTCCTTCAAATGGCACCTCTTTCGCGTCCCCGATACTAGCCGGAATGGCTGCCTGCTTGTGGCAGGCACACCCCGATGCAACCAACCTGGAAATAAAAGAAGCGCTCGAAAAAAGTGCCTCGCAATACGCATATCCCAACGACACGCTAGGCTATGGCATACCTAATTTTCATCTAGCCAATCTATCTCTTCGTCCAACCGATCAGCATACTAAAACGGACAAATGGACAGCTTTACCAAATCCTTTTAGTGAGGGCATTTATTTATTTCAGACCACTCCAAAACCGACAGGAGAAATAACCATCAGCCTGTTTTCAGCTCTTGGCAACTGCCTTTACAAACAAGTTTTTCAATATGTGTCTTCTATTTTTATTCCGAATTTGGCTAACTTGCCTGCCGGATTAATTCTGCTTAAAATTGAAACAAATACCGATAATACGGTAATCAAACTGATAAAGGTCAATTAGAGTATGGCGGCAGCACAACTCACTCTTTCGGAACTCAACAATCAAATAAAAGAGCAACTGGACGATGCTTTTCCAAGCCTGTTGTGGATAAAAGCTGAGATTAGCGAGCTGAATCAAAACCGTACCGGCCATTGCTATCTTGAATTGGTTGACGTTGATGAAGCCACAAAGAATGTAGTTGCTCGCTGTCGGGCAACCATTTGGTCGTACACATTTCGCATGCTAAAGCCGTTCTTTGAAACCACAACGGGACAGGCTTTCTCCGAGGGGTTAAAAGTACTCGTCAGCGCCAAAGTAGAGTTTCATCCGATGTACGGATTGAGCTTGAATATTCGGGATATTGATCCAACTTATACGATGGGCGACATGGCTCGCAAGCGACGTGAAATCCTGCTTCAGCTCGAAGAAGATGGTGTGGTTGATATGAATAAGGAGCTGGAACTTCCGCTGGTGCCCCAGCGAATTGCGATTGTTTCGTCACCAACAGCAGCCGGGCTGCAAGACTTCCGGGATCAGCTGGCTAACAACGCCTACAACATTCATTTTTATACCAAGCTGTTTCCCGCAATCATGCAAGGGAAAGATGCGGCTGCTTCCATCATCATCGCTTTGGAGCAGGTATTTCAATACGAAGATTTTTTTGATTTGGTGGTCATTATTCGTGGTGGAGGCGCGCAAATTGATTTGGCCAGTTTCGATCATTACGAATTAGCTTATCACATCACCCAATTACCAATACCTGTGCTGACGGGGATTGGCCACGACAAAGATGAAACAGCCGTTGATTTAGTAGCTCACACTAAGCTGAAAACTCCAACAGCCGTAGCTGAATTTTTGATAAGTGGAGCGGCAGCCTTCGAGCAAATGCTGGACGAAATGAAAGAGCGGTTCGTTGAACAGGTTGAAGATCGGCTTCACAACGAAAAAGAATTTTTGAAGAGCTCGATGCAAAAACTAACGCAAGGAGTGCGCGAATTGGTTAGCGAGGAAAATAATCGATTTAACCTGACGAATTTCAGGCTTGAGAAATCGATACCCGTATTTCTTGCCACGAAACTACAACAGTTACAAGAACACAAACACCAGATTGAAAAATTAGGAACCGGTCACATCAATGAGCAAAACCATCAATTGAGCCGAAAGTTGGACAACCTCCAATTTTTCATGCAACGACAATTCAGAATTAGACGTAACCAGTTGACTCAATCTCAGGAGCTGTTTAAAATTCGCCTTAAAAACACCTTAAGGGAAGAAAAAAACAAACTGACTAATTTTGAAGGAAAAGTTCGTTTGATGGATCCTAAAAGTGTATTGAAACGAGGATACAGCTTAACTTATAGCGATGGGCATTTAATCAAATCTACGAAACAATTATCCGATGGCGACGTGATCGAAACACAATTAGCAGACGGGAAAGTAAAAAGTAAAATCACAAAAAAATAAGAACTATGGCAGCAAAAAAGCCAACCTATCAGGAAGCAGTGAACGAAATTGATGAGATTCTTGAAAAAATTGAGAATGAAGAACTCGATGTGGATGAATTGTCAACCAAAGTAAAAAGAGTATCAACACTCATTAAGCTTTGCAAAGACAAGCTTCACAAAACGGAGACTGAGGTTGAGAATATTCTAAAAGAAATGGAAGCCTAATCGTCAATTTACAAAAAAACAAAGGCTCTCAATAATTGAGAACCCCTGTCGAAAAAAACACCTATTACTTATTATTGGAGATCTATTTCCACCCCCTGAAACCTCCTGCAATTAAGGATAATAACAGAAGGACAATAAAAATGTAAAAGACTATTTTTGCAATTTCAGCTGCTCCTGCCGCAATTCCTCCAAAACCAAACAGTGCAGCAACTAATGCAACTAATAAAAAGACAATAACTAAACGTAACATAAATAATTCTTTTAAGTGATTTTAAAACCTAAGTCCTGCATATACTTGAATGACAGAGTTCTTTGCGTCTCCAAGCACGTCATAAGAGAGATCATCATCCTTCGCTACTTGCGTTAACCCAAGATTGTAGTTAAAGCCAAGTATCAAAGCATTCAGGTCGAATCCCAGTCCAAGGGAAACACCATAATCCAACGACTTGAAGCGATCGCGGTCGATTTCATCTTCAGAATCAATTTCCCAAAAATCAAGAACGTCAGCATCTGTGTCAACATTGGCATTTACCAAATAGGCGACATAAGGCCCAAACTGAAATTCAAAATCTTCGGCGAGATTAAAAACCAGTTTTACGGGTAATTCAATATAGTTGAGATTGAACTTGCTATCGCCATCAGCAAAAGCACTTCCATCATAATTTAGCTTCATCCCTTTTCCCGAATATAACAACTCGGGCTGAAGAGAAAACGACCGACCAAGAGGTATTTTATTATATACGCCGGCATGAAAACCTACTTTAAGGTTGTTATCATTATTTCCGTCAGTGGTTAAACTCGAAAGGTTAACTCCTCCTTTAAACCCGGCTGTAGACTCTTGTCCTACAGCGACGGTACTTACCAACAAGCAAAGAATGCCGGACAATAAAAAATATTTTTTCATAATTTATTTTATTTTTTGATTTGTGTTTATTTATTCTATTCCTCCAATCCGCCAATGTCTCCTCTTTTTGCAGCCCTTTTAAGCTTATCATTAGCGAAAATAGCAACCTCAACACGGCGATTTAATCGACGCCCATTCTCCGTTGCATTATCTGCGATTGGCTGTGATTCACCATATCCTATCTGGGTAACTCTGTTATCATTAACTCCTAGGTTTATTAGCAAATCTCCAACGGATGCAGCCCGCTGTTCCGACAACTGTTGATTATAGTCCTCTGCTCCACGATCATCAGTATGACCTTCAATTAAAACTTCGGTATCATCATACTTCTTGAGTGTCTCTGCTAATTCCCGAATATTAGCTTCGGATGCGTCAGTCAATTTAGCTGAATCAAAACCGAAAAGAATCCCGGAATCAAAGGTTATTTTAATCCCTTCGCCAATACGTGTCACCGTAGCCCCCTCCAAGTCGTCCTGCAGTTCTTCAGCCTGCTTGTCCATATAATTTCCAACTAATGCACCTGCAGTACCTCCAATAACAGCTCCTAGTATGGCTCCTTTTGCTGTATTGTCAGATCCTGAACCAATTACTCCTCCAATAGCTCCTCCTGCTCCAGCTCCTATTGCTCCTCCTCTAAATGTTTTTGAACTATCACAAGAAGCAAAAATGATTACTATTGCAAGCATTAATGAAAATGTTGTCTTTTTTCTAACTCCAATTGTTTTCATGGTGTTTACAGTTTTTGATTTGTTGGTTAGCTCTAATTAAATAATTGTGCCAGCTTAGCCGGCACCTACCTAACAAAACATTAAAGCCCTGACTCCCTATAACTTATTAATACAATTCGTGTGCTTTTAATGATTTTTGCATTTTACTTAGTTGAATAATTTATTACCCAACATGAGGTTCATTATCTACACATTCAACGTTTAGCGGATTGTGCTACAACATTAGACCAACACTCACTCTTCTCTATATCACCCCATTACAACCCTCTTCGGTATCTTAGGTATGTTTTTGGCTTACATTCAAGCAGAACTTTAATACATATGTTATGAAAAAAAGTAGCTTAATAGTCGCACTTATATTGTTTATGTCAGGAACAGCGATGGCACAATACGATTTTGCAGTTGGAGTACGATCAGGAGGAACGTCAGGATTGACACTCAAAAAAAACTATGGCCCTTCCGCAATTGAAGGAATCGTGGGATTTTGGCATGACGGATTAAGCCTTACTGCTCTTTGGGGAAAAAATCGGATGGCATTTGATGAGCCCGGTTTGTTTTGGTACTATGGAGTAGGAGGACATGTTTCCATTTATGGCGATGATTTTGATGGACATGGTGGCCCTGGATGGTACAAGCACCCTCATGGCAATAATGATGGAGACCTCGGATTAGGAGTTGATGGGATCGTCGGCCTGGAATATAAAATTCCTCAAGCACCCATTGCATTTAGTCTCGACTTTAAGCCATATCTGGAAGTTGTAACCGACGGTGGTGCTTTTTTTGCCATTGACCCGGGACTTGGAATCAAAGTCGCATTTTAGAAGAAACACAACCCGAATAATCGGATTAAAAGGAGTTTAAGTGCGCACTTAAGCTCCTTTTCTTTTTGATTCTCACCTGTCTAATTCACTTTTCACAACCACATATCATGGAACATCAACATCACGCTGCTAATCAGTTTGCGAACATTTAAAAGCTGAAAGAAAGATATTCTACCCAGCTTTCTATTTGGGATAAAACGTAAGGAACTTTCAAATAATCATCCTCCTGTTTGAGCAAAATTTTGAGCACAGTCTTTTCATCTTCTTTGTTTTTGAAGATTGGCTTAAGAAGATCGGCTAAGACATTCTAATTTCTCAATTCTTCAGCCCCAGAAGATCGTATTTCTAAACTGAAAATGCTAAATTCTCTTGCCAAGATAAAAACACTTGCTACTTTTGTTGAAACCTCTTTTTTAGCTCAAAAAAATATGAAAAACTTCTTTGTGAAATCGCACGGTTTAGGCAACGACTATATCGTGATGAACAGCCAGGATATCACTTTTGAAATGAGTGTTCCGAATATAAAAACCATTTGTAATGTGCATTATGGCATTGGATCGGATGGTATTCTATTATTGACCAACAGCGATAAAGCTGACTTTGGCTTGCGCATTTTAAATCCGGATGGTTCGGAGGCTGAAAAGAGTGGTAATGGCTTACGTATTTTTGCAAAATACTTGTACGATTACGGACACACCAAAAGCAAGTCGTTTAGCATTGACACGCTCGGCGGAGTGGTTACAGCCGAAGTTATTGAAATCATAAATAACAACGCCCGCATGATTAAAGTTGATATGGGCAAAGCCATTTTTGACGCAGAAAAAATTCCGGTAGTGAGCGACCAAAATGAGTGCATCGACCAGAAACTACAATTGAAAGATAAGACTTACTTAATCAACTGTGTGTCGGTAGGCAATCCTCATTGCGTAATTCTGAAAGATGAGTTATCAGAAGCAGAGATCAAACAATACGGCTCGGAGATTGAAAACCACCCTAAATTCCCCAACCGCATCAACCTTCAATTTGCAAAGGTACTATCGCCCGACGAAGTGGAGATCCGCATCTGGGAGCGGGGTGCCGGATATACGCTGGCCTCAGGAAGTTCATCGAGCGCGGTGGCTGCTATGATGGTAAAAAAAGGCCTGGTTAACCGTAAGATTACCATGAAGATGCCGGGCGGTGAATTGAAACTGGAGATTGCCGAAGACTGGGAGATTCAAATGACCGGTGAAGTGAGGGAAATAGCCAGCGGTTATTTAAGTCAGGAGCTTCTTTATGATTTGATCTAAATGATAGCGGGACCACGTTTGCCATTTACCGATTGTCAATCCAATAAGCTAATCGGTACAATTCTGCATCAACCGTTAGTTAACAACGCAAGCTTGTTAAACAGATTTATTCTAAATAGTCCTGCCAAAATTGTATCTTTGCTCATCGCAAAAAAAGAAATAAATTTATGTTGGAGAAGAAATTACCATTTGACAAAGAACAATTAGAACAGATTATCGAAAAACACCCAACCCCATTTCATATCTATGATGAAAAAGGAATGTTGGATTACGCAGAAAAATTCGTCAATGCCTTTTCTTGGAACGAAGGTTTTAAGGAGTACTACGCGATAAAAGCAGCTCCAAACCCTTTCCTGATGAAGTTATTGCACAAGCAGGGCTTTGGGATCGACTGTAGCTCGATGGCTGAGTTATTGCTGGCTGAAAAAATTGGCATGCGTGGCGAAGAAATCATGTTCACCTCCAACGATACGCCGGCCGAAGAATACCAAAAAGCCATGGAGCTTGGAGCCGTTATCAACCTTGACGATATTAAACACATCGAATTTCTGGAACAACATGCAGGACTTCCCGAGTTAGTTAGCTTCCGTTATAATCCCGGAGCACTGAAAGGTGGAAACATCATCATTGGAAACCCGGAAGATTCGAAATACGGTTTTACCCGCGAACAACTGCTCGAAGGGTATAAAGTACTAAAAGCAAAAGGTGTCAAGCGCTTTGGGATTCACACCATGGTGGCTTCGAATGAGCTAGATGCCGACTATTTCATTGAAACCGCTGAGATCGTTTTTGACGTGATTGTTGACGTGGCCAAAGAGCTGGACATCAAATTTGAATTTGCCAACCTGGGAGGAGGAATTGGTATTCCATACAAAAATGAACACAAGCCGGTAAACCTAAAAAAGGTGAGCAAAGGCATCAAAAAGTTATACGAAAAAATGATTGTTGGCAATGGTCTTGATCCATTGAAAATCTACTTTGAATCGGGTCGTGCCATTACCGGACCATTCGGATTTTTGGTTTCCAGAGTGTTGCACATTAAGGATACTTATAAAAAATACGCCGGTTTAGATTCGTGCATGGCAAACCTGATGCGCCCGGCATTGTACGGAGCTCACCACCACATTACCGTTATGGGTAAAGAGAATGCTCCACACAGCCAGCTCTACGATGTTACCGGCTCGCTTTGTGAAAATAACGACAAGTTTGCAATCAACCGATTGCTCCCTGAAATTACCCCGAATGATCTGGTCGTTATTCACGACACCGGAGCACATGGTCATTCGATGGGATTCAACTACAACGGCAAATTACGTTCGGCTGAATTGTTGCTGCGCGAAAACGGAGAAGTAGTAGAAATCAGACGAGCTGAAACTTACGATGATTTGTACGCTACTGTAGATTTTGAAGCGGCCAACAAGTTTGAATAGTAAAGAAACCAGATAGAATAAAAACCGGAAATATTCGCGTTTCCGGCTTTTTTATGACTTTAAATTACCGCGCGGTTTTGTATTTTTGGGGTGAAAACAAATAAAGAAACAACAGCATGCACAACGACATCAAAAAAGCGCTTGAAGTGCTTCATTCCGGCGGAATTATTCTTTACCCAACCGACACCATCTGGGGAATTGGCTGCGATGCCACCAACGAAGGAGCCGTGCAAAAAATTTATCAACTGAAGGAACGCGAAGAGTCCAAAAGCATGCTGGTGCTGATGGAAAACATGAATTTCCTGAGTCGTTATGTGGAGGTAGTCCCGGAAATCGCCTTAGACCTAATTGAAATCACCGAAAAGCCCATGACCATCATTTACCCAGGAGCTAAAAATCTGGCTAAAAACCTCATCGCGCAAGACGGCAGCATTGGTATTCGCATCACCTCCGAGGAGTTTACCCGACAGCTGACTCAACGCTTTAAAAAGCCCATCGTGTCTACATCAGCCAATATTAGCGGAGAACCCTCTCCTACCTTTTTTGATGAAATTATTCCTGAAATTAAAGTTGCGGTTGACTACGTGGTAGAATACCGGCAGGACGATATTAGCCCAAAAGAACCATCCAGCATTATTAAGTTGGGAACCGCTGGTGAAATTGAGATTTTGAGAAAATAAGACCAAAGCTTGGAACTACGCGCTGCTTAAAGCTCTATTTGTTGTAAGCTATTTTAACTAAACTGATTTGGCCTTATTCCTTTGGCAGCCAATCGTGCTATTTCTTTAATTCTCTTCTTTCTTGTTTCCTCTCTTTTAGCAATGGCAACCCAATGCAACATTGATTTTTTAATCGACTTTGGCTGGCTCTGAAAAAACTCCATTGAACATTCACTTTTAGTCAATGCAATTCTTAAATCCTCTGGTATAATTAATTTTTCGATATCATCCATTAGTGACCATGTTCCATTTTCTTTAGCAGTTGCGATGCTGTCAAAACCCGCTTCCGCCATTCGGTTGTTTTGGATGAGTTTGGCAACTTTGTCTTTGTTTATTTTTGACCAAGTACTAGTCGATTTTCTTCTGCTGAAATACTGCATGTACCTTTCTTCGTCAATCGTTCTTTTAGTGCTGTCGATCCACCCAAAGCAAAGTGCTTCATCAACTGCTTCACTCCAACTAACAGAGGCCACTTTTGTTGATGACTTATAATAAACAAGCCAAACAGCCTGTTTTGACTGATGATTTTTCTCTAACCATTTTCGCCAATCGGCCTGGCTTTTAGGACAATATGTTTCTATTTCATTTTTCGGCATTGCTACTCAAATAATACTGACCTCAATTTTTTCAGACCGCTCTGTCATTGTCAAACGTCTTTTCAATTTCAGTTATGTAAGAATAAATATGAGATTCTGTAGTTGATCCATTTTACAAAGATTAATGATTAATTAGCACAAACGTATAACTGGCAAGTGACAACCTGATGTCAGGAGTCGATAAAAAATATTGGTATCGGGGCAAAATACTCCGCCTATTCCGGATTTGCACCAACATTCCCCAAGTCAGCCACTAGCTGTTTTTTTTTAATGTCCCGGAGAGCGGGGTATTAGGGTGCCAGTTAGTCTGATAGAAGTTGAAATGAATTGTATTGATTTTAGGTATTCCATGAATGAGCTATTTGCATTTCATCCCAATTATTAGCACCATCAGAAGTTTTGAATAGAAGTCCCGTCTTTGTGCCAATAAACCCCAAATCCTGATTAATAAAAAACATAGATGATAACGACGAATTTCCGAGAGTTTTTATAGTGTCCCATGTTACTCCAGAATCGCCTGATTTTAGTAGAAAATTATTAATTTTTGGGTCATTGGACTGATTTCTTCCAATTCCAATAGCATATCCAATAGAGGGCGAAGGAAAAGCTATTTCTCCTAATTCTCCATATTTATATCAAAATTGAGTAACACTTCAAACGGTATTCCGGGAACTACCTTTATCCACTGTTCTATAAATTCCATCATATCCGGCAACAATTCCTAAATCGTTGTTGAAGAACCAGATAGAATGCAATTGTTTTCCAGTCAGGATTGAAATGGAATCCCAATTCTCCCCAAGATTTTCTGATTTAATGAGCTTGCTAGTCATGTTTTCCCCATTAACGGTATAATGGTCGCCGATAGCAAAAATGGCAGAATCGCCAATGAATTGGAAGTCTTCTATATTGACATCGATGTTTAATTGTTGCGTGTTCCACGTCTCGCCCGTGTCTGTACTTTTTAAAATGGCGGAACCTCTTCCAATGCATAGTCCCAACGTGTCATTTTTAAATTTTACAGTTCCAGTATTGTAAGAGTCCTCATTTAAATGATTAATTGTGCATTGGCGGCATTGTAAACGGACAAAAAGGTTAAAAAAATCAATATCGTTAGTTTCATATAGGCGGCCGTTTTTATTATTGCGTGTGTGAGCCAAATGTGCCTGAAGGTGAGCTGGTCTTTCCTTTTCTCTTTTTATGCAGCAAAATATTCATTTTCATACTGTCGTTTTTTTTCTTCGGCTTGTTTTGTTGTTAGCGATAGCGTTTTTTTAGTTAAACGACTGCCTGTAATTTAGTGGTGTCTGGTTTGTTTTGCTTTTGAAAAGGTTGCTGAAAGATTGCGGATATTCAAACCCTAATCGGTACGCGATTTCACTAACGGAAAGTTCGGTCGTTGTGAGTTGGTGTAACACTCCCATATTCCAAAATACTAACTTGTTTAGGCGAAGAGAAAGACATTACCCCTTCGTCAAAATCGTAGTTCGTTTGCCCATATTGCAATTTGCAAGGGCATTCTTTTTTGACTGTAATGTGATATAAATCAGAAATTAATTTTACACGTTGCTCCAAGTCAATTTTTGAAGAATCTCCAAACCATATCAAACTAAACAACGGATTTTTCGGTTTATCCAAACCCATCATTTGGTGTTGTTGAGTAATGGAATGAATGTGAACGGTCAAATTTTCTATTTAACTCATGATTGGTTTGATAGATTGAAGTATTACAATCCCATTTTTTTTCGGTATAATTTGGCAAAACCTTTTGCAAATAAACGATTAGGAACTAAAGCTACCATTTTTGATCCAAATCTGTTCATTGCTCCTGATACGATTAAATGTTTTTCTTTATCCAATGCTTTCAAAACTTCTTCTGCAACTTGTTCGGGAGTTTGCGTGGAACTATTATATTCAGTATTAAGTCCTTTTTCATTTTCGATTCCTGCTGCTTTATTGAAATTGGTTTTGGTTAATCCGGGACAAAGTAACATCACTTGAATATTGTAAGGTTTACATTCCTCGGTAATGGCCTCGGTAAACGGCCGCACAAAACCTTACTTGCAGTATAGATTGCCATATAAGGTACAGGCATAAAAGCCGCCATTGAAGCCACATTAATAATTTTACCAGTTTTTCGCTTTTGCATTTGAGGCAAAAATAGATGCGTAAGTGCCACCAAGGATGAAATATTTAGCTGAATTAAATCCAATGCTGATTTTAGAGATAATTCTGAAAATTCTCCGCCCGAACCAATCCCTGCATTGTTGATAAGCATTTCTACCTCTAAAACAAGTCGTTGTGTTTCTGCAAAAAGCTGTTCTGCACTCAAGGGTTTTGCCAAATCGGCTATGTGCATTGATGTCAAATTTCTCGGCAAGTTGTTTGCACTGCCTAGCTAATTTTTCGGCATTGCGAGCTACAAGCAACAGGTTATGTTTTCTTTCTGCTAGTTTATTTGCGATAGCTTCACCAATTCCTCCTGATGCACCTGTTATTATGGCAACTTTCATTTTTTCTATTATTTTAAATTTATGGTACAAAGGTTGGCTTATTCATAAACTCTAGTGAAGTGTTACACACAGTATATTCTAATTTTTTGTAGGGTCAAATTCCCATACATCATTCAAATCATATTGCCATTGACCATGACTAGAAAAAGCATATCCTTTTCCATCAATAGTTAAACTTAATCCAACATGCATTCTCTGAGGACAATCACTGTATCTAGTCCATTTATTATTTTCTAAATTATATTCCCAAATCTGATTATTTGCATACCCCTCTCCCCAATCACTTGTCTTGCCCAAGCCAGCATATAAATTATTTTTAATATTAAACTGACATGAACCATATTGAGAAGTACATGGAAAACTAGTTATATAATCCCATGAATTATCTGATGGGTTAAATCTGGAAATAGAAGTATTACCAGGGAAATAGCTATAATAAATATATCCAAAATTATTGTATGTGACGTACGAATAAGAATACGTTTCATGAACATTAGACGCTGTAACTGAAATCCAAGTATTGTTGTTTTCATTGTATTTAAATAGAGTTTCATCTATAAGCGAACCAATGTAAATTTCATTATTGATATAATAAAGATAGTCTTCGGCAGTGCGTGATTTTGTGTAATTTGTTATTAAACTCCAATTAAAAGAATTTAAGTCTAACTCATAAACATTACTATTTAATAAAACAACAACCTTAGTATCAGAATAAGCGGCTAAAGGATATGATGACGAACTTTCTGGTAATGAACCATGAGAACTAAATGTATTAGTTTGTGGATTATATTCTTGTAAGTAGCTTGAATTTCTTTGTATTACATATCCTTTATCCCCATTTGAGAAAGAAGCTGCATTGTATATATTTATACTAAAAGTTCCAAGTTTTTTCCAAGGAAACCATAAATCAAATGAATCTTGAGAGGTGACTGTCATACCAGCAGTTTCAACAGTTACTTGAACCATTTCAGGTGTTGTTATATGGGGAATTGTAACTATTAAACTATTTTCTGAAACCGAATCGACAATAACTTCAACATCACCGAATTTTACCTTGTTTTCATTTTTTAATAATGCGAAATTTTTCCCTTCGATAATTACTTCTGTACCAATTGGCCCAAATTTAGGTTCGAAATCTTCTATTACTGGAGGTAAACTCCCATGACTACTGAAAGATTTCACATTTCCATAAACCTCATATTGGTCTGTAAGGATATAAGCACGCACATAATAGGTTTGTCCTTCGGCTAATCCACTATTAACATTGCAGGTATAAATACCTTTATTCGCCTTATCATCAAATAATTTATTATAATCTTGAATTGTTGGATTAGATTCTGTGCTCCAAACAAATCCATATTGTACTATTTCCTGATTACCAATATTTGTTAAATCTGCTGAAAATTCAGCTCCATTACTATTAACTGTTGGTGAGTTTGTAATTACATAGGGATATTCTTTGGATTGAACTTCAGCATCTTTTTCACAATTTGAAAAAAACAATGACGTGATAATTATTATAATAAATTTAAGATATCTCATAATTAGAAACTTATGCCTGTTAACACACTTAAAGTAGAATTGCCAATAAATTCGGAACTTCCTTGACTATATTGATTACTATATCTTAATTCAAATAACAGTGAATTTTTATAATTAAGTCTATATTCAAATCCACCTCCTATTACATATCCTAGTTGAAAATCACTAAGCATGGATGTGACTTCAGTATCATTTATTTTTATTACAGTTTCATTGATGATTGTTTCATACAGAAGAGTTTCATTTTTAATTAAATATGTACCATTAATACCAATATTAATAAATGGTCGAATTTTATTTGAAGGATATGCATATTTCAGTAGAAGGGGAACATTTAAAGAGGTGAAATTTGCAACAAAGTCTAAGTCTTTATTATCAACTAATTTGTTGTACGAATAACCATGTTTGGATAATAACAATTCAGCATGTAACGAAAAATCACTTACAAGAATTGGATTTTCTAAAAATAAACCTATTGTAAAACCTCCATCATATGTATAATCAAAATATTCCAAATTATCATTTTGTACATCTGAAGGGATTAGTCGTAAAAACTCATAACCAGTTATAAGTCCATATTTAAAATGAGGAAACGGTTTTAATTCACATTGATTATACCTTGAAATTAGTTTGGATAATGACCTTTTATTATAGTTAACAAGTTTGCACGCATCTGAAACATTTGAGCAATCGTTTGTCAAATTTAATAGTTGTTTAGAATAATCTTCATCTGTAGCTTGTTTAGGGATTTCAACAAATAAGGTACTGTCTTTCTGAATAAAAAATGTCTTTATAGCCTTTCCCTTGTAATAGTATAATGTAGTGTTTCCTTTATGTAGCCGTTCCAAAAAGACTCTTTTTGATGTATCGGCTATTTGAATTTCTTTTGATATATAAACTCGTCCATCTTTAAATCCAAATTCCTTAACCTCGTATGGTGTGTATTGAATTGTTTTGTTACCTTTTTTTACTTGACAGAATTGTGAATTTATCAAGTCTCCACCATCAACAAGTTTTATTCCATACGAGGAAATACTATCAGTTGAGAAGTATTCACTCTGTCCAAAAGAAAGTATTGGCAATAGTGAAATTAAAAATATAGTGTATAAATACTTCATCGTGTGTTCATATGTGTGTAACGTTTGGCATTTCAAAGCGATTTCCTATCAAACCGTTGCGATGTTTATTAAATGTACTGCCCTTAAAATTAGCACTTCCTGCCAAATGATTTATATACCGTGTTGTAAGCTGGTGTTCATTGTTCGAAGTCAATCTGTTTCAAGTTTTTACAAATCTAATCTTTTATCTTATCGAATCGCACTGAACTTGATTCGAAGCACGAATTTATTTTGTTTTTTGTGGGTGGGCAAACCCTAAACCGCCTTAAAGGCGGTAACAGGGCCGGCATTTGTTACCTCTTTGGCAAGTTTTGGTCTGAGCGTGGCTCGTGTGACTTGACAATGTGGTAACAAATAGGGGTGGCAGTCTTAACTTCTCACCAACTTACCCAATGATTCTAATAATTGTGGATTATCCTCCAATGCTATCTTTGCTACTGCGTAAAATTCACTCATCCAATCGTCAACCTTCACGAATGCTGCATCTTTTATCTTGGTCGAGTCTTGCGATTCTCCTTTTTCTCTTAAATAATCGGCTCTTGCTGCTTCGAGATTACTTATCAAGGTGCTTGCAGCGGTTAAATCATCGGTTGTAATCTTTAATCTAGCCAGTTTGCTTTGTAAATCTGTATCAGTTGATGCTACGCTGTAAAACTTCTTAGCTGTCTCCAACCATTTTACATACGCTTTTGGTAAACTACCTGAAACGGCTAACTTATCCATTATAAGTGCATCATTTCTGAATACCACTTTTGCTTTCTTACGGTGAAGTGAATATGTTTCTTCGAGTTGTGCCTTTAAATCCGAGAATTTGCCGTATGCTTCGGAAGTCTCATCGTCTTCGGTTTTGTTTGCATCATAGGCTTGTCTGGTTTGAGCTAACAAAGCTTTGCCCTGTCCAATGGTTTCTGTGTCGTATCCGAATTCCGCCATGATTGTAGCGTTCTGACTGGTTCTCAACGTTGTCTAATGAAACTCTGTACTGTTCCAGGGTTTCGGCTTCGGTTAATGTTCGATTAGTTGCCATAAAAAATAAAATTTTAAGCCTGCATTGTCGGCAGACAGGTTAATAATTTGAATTATTGCGAACTCCTTACGGATGCTTGCCTATTTCTTAAAGGCAATTGTGCGCTCCTTATGGCTTCTCATGCGTTCCTTATGAACGCCCGTCTGTTCCTTAACGCTCCTTGAGCGTATCTTATGGATACTCTTGTATACCTTATTGCCGTTTTCCCGTTCCTTGAGGTTTAATCTGCCTAAAACGCTAATGACCTTTGATTAAATTAACGTAAGATACATGAAAAATAGTATACATTAATTCTTTGATTCATAAAGCCATTCCCAACGATGTGCCCAATCCTTTAGAACATCGCTACGCCACTTTAAAACTGTTTTTGCTCCTTGCCATCCATTATCAAATAAATCCGGGCTTGAAGGGTCTGTATACCAATTTTCACCAAGTATATAGTCATCACCCGAAAGTTTACCAGGCCACACATTACTTACTACAATCTGTCCTTTTTGACCTGATAAACCGAGAATTTCTGAACTTATCTCATAGGTTAAAGTTTCTGCCTTTTTGGGTGCATAGCGTACAACATAATCACCTTTGCCAATATGGTATCCATCCCATTTTTGTCCACCTATGGACATTACAAGGCAAGCTGAGTCTATCGGTATATTTAAATCCTGGGCTTTAAAATGAAATTCAATTAGGGAGTAAACAGCAACTGTATCTTCCAACGTTGTATTACGATGAAAAATAGTTCTGGGACTATGTGTGAACTTTTGAAAACTACCTCCCCAACTACCTGTTAATGGATTTAAAGGATTTCCGTTCATTACGTATAAAAGCGATGGAGTATCCCCCATTTTTATCCTGCCTCCATAATATTCTTTAAAAGCTTTCCCCATGTATCCAGCTTCATCAATGAAATTAGCATAGTACTTTTCGTTTCTTAAACTATCAGGACTATCCATATTTGAGAAAAAGCCACGGTATACTGCATTGGCTTCAATAAACCATAAATCAGGAAAATTTGCTGCTATGTATGCATAACTGTTGGTGCTCCATTTTTTATTTGGGCCGCCAATCCAATATACTTTAATCTTATGCTGAATTTCGGGTGCGTCGTGCAGTGCTTGTGCTAAATCGTCCAGACCACCCCATACCAAAACCCATAAAGGTTGTTCGCTTTCTTTTCTTGCGCATTTTATTATCCAGTCTGACCCTTCAGTTGCAGTTTGATAACCAACAAAAGGAGCGCCCCCTTTTCTGCCTTGTTTGCAAATAGCTCGTAAACTTTTCGGTGTTGGAAAATCGTCAGAGTGTTCTTTTAGTTTTGGCAAATCTTTTTCATAAAGGTCAATCATTTTCAAAATCTCTTCCTTTGAACCCTCACCATAGGAAGGAGATGAAATCAGTCCTTCAGTTTGGAACATATTACTATACATTAAAAAATGGATCATCGACTGATTATCGTCGGGGTCGGTACCACCAATATCGGAACTAATTAGAATGCGTGGTTTAACAGCTTCCTTTTCTGAAGAGGAGCAACTAAAAAAAACAGAAACAGCTAAAATGATTATCAATTTATTCATGACTGACTACTTTATACTGTTAAGGTATTTTTCCAGCATTGTATATCCATCTGAACCAATATTGTTTCTATCATCAGGATTTGATTTATCAAGCTTGTTTTTATCCTCCCATTCATCGGGCATGCCATCATGGTCTGTGTCTTTGGGTGCGGTTTCACTTTTAAGTTCAGGCCATCCGCCAACATCACTCTCTGAGTCGATAATCCCACAAATGATGGTTGTATCGGCAACCTGATACTCCTTTTTGTAGGTATTGCCCTCGTAGGTAGCGTAACCACCTTTTGTTTCTTTAATAATTCGTGTATCTACCACATCCCTTTTTGGCAAAATTGCTCCTGCATTATCAAGTACAAGTTTATATGCTTCTTCAGCTTTTTGTTGAATAATAGGCATAGATGACCAAGGGGTTTCAAGTTTGATTTTTTCAAAAGATAATTCTGTTTGTACTCCACCGTTCCAATTATCAGACGAGACTTCTTTATTGCCTTCAACTATATTTTCTGCTATATACCATTTTCCACAGTCATCTTCACTTCTGAATGAAGGATTTGCGATTCTGTACATTACCTCACCCGGTTTTGTTGCTGGGCCAGACTTGTAATAATTGGCTACAATATTAAAATTTGAGAAATTGAATTTATCATTTCCTTTTTGATATTTTTCTCCGCCATACAAACTTTGAT
Source organism: uncultured Sunxiuqinia sp. (assembly GCF_963678245.1). Taxonomy (NCBI): domain Bacteria; kingdom Pseudomonadati; phylum Bacteroidota; class Bacteroidia; order Marinilabiliales; family Prolixibacteraceae; genus Sunxiuqinia; species uncultured Sunxiuqinia sp. The sequence continues at coordinate 1,123,507 of NZ_OY782770.1, forward strand.
AGCCCCAATTATAAATGACATTATTTCTATAATCGGTATTGCCGCTGCCGGAAGCCATGCGGGGATTACGACTGGAATGGTGAGCCAATAAATTGTGATGATAGGTTCCATAATTACTGCCCCAAATACCGCCAAAACCATGAGACCCTTTTACATGATTGGAATGACTCATGCTTTCTGAAATGATGCACCATTGCACAGTTATACTATCACAATGATAAATGGACATACACTCATCGACACTCCAACTTGCAGACACATGGTCTAAAATAATATGCTTACAATATCTGCTGGATATTGCATCATAATCGTTGCCGGATTCATCCCCTAAACGTACCCGTAAATATCTTATTATCACATTGTCTGCTCCAATATTCAGGGGGTGTCTCCGTATGCAAATGCCATCTCCGGGAGCAGTTTGACCAGCTATTGTAATAAAAGGGTGCCTGATAGTTAAAGCGCTTTCAAGTATAATAGTTCCTGATACTCTAAAAACAACTGTACGTGCTTCAGAAGCTTCAATAGCTGCCCTGAGACTTCCTTCTCCACTATCGTTTAAATTGGTTACTTCGTAAACTACGCCACCACGACCACCTTTGGAATATTTACCATAACCTTCGGCAGTTGGAAAGGCCAATTGCTGAGCATAACTATTTATGCCTAATAATATGGATACTATGATTGTTAAATTTTTCATGATATAATTTTTTAAAGTTCTACATTTATTATTACCCTTTTATACCTTGTCAATTGTGGTATGCCATCATCCTTAACCTCGCAAACTATGTGTATAGTTTCATTTTTTGTAATATCGTCAGGTATACTAATTATAGTTTTTTGATTATTTGAATTTTTAATTTCTAGATTCCCTTTAAAGGAACTTGGCTCTTTATAAAACCACCAATTGTATGTTAGCTTATTGTTATCGGGGTCGTATGTACCTTTTGCATTCAACTGAATTGTGGAACCGGCTTTGGCGGTTATATCTAATTCATTCATTAGTTTTACCACAGGAGGGTGATTCGCTTCATTGTATGGTTTAACGCACCAGTCGGCTCTGGAAGCAAAATCGTTTTGAAAAGCATCAGACCAACGCCAAATTGGTTTAAGGTATTCTAAAAGAACTGAGTCATTTGGAATTTTTTCCTTTAAACGTATACGACCCCATGCAGAACTGCCGTACCATCTTCCATCCGGATATTCATAAGAAGTATCTGCAACAGGGTCAAGCCATGTGTTTTCTCGAATTAAGACATACCTCCCTCCCCAGCCTCCATAGTTTGGAGCTTCCATATTTCTAAGGCCGGTTTCTATATTATGAAGAAAAGAAGGCGAATCACCTTCTGACCTGAAATCTCCATCGTCAAAACCTTTTTTATCTCCTGTGTGAGATTTGTATAATGAACATAATGCCCCATGGTTTTGTAATATGTTTGACTTCATCCAATTGCCTGTAAAATACTTTTGCTGTTCCTGTGGTAAGGTTTGTTTCCAGTAATACATAATGGCAATGAACTGGTCGGAAATAATGGTTGGAATATTAAATCTACCCCAATGAGGTCTAATATACGATTGATAAGTAGAGTCTTGTTCCCAAATAAAGAAGAAACGGAGTTTATTGGCAACATATTCCATTTTTTCAGGATGTTCTTCTTCAATGGTTTTTAATGCTCTTGCAATGGTATTTGTTCCACCCCATGCCTGAACCCAAATTGGTTGACTGTCGGATTCATCAAGAAGTACTTTAACAATATGTTGAGAACCTGGAGTAATTGAATCCATTTCACCTTCAGTTTCTACATTACCCAAGAATGAAACAGATTTTAAATATTCAGGTGTTGGGTAACCTTTATCGTGCAAAATTAAATTTGGATATACTTCTGCATAAGCCTCAAGATAAGGGTCAAACCAGTCATCACCAGCCCATTTATGTCCATGCCAGTGATACTGTGAACTTGATGTAACGATGCCTTCAATATCCCATTCGTTTGCATATAATAAAAACCTTACCATGGAACACTCATCGTCTATTTCACCATCGGAGGTTACAATAATTCTGGTCTTTTTTACATCATCATTTGATTTACTATAGCAAACATTAGCAATGTTTAAGAAGGTTAAAATCAGTAAAAAACCTTTCAATCTATATAAATAGTTATGTGTCATAATTTCTACTTAATTAAATGTAAAACAAGATGTAATGCTTTGTTGTTTTTCTTCAATGACCTTTCCGTCTTTCGATATCCCAAGGGCAAATAATTTTTGGTTGTGTTCACCTTTTATTTCATAATAAGTAAAATCTTTATAATGAATTTCTTTTATTTCATTGAAGAAGTATGGTGTTGGATTGGTTTCTAAAAATTTTCCCAATGCAATAATTACTTTCTCAGGTAAGTGTGCATGATTTGATTCAAGTTCGGTACGAATGATTTCTCCATCTACCTGAACCATAATTCCAGTATTCTGAAAAGATTCCAATTCAAGGTCAATGTCATAAATTACATTTGAACTGGTGATAATTCGGTCTATATCGTTAATGGGAACATTTGTATAGTTTTCATCTAATGCATCTTTTACAGCCACAGGTATATCACTGTATTGAATATCATCTGAATCCAATATTTTATCTTCAGGATTATCAAAATGAATTTTAGGGATTTCATTGTCTCCAATATTGTAGGTATTGGTTATTGTTTCCTCATTAATTTCAATATTTTTCAGATTGAATGAAGTCAGGTATTTAGCAAATGCCCCTTTTGAAACAATAAATTCTGAATTTTGAATGCTAATGTTTTGTATCGGACTTTTGGAATTTCCTAATAATACAAATGCTCTTCCGCATTCTTTAACATGAACGCTGTCAATTTGCACATCGAAAATAATAGGCGAAGGTTCCTTGGTTCTTAAAATTCTGGCATATAAAAATGACCCTTGAATTTTTTCTGCATGAATATTCTTTATAAAAACGTTGTTGATTTTTACATCCTGTTGGCCGTAGATACAAATACCAGCTTCCGCTGAGTTAAATTGAAGGTCTGAAAAGAAAAATACGGTTAATTCCTTTGTTCGATTTAGAACTGAAAATAATGGGTGTATAGGTAATATTTTTAAAAATGCTGTTTTGTATAACAATGTTGCCTGATGGTTTATTGTTTGGAATATTGATACTTCCTGACAGTATTTTTATCCCTTCCTCAATATCCTCAATTTGCATGTTGTCAACAACAATGTTTTGGCTGCTTTCTATAGCTATTCCTATTTGATTGTAACCTTTACTTTTTATCAATCCATTTTTTAAAGGTGATGTTGATTGCTCAATACCGGATGAATGGAAAAATAGGGCGTATTAAGAATGCTTACACCTTCAATATTTATTCGTGAACATTCATAAAAAAGCCATCAGGTCAGGTCGAAGAGAATGTCCTTTTCCAAATTTACGATTAGTAACTTTAATCTTTTTATCATTCAATTCCTTTAACAATCCATTATCTGCTTTTTCGTTGTATTTCATGTTTTTCCAAACCGGATTATTTCCCTGTCCATCAATTATCCCTTTTCCGCTAATTTTTATGTCGGATTGATTTCTGGCATATATCATAGATGAAAAATTCATACATGGTCTGCCACTAAACCAAGTATATTTTAAAGGATATAAATCAAGGTCAGGAATAAATTTTATAGTAGTTCCTTCATCCAAAAACAGTTCAACTTTACTTTTTAATTCTATAGCACCGGAATTGTAAACACCATTGGATAATATCAACGTTCCGCCTCCTTTTTCTGAGACCAAATTAATGGCTTCCTGAATTTGTTGGGGTGAATTGATTTTTACTAAATCTGCTATATAAAAAGTATCTGTAGGAATAATGGCTTCCATAATTTCAGCCTTTATTGAGTCAGCATAACTCCAACCAATAGCAGATGTACTTGAATTATCCTTATTGCTATTATTATTCTGACAAGAAAGAATTGCCAGACTTAGGAATAAAAAACAGATAAATGGCTTCATAAAATTATTTTTCTCAAAAGTACGGTTAAACCTCACAAATAAACTGTTAAAACCTGTCAATAACAGTCATTGACCTGTGAATTAACAACTGTGACATCAGTTATAAAATGATTTTGTATTTTTAAAGAATGAGCAATCATATTGATGTAGAGATTTGGCTACAAAAGTTATCACTGAGTAGATTTTTCACTTCTAATAAAGATGTGGAACTGTTGCGTTACTTGATTCGCTCTACTCAGGAAGGAAAGAGTTTAAAAGAAACCATTATTGCAATTGATTTCTTTGGTAAAGATTCATCATTCGACCCGGGTTCTGATTCAATTGTACGTTCCAATATTTATAATCTTAGAAAAAAACTTGAATCCTATTATTTGGAAGCAGGTCAAGAGGATTCTGTAAAGTTTGTAATTCCCAAAGGTCAATACCAGGTTACTATCGAAATGATAGAAAATACGGCCAAAACACAGGTTGATAAAACTTCTTACTATAAAAAATACGGATTAAGAACACTTCTTCTGATTTCCACATCGGCTATGTTCGTTTTTGCGTTTTTATATTTCAATAATAATGCAAAAACCGACAATCAAATAAGTACAAAGAGAAGTCCGATATGGAGTTATTTTGCACACTCAGAGAATTCATTACTAATTGTATTGGGCGATTACTTTATGATGCAAAAAACAGAATTTCCCGATAGCAGTTATTCCTTTGTTCGTAATCCTGACATAAATACCCAAACTGAGTTTTTTAATTTTTTGGAAGAGAATCCTGAACAAAAAAATAAGTTAAAGAAATTAGGTCAAAACTATTTTGGAGAAGAAATCCCGAAATGTTTTTTACAGATATTACAAGTTTTTCAAGGTATTGATAAACAAATCAAAGTAAAGTACGCTTCTGAATTGTCCTTATCAGATATTCGTGAAAACGATTTGATTTTTATTGGTGATTATAGCACTTTAAATGTTTTAAAACCTTTTTTTGAAAAAACTGGTTTTCGATATTCTATCTCTCCACAGTCAGTTTATATTTTAGGGAAACAGAACGACACCATCGAATATTATTATTTAGACAATCCTAATCAATCGGTTTTTCAGAATGACTATGCAACCATTGCCAGTGTTATATCCTATCCGGGTAAAAGAATACTTTTTTTAAATTCATTTTTACCATTTGGAAAATCTGAGGCTTTGTTTAAACTTCAAGAACCTGCTTTTGTTTCAGAACTGAATGATACCATTTCAAATTTTCCTCAAGAATGGAGTATGCTCATAAAAATATCGGGGCTTCAATCAAGTGGGTTTTATTACGAAATTTTAAACTTTTCTGAATAATCTAATTTGCAGGGGTGCGTCGGCAAGAAAACAGCTCTTCCCGCAAAAAAAATGGTTGAGGCGCTGGCTTGTGCGTTTTTGCGGGATGTGCTGTTTTGAGCGGTGGGGTTTCCTCTTTCTTTGTGCGGGGGGAGAAAAAACAAAATAAATTCCCTCGCATCGCACCGCCCTATCAACGGAGCACCAATCCAATCAATCCGTTTTTGTAATTATTTCAATTCTCTTTTATCGTGTCAATGTGTCAAATTGGTGGTTCTCCACACTTGCTTACAACGGCTACGTATATGAAACGTTTGGCATTTCGGAGAGCAAACCTGTCAAAAAGTTACAATTTTCACTAAATGTAACAGTCTTAATATTAGCACTATACACCAAATGTTTTATATACTTTGTTAGCAACTGGCTATTCTATTCTTCAGTCAACTATCAACAAAATTAATAAAACATTTCATCTTGAGAACGCCCATGTCAATGGTAAGATTGATGAATCAATACTTTTATAGTAACTGGCAAATATGCAGATTAGCTAGAAGACGCGAGGTTCAATTATTCCAATATGCGAATAACTATGAAAAAGACAGAAAGACGCAAATATTGTCGTACCTTAAAAAAAATATAAAATTATGTCAAAAGGAAAAGATTCAAAAGGTAAAAGCGACAAAAAAGAACCTGCAAAATCGCTAAAAGAAAAAAGAGCTGATAAAGTTTCAAAACGCAAAGAAAAAAAATCGGAATAGCAACAATGCATTAACATAATAAATGTCCGTGATTTGCTTTTAAAGATGAATAATAGCAATGTCATTGACATTTTTTTTCACTATCGAATAAGATTAATTTTTAGCTATGAAATATACTTTTCTTGCATCTTACCCACCTAGAGAATGTGGTATTGGTACCTTTACCAACAATTTATTCAAATCAATTTTAAACAGTGACAATAATGAGAATGAGGGTTTTATTGTTGCTTTGAGTGACCATGATGTAATTTATAAATATCCTGAAGAGGTAAAATTAGTTATTCGACAAGATCATCAAATAGATTATTTAGAAGCGGTAGAATACATAAACCTAAGTGGGGCCGATGTTTGTGTACTTGAACACGAATTTGGCATTTTTGGCGGACGAGATGGCGATTACATACTTCCGTTATTACATAAATTAAAAATTCCGCTTATAGTTACGCTGCATACCATACTTAAAACACCATCGGATAGTCAAAAAGCGACTTTATGTAAAATTTGCCAAATAGCAGATAAAGTAGTGGTAATGAGCCACAAGGCTATAGAATTTTTAGTTGATGTTTATAATGTACCAAAAGAAAAAATTGCGCTGATTGAACATGGGGTTCCCGACATTCATTTTAAACCAGAAAATTGCCGTAAAGAATTTAAACTTGGAGAAAAGAAGGTGTTATTCACTTTTGGTTTTTTGGGACGAAACAAAGGCGTTGAAACAGTTATTAAAGCATTACCTGAAATTGTTGAAAAACATCCCGATGTAATTTATATTGTACTGGGAAAAACCCATCCTAATGTTCTGCGCGAATCGGGTGAGGAATATCGTATTTCTCTTATGCGTATGGCAAAAAGTCTCAATGTGGAAAAGAATGTGGTGTTTCTTAACAAATTTCTCGACGAGCAAGAATTGTTTAAATATCTGTATGCCTGTGATGTATATATAACACCCTACCCACACGAAGCACAAATAACCAGTGGAACTCTTTCGTATGCGGTAGGAATAGGTGCCGGAGTTGTATCAACACCTTATTGGCATGCTGCGGAATTATTAGCAAATGGACGAGGAAAATTATTTAATTTCAACGATCCTTCTGATCTTTCATCTACATTATTAGATCTTTTCGATCATCCAGAAAAGTTGCAGGCAATAAAGCAGAGAGCGTATGATTATGGATTAGGTATTACCTGGCCCAAAACAGGAGATAAATACTGCAAAGTGGCACAAGAAATTGTGAAAGTTGCAGCCAAAGAGACAGAAGCAGTTCATAAAGAAATGGATCTTTTAGTTTTGCCGTCCTTCTCGCTCAAGCATATCAATAGAATGACTGATGATACAGGTATAATTCAACATGCAAAATTTGGAATTCCTAATTTAAAGGAAGGGTATTGTATGGATGATAATGCCAGAGCATTACTTATGGCAACAATGAATTACAGACAATTTAAAGACCCGCGTTCACTCGAATTATCTACTGTTTATTTGAGCTATATTCATTACATGCAAAATCCAAATGGTACATTTAGGAACTTCCTGAGTTTTAATAGAAATTTTCTTGATGAACTGGGCTCCGAAGATTCGTTTGCTCGTACTATTTGGGCGCTTGGTTTTTTATTGGGCAATTCACCAAATGATAGCTTCTACCAATCGGCAAAACAGATATTTTTTAATGCCACACCAAATTTCGAAAAGCTGCAATCAATAAGGAGCATAGCTAATACGATAATTGGCATAAGTTATTATCTTAAAAGGGCTCCCTCCGACGAGAACATGATTGAGAAGTTGCGACTGCTTGTAAATAAACTAATTAAGCATTACGATGAAAATAGCACACCCGATTGGCAATGGTTTGAACAAATAATTGCGTACGATAATGGTCTCTTACCTTTGGCTCTTTTACATGCTACAGAAATACTAAAAGACGATAAGGTTGCAAGTACCGCTTTTGAATCTATGAATTTTCTATCAGCGGTAACGTTAAAGGATAATTGCTTATCTGTTGTAGGAAATGAAAATTGGTATAAAAAAGGTGGTATTCGCTCAATATTCTCGCAACAACCGGTCGATGCTATGGCAATGGTTTTAATGTTTCATCAAGCATTTCATCTTACAAAAGATAAAGAATACATAAGGAAACTATATACATGTTTCTTGTGGTTTATTGGCGAAAACGATTTACAGTTAAACTTATACGACTTTGAAACTCATGGCTGCAATGATGGTTTTGATAAAGATGGTGTTAACCAAAACCAGGGAGCCGAAAGTACATTGGCTTATTTGATTTCATACTTAGCTGTTTTACAGGCGTACGAAGAATATAATAAAGTCGATTAAGTCTTAGATTTTTGTAATTCATCCAAGAGTTCATTTAGTTTAATAGTGGCATAGGTTGATGCGTAATCTGACATGGCATACGGTAAAATAAGCTTATCATTATGAATCATGGAACCGCAGGAATAAACAACATTTGGGACGTAGCCTTCTCTTTCATCTTCATTGGGCGATAATAACGGACTCTTCAATCTTCCAATTTCAATTTCAGGATTATCAAGATCAAACAACGATGCCCCTATAGCATATTCGCGCATAGGGCCAACACCGTGTGTTAACACCAGCCAACCTTTGTCGGTTTCTATAGGAGAACCACAATTGCCAATTTGAATCATTTCCCATGGAAACTTAGGCTTCTGTATTAACTTGGCTTCTCGCCAAATATTTATTGTATCTGAAAAGGCTATGTAATTATTGAATCCGTCCAAACGGCAAAGCATTGCATATTTTCCATTTATTTTTCTGGGAAACAATGCCATTCCCTTATTTTGTGCAATCTCACCATGAATTGGCAAACTATTAAAATGATAAAAATCTTTGGTGTAAAGTAATTTGGGTAAAATAGTACTGCCATTATATGCAGTGTAAGTTGCATAATACATTATTTCACCATTATCATCTGTAAACTTGACGAAACGGGCATCTTCGATACCATTTTTTTCATTAATTGAAACCGGAAAAATTACCCTTTCAGAAATGTTGGTATCTAAGGAAAATTGAAGTTCATAATGTGAAGAGGCCAGCCATACTATTTGACTAATCAATAACTCTTTATCGGCAGCCAGATGAAGACTGGCTCTTGCTTCTTGAGCACTTTTCCTGAGCTCTCCATATGTAAATGTATCACCGAGTTTGTCAAGTATCAATGCGGGGGGAACGATAGAATGAAAGTCCATTTCTTTCAGTTTGTTGGTAAACGATTTTTTATCGTAGATATGCCGTTTTATATGTTGAGCCTCTTCCAACATACTCCCCATGGGCTCTAAGGTAAGATTACCATTTTTGTCAAGAATTCCAGTTCTAAACACAATAGACGAAATGTGTCCTTCGCCTGTGGCTCTTAAACTTAATATAACTCTTTTTTCGTTGAGACTTAGCTCTGACTGGTAGGGATGTTCAACAATAGAAGGATTGAAAAGGGCAGCAGAATCAACGGAATACTCCATGGTAAAGTATGAACCAATTAGCATTCGCAACTTATTATCAAGCGAATTAGCATCCATATTTAGTTGTACAAATAAATGTGCAATTTTGTTAAAATGTCGTTCAAAGATAGCACTGATATTACGGTGTCGTAGTGAATAATCTCTCAGTACAGAACTTAAACTTAAACGTACTTCATTTTCCGTCATAGCTAGTACCGATTGTATGGTGGCAATTGCTCTTTCTTCGGTTGTAAATAAAAAGCGTGCGATAACTCTGGATGAGTCTGGAAGAAACTTTGTATTCTTTCTATTTACGGCAACTTGCATAGTTCTAATTTTTTTCTAAAGGTAGTGGCTTATAAATGATAACCTACTTTTTACTAAATTATCTCACGAAACTTACTATTTTATATTTAGAAAGATTTTCAATGTTGTATTTTGAGGTGATGTCTTCGCATGAGCATTGGCATTTCTGTCTATTTATTTTCAATTTATGCAGTGAGTTGTAATCGGAGCTGATGCTTGTTGCTAACTTTTTGACTATGAGCAGGCGGGCTTAAGAAGCACTTTCCTGTCAGCCGAGCCGAAAGTTAGTTAACAGTTTTATCGTTTCATTTTTCACTATCGCCCAGCTTGCTTATAGTTTTTGTTAGTGACTGCCCTTTTCTGTCATTATACTTGGTCGTCTGTTAGTTAAAAGACTGTCTAAATTCCAAAGGTGAAAGATTGGTTTTTGTCTTAAAGAGTTTGCTGAATGATTGAGGGTGTTCAAAGCCTAATTCATAGGCAATTTCACTTACTGACAAGCCTGTAGTTGATAATCTTTCCTTTGCTTTTTGAATAAGTTTACTGTGAATGTGTTGTTGTGTCGTTTGTCCTGTCAATGTTTTGAGTAAACTACCTAAATAGTTAGGAGATACATTCAGTAAGCCTGCAATATATCGTGCAGTCGGCAAACCTTTGTTTATTAAATCGTCATTGTAAAAATACTCGTTAAGAACATTTTCCACTCGTTCAAGTATTTGATGACTACTTTTCTTTCGGGTTATGAATTGTCGCTGATAAAAACGTTCGCAATAATTAAGCAACAATTCTATTTGTGCAATGATAATGTTTTGACTGAACTTGTCTATATTAGAATGATACTCCCTTTGGATATTCAAGAAAATGTCTGTAATAACGGTTTCTTCTTTTTCTGAGAGAAAAAGGGCTTCGTTTACAGCGTAGCCGAAAAAGTCGTATTGCTTAATATTCTTTGCCAAAGTTGTTTTCCAAATAAAATCGGGGTGAATAAGCAAAAGAAATCCTGTTGGCTTTACTTTTGGTTTTTCAACTGTGAGATGAACTAATTGTCCTGATGATACAAACGACAATAAGCCTTCATCAAAATCGTATTGCTGTTGTCCGTAATGAAATTTACCTTGTATGTTTCGTTTTAGCCCGATTGTATAAAAATTTTGTGCCCAACTGATTTCCTTTTCTTCGGTCTGATATTCCACCAATCCATAATCCACCAAACTAACCAACGGGTGTTCGGGTTTTGGCAAACCACTAATTTTGTGAAACTCGCTGATGGTATTAAATGTATGTATGCTTTTGTTTTTCATTCCCTGTTCAAATTAAAAAAAAGATAGAACGATTCCTGTTCTATCTCTTTTTAGTTTAGAATTTAAAAATTAGTTGATTTGCTCAACGTTTCATTAGCACTTAATTCATTTTGCAAAATGCCGATTTTGTTATTTGCCATTCCGAAAGCATCGCTACCCATAAAGAAGTGAAGTGGCGGATTTTCGCTTTCTGCTAATTGGATAAATGCAAGTGCCGCTTTTTCGGGGTCGCCAGGTTGATTACCGATAATTTGGGTGTCGTGAACTACTTCCAAATCTCTTGCTTCTTTGTATTCCGCAATCGGATTTTCGGCAAGACGAAGCGAACCTTGTAACAAAAAGTTTGTTTTGAAATACCCGGGGTAAACAATCGTTGACTTGATACCCAAAGATGCAGCCTCTGCTGAAAATGCTTCAGTTAAACCCGCAACAGCAAATTTTGTAGCGTTGTAAATCCCCCAACCAGGGAACGCACCCAAAAAACCTGCAATGGAAGAAATGTTGATGATGTGTCCCGATTTTTTGTTGCGTAAATGAGGCATTATATTTCTCATTACATTCAGCAAACCAAACACATTAGTGTCAAAGTTTTGACGAGCTTCTTTGTCGCTCAGTTCTTCCAAAGTGCCTAACTGTCCATAACCTGCATTGTTTACCACTACGTCAATAGTGCCGAATGTTTCCAATGTTTTGGCAATGGCATTTTGTACACTTGTTTCATCTGTTACATTTACTTCCAAAGGAAGAAAGTTTGCAGATGTTCCGACTTCTTTTTCCAAACTTTCAACAGTTCTGGAAGTTGCGACTACTTTGTAGCCTTCGTTTAACAGTCTTTTTACTAAGGATAATCCTAATCCTTTTGATGCTCCTGTTACGAGCCATACTTTTTTTGTGTCCATTTTTTTACATTTTTAATTAATAAATGACTGACACTGCAAAGATGGAAAGAGCATAAAGCGTGGAAGTAGTCAAAACAATGGTCGTTGTAGTCAAAACAACGATAAAGGGTTTCTAATCGTTATTTTTGAAAATTTTGAGTGGTAGGTGGGCTTTTCTGTCCGTTTTTTTCCGCCTGTTGATGTCTGCACGGTCGGTCAGGGTGTCTAGTCCTAGAATACGGCTACAGGTTAAACATTAATTTTAAGCTACATTTTTAAACACTGCGTTTGGTGTTTTATACCCTAAAGATAAATGAAGCCTTTTATTATTATATAGTTTAATAGCATTTTTTGTAGCACGTTTTGCATGGCTGGTTGAAAAGAAGCACTGGTCGAGATAGAACTCATCTTTTAAAATACCGTTAACTCTTTCAGCAACTGCGTTTTCATAACAATGATTTTCTTCTGTCATACTTATGTTTATTCCTTTTCTTTTTAACTCATTTACATACATATGGCTGCAATACTGCACCCCTCTGTCGGAGTGATGTATAAGTCCGGCCGCTGGTCTTGTATGCCACAGGGCCTTTTTGAGGGCCCGTAGGCATCCCGACAGCTCCAGGCTATCGCTGATGTCGTGTCCGATTATTTTCCGTGAATACAAGTCTGTAATCAGCGCTAAATAACAAAAGCCTTTTACGGTTCTGATGTATGTAATATCAGAAACCCATACTTGGTTTGGTTTTGTGATTTCCAACTCCTTGATAAGATTGTTGTATTTATGGAAATGGTGATATGAATTGGTTGTTTTAGCATACGCCCTTTTCCGTTTCACCAGCATATTATTCGCTCTGAGTATATTAAACAGAGAGTCCCTGCCAAGTTTAATCTGTTTGGCCTCAAAAGAGGGTTGTAGTGTTTCGTGTAGCTTACGTACGCCCACTCTGGGTTGCTCTTTGCGTTCTTCCTTTACAAGCTGTATTACTTGCGATTCAAGCGACTTGCAACGTTCCCAACGCTTAATGTATTTATAGAATGCATCGCGTTTTAGGTGGAATAGGGCACATACCTCCGACATGCTTGCTATACCCGTTTGTTTTGTTTTTGAGGAAGCTTTCATCAGGGCTTGATGTTTAAGTTTTTTTTTAGTTCCTCAACACTTTTGTAGCCTAAGTTTTCGGCAGCCACTTCCAAATAAGAATCTTGTACGAGCTTGTCTAAATCCTTTTTAATCAAGAGTTTTTTTAGCTGCTCGATTTCTTTTTGAAGTTCTTTTAAGCGGCTGATTTCATCTTTTGTTTGTACCATAATACGCGTATTCATTAAATCTTTGCGGTCATACTTTCGTATCCATTCATTGATTGTACTTGACTGTATCCCGTAAATCCGGGATAATTGTCTTTTTGAGTATTTACCCGTGCTAAGTTCGGCTAAAATTTTGAGTTTAAAACTCTCGCTGTAACGCCGTGTTACTCCATCATTTTTATACATATCTACTTTTTTAGTGTAGACATATTTTAGGACGACACAGGGTTGCCACTAACGGAAAATTGTATGAGTAGTAGCAGATTGCGGGGCACTTAACTGTCAAACAAGTAAAATGCCAATGCGGGATACTTGCCTAAACTTTAAGCACTTAACCCGCTATTACTTATACAAAATGTTAGCAACTGGGCTTTATTATTATTCTATTTAAAACCCAATTTACTTATTGGTTCACTTTTGAAATAATTGTAACATTATAACAATAACCAAAATCTTCGTAAAAGGATTGTAAAGAATACTTTCCCGTTTTATTGCACAAAAACTCAAAACTTGATATTTCACCCACTTTTACTTCGATAACTTTTACTAATTGATTGTTCTCTTTAAATGTCAGCTTTTCTTTAAGAATCCCAGCTGACTTTTTTGAGTTTCCACAAGTAAAACGATATAAAACATCTTTATTCAGAGTCAAAGAACACGAGCCTGTATGAGCTTTATCCTCTTTTTTTGAGCCGCCACATGCACTTATTTCTGTTGCATCATCACCAATTTTTAATTTAACTTCGTCATAAAGTCGTTCATCTATCGGATTTTGTGCATACAAAAAAACAGAGCAGACTATAAAGCTAATTGAAATTATTATTTTTTTCATTGTATTAATTTTTAAAAGTTAAAAACTGACTTTATAAAATGTATCGATACTATTTTCTATAGCTTAATTTATGAGCATCCAGCCCCTTTAATGAAAACCTGTTGCTCATTTACAATTAATTTGAAATTTAAAGACTTTGATAATTCTTTTAATATTTCACTAGTTGAAAGGGTATGAAAGTTTTCATTTACTCGACAATACCTTAGTTCGTTTGTTGATAGAGTTATCTCAATATTGTTTAGTTCCTCCAGCTTGTCTACAACAAAGTAAAACGGAGTGTTTTCAAAATGTAACTCTTCAGTTTTCCATGCAAGATAATTTAGGTCTTCAACTGGTCTTTGTACGATAGCTATTTCTGGCAAAATACTAGCTTCAAACCCATTGGATACAGATGTTTTTATGCTAATATCGGATTTCCATAAAATATCAACAACACCCATCGAAACGGTTAAAAGGGCATTTTTTGATTGTTTTCTTGCTTTTATATTGAAGTCTGATTGTTCTGCGAAAAAGACTCCATGAGGTGTTTGTATTTTGTATTGATTTTTGCCTTTTAATTCAAAATAAGCTTCACCGTTTATTTTTATCTTTCGTCCACTAATTTTAACATGCGTATTAATATTCATATAGATTTTGCTTCCATCACTTAATAGGATGTCTTTTTTCTGGTCTAATGCGCTAATATTAAGATTGTTTTGTCCTGATTTATTTGAAATAACAATCCCCATAGAAACAATTACAAGAATTACTGCGGCTGCAACCGACAACTTGATGTACCTAAAAGTGTGTTTTCTGTTCGAATATTTCCTTTGGTAATCTTCCCATCCCTTATTTACTTTCCAATGAATCTTTTCAGGGAAATTATCCATATTGGCTAACTTATTCCTAATTTCAATATCATTTTTATCTAAGTTCATGATTGTACGTAATTTTAATGATTTCTTGAAGTTTTAATCTTGCCCTTAATACATAAGACCTCGAAGTACTTTCAGAGATATACATCATTTCTGATATTTCTTGATGGTTATAGCCCTCTACCACAAATAAATTAAATGCAATTCGATATTTTGATGGTAGTTTTGTGATTAAATTGAATAACTCCTCTGCTTCTAAATTAATGACAGAATTGACAGTTATATGCTTAGTTTCATTTTCATTAAGTTCAACAAATGTTAGCTCCTTTCTTTTTCTTAGTAATTGTAAGCTTTCATTAATCATTATTCTTTTTATCCATGATAATAATTCATTTAATCCACCTTCCTTGAATTTATCCAACTGACTAAAAGCTTTATAGAATCCATCATTTAGAACCTCTGCTGTATCTTCTTCATTATTTAAATATCGATAAATTGTCAGGAACATTGATTTTGCATATGTCTTATAAAAGTACTCTTGTACCTTGTAGTCCTTTTTTCTTAGCTTATTTATGATGTCTTGTTCCAATTTTTACCAAATCTTAAATATTTGACTTCTTACTTTTATAAATGCAGAATATTGCTCTTTCGTTGCAAGAATGTCAAAAATTTTCTCAATTAAAATATTTTAATAGGATTGTGCAGTGTTATTTTAGCCTTGTTGCTAACGGTCACTTGTATGTGGTCGGGCGGGATTTCTGGAAGAAATCGTGTCAGACCCGCAGGAGGTGGCAACACTGGTTTGACTTGTCAAACCGAGATGAAACCCGCCTGCCATATTACAATTTGTTAGCGATTGTTTTTTTGTCATTTTTTAAATCCAGATTATTCAACATAGGTGTTATAATAGTTCCCAAAACAACAAGTATTCCTATCATACCAAGCATTCGGTAATAAAACTCATTCTCGCTAAATTCATTTATTGTCGAATAAATTAGCATTAGGCAAATAACAGAAATAAGGGAAATTGTCACAGTCATTAATAGTTTTACTTTTTCGATGTTTGTTTTTATTTGCAGCAATAATGACGCATGAGCAGTTCCAACGGTCAGGATTATTAAAATGGCTATTGTTTTCCATAAATTTTCAAAGTCGAAGATTTCCCAGATAGCCATAATTGTCGATATAAAACCAATGATTGAAATGAGTATTCCGTAAATAGAAAAAGCTTTTAAGTCTTTGCGATTATAAATTATAGAACTGCAAAGCCCTGTTAGGCTATATCCGCCAATTGATAATGTTGTCAGAAGAAGTTGAATTTCGATTTCTCCGAAGTCTCCAAATAGAAAAATAATAATTCCAATCAAAGCACTGATTGAAAGAGCTACAATCAAAGTAATAATGAAGTATTTTTTATAATTCAAATTTTCCATTCTTTGTTTTCAAAATGTCTAGTCCTAGAATACGGCTACAGGTTAAACATTAATTTTAAGCTACATTTTTAAACACTGCGTTTGGTGTTTTATACCCTAAAGATAAATGAAGCCTTTTATTATTATATAGTTTAATAGCATTTTTTGTAGCACGTTTTGCATGGCTGGTTGAAAAGAAGCACTGGTCGAGATAGAACTCATCTTTTAAAATACCGTTAACTCTTTCAGCAACTGCGTTTTCATAACAATGATTTTCTTCTGTCATACTTATGTTTATTCCTTTTCTTTTTAACTCATTTACATACATATGGCTGCAATACTGCACCCCTCTGTCGGAGTGATGTATAAGTCCGGCCGCTGGTCTTGTATGCCACAGGGCCTTTTTGAGGGCCCGTAGGCATCCCGACAGCTCCAGGCTATCGCTGATGTCGTGTCCGATTATTTTCCGTGAATACAAGTCTGTAATCAGCGCTAAATAACAAAAGCCTTTTACGGTTCTGATGTATGTAATATCAGAAACCCATACTTGGTTTGGTTTTGTGATTTCCAACTCCTTGATAAGATTGTTGTATTTATGGAAATGGTGATATGAATTGGTTGTTTTAGCATACGCCCTTTTCCGTTTCACCAGCATATTATTCGCTCTGAGTATATTAAACAGAGAGTCCCTGCCAAGTTTAATCTGTTTGGCCTCAAAAGAGGGTTGTAGTGTTTCGTGTAGCTTACGTACGCCCACTCTGGGTTGCTCTTTGCGTTCTTCCTTTACAAGCTGTATTACTTGCGATTCAAGCGACTTGCAACGTTCCCAACGCTTAATGTATTTATAGAATGCATCGCGTTTTAGGTGGAATAGGGCACATACCTCCGACATGCTTGCTATACCCGTTTGTTTTGTTTTTGAGGAAGCTTTCATCAGGGCTTGATGTTTAAGTTTTTTTTTAGTTCCTCAACACTTTTGTAGCCTAAGTTTTCGGCAGCCACTTCCAAATAAGAATCTTGTACGAGCTTGTCTAAATCCTTTTTAATCAAGAGTTTTTTTAGCTGCTCGATTTCTTTTTGAAGTTCTTTTAAGCGGCTGATTTCATCTTTTGTTTGTACCATAATACGCGTATTCATTAAATCTTTGCGGTCATACTTTCGTATCCATTCATTGATTGTACTTGACTGTATCCCGTAAATCCGGGATAATTGTCTTTTTGAGTATTTACCCGTGCTAAGTTCGGCTAAAATTTTGAGTTTAAAACTCTCGCTGTAACGCCGTGTTACTCCATCATTTTTATACATATCTACTTTTTTAGTGTAGACATATTTTAGGACGACACAAACTGAACGCTAACGGTTGATGGTATGGTGTCGTGCGGGAGTTCGAAGCTACTTTCTTATCAGTTTACACTGACCTTTTTTACAAGCTATAAACACTCGTAAACCACTGAAACCCGCATGCACTATACCATGTGTTGGCAAATCGTGCTTTATTCTAATATTTTTTTCATCCAATTATTAATCTTTAAAATCATCACACCATATAAAGAAGCAATCCACCCGTTCAATAAGGTCAAAGCTATAATTAGTGTCTTGTTGCAGATAAAATAATAAATCGGTATACAAATAATTACTGATATAATTAATCCTAATAGAGTACTTGTCAACTGTGAAACACCCAATAATTTTATCGGCTCGATATAATATTTAAGTTTCACTCCTTTATGTTCGGAGGTAACAAAAAGTATTGGTCTCTGGTTATTAAAATTAGTTGTTAATAAAGTTATCTCAATGGTATCTCCACGATTTATAATTGGTATTTTATAATCACGTCGGGTGTAAATATAATTTGCATTATCAGGATTGTTTTGTTCAATTATATTTGCATAAGTATCCGTAAACTCAAGTTCTTTGATGCTATTAGTATTTCTACCGTGCGAAACCAAAATTAAACTTTGATTATCACAAGAAATATTTAATTCTAAATCATTTAAATCCTTACCTGTCTCATTTTTTAAAATAACATTAGAAGCGTAAAGATTTTTTAATTCGTTTTGATTATACAAAAGTTTCACCGAACCAAACTTTACATCTTCAATCGAGGAGCCGATATAATTATGCCAAATCGAATATTTTAATTTCGTTATCCTATTTATATATCTGTCCCAAATATGTTTGATTACAATCCCTATAATCAAAGTTATTGTGCCTATCAATATTTTTTCAGCAAAGTCTGTCATATGTAAAGTGTTTTTTCAGCATGTTTGCCAACTAGTGAGTATCAACACTGGTGTTGTTATTTCTCTTTTATCAATTTTTAAGGTACTGTTATCACTCCATAATGGGGGGATAACAACACCTATTATGTTGAATCATTAAAAATGTCATCCAACGGATTTCTAATGCCTTCGACAAAACGTTTCGAGACATGGGTGTAAATCTCCGTCGTAATTGTTCATTGAGAATCCATACCGTATTGTTATACAGCAGTACAAGATAGCTAACTTTACAGAATAATTAATTTTGATAGCGACAATTTATTTTCATTCAAAATAAGGTCTATTTAACACCCTAGGAGGGTACTTTAAAACCGAACTCGCTGAGTTCAATTAGCATTCATTCACCTAGGAGATGCGCAAGTTCAGTAAAAAGATAAACGAAAGCGGTTTTTAGCCGAACTTCATCTAAGCAAAGTTGGGAATATTGTGTCGTGTGACAGTGAAACAAAATCACGCGAAAAGATTTGCTCGGGAGCTGGAGGTTCAGGAGGTGGACTGGTCATTGTTTTACTTGCAATAGTCGTTGTTGCAGCAAGAAACGAGTCAGAAGCCCGCGCGAAAGGGGGCTACTGCTTCAACCATTTTTTCTTTTTGAAGTAGATAAAAGGCAACAGGGCCGATAGGATCATAGCCACCAAAGCGATTGGATAGCCATAAGCCAATTCAAGTTCAGGCATCGTTTCAAAGTTCATTCCGTAGACACCTGCTATAAAGGTTGGTAGAGAAATACACACGGTAACCACTGTGAGCATTTTAAAAATATGGTTTTGCTCTAAATCAATCTTATTCGATACGTTTTCTTTTAAATCGTCCAGGCGCTCGAAATTAAAATGGACATAGTCGGAAACAGCCGACAAGTCGTTTAATTCAACAGAAACACGCTCTTTTATTCCGGTTGTTTGTTCCCAATTACTCTTCATATACAATGTGAAAATCCTGGAGGTTTCCAACAGTGCTTCTTTAATTAAGAGGTTATTGAAATTGTAGGTTGTAATGACATCCAGCTCTTCCTTCGAAAACTCTTTTTCGATTAAAATTCTGCTTGCAAGCGTTTTAATTTTTTTCGATTGATGTTCAGTAATATCTGCAAAATAGTCTGAAATGAACTCAAACTGGAATTTAAAGATATGTTCACTATCCGATGATTCATGGATAGATCTGATCTTGTTGGAATAAGCTTCGTTAAAAACCGTATCCAGCTTGCAACTTGAAAACAGGAAAACGCCATCCTTTGTGACAATGATAAAAACAGGCTCTTCAACCATTATCTTTTCACGATCCAGATAGGGTATGGAAAAATGGAATGAAGCTTGGTTGGTAGTTTCCAAAAAGTGAGAGCTAATTTCAATGTCTTCATAATTTTTCATGATTGTGAAGTCGAGCCCATAACTCTCCGACAACCAATCCAATTCAGCATCCGTGGAATCATGAAACTGCATTAAATGAAAGTCGAGCTTGGAAGACGAAATGTCGCTAGCGGCTTGAAAAGTCAAACATTCCTTATTTTTTAATAATATTTCTATCATAGTTGTTCGCTTTGAGTGGAGGACAGCGGATGAATTGCGGACAGACAGCCAGGTAAAAATCCAAGCCATTAAAGATACCGCGATAGCCAAACCATCTTCCCTTCGGTTTAGTGTCTGTTGAGACCCGATATGAATGAGCTAACAATTTACAGAGTATAACGGTCAAATCAAACCAACATCTGAACCTTTTACTTCAGCCAAAAATCAAGTAATAATTCTCACACGCTAAGTCTTAATTTGCTTCTTCTTCAATGCTTTTGAGTAAGCTATCAAACGGGTCAATGAATTTTTCGATACCTTCTTTCACCAGTTGATTTGTGATTTCATTTAAATTGAGTTCAATTTTTTCAAGATCACTAAAAACGCTTAAGGCCTTTTTAACATCCTCGGTGACAGTATTGGGTAGAACTTTACCATCATACTTAAATGCTTCGATGGTTTCGGCGGGCATTGTATTTACAGTGAACGGACCTACAAGTGGCTCTACATATCGGGTGTCACTGTATCCCTCCGTTTTATTGCTGGTACTTGCCCAAAGCGGACGCTGCACACAAGCGCCTTTTGAGGCCAGTTTCTCCCAGCGGTCGCCACTGAATGTATTCAAAAAACTTTGGTATGCAATTTTGGCGCTTGAAATAGCCGTTTCACCCAGCAGATTTTCTGCTAATATTTTTTTGTCACCGTGTGACTTGGGAATAATATCATCCAACAGTATTTTATCGGTGAGCACATCAATCCGGCTTAGGAAGAAACTGGCTACCGATGCTATTTTATCAATGGGTTTGCCTTCTTCGGCCAGACGTTCCAGAGCTTTTAAATAAGCTTCGGAAACGGTTTCATAGCTTTCAATGGAAAAAAGCAGCGTAACATTGATGTTAATCCCTTCGTACAACATTTCTTCAATAGCCGGAATTCCTTCCGGCGTTCCGGGTATCTTAATCATACAGTTTGGCCGGTCAACCGATTTATACAGTCGTCGGGCTTCGGCCTTGGTTTTTTCGGTTTCCTTTGCCAAATAAGGCGAAACTTCTAAACTCACGAAACCATCTTCGCCGTTTGATGCATCGAACACGGGGCGCAACAGATCACAGGCTTTCTGAATATCCTGGATGGCCAGTGCTTCGTAAATTTCTTCCGGTTTTTTTCCTTTTCCAGCCAAGTCTTTTATCTGGTCGTCATACAAATGACCACTGGAAATCGCTTTATTAAAAATACTCGGATTCGAAGTAATTCCTCTCAAACCTTCATTTTTGATTCTGTTTTCCAGTTCTCCGTTTGTAATTATTTCCCTCGATAAGTTGTCAAGCCAGTAGCTTTGTCCATATTCCAATAGTTTATCAAATTTTTCCATAGCTATATTTTATTTTACGTTTTCTGATTGAATTGTTCTCTTTCTTCGGCACGGCAAGCCTACGTTTATGATTTACTTTGTTCTATTGATCTTTTTACATGATCAATCACATTGTCAACCGTAAAGCCATAGTGTTTGAAGTTCTCCTGATAAGGAGCACTTGAACCGAAACGTTCCACCGATACCACGGTGCCACGGTCCCCGACCCATTCTTTCCAGCCGAGTGAAGCTCCTGCTTCTACTGCTGTTCTCGCTTTCACGTTGGGCGGAAATACTTCATTGCGGTAGGCTTCGTCCTGCTCCTTAAATAGTTCCCAGCAAGGCATGCTCACTACCCGCGAGTCAATATTCATATCGCGCATTTTTTCCTGCACCTCCAGTGCCAGAGAAACTTCGGAACCTGTCGCCATAAGAACGGCATCAGGCGTATCGCCTTTTTCGTTAGAAAGGATGTAAGCACCTTTCATTACACCTTGAGCCGAGGCATATTTGCTCCGGTCCACAATCGGAACATTCTGCCGTGTTAGCACCATCATCGAGGGACCTTCTTTTCGCTGTAACACGGCTCGCCAGGTGTAAGCTACTTCGTTGGCATCGGCCGGACGAAAAACAAAAATGTTGGGCATGGCTCTAAACGAAGCCAAGTGCTCCACGGGTTGGTGAGTGGGGCCATCGCCTCCCAGACCAATGGAATCGTGGGTGAGCACATAAAAGGTTGGCAGTTCCATCAATGCTGCCAGCCGGATCGCCGGGCGGGCATAATCGGAAAAGATGAAGAATGTAGACGCAAAAGCCCGAAGTCCTCCATGAAGTGTCATTCCTGAAGTGGCCGCTGCCATTCCGTGTTCTCTGACTCCCCAGGCGATATTTCGGTTCTGGTAGTTTCCTTTGCCAAAATACCCCGATTCTTCCATCAATGTTTTTGTTGAAGCTGCCAGGTCAGCACTTCCTCCCAACAGGTAAGGAACCTTCTTAGCAAATGAATTAATGATTTTTGCCGATGCTTTACGCGTTGCCACAGGGCCGTCATCGGGCTTAAATTCTGGAATATCTTTATCCCAGTCTTTATCGAGTTCAAGCGCTTTCCCTTGTTCCAGCAAGGCATGTAAGTCCGGGTGTTTTTGCTGGTACTGGTCGTACATCGCCTGCCATTTTTTTTCAAGCTCCTCGCCTCTGTCAATGGCTTTCTGCATGTGCGTTTCCACTTCCTCCGGAACATAAAAGGATTTGTCCTCGGGCCAACCATAGGCTTTTTTGGTTGCTTTTACTTCGTCTTCACCCAGCGCCGAACCGTGTGCTGCTGCCGTATCCTGTGCGTTGGGTGCGCCATAAGCAATGTGGGTGCGTAAGATTATCAGCGAGGGTTTATCTTTTTCCTGTTGAGCGGCCTCGTAAGCCTTGGTAATTTTTTCGGTATCGTTGGCACTTTCACCTAAATCCTGCACGTGCCAGTGGTATCCCTCGAATCGTTTTTTCACATCATCGCTGTAGGTTACTTCGGTGTCCCCGTCAATGCTGATGTGGTTGTCGTCGTATAAGAAGATAAGTTTTCCCAATCCAAAATGACCGGCCAGTGAAGCGGCTTCACTTGAAGCTCCCTCCATCAGGTCTCCGTCGCTACAAAAACCACATACGTAATGATCAACGATCGGGGAGTCGGGTTTATTAAATCGTGAAGCAAGGTGTGCTTCTGCCATGGCCATTCCCAAAGCAGTCATAAATCCCTGTCCCAGTGGTCCTGTTGTTGTTTCAATGCCTTCGGTTAATCCGTATTCGGGGTGACCGGGGGTTTTGCTGCCCCACTGCCGGAGATCTTTCAGATCATTCAGCGTTAACGGATAGCCGGTTAGATGCAACATAGCATATTGAATAATGGACGCGTGACCACTCGATAACACAAACCGATCACGGTTAAACCAATTCGGGTTTTTAGGATTGTACTTCATGATATTGTTCCACAAAACATAGGCTGCCGGCGCTAGTGACATGGCTGTTCCCGGGTGCCCCGAACCAGCTTTCTGTACAGCATCCATCGCTAAAGTTCTTATCGTGTTAATTGATCGGGTTTCAATATTTTCCTTCTTCATAATCTCTGTTTTTTGTTTGATAAGGTTATTTCGTTTTAAACTGAATTCGGTAATAACCTTTTACAGGATGTAGGAAAAAAACCATGCCAGTATTTAGCAATGTTGGGTTTACTCTTGGTAACCAACTATACAAAAGGAATTCGGAAGATAGCTTGTTTTTTTAGTTTCTCCGAAGTGTGGAAAAATTGCGACAAATAAGTAGAATTGAAACGAATGAGATAGAGATGGTGAAACGTAACTGTGATGGCACCGCCTTTATACTTGCAAATGTTCCTCTTACCTTACAAATTAGAAATAACGACCTGATATACTCCAATCTCCAAAAGAACACCAAATAACGTTTCGCTGAACAGTAAAAAAGTTGAATCATCAACTTAAAACTCCACAGTAAATCTAATTCTCAAATACAGACACAGAAAAAGCCGCTCCGCAAATGAATTCGGAACGGCTTCAATGTTTAACCCTAAAAAGCTATTTTGCGTTAAATGTGTATGACTTCGTCATAGGCAGCGGCGGCTGCTTCCATAATGGCTTCGCTCATGGTTGGGTGTGGGTGAATTGATTTAATCAATTCGTGTCCCGTAATTTCCAGTTTTTTGGCTACAACCAATTCTGCAATCATCTCGGTTACATTACCTCCAATCAGATGGGCTCCCAACAATTCGCCGTATTTCGAATCAAAAATCAGCTTCACAAAACCATCGGTTTTGCCGGCTGCTTTTGCTTTACCACTTGCTGTAAATGGGAACTTGCCCACTTTAATATCGTAGCCGGCTTCTTTTGCTTTTTTCTCAGTCATTCCAACCGACGATACTTCGGGACTAGTGTATGTACATCCTGGAATGTTTCCATAGTCGATCGGCTCAGGACTTTCGCCGGCAATTTTCTCTACGCAGCAAATACCTTCAGCCGACGCAACGTGTGCCAAGGCTGGTCCGTGCACAATATCGCCAATGGCATAAACGCCATCAACATTTGTTTTATAATAATCGTCTACTTTAACCTTGCCTTTCTCCATTTCAACACCAAGTTCTTCGAGGCCGATGTTTTCAGTATTTGGAGCAATTCCTACGGCTGAAAGTACAACTTCAGCTTCAATGGTTTCTTCGCCTTTTTTCGTCTTTACGACTACTTTGCAAAGCTTTCCTTTAGTGTCTACCGATTCAACCGATGAACTGGTCATCACCTTCATCTTGTCCTTTTTGAAGGTACGCTCCAATGTTTTGGATACCTCTTCGTCTTCATTCGGAACCAGGGTTGGCATAAATTCAACCAAGGTAACTTCGGTACCAATGTTATGGTAGAAATTGGCAAACTCGCTACCAATCGCTCCTGAACCAACCACAACCATCGACTTAGGCTGCTTGGCCAAGGTCATTGCTTCGCGATAACCTATGATTTTTTTACCATCTTGCTTTAGGTTTGGCAACTCGCGCGAACGAGCACCTGTTGCTAAAATAATATGCTTGGCCGAAACTTCTGTTTTCTTCCCTTTTTCATCTTCAACCTCAACTTTCCCTTTGCCTTTCAGTCGGCCATATCCATTAATAACCTCTACTTTATTCTTTTTGAACAGAAACTGAATTCCTTTGCTATTACTGTCGGCAACATCGCGGCTTCGTTTCACCATCGCACTGAAATCAGCTTTTATCTCACCGCCAATGCTCACGCCATAATCGGCTGCATGCTTCGCGTAGCTCAACGCTTCAGCACTCTTTAATAATGATTTTGTTGGAATACAGCCCCAATTCAGGCAGACTCCTCCAATATTTTCCTTTTCAACTACACCAACTTTTAAACCTAATTGAGAGGCTCTTATGGCGGCCACGTAGCCTCCGGGGCCACTTCCTATTACTAGTACATCGTAACTCATAATTCTTGAATTAACTGAATTTGATTTATTCGCTTAAAAAAACAGCTAAACGTGCTAAAAAGTTTTTTAAAATATTGATTCGGGCTAACAAACATGTTTGCAAAAAACCAGGTTCAGAACAAAGCAAAAAAAACCGGCTATAAAAGCCGGTTGAATATCTAATTTAAAAGTTCGCCTAATTTATCATGCAACTCCTGACCTCGCAGGTTCTTCGCAATAATTTTTCCATCCGGATCAAGTAATATTGAATGAGGAATGGAATTTACCCCATACAACTGGGCGACTTCATTTTGCCAATATTTAAGATCTGAAACATGTGTCCAGGTTAAATTATCTTCTTCGATTGCCTTTAGCCAAGCATCTTTATCGCGATCTAACGAAACACCGAGAATTTCAAAATTCTTATCGTTAAACTTATTGTAAGCATTAACCACATTGGGGTTTTCCTTCCGGCAAGGGCCACACCATGACGCCCAAAAATCAATCAATAAATATTTTCCTTTGAAAGACGACAAGCTTACCGGATTACCTTCGGTATCATCCATTGTAAATCCCGGAGCCTCTGTGCCAATAGCAGTGCGTCCTTTTTCTTCAATAAATTCTTTTAATTGTTGTGTGTAAACCGATGAATCCAATTGGGCTGGAAACATGTCAACCAACTCTTTCAATTCCTGAAAGTCTAATTGTTGCGACAATTGTGTTAAGGTTATAAAGGGAGCAACAATTGAATTACTGTGTTCTTTGACGAAATTCTTAGCAAAAACCTGCATGTTTTCATTCGAAGCATCTGCATCTATTTTAATCCGATCCATTTCATCCTGATTTCCGGTGGCAGCGGCAGCAGAATACTGTTGCTGGTATTCTTTCATTTTGTCGCTCATAACTTTCACCTCATCCAAAAACTCATTAAAAGTATCCGTCGCAGGAGAGCCGGTAATCTTTGTACTTTGCAAACTATCTTTGTATGCTTCAACTTTTATATCTGTGTTTTCAAGAAAGAACTGAGCAAAGTAGTCCCGTTCATTCATTCTTAAGTAGTGAAGTTCCGGAATTTCGACCGATCCCTCGAAACGGAATGCTCCATTGACCAGCTGCGTGGTATCAACTGTAACAGCCTGCCCCTTTTCTGCCTTCACAAGGTACACGGCACCTGAATCCTGACCGGCAACAGTTCCGTTCACTTCGTATTTTTTAGAATTGCTTTGGCACGAAGCGATAAAAAGCAACACAAGAACTAACAAGCCTAAATTTCTCATTTGTTATTTTTTTTTGATTGATAATAATTTTCTAATAATTCGCGAGCAGCTACAAAAGAACTCATTTCTTCCCCCAATACCTTTTTCTCAAATTCTGCTGTCATACCTTTGAGAATGTCATTTTGGTAAAAATCTGATTTCAAACGGTCGTTGATCGTCTCGTACATCCAAAACTTGGATTGCTCGTTTCTTTTGTGCTGAAAATAACTATTTTTTTTAACTAATTCGACATATTTTAATATCGTCATCCAAACTTTGTCAATGCCAGCATGTAGAATGGCAGAACAGGTAAGCACTTCAGGTTTCCATCCTGAATCAGTTGGCGGAAATAAATGTAGCGCATTCTTATATTGCACCCTTGCCATTTCTGCTTTGTCAATATTGTTCCCGTCAGCTTTGTTAATGGTAATCACATCGGCCATCTCCATGATTCCCCGCTTAATGCCCTGTAGTTCATCACCGGCTCCGGCCAGCATTAGCAATAAAAAGAAATCGACCATTGAATGCACCATTGTTTCGCTTTGCCCAACACCTACGGTTTCAATAAAAATGGTGTCGAACCCGGCTGCTTCGCACAGTACAATTGTTTCGCGGGTTTTGCGTGCAACGCCGCCCAACGAACCTGCTGATGGCGAAGGACGGATGTATGCGTTTGGATCAGACGAAAGCTCTTCCATGCGGGTTTTGTCACCCAAAATACTCCCTTTCGAACGCTCGCTGCTAGGGTCGATCGCCAACACCGCCAGTTTCCCTCCCCGCTTGGTGATGTATTTACCCATCGACTCAATGAACGTACTCTTACCCACTCCGGGAACTCCGGTAATTCCAATTCGAAGTGAGTTACCACTATGCGGTAAACATTTAGTAATAATGTCCTGCGCTATTTCCTGATGTTCCTTTTTGGAGCTCTCCACCAGTGTGACTGCCTGACTAAGAGTCGTTCTATTTCCTGCCAAAATCCCTTCAACATATTCATCGGGAGTAAGTAATTTCCTGCGTTTATTTTTCAGAAAACGCTGTATCGAATTTTCATTAAATATCTCTGGTCGGTCAATCCCTTTATTCACATTCAAGCTTTTATATTGCTCATCGTTTTCAATATGACGGTGACTTTTATCTACACTCATTAAGAAAAAATTTGTACGAAGTTAAAGTTTCGGCTAATAACAAAAAAATAAGCCGCTCCAAAAATAATGAAACGGCTTATAAGTTCTTATTATTTCGTTGTTATCCGGCGGTTTTCACATTCGATGAGACCCGCAAAATTGTTGTTGGATTTTTTGGGTCATTGGTAATTACTGTAATTGATTTATTTTGACGACCACGTTTCCCGCGTGAATTAAATTTCACTTTCAATGGTACACTTTCATTTTTCGAAATAATTTTCTTTTCAGGAGTCACTGCAGTACATCCGCATGAGGTTTTTACCCGACGAATTATTAAATCACGCTGTCCACTATTCTTTATTGTAAATGTGTGCTCAACCTCATCTCCCTGATTAATTTCGCCGAAATCAAATGTCTTCTCCTCAAAGTTTACAACCGGTGCATTCGCCACTTCTTCAGCTGTAAGGCTTGAAAAATCTTCCTCAATGGTTGCCGAGATACCAATTGAATTACGATAGTTCGTATCTCCATTTATAATTAAGTAAATACGGTGCATCATGAAACCATAAGTATTCAGCTTGCCAGCATCGTAAGTCACAATAATTTTACCTTCTTGCTTTGGCTGAATAGTTTCAGGTTCAGCTTTCACGGTCAAATGTCCCGGAGGAGTTTTAAATTCAACTTTCACCGGTTTGTCGGAGTCGTTTACAACAACCAATTCATCTGTTTTTGTTTCGTTTTCTAAAATTTTAACAAACGATATTTGATTGGTCTTCGCACGCAATGGTCCAATTTCACGAGGATATTTCTCTGCCAATGTTTGCTCACGTTTCTCAACATTTCCTTTAATACGAAGAATCACGGTTGGATTTGAAGCATTTGAACTTACCGTAACTGTTTTGTTAAAAGGCCCTGGTCTGTTACGAGGGTTATAGCTAACTTTTATTAGTCCATCTCTTCCCGGAGCAACAGGATCTTTTGTCCACTGGGGTGTAGTACATCCGCAAGACGCCCGAACATTGTTTAAAATAAGTGGTGACGCACCATTGTTCGTAAACTTAAAACTGTAAGTCTGCGATCCATCTTCTTCTTTAAACGTTCCAAAATCATGTTCTAAAGTTTCAAAATCGATCTTGGCTTGAGTTGTTTGCCCAATAACCGTATTGCTAACAGCAAAACACATTAAGATCAAAACGATGAAAAAATTTTTCATAACTACTGTTTTTGTATAAGGTATTTTTAATTCTCTGTCAAAGATAATATTCAATCGTAAATTATCTAAAAAACCGATAGCAAAGCTATAAAAGCTTCACTCCCAAAGGTGTTAATGCATCACTAACTTTTGTTAACGAGTTGTTAACAAAATAATGCTGTATCAAAAGAATCAGTAGTTTCGTACTAGTAAATCGAGTAAGAGGGGAAATTAATGGAAAGGAATACAATAAGATACATTATTATACTAGCTACATTCTCTGTACTGGGAATCATTTTGATTCAATTCTTCTTTATAAAGAATACAGTCGACCTGAATGAGAAAAAGTTTCATGAATCAACAACACAAGCTTTAAATGATGTTGCCCACAAACTCGCAATTTATAATCAAAAGTTAACCGGGAAAGAAAAAAAGCCCAATCTTACGAATGCCGTCGACCAGATTTCAAACAACTATTATGTTGTTAATGTCAACGAAGATATCCACCCCGACTTATTAGAACACTTTTTATTGGACGAATTTAAAAACCACAATCTGGAAGTTGATTTTGAATATGCCATTTACGATTGCGAAAATGAGAAAATGGTATATGGCAAATATTTGAATGAAGAGAATGACTCCCTTCAGGAAAAGCTGCTTGTAAACCGTTCGGTTGACGGATGCGGTGCTGAAGATGTCCTTTTTGAGCAGCACTACAATACGAAATCGGTTAAAAAAGAATGTGGTTTACCCACCTGTGAAAAGTACACCTACTACTTTGGTGTCTCGTTCCCCAACCGGTCAAAATACTACAGTAATCAAATTCATGCCTGGTACGTTGTTAGTGGGTTTATGCTTATCGTCATTCTATTTTTCGGCTATACTTTATTTATCATTTTCAAACAGCGGCGGCTGAGTGAGATTCAGAAAAACTTTATCAATAACCTGACTCACGAGTTTAAAACCCCCATCGCATCCATCGATCTGTCATCAAAGGTTATTTCAGATCCAAAAATTATTAACCATCCCTTACGACTGAAGGAATACACCAATATTATTAGTGAACAGACTCAACGACTTTCAGCCCAGGTCGACAAAGTACTTCAAATGGCCAGCATCGAAAAGCAGGTTCTTCAACTTGACCTTCAAACCATTGAGCTAAAATCCTTTATCGGAAAGAGCATCGAAGACTTTAAAACCAGTCAAAATGGGAACAAGTACGCAATCAACTTCGAAAGCTCAGTTTCTGACTGGACAGTAAAAGCAGACCAACTTCACTTTTCAAATGTGATTTTTAATATTTTAGACAATGCCATCAAATATTGTGATGAAGCTCCTAGCATTTGGGTCAGTTTATCTCAAAGCAAAAAGCAGATTTACTTAAAATTTGCCGACAATGGAATCGGTATCCCCAAAGAATTTCGAAAAAAGATATTTGGTCGTTTTTTCCGAATTCCAACAGGTGATATTCATAATGTTAAAGGCTTTGGATTGGGATTGGATTATGTGCGAAAAATAATTGCACGGCATGATTGGGAAATAGAAGTCGCTGATAATTCGCCAAAAGGAAGTATATTTACGATAATAATTCCGAAGAAATAGCTACATGGAACTTACAGGGAAAAGAATTTTGCTGGTTGAAGATGATAAAACATTAAATTTTATTATTCGTGACAATCTGGAAGAAGCCGGCTACGATGTAAAGGCCACTGAAAACGGGGAAGAAGCTTGGGACGTTTTTCAAAAAAAACAGTTCGACCTCTGCTTGTTTGATGTTATGCTTCCAAAATTAGATGGCTTTTCGCTCGCCAAAAAAGTACGCGAAAAAGACGTTTCGATTCCGGTTATATTCCTGACTGCAAAGTCGATGACCGAAGATAAGATTAACGGTTTTACACTTGGTGGCGACGACTATATCACCAAGCCATTTAGCATGGAAGAATTACTTTTACGCATCAAAGTGTTTCTTAAACGAAGGCATACTGAAGAAGTTGAAAAAGAAGAACTAAGCAACTGCAAAGTTGGCCGTTTTGATTTTCTGTTTGACAACCTGACGCTCCAAAATGGAGATGAAAAAAGGACACTGACCTACAAAGAAGCTGAGCTTTTACGTTATTTCTGCGAAAATTCGAATACCGTATTGAGCCGATCCGACATTCTTAAAAATGTATGGGGATCGGATGATTATTATCTAGGACGGAGTCTGGACGTTTTTATTTCCCGTTTGCGTAAATATCTAAAAAGTGATCCGGATATTAAAATTATCAACCTGCATGGTATTGGATTCCGGTTTAATGCATCGGTTGATAAGAAATAAATGATCTCCAAAACAAAAAATCCCCACCAAACGGCAGAGATTTTTACTGATAATTATCTTTCAGAACTATCCTAATTCCTCGTATTCGTCTCCAAACGAAACTCCCATTTTTCGCGCCTTCAAAATCAATGGATTGTCTGGCTCGACAAGGCTTAACTTGCCACCAACGTCGGCCAAGGGCACTGTTTCCAAATAATTATTTCTCATGGCTACCATCGTACCAAAGTTTCCCTCAGCAATACATTGCGCTGCAAAAGCTCCGTAACGGGTAGCCAATATCCGATCCATCGGAGTCGGACTTCCTCCACGCTGGACATATCCCAAAACGGTTTCCCGGGTTTCGATTCCGGTATAGGAAGAAATGGCCTCACCAATGTGCGCTGCTGCTGAAATTTTCTTCGGATGATTAATCCCTTCAGCAACCACGACAATTGAGTACGGTTTATTTCCCTCGTAACGCTCTTCAATTTTTTTACAAACTGATCGAATATTATAATCCACTTCAGGAATCAAAACAATATCGCCACCTCCAGCCAATCCGGCGTAAAGAGCAATCCAACCTGCATGGTGCCCCATTACCTCAATAATCATGACCCGCTGGTGCGAGTTTGCCGTGGTGTGGAGTCTATCAATAGCCTCTGTTGCAATCTGCAAGGCCGAGTCGAAACCAAAAGTTACATCGGTTCCCCAAACGTCATTATCAATGGTTTTTGGAATCCCAATTACATTAATCCCTTCTGCGGCAAGTCTGTTGGCTGTTTTCATCGTGCCATTGCCTCCAATACAAACTAGGGCATCTAAATTTAAGTCTTGGTAATTTTGCTTGATCAACTCTGGTTTTTCGTCATCACCCTCATTCACAAACTTAAAAGGTTTTACACGCGACGTACCTAATATCGTACCTCCCAGCGTAAGAATCCCTGAAAGATGTGATTCATTCAACTCCACATAGTCTTTTTCAATTAGGCCGGCGAAACCTGCTCTAAATCCA
Organism: uncultured Sunxiuqinia sp.; assembly: GCF_963678245.1. Taxonomy (NCBI): domain Bacteria; kingdom Pseudomonadati; phylum Bacteroidota; class Bacteroidia; order Marinilabiliales; family Prolixibacteraceae; genus Sunxiuqinia; species uncultured Sunxiuqinia sp. Next base: position 1,155,927 of record NZ_OY782770.1, read on the forward strand.
ATCACTTCCATCCCATAATCGACGATCGCGGTTTTTCCAACACCCCTAATTGCTGCATTTAAACCGGGGCAATCTCCTCCGGCTGTTAAAATTCCTATTCGCTTTGACTTATGAGTACCCATATTATCACAAATTTTATAAATGTCACTCCAGTGTGACTAGTTAAAACAACTATCGAAATTACTAAAAGAAATCCGCTTTTTGATGAAAAGCGGAAAATTCATGACCCTTTATAGCATCCAAAAAGGGATTTGACTACATTAACTTAACCTGAATTCAGTGCAAAAAGCGAAATATTAAATCAGTATGAAACGACCATGCAAAAATGCTTTACAAACAAGCACAATTAAAATGAGGGAGTTACATCCAATACCTTTAAAAACTCTTATTTCTAATTGAATGAAATTTTTAAAGCTTGCTATACAAAGCCATTTCAATTTGTCTACTGGTTGTTCTATGTTTTTTATTAATTTCGCATCGGACAAAATAAATTCATTAGAATTTATATCAATAACCTAAAAAATTAATAACCATGAGAAGAGAATTTTTGCTACTACTCACAGCTATTTTTGCAATAGCTACAGCCTGTAATTCGGGCACGAAGAAAAAAGAAGAAGCCAACGAGGAAAAGTCGGCACAAGTTGAAGAAACAGTTCCAGACAACACCTTAACCGACGCTGAAAAACAAGCCGGGTGGGTATTGCTGTTTGATGGCACGACCAGCAATGGTTGGAGGGGTAATAACAAGGATTATTTCCCAGCAGGATGGCAAATTGTTGATGGAACCTTGATGTGTAAAGGATCTGGCGAAGGCGAGGCCGGTGCAGAAGAAGGTGGTGATATTCTGTACGATGAGAAATTCAAAGACTTTCAGTTGAAATTAGAATGGAAAATCTCAGAAGGCGGAAACTCCGGTATTTTTTATCTGGGAGAAGAAGTTGAAGATTGGCCAATATACAAAACAGCACCTGAAATGCAGATTCTGGATAACGAGCGCCATCCCGATGCAATACTTGGGAAAGATGGAAACCGCAAGGCCGGGTCGTTATATGACCTAATCCCTGCAGATCCACAAAACTCAAAGCCTGCCGGAGAATGGAATAGTGTTGAAATTATTTGCTATCAAGGAACCGTTGTGCATAAGCAAAACGGCGAAGTTGTTGTTGAGTATCACCTGTGGACTGATGATTGGAACGCATTAGTTGCTGACAGCAAATTCCCTGGTTTGAATCCGGATTGGGCAGATGTTGCCAAAGAAGGATACATCGCTTTGCAAGATCATGGAAATGATGTTTGGTTTAAAAACATTAAAATCAAAAAATTATAATTATAATTAATCTCAATTTTAATTTAAGGGTTGCTGTTGCAACCCTTTTTTGTTTTTCATACCTTCATATAAGGTTTTCAGTCATTGAGAACCTGATATGAAAATTACGTAACGGAACACGCTTGTAAAAGTCTTCCTGCTCCGGGGAAAGATTATAGACGAATTCTATTGGATACTTTAAAATAAAAGATAGAATCAGCTAAGTTCCCTCGAACAATTTAAATGATAAACTCATGAAAACTATTGGTCTTGTAGGAGGAACCGGCTGGGTTTCAACCATGGAATATTATCGATTGATTAACCAGCTAATGAATCAGAAAAAAGGAGGACTGCATGCCGCACGCATGATGATTTACTCTATCAATTACGGTGAGATTGATGCTATGAACCAGAAAAACGATCAATTATCGGTGATGCTCACCTTAAAACACACGGCCTTAAAATTGGAAACAGCCGGTGCTGACTGCTTGCTACTTGGAGCCAATACTTCACATCAATACGCTGATGACATTCAACAAGCTCTAAAAATTCCATTAATCCACATTGGTGAAGAAACAGCATCTGTAGTTTCTGATAACGGACTAAAAAAAGTCGGGCTGCTAGGCACTAAATACACCATGGAGATGAACTTTTACAAAGAAAAGTTGAACGAAAAATCGATCGATGTTTTGGTTCCTGAAGAAGATGACCGAAGCTTTATTCACCACTGCATTACCAACGAACTATTGGTCAACCAGTTTTTACCTGAAAGCAAACAGCACTTTTTAACAATTATAGAAAAATTAAGAGCTGCCGGGGCCGAGGGAGTTATTCTTGGATGCACCGAGATTCCACTACTCATCAACCAACAAGACTGCGCTATTCCACTTTTCAACACAACTGAAATTCATGCAAAAGCAGCTGTAGAGTTTGCTTACTAACAACTAAGAAAATGGTAGTTATTCGCTTTGAGGACATGAAGCGGCAATTCATCCGGATACTAACCGAAATGGATTTCCCGGAAGACAAGGCACAGACTTGTGCACGCATTTTTGCTGAAAATAGCTTGGATGGCATTTATTCGCACGGAGTAAATCGGTTTCCACGGTTTGTTGAGTATGTGCAGAAAGGCTACATAAACCCACATTCCAAAGCAGAAAAAGTTGCCCGCATGGGTGGCATCGAACAATGGGATGGCAAATTAGCTCCGGGTACAACCAATGCGCTATTAGCGTCGGAACGAGTGATGCAATTAGCTTTGGAAAATGGCATAGGGCTCTTGGCTTTGGGCAATACCAACCACTGGATGCGGGGTGGAACTTATGGCTGGCACTGTGCCAAAAAAGGTTTTGCGTTTATTGGTTGGACCAACACCATTGCCAACCTTCCGGCTTGGGGAGCCAAAGAATGTAAGCTCGGAAATAATCCGCTGGTCTTTGCCATTCCGTATCAAGATGAAGCCATTGTTTTGGATATGGCGATGTCTCAATATTCCTATGGGAAAATGGAAGACTTGCAAAGGAAGAATGAGCAATTGCCTTTGCCGGGCGGATTCAACAAAAAGGATGAGTTGAGTACTTTGCCGGGCGAGATTTTAGAGACTCGCCGCCCTTTACCAATTGGTTACTGGAAAGGAGCAGGACTTTCGTTAATGCTTGATTTACTCGCCACAATACTTTCAGCGGGCCTTTCCACATCCCAAATAACTCGACAAAGTCAGGATGAATATGGAATTTCACAAGTTTTTGTTGCCATCGATTTGAAACAACTGCCCAATTTCCCGACAATAGAAAAAGCAATACAAGCGATACTAGACGACTTTCTGAAGGCCGAAAAAACAGATCCGGATGGGGCAATCAGATATCCGGGACAACACGCGGTTAAGACACGAATGGAACACCTTAAAAATGGTATTCCGGTAAGTGAACAGATTTGGAATGACATTCTTGGGTTATAATAAAAAGTGCCCGAAACAATTATCCCGAGCACGATCCAATTAAATGTCTTCAATCAACTAGTCGTATTGCTGAATAATGCTTCCTGTTAATCTTAATAGCGATGTGTGCGTATCAATAAAGTTATAAATTGCCTGAAGCTTTCGCAATGAGGCATTCAGGTATATCAGCTGCACATCTCTAAAATTGAACGAATTGATCGCCCCATTGTCGAATTTTTCCTGAGCAATTTGCATATTCAATTTAGCAGCTTCCATATTCTCATCGGCCACATCCAGCAATTCCTTTCGAACCAGATAGAATTCATACAAATTATCCATCCGATTGAACAGCTCGTGTTGCATCTGATCAAGTTCCACCTCTCCACTTTCTTGTTCAATCTTAGCGATTTGCAAGGCCCGCTTCCGGTTGCCACCACTAAACAGATTATAACTCAATGTAAAATTACCGTACATATTATCCACATCGTTCCAAGAGTAACCGCTGTTTGTGCTCTTCAAATCTACTCCGGTTCGTGTGTGGCTAACTCCACCCGAAAATGACAAATTTGGATAATATGAACTTTTTGCAGCCATCACCGCATTTTCCAAAAGATTCTGGTTGATATACTGGTTCTTCAAGCTCTTGTTGTTAGCAATCATCTGGTCATGCAGGTCGGTTAAATTGTACTCAACCGGAATGGCTTCAAATTCGTCATCTAACTGAAAGGTTTTGCCAGTGTCGTCAGCTATCAGAAAAGCCAGGTCGCGCAGGGCATTCTTATAGCCTACCTGCTGTGATAAGTAGTTTGTTTTATCATCTAAATAGGCATTTTTCGCCTGTAAAACCTCAAAGGTTACAGCCGAACCAAACTCTCTTCGTTGCTCTATTCGTTTAAAACGATCTTCGGAAAGCAACATGACATCCTTTAAAACTCTCAGTTGCTCTTTCTCTAACAAAACAGCGTAGTAGGCCAGCACCACTGCCTGAATAGTACCTTCGACCATGATTGCTGTATTTTGCTTCGAGAGGTTCTCCAGTTCGGCAAATCGCTGTTTGCTGATGTTTACCGAAAAACCATCAAACAAAGTCCAATTGACGGTTAATCCCCCCGAATAACGACTTTGTTGAAAATCGTCATTCTCGTTGAGGTTGTTCGAGAAATTAGCTTCTGCCGAAACGCCGACATACGGATATCGTCCGGCATTCCCCCAGCTGTTGTTCAACTCGGTGACTTTTAAATCATTCTTTGTTAAAGTGATGTCATAGTTATTCTCAAGAGCCGTTGCAATAGCCTCGTTCAAGCTTAAGCTGGTTTGGGCATTCGTAGTTGCAAATGCAAATAAAAACATTGGCAACAATATTCCAAATTTTGTCATCTTCACCAATTTATCCATTGTTGAAAAGGGTTGGTATTTTTTATTCATCTTGGCTATCCTTTTTCTCAATTTTTTCAAGTTTTCTCAAACTATGTATGTAGGCAATTTCAACCTCCTCGGGTTCAAATTTTCGGCCATACCACAACTGACGAACAACTCTGCGGATATCATTCAAAATCATGATTAATGCCGGGAAGAAAAGTAAGATAAACAAGGTTCCGAAAGCGACTCCATAGACCAACGAGATAGCCATTGGAATTAAAAACTGTGCCTGAAAACTTTTTTCTAACACAATTGGAAATAACCCAAATGAAGTGGTTAAAGTGGTTAAAATAATTGGCCGCAAGCGGTTTTTTCCGGCCTCAACAATAGCGTCCCGAACTTTCATGCCTCGTGTTATTTGCAAATTATATTTTTCCAGAAATACAACTGCATCATTTACAATTACCCCGGTAAGAGCAACAATTCCCCAAGCACTCAGAATTGAAACAGGTTTTCCGTGTATTCCATGCCCCCATATCGCTCCGAGAACTGCCATTGGAATCATAATCAGGATCAGCAGAGGCTGTTCGAATGACTTAAAATTGATCATCAGAATAAAAACGATTATCAAAAATGCGAGCGGAAAATACAGCGTCATATCATTCATATTCCGCTGGCTCTCTTTTTGTTGCCCTTGATATTCGACCTGAATCCCCGGATACATCACCTTTAATTCCGGCACAACAGTTTCTCCTACTTGCTCCAAAATTTCAGTAACCGAAGCATCCGGATCAACAAGTTCAGCTTCCACACGAATCTCTCGTTTACCATTAAAACGTTGAATATTAACCGGACCACGCTCCAAATGATAATCGACCAACTCAGTTAGAGGGTATTCTCCATTTGCGGTTTTAATTTTCATTCGCTCCATTTGTCCAATCGTTTCGCGGTCCTCTTTGGGATATCGTACCCAAATTCGCAATTCATCACGCCCATCCTGTATTCGTTGAGCCTGACCTCCATAAAATCCCTGACGCACCTGGTTTGCTATGGATGATTCATTGAAACCAAGCATATAAGCCAAGGGTTTCAACTTCAATCGGACTTCCTGCTTTCCAAGTGAATTATTATCAACAACATCTTTTAACTGGGGCATCCCTTCCAACTTTGTGATTAAAAAATCCCTCGCAGCTCTTATCTCCTCAATATTTCGCGACAATAAACTTATGGACACGGGAGCTCCAAAACGACCTCTTGCTCCAATTGTAAACTTTTCTGCTTCATTTACCGGTCCTATTTTTTTCTTCACCCGGTTTATAATTTCATAACTACTGATTCCGGTTTCCTCTGAATTTCGTGGAAAGACATTAATATTTCCTGCATGTGCTCCTGTTTCCTGTCCATCAAATGCGGTCCCTAAACTCAAGAATGCATTATTGATGATGTCCACAGAGTCATTATAATCTTCCTTCATTTCTTCATTTACTTCCCAAACAACATCTTCAAAATGTTCCAGATAAGCCATCGTTTGTGCTTCACCCTGACCAGGGGTAAAGGCAATATTAATATTAAATGAGTCAAATTCCATTCTTGGGAAGAAGGTTGTCTTGATAATCTGTCCTCCAATTAGTCCAAACGTTATTAAAAACATAGCAACCGGGATACCGACAACAACATAACGCCATTGTACGATTAATTTCAAAACCCGGTCATAGGCATAATCGCGCAGCCAGGAGAAAAATCGTTCGGTGTACTTTCGCAAACCTTTCGCTTTTGAACTCATCGCGCGTTCGTTTAACACCGCAGGACTGCTAAGGTGAGCCGGCAAAACAAAAAATGCTTCAAATAATGAGAAGAACAGGCTGGCGCACACGATAAATGCCATTTCATACATCATCTCCATCCGGCCAGATATAAAAAACAGGGGTGCAAAGGCAATCATTGTAGTCGAAACGGAGGTAATAACAGCTGGAACAACCTCAACAGTTCCGTCAATAGCAGCCCGCATTGGAGTCTTCCCCATTTCAAAGTGCTGAAAAATATTCTCGCCAATAACAATTCCGTCATCTACCAATATTCCAATAACTAAAATCATCCCAAATAACGAGATCATATTGATGGTTACTCCCATTAAATTTGCAACAATGAACATGGCCAGAAAAGAGGAAGGAATCCCCCAGGCAACCCATAAGGAAAGGCGAGTACTCAACATTAATCCTAACACGAGGACCACCATCACCAACCCTTGAAATCCATTTGTATACAATAGGTCTAAACGGCTATATAACAGCTCCAGAAATGAAAATGTAATATCTATTTCAACTCCTTGATGTTTCGTATTAAATTCTTCAATATAACCGCGAACATATTGATCAATTTCTTCCAAGTCCTCAACAATCAACTTGGAAACACTTAGGGTAATAACTGGTTTCCCTTTAATTAAGCTCTTTGCTGGTGTCTCTGCAAATTTCTTTTTTACGGTGGCAACATCTCTGATTCGCAGCAGACTGCCATCCGTATCAGCACGAAGAACGATATCTCCAATTTTATTTGGGTCGGCACTTCTGGAGCGTAATCGAATGATGAGTTCTTCCTGCATGGAACGAATCTCACCTCCGGAAACATCTCTATTATTTTGTGAAATCGCATTTTGTAAATCTGAAAAAGTCAGTCCATAACGGAGTAGGGTTTCCTCCGATGCTTCAACCGAAATTTCAAGCTGAGGAAAACCATATATGGATACCTGGCTAACTTTCCCCGATGCCAGCAACTCTTCTTCAACCTGCTGCGCATAATCTTTTAGTGTCAACAAGTCAACATCGCCAGTCATTCTTAAAAACATGGCACGCGAAGTTGTGCGCTGTTTATATACAATTGGTCGTTCTGCGGCAGTTGGAAATGATGATATCCCGTCAACGGCATTTTTGACCTCAATCAGAGTCTCGTCGATATCGATGTCACCTGTAATCTCGATCTGAACACGAGTCGAATTTTCTGAGGATGTTGATGTAATCTCATAAATACCTGGAATTCCACGCACTGCTTCTTCAATACGCGAAGTAACCCCCTCCTCCATTTCCACAGGAGAGGCTCCGGGGTAGAAAACAGAAATATAAATATTTCGTGAAGGTCGTTCCGGAAAGAACGACTTTTTCATATTATACATGCTCAATCCACCGACTACAAGAAGAAATACGATGATTAGGTTTGCGTAAAATGGAAATCGAACAAAAATCTCAACTAGCTTTCTCATTTCTTAACTTTCAGTATTTCCAATTGTTTTAGCTTCTAATATTTCAACCGGTGTTTTTTCCTTCACGTTAATCAATGATTCTGTCACAACGTATTCACCTTCTTCCAATCCATCAAAAATCAATGTTGAAGTATTTACTTTTATAATATGAATCTGCTTCTTTTTCAAGAATCCTCCGTCCACGACAAATACATCATTTGTATTAAACACAGCACTTCTAGGGATTTCCATAGCCTGCTGGATCGGTAATCCCGGAAAAACAACCGATAGATATTCGCCTGACAATAATATATCATTGTATTTCGCATCCACCTTAACAAAAATACTGCGCGACTGCGTGCTTTCATCAACAAAGGCTGCTTTTCGCACTACCTTGCCAGTCAATTCAAGACTTCCCTTATTGACCGTGACTTGATCTCCAATTTTAATCCAACGCGAAAATTCATTTTCAATAGGAACTTCCAACTCCAACAAATCTGTTCGAATCATATTCGCAATTTGCCCTCCCGTATTCACGTAGGCACCAACTTCAGAATTGACCTTGGTAAAAGTACCGTCAAATGGAGCATACATTGAATGGCGATCCAGTTTCTTTTCATCTTGAAGGATACTGTAATAGCTATTAAGAACACCCTGACTTGCTAAAAAAACCTTCAATTTTTCATCGTTGTAATTGGGCAAATCCGGAAGTGTCTCGTTTAAATCGATCGCATTGAAGAAATCCAAATAACTCTGATAGTTGTCTGGAAAATCAATTTTGATATCGGGTAGAATATTGGTTAAGCTATTTAAAAACAGGCTCTTTTTACTTTTCAATGCTAATTCAACTTCATCTTTATATATCGTTGCAAGATGTTGTCCCTTTTTAAACGTGGTTCCCTTTTTTAATCTCACATCGCCACGTTCAATTTTACCAGGGGCTTCGGCAACCAATAAAACTTCGTTTCCTGACACAACTCTTCCCTGTGCTTTTACCGATGAGATGATCTCTGAATAGTCGACTTGCTCAACAGATACATAGCGTTTCACCTCAGTTTCGGGTTTCTGCACCGCCTCCGGTTTCATTGAAATAAATAATTTTGACAACACTGCAGATCCGCCCAGCAAAATAATAAGACCTACAACTACAAACGTAATTTTTCTCCAGTTCATGTTCGATTTATTTGGATTGTAACATACAAGGGGTTCAACACCATGTTAGCTTTATTGAGATAATATAAACATCTGAATTGATTTTTTTAGATGTCATTTGAGATAAAAAGTTTAACCGATTGAAAAACAAATTCCTAATTTATTGACTCCTGTCATTTTTGCGCATTGGAGATTTTTCAAGATTAAAAGTTCGCAAGATCGAAATATAATCACAAGACTTTCAAATTTATTTGTAATTTTTTCTTAATCCAACTTTTCATAAATTTAACTCTTCCATGGAGTCGAATTCATAACAAAAACTAAACGTTATAAGCTACTGATAAATCAGTTTTATATACCTTTGTATCTCTTATTTGATTTGAAGTCAACGTAAATGCAAGTTATAAATTTTGACACCATTGTAATTGGTAGCGGTTTGGCAGGGCTATCAGCTGCCTATCATGCATCGAAACATGGTACTGTTGCCATTATTACAAAATCACAGTTGGACACCAGTAATTCGTACTATGCCCAAGGAGGAATTGCGGGAGCAATAAACGAAGACGACTCTCCGAAGTTACATTATCACGACACAATTGTTGCAGGGCGAGGGCTATGCGAGAAAGAGGCTGTTAAGATTCTGGTAAACGAAGGTCGCGAACGAGTGTTGGAATTGATTGACATAGGAATGAAGTTCGACCAAAAAGATAGTGAATATATTTTAGGTCTTGAGGGAGGACACAGCAAGCGAAGAATTTTGCATGCCGGCGGAGATGCTACCGGAAAAGAGCTGACCGGATTTATGCTTGAGAAAGTTCGTAATCAGGAAACTGTTACTTCATTTGAATATACAGCGGTTACCCGATTAATTATTGAAGAAGGTAGATGCACAGGAGCACAAGCAATTGATTTTGTCTCGGACGAAAATGTAATTTTTAAAGGCAATGCCTGTATTCTGGCGACCGGTGGCTTATCGCGTATTTTTAGCCGAACAACCAATCCGCATACGGCAACAGGCGATGGTGTTGCATTGGCATATGAAGCCGGAGCAGAATTAGCCGACATGGAGTTTATCCAGTTTCATCCATCGGCGCTCTTTGTGAATGACAAAGACGCTTTTCTGATTAGTGAAGCGGTGCGTGGCGAGGGAGCCTGGCTGCTCAACACAATCGGAGAGCGTTTCATGAAAGAAGTTCACCCATTGGCAGAGCTTGCTCCACGCGACATTGTCGCATTTTCGATCTATCGGCAAATGCAAAAGCACAAAAGCAAGCACATCTACCTATCCATGAAACACCTGAACGCAGAGAAAATAAAAAAGCGATTCTCAAACATTTATAGAAAACTGCAGGAGTATGGATACGATATGACCAAGGACTTGCTTCCCATTGCTCCGGCAGCTCATTATATGGTTGGTGGCATAAAAACCGATCTGGATGGAGAAACGAACATCCCCTGCCTTTTTGCCTGTGGCGAAGTCGCCTCTACAGGCGTTATGGGAGCCAATCGACTAGCTAGCAACTCCCTGTTAGAATGCTTAGTTTTTGGCAAACGTGCTGCCGAAAAAGCATCATTGCAAAAGCCCAAAACAACAAAGGCTGAAAATTACAAAGCGCTTACCAACAAACAAGAAAATGAACAAGCATTTCTAAACATTAAAAACGAAATCGCGGATTTGATGTCCCAAAATGTTGGGATTGTTAGAGAAGGTCGATTTCTTAAGGAAACCATTGATAAGCTACTCGAGATTAACACCCGAATCCCTGAGCAGCTGACAGATTATAATCAACTAAAAACAAGACAAATCGTTGAGATTTGTTTACTAATTACACATTCGGCGCTATTGCGGGAAGAAAGCCGCGGAGGTCATATTCGTGAAGATTTCCAAAAGGAATCACCAGACTTCAGACTACATATTATTCAGCAAAAATATCAAGAACCTTTTTTTATTCCGATACAAAAATGATGAACGCAAAAGAACTTGAAGCCGCCAAAACTCTAATCAATCTGGCGATAAACGAAGATGTTGCAACAGGAGACATCACTACCGACAACCTGATTCCGGCAGAAACTCGCCGTAAAGCCTATATGATTGCCAAAGCCGATGGAGTAATTGCCGGCTTACCAATTGCTGAAATGGTTTTCCGAAAGTTTGATGAGTCGCTGGTTTGGGAACCTCAAGTTGAAGAAGGAGCAAGTGTTACAAACGGCACTGTTTTGGTTCGTTTTGAAGCTTCGTACCGCGCACTGCTAACTGCCGAACGTACGGCGCTGAACTTCTTTCAACGCTTATCAGGAATTGCAACCATGTCGGCCAAATATGCTGATGCGGTTAAAGACTACAATACGGTGATTTTGGATACTCGTAAAACATTGCCAGGCTTTCGCATGCTCGACAAATATGCAGTAAAAACCGGTGGCGCAACAAACCATCGCATCGGACTGTTCGATATGGTCATGATTAAAGATAACCACATTGAAGTAGCGGGAGGAATAACACCGGCCGTAGAACAAATTCGAGCAAAAGTTCCTGCTGATATTAAAATTGAGGTAGAAACAACCACGATGGAACAAGTCGTGGAGGCACTGAATGCAGGTGCCGACATTATCATGTTAGACAATATGGACAACGAAACCATGAGCACAGCTGTGGAACTAATCGATGGAAATGCAAAAGTTGAAGCTTCAGGAAACATGACCATTGAGCGACTTAAAGGTGTGGCTGCGACTGGTGTTGATTTCATTTCGATTGGCGCATTGACGCACTCGGTACAAGCGATGGATATTAGCCAGCGACTAGAAGAATGAATCTGGTTATTGATATAGGAAATAGTCGGATCAAACTTGCTGTGTTCAAGAATAGTGAGATCTTGCATCATTTCGTTGTGGACGAATTGCATCCGGAGGACATTCAGGATTTACTTCAGAAACATGCTGATCTAAAAAATGTAATCGTCTCAGCAGTTCGCGATTATGCGGCAGAATTGAAACATTTTCTACGGCAATCTTTTGACACCTATATTGAGCTAGGTGCTGACACGCCTGTCCCAATAATCAATCGCTACAAAACTCCTGAATCACTTGGCAAAGACCGCTTAGCTGCAGCAGTTGGTGCAACGGTACTTTGCCCAAATCAAAATGTGCTGGTAATCGATGCCGGTACAGCGATTACTTACGAATTCATCAGCTCTAAACACGAATATCTTGGAGGTAACATTTCTCCGGGTTTGACTACCCGCTTTAAAGCACTTCACCAATTTACCAGGAAACTGCCCCTGTTGACGGAAAACGAGAAAGCTCCAGTGATAGGAACTGACACCGAATCAGCCATTCAATCGGGCGTACAAATGGGCTTGCTTTTTGAAGTCGAAAAATACATTGAGCACTTTAACACTATTTACGAAAAATTACAAATCATTATCACTGGCGGAGATGCGATTCTCTTTGATAAGAAATTTAAAAAAACCATCTTTGTACACTTTAATTTAACGCTCATCGGTTTAAACAGAATTCTGGAACACAATGTTAAAAAGACTTAGCGGAATTTTCATTTGCGGATTATTCGTTCTAATGGAACTAACTTCATTCGCACAAAATAACAACACATCATCGCCATTTTCTCGTTTCGGTTTGGGAGACCTTCACGGTTACTCCCAAGGACGTTTTGCAGGAATGGGTGGTGCATCACTCGGAAGTAGGCATCAGGTGCAAATCAACTCTTCAAACCCCGCATCCTACCCTGCAATCGACAGTTTGTCATTTATATTCGAATTTGGAGCAGATGGTCGATTATCTGAATACAAGTCCGCATCGAACAGTTTTACAACCAACGATGCCAACTTCAGATATTTCTCTTTCAGTTTTCCAATTACCCGATGGTCTGCGGCAACTATGGGGATTACTCCGTATGCAGACAAAGGCTACGAGATATATACCGAGGAAGATGATCCAGACATTGGTCGGATAGGATATAGTTATTTTGGAACAGGTACAATTTCGAAAGCCTATTTTGGAGCAGGCTTTAACCTTACAGAATCATTGTCAGTTGGAGCTAACGTTTATTATCTGTTTGGGACCTTAAATCAGAATAATTCAATTTATTTTATTGATGATGCCGAGCAATACGGTTTTAATGAGATCGAACAAACCAGGCTTCGTGATTTTGCGTATTTACTTGGTATTCAATACGACCTAAAGTTGAAAAATGATAATTTTTTAACAATTGGGGCTACCTTTGATAAAAAATCAAAATTCACCGCATTCCACAATCTGAAACAAGAAAAGATTTTATCTTTCGGCGGAAGTACAATAGCAGACTCTGTAAGCACAATCGTTGATGAGCCCGGGAAAATTCAATTGCCCACCAGCATGGGGCTTGGAGTGTCTTATACCGTATTAAACAAACTTGAAGTTAACGCTGATTTTCATCACTCAAAGTGGAGTGAAGCCAAATTTTATGGAAGCCCGGTTACCGAATTGACTGACCAAACTAAAGTGAGTTTTGGTGCCGAATATATTCCGGAAGCAACTTCTATCCGCAGTTATATAAAACGTATCCGATACCGTGCAGGTATACACTTTGATAAGTCCTACTTAAAAATTAACAACCAACAACTTAACGAATATGGCATGAGTTTTGGTGTAGGTCTTCCAGTTAATCGTTCAAAGTCAACAATCAATTTAGCATTGGAATTTGGACGTAGAGGAACAATTGAGGATAACTTAATTCGTGAAAACTATACCAAAATAAGTTTATATTTGAACTTGTTTGATCGGTGGTTTATCCAACGAAAATTCGATTAACAAAAAAGTGTAATTAAAAATAAAATTGATCATGAAACCTTTATTATCTAAAACATTCTTGCTAACAATAGCAATTGTTGTTATAACTGGATTTTCATCCATTGCACAGCGAGTAATTAAAGGCACTGTCTATCGAGAGGGAGAGCCGGCCGCAGGGGTTACAGTTGAAGCCCATAAATCAAACGATACGTTCATGACCAGCTTTGATGGGAAATATGAAATCGAAGCAGATGAAAAATCGAAATACCTGAGATTTACTTTTATTGACGATTCACGCAAATTTGATATTGAAGGAAACAGTAGTAATAAAATCGATTTTAGTTTTGATGGTGAAATCCCAACAGGAGGAGCCACTGCAGACGAGTCAGGAGATGTAGATCTTCGGACGAGTCAGGAATTGGTTAAAGCCAAAGATCGCGACTTCATGAATAATCTTTCGATGTATGATCAATTTTACAAACAAGATGATTATAAATCAGCCATGAAGCCATGGAGAATGGTTTACAATAAGTATCCAAAATCAACTCTGAACTTATATATCCATGGATCAAACATGTATGAGTACCTGATCAACAACACGGAAGATTGGGATCAAAAAAATGCATACATCGATTCTTTAATTTCAATTTATGACCGTCGTATTAAATACTTCAATCAAAAAGGCTATGTCCGTGGGCGTCAGGGAACAGACTTGTTGAAATTCAAATTAGCCAATGAAAATCTGGATGACGATCAATTAAAATCGATTCTCAAAACAGGTTATGGCTACTTAGAAGAGTCAATCAATTTACAAAAGAAAGAATCAGAGGTAGCTGTCTTAGTTGTGTTTATGCAAGCCACGAAACGACTGTTCATCATGGGAGAGCTTCCAAAGGATCAAGTTGCTGCAAACTATCAAACAGCTTCTGATATTATAAATAATTACCTCAAAACAGAACCGGAAAGCGAAAAATATTTAACTGCAAAGGATTTGGTTGATCGACTTTTCCAAACCAGTGGTGCTGCTGATTGCGAAGCGTTAATATCGCTCTATGAACCACAGTATGACGAAATCATTCAGAATGTTGATGACTTGAAGAAAATGCTCCGGATTCTTGATCGTAGAGACTGTACCGACAGTGAGCTTTTTGCAACAGCTTCAGAAAAACTGTATGACCTGGAGCCTTCCGCTGAAGCAGCCTTTAACATGGCTCGTCTGTTTGTAAAACGTGATCAATTTGACCGTGCAAAAGAATATTATCAAAATGCAATCAAATCAGAAACAGACAAAGAGCTATTAGCCAAGTATTATTACGAGCTGGGCTTGTTCATCTTCGCAAAAGAGAATGATTTTCAAAAAGCGAGAGATCTTGCTCGTAAAGCTATTCAAAATAATCCAAACTCAGGTCGTGCATACATTTTGCTAGGCGATATTTATGCTCAATATAGTAAATACTACGGCGAAAGCGACTTTGAACATGCATCATTGTATTGGTTGGCGGTAGATTATTACCAAAAAGCAAAACGTGTGGATCCCGATGTATTTGCAAGTGCAAATGAAAAAATTGCAATCTACAAACGTTATTTCCCTGACAAAGAAACAATGTTCTTCCAGGGATTTCAAGAAGGTCAAAGTTACACTATCGGTAGCTGGATAAATGAAACGACAAAAGCTCGTGTCAAATAGTAAAAAAATAAAATCAAAATATCCAAGCTTAAGCATTGCAATTCTCTCTCTGGGAATTGCAGTGCTTTTCTTTTCCTGCGCCAATAAGATTGAGAAAATAAAAGAAGTATCGTCGGGCGAAAAGCTATATAGTGCCGAGGCTGAAAACTACGAGATGATTCATTCCGATTCAACAATCATTCGGTTTAAACTGATTACTCCCAAATTGATCAACTATGATAAAGTTGATGACCCATTTATCGAATTTCCTGAAGGCGTGAAAATTGAAAAATATAACGACCAAATGGAGCAAACAGCAAGCATCACGTCCAATTATGCTCGCTATTTTGAAAAAGAAAAAAGATGGGAGGCAGAAAACAATGTCGTTGCGGTCAATCCTCAAGGGGACACCTTGAAGACAGAACAACTGATTTGGGAAGAAGAGAAGGAAAAAATTTATTCCGAACAATTTGTCAAAATCATTCGTAAAGATCAGGTAATAACCGGCGTTGGTTTTGAATCTGATCAGAACTTGGGAAACTGGAAAATAAAAAATCCAAGAGGACCGCTATATATTGAAGTTGAAGAATAGTTGAATATGGAAATCCTAGTAATCATTATTCTTACTACTATTTTATTCTCTGCTTTTTTCTCCGGAATGGAAATTGCATTTGTATCAGCCAATAAATTAAGATTGGAACTGGACAAACAGCAAAATTTTATTAGCGGCCGTATTTTATCACTTTTTACTAAGAACCCAGGGCAATATATTGCAACAATGCTTATCGGCAATAACATTGCGCTTGTCATTTATGGTATTGCATTTGCTCAGCTCCTGGAACCCTTATTTTTCAATTTTATCCCTAACGACACCATTGTTTTGTTTTTACAAACAATTACCTCAACACTAATCATACTTTTTACCGCTGAGTTTTTGCCAAAAACGTTGTTTCGAATAAATCCGAACACTTTTCTACGTTTCTTTTCGTTACCACTATTCATTTTCTACTTCTTATTTTATCCGCTATCAAAATTAACCATCGGGATATCCCGTGTTCTGCTCACAACAATATTCAAATCATCCTACGGAAAGGATACCAAGAAAAAGGTTTTCAACCGAATTGATCTGCATTATTTTGTGAATGAAACCGACGAAGATCAGCAAATGCGTGAAGAGGAGCTAGAAAACGAAGTGAAGCTTTTCAGAAATGCGCTTGACTTTTCAAAAGTGAAACTTCGAGAGGTCATGGTTCCACGCACTGAAATTGAGATCATAGATGTCAACTCAAATATGGAAGAGCTTATCCAAAAATTCATTGAAACAGGCTATTCACGAATCCTTTTCTATCAGGATAATATTGACAATATTATTGGCTACATCCATCACTCTACAATCTTTGCTAATCCCGGATCTATTCGTTCCAATTTGAAAAAAGTACTAATCGTTCCCGAAACCATGCCCGCAAGTAAATTGCTGAGTAAGTTCATCCAGCAACACCGCAGCATTGCTATCGTGGTTGACGAATTTGGTGGCACAGCAGGGATGGTGACCAGCGAAGACATTTTAGAAGAGATTTTTGGAGAAATTGAAGATGAACATGACACCATTGATTTTGTGGAACGACAAATTAGTGATCATGAATTTGTCCTTTCGGCACGCATTGAACTGGACGACCTGAATGAAAAATACAACCTGAAATTTCCGGTTAAAGAGAACTTTGAAACACTTGCCGGGTTTATACTATTCCACCACGAAAGTATTCCTAAAATCAATACGATCATTGATATAGACAATTACCGCTTTAAAATCCTAAAAGCCTCAAACACTAAGATCGAGCTGGTGAACCTTAAGATATTGGACAACACCTAAAATAAAAAATGAATCCTAAGGTTTAATTCTCAAAATTACTATCTTCGTAGCTCGAAAATTTTAAGTAAATCATAATTCAATAATTATTAATCAATGGCTACATTACAGAGAATAAGAAATCGTGCCGGCCTACTGGTTGCGATCATTATTGGTCTAGCATTAGTTGCCTTCATTTTAGGCGATATGCTTCGCTCAGGTAGTTCATTATTAAGGCCTCAACAGTTAGAAGTTGCCGATATTAATGGAGAATCTGTTCAGTACCCTGATTTCCAAAAACGCATTGAAGAAATGGCGGAAATCTACAAGATGAATACTGGGGCTACACAGCTCAACGAAGAGACGTGGGTGCAAGTGCGCGAGCAGGCTTGGCAAAATTTAGTTCGCGAAATTGTTATGAGTGAAGTTTATGAAGACCTTGGGTTAACCGTAACGTCTGATGAACTTTTCGACATGGTTCAGGGAGCTAACCTTCATCCAATCATTCAGCAACTATTCCGCAACCCGCAAACAGGGCAGGTTGATAAAACGGCAGTTCTTCAATTCCTAAAATCATTAGAGACCAATGCTACTGCTCAGCAGAGAGCTTATTGGCTTTATATTGAAGATCAAATTAAAGAAGAACGAATCCAAACCAAATACAACAACTTGGTTGCAAAGGGACTGAATACAACAACAATTGAAGCTAAAAATAGTCTGGAAGCTAAAAATCAAAGCGTTAATGCTCAATATATCCGTTTACCATTCAGCTACTTGCCTGATAGTGCAATTTCAGTAACAGAAAGTGAGTTGAAAGATTATTACAACAAGCACCAAGATGACTACAAACAAGAGGAAAGTCGTACCATTGAATATGTAACATTCAATGTTAAAGCTTCTGAAGCTGATGATGCCAACACGTTGAAATGGATGGAAGATGTAAAACCAGAGTTTGCAAACGTAGCTGACAATGCGCAATATGTAAATGTTAACTCTGACGTTCGTTTTGAAAATATCTACCAAAAAGAAAGTGAACTTCCTGTAAACCTTGCTGAATTTGCTTTCAACGGAAAAGAAGGTGATGTTTACGGACCTTATAAGGAAGGCAATACATACAAATTAGTTAAGATTGACGAATTTAAAGATTTGCCCGACTCAGTAGAAGCCCGCCATATTTTGATCAAGCCGGAAACTGTCGGAAGTTATGAAGCCGCGATGGCTTTAGCTGACAGCTTAAAAAGTGAAATTGAAAACGGAGCTAGCTTTGCAAAACTGGCCGAAGAATACTCAGAAGACGCCGGATCTGCTCGTAAAGGAGGAGATCTGGGGTGGTTCAAAAAAGGCCAAATGGTAAAACCTTTCGAGGAAGCGGCATTCAACGGAAAGGTAGACGAACTTTACACTGCTACTTCGCAATTTGGTGTTCACCTGATTCAACCAACAAAAAAAGGGAAAGAAGTTAAGCAGGTTCGTTTAGCGACCTTAATCCGTAATGTTGAACCAAGTACACAAACGTACCAAACCGAGTACGCTAAGGCAAGTAAGTTTGTTGCCGAAAATCAGGATTATGATTCATTTAAAGAAGCCATTGCAAACGAAAAGCTAACAAAGAAAATTGCAACATTTGGCGAAAATGACCGTGAGGTAAGAGGATTGGAGCAATCTCGCTCATTAATCCGCGCAGCATATGACGCTGATATTGAAGACATTCTTCACAACGCTGAAGGTTCTGCAATTTTTGAACTAGGAAATAACTTTGTGATTGCAGCTGTTGCAAGTGCAACCGAAGAAGGAATAGCTTCTTTTGAAGAAGTGAAACCTCGTATTGAATTGGCTGTTAAAAAGCAAAACAAAGGTGAAGCAATTGCTCAAAAAATGACTGACGCCGTCAATGGCAAAGACATTGATGCAGCTGCTTCAGCATTAAATACTGAAGTGAAAGATGCTAATGGCATTACGTTTAACTCAACATCTATTCCATCAATTGGACTGGAGCCAGCAGTGATTGGAACAATGACCAGCTTAAACCAAGATGAAATGTCGAGTCCTGTTGTCGGAAATAGTGGAGTTTATCTGGTAAAAGTTATTTCTAAAACAGAAGGTTCAGATGAAAATGTTCAAGCAGAATTACAGCGTCTGAATCAAGCATTGAGCTATCGAGCAGCTTATCAAGCCTACGAAGCACAAAAAAATGCTGTTGAAATTGAAGACAAAAGAGCAAAATTCTATTAGAAGATTCTCACAAAATATAAAAGCAGGCTCAGAAGGCCTGCTTTTTTTGTGTCATATTTTAATCATGATTGTTGTAAACCCCTAGTTAAAAGTCCATAAATAATGTGACCAATTTTCGTAGCCTATTTAACTTTTATCGTTCCATTTAGATATAAACCCAACGCCTCATTCAATAGCAATTGAATTGTCTGAATCGGGAGATCAACACTCGGATTAATTCTCAGGATCTTCATGCGGGAACGACTTCCTTGTTCCAATTCAGGATGATTGAGATATTTTCCTTCAACAAAAAGAATGTAAGGCTCATCTGTTTTTTTGTCCGTCCATAAATAGCAGAACATCTTTTTCATATAGCAGAAGCAAGGCATACCATACTTCCGTGTTTCAGTCACCTTGGTGTCCCGTCCGAGAATAATGCGCCGCAAAGCGAGCAAACAACCTTTATTGGGTTCTTCTTTATTCAAATAGTAGTTGTCAAATTCGTGAGCCATGTCATCCAAATTTATCTTGTGAAAAGAATTGTTGTCACCCCTTCTTGTAGTAGTTGTTATTTTGATCGTTTTTGGGTACTGATCGGGAACGATCATCATCTTCACACACAATAGTGAAATTTAGTAAAATTAGAATTCCCTGATATAGATCTCTTTAAACTGGAGAATCAATGCCTCTTTTTCACGAACTTCGATTGCGATATGACCACGCATTCCCACATTTAAGCTTTTATGCTTTACATCATTTAGAATTCCGATCCCATTGTAATTCGTCACTTTTATGCCATTTAACCAAGCTTCAATCGAAGATCCTTCACACCGCACGCGCATCACGTTCCATTGGTTGGTTTCTTCGGCATAATAAAAAATCACATTCTTCTTTTGCATAGACTCGTTAACACTTGCTTTTCGAGGAAGATTTGGATATACCCATCGCTCATAGCCTTTTGTTTCATCCCAAACCATACCTGTTTGCCACGGAGCTGGTGAGTGAATATCGATTTGAGGTCCATGCATCCAATGTTCTTCATCATCATATCTAGACCGTACTTGCAAACCACTATTACCCGAGCTGGTTTTAAATGCCCTGAATTTAAACTTCAACTCAAAATCGCCATATTCCTTTTCGGAATATAACCAAGCAGGATTGTGCTCCGGGTTATTCAAAGAATTAGCCATGATCGTTCCGTCGATTACGCGAAAGAAAATGTAATTCCGGTCACGTGGGCTTTTCTTTTCAACCCATCCATTCAGATTTTCCCCGTTAAAAAGAGACACAAAATCATCTTGCGCAGAGGCATACAACGAGTATAGGAGAACTAAACTAATTATAATCAGTTTCCGGTTCATAAACAAACTTGGTTGTAGTTAGATTTTACTTTTAAATCGCTGTCTAAAGTTCTAATTTTCATTGATGAAATGCAAGTATTTTCTATTCGGCTATCCAATTTACAAAAACCACACAAAAATCCCAGGAAGCACTTCGGCCGTTCATGCATGGTAATGAACTGAACACAAGCAAACTTCGCTTTGTCTAGTTTAACTAATAAAATCCAAAACACATGACACACAAGCGCGAACTCCTCAAAAATCTGGCAACCATGACTGCTGCGTTGCCTGTTCCTTCCTTACTCAGTGCGCAAAATAAAGAACGCGATAAGCTGGGAGAATTACTTCCGATACGTCGGCTGGGCAAAACAAATAAATATGTGACAATGTTGGGTGTTGGCGGATATCATATTGGCTGGACTAGTGAACGCAATGCTCAAGCAGTGATAGAAACAGCAATTGAGGGAGGGGTTCGTTTTTTTGATACAGCGGAACAATATGGACCCGCCGTTAGTGAAAAACGCTACGGAAAATACCTGACCCCAAAATATCGGGATAATATTTTTCTGATGACAAAAACCCAGGCTCGAAATGCTAAAGATGCACAACAACATCTGGAGGATACTCTCAGACGAATGAAAACCGACCACCTCGACTTGTGGCAAATCCATTCAATCTTCACGCCCGAAGATGTTGAAAACCGCATAGCTGAGGGGGGGTTAGACGTTGTGAAAAAAGCCAAAGAAAGTGGCAAAGTAAAGTACATTGGATTTACCGGACACCGAGACCCTTTTGCCCTTAAAAAATGTTGAAACTTACTCGCGACAACGATCCCTTCGACACCGTTCAAATGCCTGTGAATGTATTGGACCAATCATACTTCAGCTTCTCAAATAATGTTATGCCCGAGCTTTTAGAACGAAATATTGGCATACTGGCTATGAAAACGCTCGCTGACGGCCGCTTTTTGAAAAAAAGTACGCTGGACAACTGATGACCCTGTCATTCCAAATTATATGAGCATAAAAGAAGCATTGTACTACTCCTTGTCTCTGCCAATAAGTACCTTGATTACCGGAGCTGAAAACGAGGAGTAGATGCAGGAAAAAATCGATTTGGCTAAATCATTCGTCAAGTTATCAGAGGGCGAGCGGCTTGAACTCGTTAAGCGGGTAAGGTCTAAAGCGATGGAAGGAATTTACGAATATTACAAGCAAAAGCCATCATAAATATCATTCAACAATCATCAAAAAAAGTCAATAAAACCTATCGACAGAAAAACTCTGGCCCGTGTTCTTTTCTTATATTTAAGTATGATTTGCAACAAAATAATTAGCGGAGGACAAACCGGTGTTGACCGGGCTGCATTAGATGCTTGTCTTAATGCCAAGTTCTCCTGTGGAGGCTGGTGTCCTGCAGGCCGAAAGGCGGAAGACGGTGAAATCCCGTTAACCTATCCACTCCAGGAAATTTGGAGCACCAGTTATGATGATCGCACCAGAAAAAACATCAATGAATCAGATGCCACTTTGATCGTTTATGAGGAGAAATTAAGTGGTGGCACCTTGCTAACTTATAATTATGCCTCAGAAAAGAACAAACCGATTTTCCTTTTCAAGGTTTCTCCATTTCTCATTGACGAAACCTTGGAACAGCTCTTTCATTTTCTTAAAATCAATCAGGTCGAAACCTTAAATATTGCCGGGGCACGGGCGAGCATGTGGGATAAAGCCTACGAATTGAGCTACTTGATTACAGCTAAGCTAATTCAGAAAATCAATAGTCCGACCTAACCAACGCATAACTTACCGGTTCTATTTTTCGGCAAGCATCCGTACCATGCCCAATTCCAATCCGGTCAGTTCGGCCAAACCTTTTAAACGGCCAATTAACGGGTATCCAGGGTTAGCATCGTTCTCATAGTCAGTCAACATTTTGATACCATGATCCGGACGAACCGGAATTCGAATATCTTCTCGGCCCCTCTCTTTTCTAGAGTGCTGTTCTTCCAATAGCGCTTTCATTATCGGAAAAAGATCAACATCACCTTCAATATGCCCTGATTCGTGAAAGCAGCCATCCGGTAAAAATACATTGTTGCGCAGGTGGGCAAAATGAATGCGCGAACCGAGTTTTTTCACAATCCCGGGCAAATCATTTCCTCGATTCACCGATAACGATCCCGTACAAAAGGTAAGTCCGTTTGAAATCGAATCAACCTGATCACAAATCCATTCCAAATCATCTTGCGTACTCACAATCCGTGGAAGTCCCAATACCGAGAATGGCGGATCATCCGGATGAACGCACAGCTTCACCCCTGCCCCTTCGGCCACCGGAATAACATCCCTCAAGAACAAGGATAGATGCTCCCGCAATCGGGTATGATTAATTTCTTTGTAGTGATCAATTAAATCGAGAAAAGTCTGTTTGAAATCCAGAGCCGAGCTGTCAACGGTACCATTGATGAAACCCTGCGTAACGACAATAATATTGTAAGCAAGTTTTTCTTTTTCTTCATCGCTCATTTGCTGGGCTTTTTGTGCTGCTTTCTTTACAATCTCCGGAGGGTAATCCTTTTCTGCTCCTTCCCGATTCAAGATAAAAACATCGAAAGCCACAAAAGTTGGAAAGTCGAAAAACATAACTTCTCCCCCACTTTTCAATTTGTAATGCAAGTCGGTACGAGCCCAATCCAACACAGGCATAAAATTATAGCAAATTCGATCAATGCCACACTCTCCAAGGTTGCGAATCGATTGCTTGTAATTCTCAATCAGCCGGGGATAATCAGCATTGTGCGTTTTTATTCCTTCGGAAACCGGCAAACTCTCCACCACTGACCAACGCATACCAAAATGTTCAATTTGGTCTTTTACCTTTCGAATCTCCTCAACAGGCCAAACTTCCCCATTCGGGATATGATGCAAAGCGGTTACCACCCCTTCGATACCCATTTGCTTCAGATCAGCAAGGCTCACCCGATCTTTATCTCCAAACCAACGCCACGTTTTCTCAAGCCCCATAACTTACCTTTAAATAGCTAAACACCGCTGAACGCACTAAAACCGCCATCAACCGGGATAATTGTTCCGGTAATGAAACTTGCGGCATCGGAGCATAGAAATTGAACAATGCCGTTTAATTCGTTAATGTCACCAAAGCGTTTCATCGGGGTGCGAGCCAATACTTTTTTGCTTCGTTCGGTGTAGCTGCCATCCGGGTTGATCAATACCGCACGATTCTGATCGCCAATAAAAAAACCGGGAGCAATCGCATTCACACGTAATTTCTCTCCAAACTTAAGAGCCATTTCCATCGCCATCCATTGGGTGAAAATATTGATTCCGGTTTTAGCAACAGAATATCCCATTACCCGTGTAATAGCCGAATAAGTGGCCATTGATGAAACGTTTATGATATTGCCTTTCCCGTTTTTTGCCATCGCTTCTCCGAAAATCAAACTTGGAACTACCGTGCCATGCATATTTACATCGGTCACCTTTCGGTAGTCAGTCAACTTCATATCAAAAATGGTTTGCTCCTCGGTTAATGTGGCACCCGGGATATTTCCGCCTGCAGCATTAATCAGGATATCAATCGCCCCCCATTTATCAAGAATCTCATCGCGAACTTCTTTCAGTCGCTCTTCATCCAACACATCACAAGGGAAAGCTTCAATTTCGCCAATAGATTTCAGTGCTTCTACTTTCTTATTCAGCCGTTCTTCATTTCGCCCAAGAATAGCCACTTTTACGCCTGCTTCCAACAAGCTTTGAGCGATACTCCCGCCCAACACACCACCACCTCCGGTAACGATGGCAATTTGTCCTTCAATATTAAAATTATTCATGGTATAGATTTAGAACTTGTTAATGAATAAACGTCGCCTCAAAAATAGAATGAATTACGTCTTCTATCTAGTTGTATTTGTGCATGAATTTACAATATATTTGCAAACCAATCAAATCGCGGATTAATGAAAATCATGCATGAACAGCTGAATATTAAGAATGAAAGCTCCTTAAAAGTAAAGTGGGACGATTTTCCACATTTCACTTTTCCATGGCATTTTCATCCTGAATATGAACTAGTGTATGTAATTGAAAGTTTCGGAACCCGGTTTATTGGTGACAGCGTGGAAAATTTTGAAGCGGGCGATCTGATTTTGTTGGGTTCAAACGTGCCCCACTTTTGGAAAAATAATGAATTATTTCATCGAAATGATCCGCAGTATAAAGTCAAGGCTGTTGTTATTCATTTTCCTGAAGATTTTTTCAAACAGCAAATTGATCATGATCAAGAATTTCAGGCAATCAGTCACTTATTGAAAAAAGCCGGGCGCGGAATTCATTTCTCAACTTCCGTCGCCAACCGCCTGCAAAAAGACATTTTAAAATTACTGCGTCTGAAAGGTCTTAGGCGAACCTTGCATTTTGTTGATTTGCTGGATCAGTTGGCTACCACTAAAAATCAACGATTGCTGGCTAGCGAATCCTACCAAGCCAACCTGCACGATTTGTCGAGCGATCGGCTCGATAAAGTGATGCATTTTATCAATTCAAATTACAGGCAAGATTTAAAAGTTACAATGATTGCCCAACATGTAAGCATGAACACCAGTGCATTTTGCCGCTATTTCAAAAATAAAACCGGTAAATCAGCTACTGAATTTGTCAATGAAATGCGAATTGGATACGCCTGCAAATTATTACTTGAAAACAAGCAAAACATCTCTCAAATCTGTTTTGAGAGCGGCTTCAACAACCTTTCAAACTTCAATCACTGTTTCAAACGTATGAAATCATTTTCGCCCAGCCAATACCGAAAATTATACCACCTAAACAGTCAAGTTAGTTAAGTGAATCTTCTTTCAAACTTACGTGCAACACATAATAAATACCATTCTAAATTCACACTTGTAAGAACAATCTATCTTTCAAGGTGTTTTGTTCAGTTATGGGGTTGAAATATGCCCATATTATAAATGTATGAGAATGAATGAGATTATTGAGATGAAAAAAACTTCCTCGGAAAGGAATTCAACTACCCAAGAGCCAATCGAGCAATTTTTAGCAAAGCTTAAAGACAAAATGAAACAAGTCTATCATCAACGAGGTGATATTGACAAATACAGCCAGCAACGGGGATTGCCTCCTTTTGTGCTTCGCGAAATCATGGAATGTAATCCGCTATCGATCGGAATTCCGAAGGAATATGGTGGTCGTGGTGCCATCATGCGCGAAAACATTGCACTGCTTGAAGCAGCGTCGTACGAATCGCTGGCTCTGTCGCTGACTTTTGGAATTAATTCAGCCCTGTTTTTACAGCCCGTTGGAAAGTACGCACAGGAAGAGACTAAAGCTTCGGTTTTCAAACGCTTTTTGGAACAGCGAAACATGGGTGGACTGATGATTACCGAGCCTGATTACGGCAGCGATGCCCTGAACATGCAAACATCATGTACTGAAGAAGAAGACTATTTCCAGCTGAATGGGAAAAAACACTGGGCCGGATTAACCGGATGGGCTGACTATTGGCTGCTCACCGCCAGACAAAAAACGGGAAAAGGTGATCTGAAACGCGACATCGACTTCTTTATTTGCGATGTAACCCAACCCAATCAGGGCATTCAGGTTGAAGAGTTTTTTGACAACCTTGGATTGTATCAGATTCCCTACGGACGAAACCATATTGATGTAAAAATTCCAAAAACGCATCGCCTGCAACCTCATTCAACGGGGGTTAAAATGATGTTGGATTTACTGCATCGTTCACGCATGCAGTTTCCGGGAATGGCCATGGGTTTTATTCATCGTATTATGGATGAAGCAATCGACCATTGCAAACAACGATTAGTCGGAGGGAAAAGCTTATTGAACTACGATCAGGTTCAGGAGCGTTTATCGAAATTACAAGCCTCATTTACGGTTTGCTCGGCCATGTGCTCAAACAGTGCAAAAAAGGCCGGTGTTGAAAACGACCTGACAGGAATAGGCATTGAAGCAAACGCGGTTAAATCGGTAATTACCGACCTGATGCAAGAAGCAGCTCAATCGCTTACCCAGTTGGTTGGCGCAAAAGCATACAAGCTAAGCCATCTTGGAGGACGTGGAATTGTTGACAGCCGTCCGTTCCAGATTTTTGAGGGATCGAATGATATTCTTTATGCTCAGATTTCAGAAGGAATTGTAAAGCAAATGCGCAAGCTGAAAGAAACAAACTTATTCAATTTCCTGAAAGGATATGAATTAACCAGTCGCTCAGCCGACCAATTAAAAGACCTCTTCAACTTTAACTTGAATCTGCAACTACCTCAACGTAAAATGGTGGAACTGGGACAAGTTATTGGTCGTGTTATTTCGATGGACATGGTACACAGATTGGCCGACGAAGGATTTCGCAGCGAGCTTATTGAAGGTGGAGTAAACATGCTTCAGCAAGAAATTACACAAACCATGAGCAAATTCAAATCAAAAACACTTGACTTGGTTATTGAAGATTATCAGGATGACAGTTCCTGGCTTCAATTTTCAATCTGAAAAATATAGCTATAACACGTTTCACTTTTAGACGAAAGATATCAATCCTCCTGATTGGTATCTTTTTTTTGAATATCCGTGAGTTTACCTGAGGTCATTCAGTTGCCATGAAATGAGCAATGATTTATTAATTTTGTTTCAATTAGAAGCGACACTGAAAATTGAAGTAAAGCATGAGTGAGAAAAATCAATGGCTCTCGGTCTTCATTAATCCTTTGCGAAAGCACGCGTGGTTTGAAGTATTCCGACAGACTTTTTGGAGCAATCCTGACCGGTTGATGGCTGCCAAAGCGACCTTTGCGATTGCCTTGCTGGCTGTTCCATTCGTCGCTGCCGGAAAATCGGTTATTGGCATTACTCTGGCTTTGGGAGCTTTAGCCGGTGCCCTTTCCGAAACCGACGATCATCCCCGGGGAAGAATCAAATCGCTGGCACTAAAAGTCGTAAGCTTCGGATTTTCAAGCTTTGCTGTCGCCCTATTAAATCCCTACCCAATTATTTTAGGTTTCGGACTTGCGATCTCCACCATTGGTTTTATCCTCATTGGTGGATTGAGTGAGCGATACCGGGGAGTTACCTTTGGTGCGATACTCGTTGGCATTTATACCATGCTGGGTATCGACAATAGTACAAGTTGGTACTTGCAGCCTATTTTTCTTTCGGCCGGAGCCCTGTTTTATGGGTTGCTTTCGCTCGTATTGCTTTTTTATCATCCGTGGCGATTACTGGAAGAACAATTAGCCAGAGGTTACCTGGCCTTAGCAACTTATCTCGAAGAAAAAGCGAAACTATTTCCAAGCGACAAAACACGGCAGGGACAGTTACGAAATCAGTTGGCACTTCAAAACGTAGAATTAGTTGCCGCGCTGGATCGATGTAAAGACGTACTGAATAGTTACGGCGATGCGGTGAAGGATGAGGAGCCATTGAAACCATACATGCGCTATTTCATGCTTTTGCAAAGCTTGCACGAAAGGGCTGCTTCCAGCCACGAGCGCTACGATTTGCTGAGTGACGACCCGGAAAATAAAGAGCTACTGGAAGGGATTGGGCAAACGCTTCTGCAGCTATCATTGGCCATCAAGCAATTTGCGAATAGTCTGCTAACCGGAACGCCTTATCGGCATCCTGTTTCGTTAGCCTGGATGGTAAATGCTTTGAAAGACCAGTTCGAAAAAGCTGAAAATAAAGCGACGCATCCGTTGGCGCCACTCATCAATAACCTGAACCGATCACATCAGTCGCTGGCCAAATTAAACGAAGATCAGCAACGAAGTATAACGCCACGTCTGGCCAAAGATGAACGAACCATTGGCGAACGACTGAAAGCTCAGCTAAACTGGAACCATCCACGGCTGCGGTATGCTATTCGGCTTAGTTTATGTTTTCTGGTTGGCTTTGCAATTTCCGAGGGATTTCAAATCGTGAGGGGAGAGTGGATCATCCTTACCAGTTTATTTGTTTGCCAACCCAGTTACAGTGAAACCCGCCGACGCCTGCTACAACGCGTTTTGGGAACTCTCACCGGAGTTATTGCAGGTGTGCTTATCGTTCAGCTATTCCCGACCAGTGCCGGACAACTGCTGCTCATGCTGGCATCAGCTTTTACCTTTCTGTTTTGGCTGCGTCGGAACTATTCAATCTCTGTTATTTTCATTACCATTTTTGTGCTCAGTGCATTCAGCCTGATTACCGATGAAGGGGTAGCCATCATGTTTCCTCGTTTGGTTGATACCGTAATTGGTTCGGTGCTGGCTATTATTAGTGTGAGGTTACTTTGGCCCGACTGGCAATACAAACGTCTGCCCGGTCTCATTAAAGAGGCGCTGAGTAAAAACACGGCCTACTTTCAAGCCATCATTAACGAATATGAACACGAATCGACTGAGGATGATTTTGATTACCGGGTAGCACGCCGACAGGCACACCGAGCCGACAACGCCCTGGTGTTAGCCTGGCGAGGCATGCAAATGGAGCCCAAAAGTCGACAGCACTTTCGCAAACAGGCCTTCACCCTCACCTACCTTAACCATGCGCTATTGTCTTATTTATCGGCACTGGGGGCACATCGTCAGCAGCAGCTAACTACAATTGAGCTGTTATCGATTGCTAAAGATGTATTGGCGGCTTTGCAGAAAGTTACCGATTCGATGCAAGTTCAAAACGGCACGAACAGCAAACACATTGACAACCTGATGAATGAAATTAAGGAGCATTTAAACAATACCGAGCAAGGAGAAACGCAGCAGCAATTTAACTTGCTATTCAACATTGCTGATGTTACAGCCCACATTCTAAAACGGGCAAACGTATTGGACATTCATCAAAAATAACAAAGGCAAATCCATGAGTTTTCTCGTATTCGATGTCAAGGGAATGCCTTATCTTTACTAATCGAGTGTAAACAACAAAAACTACAATGATGAAACATATTGAAACATACATTGAAAATAATAAAGACCGCTTTTTAGATGAACTATTTGGCTTGATTCGAATTCCTTCGGTCAGCTCTATTGAAGCCCACAAACCAGACATGTATAAGGCTGCGGAATATTGGAAAGAACTGCTTCTCAGTTCGGGAGCCGATCAAGCACAGGTTTTTGAAACCAATGGTAATCCGGTTACTTACGCCAAGAAAATCATTGATCCCTCAAAGCCAACCGTGTTGGTATATAGCCACATGGATGTGATGCCTGCTGAACCCCTGGAGCTATGGAATTCGCCTGCTTTTGAACCGGAAGTACGTGATGGTAAAATATGGGCGCGAGGTGCCGATGACGATAAAGGTCAGGGCATGATGCACGCCAAAGCTTTTGAGCTGATGGTAAAGACCAACACCCTGCCCTGCAATGTCAAATTTATGATTGAAGGAGAGGAAGAAATTGGCTCTCCCAACCTAGGTAAGTGGTGCGAAGAAAATAAAGAAATGCTGAGTGCTGATGTTATTTTGGTTTCCGACACCACCATGCTGGCGCCCGGTAAGCCAGCCATTACTACCGGCCTGCGCGGACTAGCCTATTGGCAGGTGGAAGTCACCGGCCCCAACCGCGATCTGCATTCAGGATTGTATGGCGGCGCCATTGCCAACCCCATCAATACATTGGCTAAGTTAATAGCACAAATGACCGACGACAACGGGCACATCACCATTCCCGGTTTTTACGATGATGTATTGGAAGTTTCCACCGAAGAGCGGGCCTTATTGGCGAAAACACCTTTTGATCTGGAAAGCTATAAAAAAGCCCTTTCCGTTGATGAACTGGACGGCGAAAAAGGCTATTCTACCATCGAGCGCACCGGCATTCGCCCATCGTTTGATGTGTGTGGCATTTGGGGCGGTTACTCGGGCGAAGGAGCCAAAACTGTTTTACCATCAAGAGCTTTTGCCAAAATCAGCTGTCGCCTGGTTCCCAATCAAAACCATGAGAAAATTGCCGAGCAGTTTAAGATCCATTTGGAGAGCATTGCTCCAAACTCGGTTAAGGTGGAGGTAACCTCGCTGCATGGCGGCCAGGGGTATGTTTGCCCAATCGATTTACCTGCCTATCAGGCTGCGGAACAAGCTTACATCGACGTATTCGGACAGCGGCCTATTCCTGTTCGTAGCGGTGGTTCTATTCCAATTATTTCCACCTTTGAACAGGTGTTGGGTATTAAAACAATTTTGATGGGCTTTGGACTGGAGTCGGATGCCATTCACTCACCAAACGAGAATTTCCCATTGGAACAGTTCTACAAAGGCATTACCACTATCCCATTGTTTTATAAGTATTTTGCCGAGAAAAAATAAGCATTGGAATTTCCTGCACTTCCTCTCGGTGCTCTTACAGGAGAATGTGATTGAAGTAAGCACGATCGTCTAGCGGTTGAAGCCGCTAGACGTCATTCTGATAAAAAAAATAAAATTCTATTTATCTTCTTTTAGTTCATTTTTTTTCAGATGAATATCCAGCTGACTCAATCAGTAAGTTTCGGGTGAATGAAGCAGGCAAGTTGCCAATTTGGTGGTCAGTTTGCTCCGGGGACGGCACAAACTGCCAATTAAATCGGGGAAAGTGCCGAGGGGAGGCTCAACAAGTCCAATGGGAACCGAGAAATCGGTCGGGGAAACGCTAAAACCCTCGATAGAGGGTCAAAACCTGCCGCAATAATAATAAAATCAAGGGTTTCAGGATTTACATGAAGACATCAGTCGGGGAATTTAGAACCGCCGTGAGGATTCGATTTCCACCAACTACTCATTTTCTAACTGCCGAAAATGTGTGGTAACCTATTTTTTAGGTTTTTTGCTTTTTCTTTTTGGCTGCGGGAAACAGGATATTATTCAGGATTAACCGATAACCTGGCGAGTTAGGGTGCAAGTTTAAATCGGTAGGCGGATCGCCAACCAAATGCCGATAATCTTCGGGGTCATGTCCTCCGTAAAACGTCCAGAAGCCCTTGCCTAATTCGCCATGAACGTAGCGAGCCTCTCCGGCTCCTTTGTTTTCCCCCATCACAAGCACATTGGGTTTAATCAGCGATTGCCTAAAAGCAGTTGTTTGCCCCATAAAGCCTTTAATAATTCGCTGATGGTTTTGGGTTAGCATGGTTGGTACCGGATCCCACTTGGCCGAAAAATCAAACAAGGTAAAATAGTCCTGACTTGGTGTTACCCGCCTGGTTGTTGACACGTCAATATCAGAAAATTCGTATTGAAAGGGATCTTTTACAACTTTAAAATCACGAAAAGCCAGCGTGTGCGAAAAATCCAATTTCTCATTCATATGCGGGTCGGCAGGGTCGCCATCAAACATCGACTCGCAAATATCCACTCCATCGGCAGCCATGGCAATATCGTAAGTATCGGTAGCTGCACACATCGCAAACAAGAATCCACCCCGCGCAATGTAACTCTGAATTTCCTTGGTAACCACCCGTTTCATTTCCGACACCTTCGAAAAGCCCATCCACCCGGCCAGAGCTTTGTTGGTTTCAACTTCCTGCTGATACCAGGGCATATGCTGATACGAACGGAAAAACTTCCCAAACTGACCGGTAAAATCTTCGTGGTGTAAATGCAGCCAATCATAGTCTTTTAACTGATCGGTTAAAATTTCTTCATCGTAAATTACATCATACGGAATTTCGGCGTAGGTTAATACCATCGTTACCGCATCGTCCCAGGGTTGTTTGTTGGGTGGTGAGTACACTGCAATTTTGGGTGCTTTTTGCATGGTAATGGCATCCTGGTTGACTTCCGGGCGGGCAATCTCAGCCAGAATCGCGCTGGACTGCACATCGGCCATTTTCTCAGCGCTAACACCGCGCACCAAACATTCATCCTCAATTTCCTGATAGTACGGAATTAGAAAACTTCCGCCACGGTAATTCAACAACCATTTCACCTCAATGCCTTGCTCTAACGTCCAGTAGGCCATTCCATAGGCTTTCAGGTGATTCTTTTGCTGATCATCCATCGGAATCATCAGGTAAATCGCCCAACTACTTTGCACGGCAAAGATAAAAAGTGCCAGTACCAGAAAAACTTTTTTAAAAAGACTAAAACGGGACATCATCTGAATTTGGTGTTTGATAAGAACCATTCCCTTCCGATTCGAAAGCGCTGTTTACGGGCATTTCAACACTACCCGGATCATCATTCATTTTCGATCCAAATGTCTGTCCCACAACGCCACCACCGATTTCCTCCGGAATAATGGTTTCCAGATCACAGAATTTAACCTGCTGTTTCTTGAAGGCTAGTGGCACATCACCTACTGAACCATTCCGGTGCTTGGCGATAATAATCTCGGCAACACCAATCAATGAATTTCCGTTTTCATCCTCGGTGATACCATAATATTCAGGGCGGTGAATAAACATCACCATATCAGCATCCTGCTCAATGGCCCCCGATTCACGAAGATCGGAAAGCTGTGGTCGTTTTCCTTCACGCGACTCCACCGAACGGTTTAGCTGTGAAAGGGCTAATATAGGAATGTCCAGCTCTTTGGCAATCGCTTTCAGCGACCTAGAAAT
The DNA here is from genome assembly GCF_963678245.1 of uncultured Sunxiuqinia sp. NCBI lineage: Bacteria > Pseudomonadati > Bacteroidota > Bacteroidia > Marinilabiliales > Prolixibacteraceae > Sunxiuqinia > uncultured Sunxiuqinia sp. The sequence continues at coordinate 1,189,320 of NZ_OY782770.1, forward strand.
CATACTTACCTCCTGCTCACGACTACCGCGTCCGGCATCACCGGCAGTCATCAGCTGCAAGTAATCGACAATCACCACACCAATGTCGTATTGCATTTTCAATCGTCGGCATTTGGCTCGGAATTCAAAAATAGAAAGTGCAGGAGTATCATCAACGAATAAGGGGGCATCTTCCAACACGTTCAGTTTTCGGTTAAAATGCTCCCACTCCCAATCTGCCAAATGTCCATTCTTAATTTTTTCTGATCCCAGTTCGGTTTCAGCTGCCAGCAAACGATTGACCAGCTGCACCCCTGACATCTCCAGCGAAAATACAGCAACAGGAGCTTTGTGCTCCACCGCCATATTCCGGGCCATAGAAAGTACAAAAGCAGTTTTACCCATCGCCGGACGGGCAGCAATAATGATCAAGTCAGTTTTTTGCCAGCCGGAAGTCATGCGGTCGAGTGCGGTAAATCCACTTGGGACCCCACTCAGTCCATCTTCACGCTTCGAAGCTTCCTCAATTAAACGAGCAGCTTCTTTCAAAATGGGTTTTATCGGAAGGGTTTCTTTCTTGATGTTTCCTTCGGCCACTTTAAAAAGGGCTGTTTCCGAAAAATCAATCAAATCATCCACATCCATATTATCATCGTAAGCGCTGGTCTGAATTTCCGAAGACACCCGAATCAATTCGCGCTGAATGTATTTTTGTGCAATAATACGCGCATGAAATTCGATGTGAGCAGCCGAGGCCACCCGACTTGTTAACTGGGTAATATAGAGTGGACCTCCCACGGCATCCAATGTATCATTATCTTTCAATTGTTGAGTGACCATTAACAAATCCACCGGCTTTTCGTGGGTAGACAAATACTTGATCGCTTCAAAAATCTTCTGGTGCTCTTCTTTATAGAAACTGGGAGTATCAATAACATCGGCCACAGTAACATAGGCGTCACGTTCCAGCATCAACGCTCCCAAAACAGCTTCCTCAACATCAATTGCCTGTGGTGGCAATTTACCGTACTGCGCATTAATCTGTTCTATTGAGTTGTTCTGTTTCTTCCGCGAATTATTCCGATCTGTAGCCATGTCTGAAAATAAACTTGTTGATTTGCAGAACCTTCTGGTTCTAAATTTTTAGTGATAACGAATTTTAAAGTTATAAAAAAAGGAAACTACTTTAGTCTCCTTCTCTAATTTAGAACAGGTATTTTTTTCAACAAATCTGATCCTGAATGATTTTGGTAATAATGTCCTTCAACTGCATGTTCATCGCTTCAATTTGCTGAGGAATAAAACTTGTTGCGGTCATTCCCGGAGTGGTATTCACCTCCAAAAAATAAAACGTATTTCCTTTCAAAATATAATCGACTCTCACAATACCTCGACAATCGCATAAATCATAAATCTTGGAAGAAAGCTGTTGACAGGTTTGTGTTAACTCTTTTGAAATTCGTGCTGGAGTAATTTCCAGGGTAGCTCCTTTGGTATATTTCGACTCAAAATCGAAAAACTCATTTTTAGGAAGCACCTCCGTTATCGGAAAAATAAATTCCTCATGCTCCATTTTCACCAGTCCACTTGTAAGTTCCAAGCCATCTATAAACTCTTCGACCAATGCCTCGGAGCTCTCTTCCCACGCTTTTTCAATGGCCGCTTTCAAATTTTCTTTTTGCTTTACTTTTGTAATGCCAAAGCTGGATCCTCCCACATTAGGCTTCACAAAAACCGGCAGTCCTAAATCAGCAACCAACTGGTCTACATTAACAACATCACTCCGGGTTAAACGAACCGATTTAGCCATGGGTATATTGAAGTTGCGCAGGTAATTGCTACAATAGTACTTATTGAACGTTAAAGCTGAAGATTGCACGCCACAGGTCGAATACGGAATTTTCATCAAATCGAAATAGCCCTGCAAAATACCATCTTCTCCGGGAGTCCCATGGATGGTGATGTAAACAAAGTCAAAATGCAGCGTTTCACCCTGATAATGAACTGAAAAGTCCTGCTTGTCAATATCAGCAACGGACTCGCCATCAACAACCAACTTCCAGTCTTTCCCTTTCACCTCGACTGCCCACGGCTGAAATAAATCGAGGTCCACCGCCTGCAACACATTCTTACTGCTCATCACCGAAACAACATATTCGGAGGAGTCGCCGCCATATACGACTGCAATATTTTTCTTCATGTGCTCTTCGTTATTTAGTTTATGGTACATATGAAACTCACTTTAACTAATCATACGCCTGCTTATGCGATAATTACATGCTCGTTTCATTGCACTATTCAATATTTCGATTGGAGATATAACCACGCCATTTTTCAACGACCTCGTTCATGTCATTCGGTAATTCCGAATCGAAGAGCATTTCCTCGCCGGTTGTTGGATGCACAAACCCAAGTGTTTTAGCATGAAGTGCCTGTCGTGGTAAAATCTTAAAACAGTTATTTACAAATTGCTTGTATTTCGAAAAAGTGGTTCCTCTTAAAATATGATCGCCACCATAAGTATCATCATTAAAAAGTGGATGACCAATGTATTTCATGTGAACCCGAATCTGATGTGTGCGGCCGGTTTCCAGCTGACACTGAACCAGATTAACATAGCCTAATTCTTCCAACACCTTATAGTGCGTAACAGCAGTTTTTCCGTACTCCCCATCGGGATATACCGTAAACACCTGTCGATTGCTGTGGCTCCGGCCGATATTGCCTTCAACTGTTCCGGTTGGCTCTTTCAGGTTACCCCAAACTAACGCGATATACTGCCTTTTGGTCGTTTTCTCGAAAAACTGCAAAGACAATTTGGTTTTGGCCGTTTCCGTTTTAGCAATCACCATAAGTCCCGATGTATTTTTATCAATCCGGTGCACCAGTCCCGGCCTAGGATCAGCACTTTTAAACATCGGTAAATCCTTGTAGTAATATGCCAGTGCATTAACCAAGGTACCGGAATAATTACCATGCCCGGGATGAACCACCAAACCCGGTGGCTTATTAATGACGATCAGCTGGTCGTCCTCATAAACAATGTTTAGCGGAATGTCTTCAGGGATAATTTTTAGCTCACGCCGCGGAAAATCCATTACAATGGCCACCTCATCACCAGGCTTCACTTTGTAGTTTGATTTTACCGACTGTCCGTTAACCAAAATACTACCTGCATCGGCAGCCGCCTGTATGCGACTTCGAGAGGCATTATCAATCCGATTGACTAAATACTTGTCTACGCGCAGCATTTTCTGCCCAAGATCGACCTCCAGCTTATAATGCTCATACATGGTGCCTTCTTCGGATTCATTCAACTCATCATCAAAGTCGGTATTTTTTTCTTCAACCATTATTAAAATTCAAGTTCGCTGGCTTCTTCTATTTTCTCTTCATCAACGGTTAGCCATATATCAATTGATGTCCCCTGTTCTATTTCAGCCCCAGGATCAGGTTCCGGTCGTTGCTGCCATATCCGTGCGGCAATGCTATCATCCAGTGTTTCAAAGGTATCATCATAGATCACTGCCCCCACGTTTAAATATGAAGCGGCCAACAACTGATTGGCCTGATCGAGCCTGACCCCCAACAAATTTGGTATCTCCGTTTTCTCTCCAAATCGGTTTTGGCCCACTGTTAAATCAATATTAGATCCTTTATTAACCAAAGTCCCCTCGTCAACGGATTCGCCATCTTGTTCTTGTCGAAGCACTAAATTGGGAAATTCTGAAGGTACATAATCTACATTCCCAACGTTCAGTCCTATACTCATCATCAAATTTAAAGCCTGCCGATACGAGATATCTGTGAGTTTTGGCATCGCGACCTGTTCTGGTTTACTTGCACATATCGTTAGAAAAACGGTGCGTCCCTGCTTCACATCGAAGCCCGCCACCGGCACCTGATCAATCACCGTCCCCGGCTGCGCATCGCGAAGATATAAAGAGTCTGTAATCTGATATTCAAGTTCCTTTTCATCCAACACCTTCTTCACATCATCAATCTGCATCCCCATTAAATCAGGAACAGCAAACGACTCGCCATGATTGGTGTAAACTCGCAGCACAAAAATCGTTACTAACAATAGCATGACAGTAATTACTACCGCTAATAAAATGCTAATCCAAAAACTCTTACTTATCAGATATGCCTTGAAACTCATAGTTTACACATTATAATTTTTACTTTTTTTTGAACTGATCCGGATCGATCTAAACTAATTTAAATTGCATAAAAGCAGGCTCGCTCCCGCTCCAATCTTCTTAAGAAACAAAAATAGCTTAAATATTAGTATGTAAAAATCAGAATAAATATAATTCATCTGTAAACACGAACAGCATATATGCCTTACATCAAGCACAAAACAGGCTGACTCAATTGAGTCAGCCTGTTTTTATCTTATCTATCTTACTGTCTTAACAACAAGAAGATTGCTTATTCAGCTTTCTTTTCTTCTTTATCTGCAGCTGGTTTTTCTTTTGAAGTTTCCTCAGCAGGAGCTTCTTCCTTTACTGATTCTTCAGCAGGAGCTTCCTCTTTTTTTGGTTCTTCTTCAACAACTTCTTCCTCTGCAACTTCCTCAGTTACTTCAGGAGCATTTGCTGCTTGAGCTTCGGCTGCTAATTCCGCGTTGCGCTTAGCAATTGCTTCTGCACGATCGGCATTCACCTTTGCCTCTGCTTCAAGTTGTTTTGTTTTGATTGATTCTTCATCTTTCGATAAGCGGTCTACTTTCGCTTGAATCTTAGCTTCTTTATCAGCGGCCCAAGCTTCGAAACGACGATCTGCTTCAACCTCATCAAAAGCACCTTTGGCAACTCCACCCATGAGGTGTTTTTTGTACAATACTCCTTTGTAAGATAAAATAGCTCTTACAGTGTCGGTTGGCTGTGCACCTTTTGTAAGCCAGTCTAAAGCTTTATCAAAATCGAGATCGATCGTAGCAGGATTTGTGTTTGGATTATAAGCTCCAATCCTTTCAATATAACGACCATCTCGTGGTGCCCTGCCATCAGCTACCACAATGTGGTAAAAAGCGTAACGTCTGCGACCTTGTCGCTGCAATCTGATTTTTGCTGGCATTTGAATTTAATTTAAATTGATAAACATTTTTTAAATGTGGCGCAAAGATAATCTTTTATTTCTGAAATAAAACCATATCATATGAGTTTTAGTATTGAAGAAGAAAATTGGAAGCTGCCCGCAACCTTTTTATCATTAATTCATCTAGTTTTAACAATTGAAAAAATACTAAAAGATATTCGAACCATGAAAAAAATTATTCTCTACATTATTCCAGTATTAGCTGTCGCACTTGTTTCTTGCGAACCGGAAGAGATTCCATTCAGGTCTCAAGCTGATGTGTTCATGATTACCAAGACAATTGAAAACAATAATCAAATTGACACGTTATATGGTTTTGCACTGCATGTCTTTGCCAATAAACCAATGACCAATGTTAGCGTAAGCCCCGAAAATGCAACAGATATAGCCTACTCACTGGTGGCTGTCGAAGAAAATCCGTACAACTACTACTACCAAACGGAAGACAATAACTTCAGCCAACAACTACCGAACATCGGGAAGTACGACTTCAATATCCTTGCAGAAACAGGCGAATCTGAATCAAAGACTGACAATCTGTTAGAGGATTTCATTTATCCAACCGATACGATAAACTACGAATATGACACAGAAAAGAAACAACATGTGTTAAGTTGGAATAAAATTGATGATGCCAGCTATATCATAATCCAACTGTATAATACTGATAATGAATTGGTCTTCAACAGCCCCAATTCAATCGATGGAAAGAAAACCAGCTACACGCTCTCAACCTCCTCAGGCTGGCTAGGTAGCAGGACTCCTGAAACTGGAGAGAAATTTATTCTGGAGCTCGATGCATATTCCTTCGAACCAGGACAGGAGGGCGTAAACTTACAAGCCAAATCGATCAGCAAAGACACAATTGTTTGGACAGAATAATCCTTAACCTATCTCTACGAAACGGACAGTCTTCATTTTGGCAACTGTCCGTTTTGTTGTTGATTAATCTCGAGTGTTTTTCTATTTTTGTGTTCAACTAAAAACAAAAGACATGATTCAGAATGAGCAGCTCAAAGAGCTTGCAGAGCGCCGGGATGCGCTGAGGAGGCATCTTTGACTACGATGCAAAAATAATTCAACTCAAAGAAGAAGAACTTAAGACTCAGGATCCAGACTTCTGGACCAACCCCAAAGAAGCTGAGCAACAGATGAAAACCATCCGATCCATTAAAGCATGGACTGATGGTTATGAAAAGATCCTCCAGGCACTAGAGGATTTGCAGGTGATATACGAATTTTTCGAAGCCGAAGAAGCCAGCGAAGAAGAAACAGATGCTCAATACAACAAAACACTGACCTACATTGAAGAGTTGGAAACGCGAAACATGCTCCGTAAAGAAGAAGATCGACTTGGTGCCATTCTTCGAATAAATGCCGGTGCAGGCGGAACCGAAAGCAACGACTGGGCCGAGATGCTGATGCGCATGTATATGCGCTGGGGCGAAAAAGAAGGCTACAAAGTTAAAGTAGCAGAATATAATACTGGCGATGAAGTTGGTGTGAAAAGCTGTACCATCGAGTTTGAAGGGGATTTTGCTTATGGCTACCTGAAAAGTGAAAATGGCGTTCACCGGTTGGTTCGGCTATCACCGTTCAATGCTCAAAACAAACGAATGACTTCGTTCACTTCAGTTTTCGTGGCTCCTTTGGTTGATGATTCGATCGAAATTGAGATCAATCCATCTGATATTACCTGGGACACCTTTCGATCGGGAGGTGCCGGCGGACAAAATGTGAATAAAGTTGAAACCGGAGTTCGGTTGCGACATGCTCCTACTGGTATCATCATTGAAAACACCGAAAGTAGATCCCAATTAGGCAACAAGGAAAACGCGATGCGTCTGCTAAAATCGCAGCTCTATGAACTGGAACTGCGAAAATTACGAGAAGCAGAAATGCAAATCGAATCGCAAAAGAAAAAGATTGAATGGGGCTCTCAAATTCGCTCCTACGTTTTGCAACCCTATAAAATGGTTAAGGACGTGCGAACAAGCTACGAAACCGGCAATGTGCAAGCCGTTTTAGATGGTGAAATCGATGGCTTTATGAAAGCCTACTTAATGGAATTCAGTGATAAACAATAAATATATTCGCATTGTCAGGCCAGATGATTCGAAACAAATACTGGAAATTTACAAGCCATTTATTCTGAACTCGGCGGCTACCTTTGAGGAAGAAGTTCCGAGTCTGGAACATTTCAAAAACCGAATAACCACCACCCTGAAAGAGTGTCCCTATCTGGTTTGCGAAATCGATGGAGAGATAGCCGGTTACGCTTATACTTCAGCCTATCGACGTCGGGCTGCCTATCGTTGGGATCGGGAAAGTATCAGTTTATGTGCACCCCAATTTCCGAAGACAAAACATTGCCAAAGCACTTTATGGAGCACTCATTCCCATACTCAGCTTGCAAGGCTTTGTTAAGCTTTTTGGCGTCATCACCTTGCCCAACCAAGGAAGCATTGCCTTGCACGAATCCATGGGATTTCAGAAAATGACCGAGTACCGCGATGTTGGCTATAAAATGAATCAGTGGCACCATGTTGGATGGTGGGAGCTCACAATCTCTGAGAATTTGCAAAATCCTCCTAGCGAAATTATCCCGTTTTCAATGTTAAAATTAAATAACAAAGTAGCTGAACTGATGGAAAACGCCCGAACTTTGTTATTTTTAAAGGGATAAATTTAAAAGCTTTAAACATTTTAAATGTTTTGGGGCTTCTACTTATTAGAACTTATTGAACATGAAAAATATCGAACCATTCATAAATCGCGAAATTAGCTGGCTTTCTTTTAATGCGCGAGTCTTACAGGAAGCCGAAGATCCCTCAGTGCCTCTATTTGAACGAATTCGCTTTGTCGGAATTTTTTCCAACAACCTTGACGAATTTTTCCGGGTCCGTGTAGCATCTGTAAGACGAATGGTTGATTTTGGAAATGATGAATCTTTAATTGGAAACATTAAGCCCGATGAACTCCATGAAAAAATTATGGAAACGGTGGTCGGACATCAAAAACGATCTCAAGAGGTATTTCGTAAAATCATCAAGGAATTGAATCAAGAAAACATTTTCATGATTGATGAAACAGATCTAGAGCCGGAACAAATCGTTTTCATCAAAAACTTCTTCAAGGAAAAACTGCTTCCTAACTTAATTCCGATCATGTTGAGCAAAGAAAGTAAATTTCCATACTTGCGCGATCGTTCTGTTTACCTGGCCATAAAACTGTCGATGAAAGAACGACCCGAGAAATTTGCTTATGCGCTGGTACGCGTACCTGATCTTTCCATGTCTCGGTTTGTAGTTTTGCCTGAAAAGGACGGGAAGAAATTTGTTATGCTATTGGACGACGTGATTCGATACAGCATGCCCGACATTTTCCCTCTTTTCAACTACAACCACTTTGAAGCCTACACCATAAAAGTAACCCGTGATGCGGAGCTCGATATTGATGATGACATCTCCAAAAGCTTTGTTGAGAAAATGGAGGCAGGCTTGAAAAAGAGAAAAGTAGGAACACCAGTGCGCTTACTTTACGATAAAGAAATACCCGATGATTTACTCAGTTTCATCAACAAAAAGATGAAATTGGATCCCGACAACCAGATACCGGGTGGGAAATACCATAATCACAAAGATTTCATGAACTTCCCTGAAATCGGACAAGCTGATCATTATTATAAAAAGCTCACTCCGATTCGGCACAAGGAATTGAAACAGCATGAAAGCATTCTAAAGAAACTACGCAAAAAGGATATCATGCTTCATTATCCCTATCAAAGTTTCAGCCACTTTTTAGATTTGCTTCGCGAAGCAGCAATCGACCCAAAGGTTAAAGAAATAGGAATCACAATTTACCGGGTAGCCGGTAATTCCAGGGTCGTCAATGCACTGCTCAATGCAATCAGGAATGGCAAAAAAGTAACGGTGGTCATTGAATTGCAAGCTCGTTTCGACGAGGAAGCCAATATTTTTTGGTCTAATAAGCTTCAGGATGAAGGAGCTCATGTTGTGAATGGTGTGCCCGGACTAAAAGTACACAGTAAGTTAGCCTGGATCAAACGCAAAGAAAAAAATGGTTACCGCAATTATGCCTATGTTGGAACAGGAAATTTCCACGAAGGAACTGCCAAAGTTTATGGCGACGACGGACTACTGACGGCAGATCCTCGAATTGCCGACGAAGTAGCACAACTATTTAGTTTTTTCAAACACAACTACCGAATCAGCAAATACAATCACCTCGTTATTAGTCCGTTTGCCATGCGCAACTTTTTCGTGGATATGATTGATAATGAAATTGCCATAACTAAATCAGGCAAGCGCGGTTTCATGGTTTTGAAAATGAATAGCCTGATAGACCCGAACATGATGAATAAGCTATACGATGCCGCTAAAGCAGGCGTAAAAATCAGATTAATTGTTCGCGGTATCTTTGGTTTGAAAACTGAACTGGAAGGAGTCAGTGAAAATATCGAGGCAATTAGCATCGTGGATAAATACCTGGAGCATTCTCGAATTTTCCTGTTCGGAAACGGCGGCGACGAGAAAATATTTATCTCTTCGGCCGACTGGATGCCACGTAACCTCAACCGGCGGATCGAAGTAGCTTGTCCAATTTATAATGAGGACCTTAAAAATGAGCTGCGTGAAATGTTAAAAATACAATTGCGCGACAACACCAAATCACGGATTCTCGACAACGAGCTTTCAAACAACTACAGCAGGCAGCACATGGAAGGACGTATCAGGGCTCAGGAAGATTATTATCAATACATCAAGGAAAAACATTTAGTTGCTATGAAAATTTATCACAACCCCCGCTGTTCAAAGAGTCGTGCCGGCTTAAAATATCTGGAAGAGAATGGCTACAAAGCAGACATAAAAACCTATATGAAAGATGGAATCACCCCTGACGAAATTCGAAAAATAACTCAAAAGTCAGGGATGGCTCCAATCGACTTGGTTCGTAAACATGAAGAGCTTTACAAAACGAAGTACAAAGACAAAGAAATCAGTGATGAGGAATGGATAACGATACTATCGGAAAACCCTCGCCTATTGCAACGCCCAATCGTTATAAACGGCAAAAAAGCTATCTTGGCACAGCCTCCAGAGCAAATCGAGCGAATCCGATAGGCTCTTAACCAACTTTTGATTGGAGCGACTGAATTTCTTTCTCTAGCTTTGCTTTACTTTTCAAGGCTTTTGAAAATGCCAGCGCGTCTTTTATTGCCTGTTTATCATACGTTTCAAGTATGATGTAATAATAGCGGGTTCCAAGGAAAACAGCCTTCAAATTTCGATCGGCATGTTGGGCTATAAACTCAATAACGCCATTATCGGCACCATTACGATAGCTTACTTTCTCCCATTTGGTATCTAAGAAATCGCTATGATGGTTCAACACATTGTCCAACGGAACAGTATCGGTTTTTGCTTGAATGTCGTTGTCGTAAACACGCAACGCAATATGGTTTAACCACTTTTCGCCATAATAGTTGCTCGAGATGTATAAATCACCACGCTCGTCTAAGTGAATCTGAATAAAGGATTTATCCCACCGACCTTTAAATTGTTGGCGTTTGTGAATG